>DASYRG010000013.1:0-32238 GCA_036004665.1 bacterium | reverse complement strand
GGGTTGGGACCCGAGGTGTACGCGAACATCGCCAAAGTCCAGCCTGCGGTCTACTGGCCCAGCATTAGAAGGGAAAACATCCTGGTCATGAATGAAGCGTATCGAAAACTCGGCCTCCTCAAAGGCACGGTGCGCTTCGAGGACGTTGTCCCGGACGGTATCGCAATGGCCTGGTGGGGAGCGTGTCGGTAGCACATGAAGCGGTTCGATGTGGCGTTTGCGACCAGTGTCGTAGTCGGCGCTCTCCTGGGCGGAAGCCTCCTCTTCCTGCTGGCTCTGCCGTCGAAGCCTCCGTCGAGCGCCATGATCTCTACGGACGCACCCGACACTGATGGTCCATTCACACCCGTAGCCGAGGATCGCGGTTCCGGCTCTGCTCCCCCGACCGTTCTGATGACGCCCGCGCCTCAAGCGCACCAGGAACGCAGGGGCTCCGGGCAACAGGGCAGAGGCGTGCATCCCGTCCGTCGAGTGGAGCCGCCGCGTCCACCCACTCTACCCACTCCAGCCATACCGCTTCGGACGTCGGCCCCGTCACCACCCATCGACAGGACGGAGAAGAGGGTGGCGGCGACGCCCCCCCCATCTGTGCCCACTCACCCTGAGCCGGCAATCGTACAGATCCCGACCCCCCTCCCGACGGAACAGGGCCCTCAGTTCATGATCCAGGTTGGGCCGGTCGCTGATCGGGATCGCGCCGTCGAGATCGTCAACCACCTCGCGCTCGCCGGTTTTGCCGCAGGGATCGTGGCGAGAGAAGAGCCCATCTTACCTCACTTCGTGGTCGTCTCGGAGACGGTGCCGATTGCAGTCGCGGAACGCCGCCTTATCGCACTGACTCAACTCAACTTCAATCCCCAGCTACGGCCCCTGGCCGGTGGGTACGCGCAGCTACGGTTCGGGACGTTCGCTTCGCAGCATGAGGCAGACCGTCTGGCCAGAGCTGTGCGGATCACAGGGTTTGCCTTCGCCGCCGTGGTGCGAGAAGGGGGAACGGTCTATCTCGTCACCCTCGGCCCCCATCGGCCAGAGGCGGTCGAGACCATTCAGCGCCTGCTCCGATCTCGATTCCGCGGGATGCTGGCGGTGACTGTAACCCCCACCAACTGAAGCTCAACGAAGCCGCACATCGCCTGCCTGGGTGATTCTGGACACCCCTTCCCCCTCGTAGGCAACGGCGGCCAGCGTGGTCTCAATCTCCTGGTGAGGTTTCATGACCAGGGCGGTGCCGTTTTGGATCGCGTTGGGAACTCCTGCCGGGGGCCAGCTCGTAAACGGCTCGAGGGCGCAGTTGTAGGTCCGGCCGTACCACGGATAGTCGTCGTGGCCGCCGTAGACCTGCCACATCCAGAGGCACTGGAAGAGACTCCGGTCCCAGGCCAGGCCAAATCCGACGCGCCGGCGCCGATTGGTCAGCGCGTACCAGCCCTCCTCCAAACCCCAGAAGGAAATCACGTCGACGGAGCCCGTCGCTCGGGAGAGGACGCGCGTGACATCCTCCAGGAGGCCGCTGCGGCGGTTTTTCACCATCGGAAATGCGTAGCCGTCGCCCGGCTCCCAGAGACCGTTGCGGTGAAACGCCAGCACCCGAATGGTCTGCGCCGGCGTCTCCACGACGCAGCTGTCATCCAGGAAGGGCTCGCCGAACGCGGGGTGGTGCCCCCACATGATCGCGTACTCAGTGGGCGCCTCATTCACCAGCCGCTCCGCGATGGTGAGGACGGGCGCCTCCCGCCGCAGCGACATCGTGCGCTCCAGCGCCAGCGGGCTGCGGTAGAGGCGCGTGTGCAACCGCAGGTTCACCTGCTCTGGTGAGTCTTCCTCGACCTGAGCCTCGAACGGCAGGAGGGAGACTTCCCCGTGCAGGCCCTGATAGGTGCCGAGGTAGGGCTGATCTGCCCATCCGGCCGACGGCAGCACCTCCTGCCATCCTCCGTAGAAGTAGTCATGAAAGGCGCCTTCGGGGAGAGCGCTGGTGGCGACATAGGGCCGGCGCATCGGTATTGGAGACTGCCACATGAAATCGAGATCGCGGGGCTTATAGGTGAATTCAAAGATATCGGCGCCTTTGTCGACCAAAACGCCCACGCGGAGGGTCTCGTTCTCCAGAAATGCCACGCGCATGCCCTTGTACGTGTAGTCGAGGGAGATGCGGCATCCCACCTTGCGTCCGTACGTGTACATCGTTCCGCCCTCCCCGGCGGTTACGGCTACGAGTCGTCCTGGTCGCCGGCGGCGGGCCCGGTCTTCACGGTGATCCGGGGCTCCGGCGACGCAGAGTGCGGCTCCGCGGGCAAGGGAGGCGCCTCCTCCTTCCCACGGCCTCCCCGCACCAGCCGCCGGAGCAGGCTTCCCACCTCGCCGCGCCAGCGATCGATGCCCACGGCAGCGGCAATGATCACCCCCAGGGTGATCCCCTGCCAGGAGGTGGATACGTCGTTGAGATTCAGGCCGTTCTGGACGACGGCGATCGTCAGAGCCCCGATGAAGGTGGCGATCACGTTCCCGAAGCCTCCCGTGAGACTCGCGCCGCCGATGACCGCCGCGCCGATCGCCTGCAGCTCCATCCCGGCCCCGTAGTTGGGGGACCCGGAGTTCAGTCGCGCGGCCATGACCACGCTGGCCAGCCCCGCGGTGCCTCCGGCGATGATGTAGGCCAGCATATGAATACGCCGCACCTTGATCCCAGAGAGGCGGGCCGCGGCTTCATTGCCTCCCACGGCGTAGATCTCGCGGCCGGGAATCGTGTACTGGAGAAAGATGTAGGCGAGCAGGTAGCAGACCAGCACGTAATAGAACGGCAGCGGGATCCCCCACAGCGAACCGTAAAAGATGGGCTCCAGGGCCGGAGAGACAGAGAAGATGGGCGAGCCGTTGTGGTACAAGAACGACCACCCCTTGTACGCCGTGAGCGTGGCCAGGGTAGCGATGAACGACGGAATGCGCAGGAAGGCCACCATCACCCCGTTGATCACCCCCAACCCGCAGCCGAGTACGACGATGAGGGGAATGGCCAGAACCAGCGGCAGGCCGTCGAACTTCACAAAGATGGCCACCAACATCGTCAACAGGGCGACCATCGAGCCGGGCGAGAGGTCGATCCCGCCGGTGAGGATGACGATGGTCGAGCCGATGGCCATGATGGCGATGATGCTCACCTGCAGGGAGACGTTCAAGAGGTTGCGCGTGTCCAGGAACCGGTCCGTGGTCAGGCTGATCACGAAGGCCGAGATCAAGAGGGCGGCGAGCGGCCCGATGAGGGCCGAGCCGAAGACGCGCAGCGAGCGGAAGGTCATCCTACTGCTCCGGCAGCAGGAGCCGCGGCGGGGGCGCTGGCGATGATCGCGTACTCGTCCAGTTCTGCCGGAGGTGCCAGGCGGGCGACGCGGCCCTCCCGGATGATCGCCACCCGGTCGCTCATCGCCAGCAGCTCACGGTAGTCGGAACTGATCAGAATTACCCCGAGGCCCCGGGCCGTCATCTGATTGATCAGCCGGTACACCTCCACCTTGGCCCCCACATCGATGCCCTGGGTGGGCTCATCCAGGACCAGCACCTTGGCCTGGCCAAAGAGCCACCGCGCGATCATCACCTTCTGCTGCGTGCCGCCGGAAAGCGACCGGACGTTGCGCCACTCCGCCGCCGGATCGATGCGCAGTTGCGTGAGGAGCGATCGGCCCAGCTCCAGCTCCCGTCGGAGGCTCATCAACCCCCCGCGCAGCAGGGCGCTCAGGCGGGAGATGGTGATGTTGCCCACGCCGGTGAAGTTCCAAAAGAGCCCATCGGCCTTCCTGTTCTCCGGAACCAGCGCAATCCCCGCGGCCGTGGCCTCGGCGGGGGAGGCGAACCGCACCGGCCGCTCCTCGAGCAGCAGACTGCCCGCGACCGGCGGATCGACCCCCGTCAGCGCGCGGGCGATCGCCGTCCTCCCCGAGCCCACGACGCCGCCCAGGCCCAAGACCTCGCCGCGGAAAAGCGAGAAGGTGACCCCATTGGCGCCGCGGGTGGTCCGCAGATCCCGCGCTTCTAGCAGCGGCCGGTCCGTCGTGTGCCGTTCCTTGGGGTAGTGCTCGGCGATCTCGGCCCCGACCATCAGGCGGATGACCGTATTCAGGTCCACATCGCCGATCTCCCGGGTGCCCACCAGATGTCCATCCTTCAAGATGGTCACCCGGTCGGCCAGGGCCATCACCTCATGCAGGCGGTGCGAGATGTAGAGGATGGCCCGCCCGCGGCCGGCCAGCCGGCGGATGAGATCGTGGAGCCGCCGCGTTTCGTCAAGGGCCAGCGCGGTGGTCGGTTCGTCCATGATCAACAGACGGGAATCGGCCAGGATCGCTTTGGATATCTCGACGAGCTGCTGTTCGGCAACGGAGAGGGTCTGCACCGGGGCATCGACGTCCACCCGGATCCCCAGCTGTTCGAGAATCTCGGCGGCGAGCGTGCGCATCCGCGCCCAATCCACGAGCGGCACGGACGCGGCGCCCCGCCCGGGAAGACGGCCCAGGCAGATGTTCTCGGCGACGCTCAACGTGGGGACGAGGGAGAACTCCTGGTAGATCGTCGCAACGCCCCGCTCGCGCGCGGCGATGGGGTGGGGCAGCGTCACCGGTGTCCCGCTGAACCGGATCTCCCCGGCATCGGGCGGGTGCACGCCGGCGAGCACCTTGGCGAGCGTCGACTTGCCGCTGCCGTTCTCTCCGACCAGCGCATGAATCTCGCCGGGGTACAGGGCGAGCGAGACACCGCTGAGCGCCTGGACCCCCGGAAAGGCCTTCGAGATGCCCTGCAGTTCCCAGAGCGGGTCGCTCCGAAAGGCCAGGGCGGCCCCGGTCGTGGGAAGACCTGACGGGCCGCCCTCGCGGTCTGACTTCACGGGCAGGAATAGGCTTTCGCGGGCTTGGGATAGAGTCGCTCCGGGTGACAGAGGAAGGAGCGAACGTTGCCCCGGTCGACGATGACCGTCGGCGTCTCGACGTAGCCTCCCTTGAACTTGCCGGTCAGGCAGTCCATCATCACCTGCATCGCCTGCCGGCCCATCTCGAAGGGCGTCGTGTTCACGGTCGCGGTCACCTCGCCGGTAGCAATCGGCTCGAGTCCGGCGCCTGTGTCGCCGTCGTTCCCCAGCAGGATCAGCCCGGACTTCTTCAACGCCGCCGCGGCCTTGGCCGCGCCGAAGATTTCATAATCGTTGGCGGCGAAGATGAGCTGGACGTCCGGATGGGCCTGCAGCATGTCCTGGGCTGCCTTGTTGCCTCCGTCGACGTTCCAGTTGCCGTTGAGGCTGGAGACGACCTTGAAGTTCGAGGCCGCCTTGATGGCGTCCACGAACCCGCCGACGCGCTCGGTGGAGTGGTACCCGGGCGCGCCCTCGAGGATCCCGACCGCGGTGGGCTTCCCGGCGCGCAGCTTGATCGCGTACTGGCCGATCTTGAAGGTGCCCTTGCGCTGTTTGTATCCCACCACCCCCTGCACCGGCGATGGGAAGTTCGCGATGTCCGAGTTGACGATCACGACGGCGATGCCTGCCGCGACCGCCTGTTTGACCAGGGGTGCCGCCGCGTGCTCATCGTGGGTGGAGAGGATGATCCCGCTGACTCGCTGGCTGATGACGTCCTGAATCATCCCCATCTGTCCGTTGATGTCGTTGCCGCTCTGCGGGGCGAGCATGAACGTGCTGGCGCCGAGGTCCTTGGCGCGGGCCTTGACGCCCTCGCCGATCGCGATGTAGTAATTGAACTCCGTGGCCGGAGGCATGTAGGCGATGCGGGCCGCACTGCCCGCCTTGTACTTCAGCCCGCTGCAGGGCGCCTGGGATCCGGCTTTCAGCGCCACCGGTTTCGCGTAGGTCACGGGGGCGGCCCCGCCCATGGTCTGCGGGCCGGTGACGGCCAGCGCCGCGACGATGATTGCCGTCGCCGCGAAGACCAGTCCCCCCTGTCGCATCATGTGCCTGCTCCCCCATCCCCTCATCTTCCCCTACCCCCCTTCATGATGGTGATGCATCTCGTGCGTCGACTCCCTCAGGCCGATAAGACCTCTGCTCCGTCGCCGGTCACCGCCACGTTCTCTTCGATCCGCACGCCGCCGAAGGTGCGCGCGTAGATTCCCGGTTCGATGCTGGTGACCATCCCCTCGGCCAACACTCCGTCTGCCCCCGGATACAGCAGCGGGACGCCCTCGTGGTAGCGGAATCCCAGACCGTGGCCGGTGAGGTGAATGAAGTACTCTTCGAACTCTCTCTGCCGGAGCACCTCGCGGGCGGCGCGGTCGACCGCATCGCCGCTGACGCCAGGGCGGACGGCCGCGACGGCCGCCTGCTGCGCGGCGGCCACCGCATCGAGGAGGTCCTGCTGCTGGGCCGAGGGCGATCCGACGGTGGCCATCCTGGTGAGGTCCGAATAGTAGCCGTCGGCGACGGTGGAGAGCTCAAGCATGACCAGGTCGCCGCGCTCCAGCCGGCGCGCCGTCGTCGGTGCAAACCCCCAGCCGAAACGAAACAGCCGGTCCACGCCGGAGAAGACGAGGGCCTCCCCGCGCGCGTGAATGGTCCCTTTGTGGCCCGATCCCTGGGCCACAATCGCCCGTTCCACGTCCGCCGCCACCTCCGCCTCCGTGCGGCCCTCGTCCACCGCTGCGTAGAAGGCCCGGATCCCAAAGCGGGCGATCTCATTGGCGATCCGGAGACGGCCGAGATCCGTCCCCGTCTTCCGAGCGCGCTGCTCTCGCAGCAGCGGCGAGGCGTCGACAACCTCCGCGCCAAGAGCGGCAAGCACCTCCGCGGCCGGCCGTGCCGGGAACCAGGGCTCAGTCACCTTTTGTGTGGGTGTGAGATCCTCGTCGGGACTCTGCTCCGCACCGACCTGAGTCCCTCCCAATCGCAGCGCTGCCGCGGCGTCGCGGGCCAGGCGCTTCAGACTTTCCTCGGGCGGGGGATCCTCCAGCTTCCACACCGGAAAGGTCCGAACGTCGGCGATGAACGTGCGCGCCAGCGCCTCGCGCTCCATCTCGGGCGCGAACAGGATCGGTGCACCGTCGGCGGGGAGCAGGATCGCGGAGCGGCCGATGACCGGCCAGTAGCCTGCCAGCATGACCAGGTTCTCGGGCTGCCGGCAGAAGAGGGCCCGCATCCCCTGCGCCGCCAGCGCGCCCTGGACGGCCGCCGTCCGCTCACCGAGACCGGAGTCGTCTACCATGTTTCCAACAGCGCCGTCAGCCCGGAATCGACGAAGAGCGAGGTCCCCGTGACGAACCCCGACTCGTCACTGACGAGGTAGAGCACGGCGTTGCCGATGTCCTCGGGCGTCCCCAGGCGGCCGAGTAACTGGCGCTGCGTGACCGTCCGTTTCATCCCTTCGAAGTCACCGGATTCGCGGAAGATCCCCTCGATCAGCGGCGTGTAGACCCAGCCGGGGCAGATGGCATTGACGCGGATTCCCTCGCGCGCGTAGTCGATCGCCATTACGCGCGTGAGGGCGGCCAGGCCTCCTTTGCTGGCCGCGTAGGGGGCGGTCCCCCCCACGTTCTGGTAGGCGTGCACGGAGGCGATGTTGACGATGGCGGCCTTCCCGGCGGCGCGGAGGTGCGGTAGGGCGTACTTCGCGCAGAGGAACGGCCCGGTGAGATTGACCCGCAAACAGCGCTCCCAATTCTCCAGCGTCGTCTCATGCACCGGAGTGTACACGCCGACGGCGGCGTTGTTCACCAGGATTGAGAGCGACCCAAACCCCTCGACGGTTTGGTCGACCAGGGTCCGCACTTGTCCTTCATCGGCCACATCGGTGCCCACGAAGAGCGCTTCGCCCCCTCTCCGCGCCAGCTCGTCGACGGTCCGCTTCCCTTCCTCCTCGTTGATGTCGGCCACGGCCACCTTGGCGCCTTCGCGTGAGAGCACCGTGGCGATGCCCTTGCCGATGCCCATCGCCGCCCCTGTCACGATCGCCACCCGGCCCTTGACCCTCATCCCCGCCTCCTACCTCCAGACATCCTCCCCCATGAGCAGTGTCTGGACGTCCTCCGGGGAGACCCAGACGGTGTCGCCGTAGTAGGTGTGCTTCAGCGCCGCCAGGGCGGCTCCGTAGGCCAGGCCCTGCTCGATCCCTTCCGACAGGTATCCGTGCAGAAAGCCCGCCGCAAATGCGTCCCCCGCGCCGATCCGGTCGAGAGCCTCCACCGCGTAGCCTTCGCGCTGATAGGTCCTCGCGCGGTCCACGGCGGCAAAGTGCACGCCGCTCGTGACGACGGTCATCCCCGCCCCGAAGCGGTCCCGCAAGGCCTCGGCCACCTCCACCGCGCCGCCGTCGATGCCGAAGAGCCGGTGCGCATCCGCCGATGTACTGATCAGAATCCCCACCTGACGCAGGAGCGGGCTGAGGACGGTGACGGCCTCCGTGACGCCCCACAGACGGGCCCGGTAGTTGACGTCGAAGGAGACGATCTGACCCCCGCCCCTCGCCTCCTCAAGCGCCCGCGTCACCAGCCGCAGGCAGGAGGGGCCGAGTCCGGGGGTGATGCCGGTCAGGTGCAGGACGCGCCCCTGGCGCAGATAGGACCAGTCCACCTGGTCCGGGTCGATGCCGGCCATCGCCGACCCGGCCCGGTCGTAGAGAATGCGGCCGGCGCGGGGCGTGCGGCCGAGTTCGACAAAGTACGTCCCGATGCGGTCGTTGCGCGTCCAGAGGACACGGGAGACGTCGACCCCCTGCCCGCGGATCTGGTTGTGGATACGGCGGCCCAGCGGATTGTCCACGAGACGCGAGACCCACCCGGCACTGGTGCCCAACCGGCTCGTCGCCACGGCGACGTTGGATTCGGCCCCGGCCACATGGACCAGGAAGTAGGGAGCGTCCTCGAGGGCGACGCCTACGGGGGCGGAGAGCCGGAGCATCGTTTCGCCCATGGTGATCACGTCAGGCACGAGCCCGCCTGCCTTCCGCGACGGCCGTTTTGAAGGCGGTGATCTGGGCGCGCAGCCGCGCCGGATCAGCTCCCTCGGAGCGTAGGAGACTGCCTCCCACGCCCAGCGCGGCGGCTCCCGCTGCGATAAACTCGGCCGCATTATCGACGGTAATGCCGCCCGTGGGCAGCAAGGGGATCTCGGGCAGGGGTCCACGCAGCTGGCGCAGATACTCCGGCCCTCCCGCCACGGCGGGGAACACCTTGACCATGGCCGCCCCCGCCCGCCACGCCGCCAGAATCTCCGTCGGCGTGAACGCGCCGGGGATGAGCGGGACGCCCAGGCGGCGGGCCGCGGCAGCCAGCTCGGGATCCCAGTGCGGTGAGACGAGAAACACGGCGCCCGCATCGACGGCGGTCTCGGCCAGGACGGGATCCAGCACCGTGCCGGCTCCGAGGACCAGCCGGCCCTCGAATGCCTCGTGCAACTCCCGGATCAGCGACGCGGCGCCGCGCGTGTTCATCGTCACCTCGAGGAGAGGGAGGTCCTCCTCGACGAGGAGGGCAGCGGTGCGGCGGAGATCGGACGAGTCGAGCCCGCGGGCGATCGGCAGCAGACCCGTCCGACCCAGGACGGAGATGGCGTCTTCCATCACAGCCCCAGGGCGTGCGCGTATTCCCGGGCCACGCGGCGGCCTACCACCCTGTTGCGGAGAACGCCGATGCCCTCGACCTCGACCTCGAGGACATCGCCAGGATTGAACGGCCCCGCCGGCGGCGAGGCGGAGGTGACGAGATCCCCTGGCTCGAGGGTCATGAACGTCGTGACGAAGGCGATCATCTCGGGCATCCCTCGTCGCATCTGCCCCATGCTGGATTCAGCTTCTACCGTTCCGTTGCGGCGGCGGATCATGCGCGCCCGATCGACGGGCACCTCGTCCGGCGTCGCGATCCAGGGGCCCATGGGCGCGAACGTGTCGCAGTTCTTCGCCCACTGCTGGTACTCGCGCGTCAGGAGCTCGACGTCGTGGAGGACGAGGTCGTTGACGATCGTGTAGCCGAAAATCGCACCCTCCGCCTCGGCTTCAGACACCTCGCGGATGCGCCGGCCGATCACCGCTCCAACCTCGAACTCGTGAAAGACCGACCCGTAACCCTCTGGGATCTCGACGACGGCGTCCGGGCCCACCACGGCGGATGGCGCCTTGAGAAAGAGTTGGGGGACGGCCAGGTACTCGAGGCCGAGGATGCGGCGGTAGTCCTCAAAGTTCAGCCCCATGCAGACGATCTTGGAGGGGTTCGGGATGGGAGCGAGAAGGCGGACCTCGCCGATCGGTCGCCGCGCATTCTCACCATCTCTCTGCCGGATGGCCGATGCGAGTTGGGAGGCCGTTCCCCCACGGGCGAGGAACGCCCGCAGATCCGCTGCCGCGGTGAGGCCGGCCGCCGCCAGGAGAGGAGGCGCGTCGATCGCTCCTTCTGGGTCGATCACACCCCAGGTTGTCCGGTCACCCGCGAGGTATGACCCGATCCGCATCCGCCCCTCCCGCGGCCGGCACGGCGCGTCCGTGCCCCAACGCGTCGGAGATCGATCGCGCACAGTTCCGGATCAACGCTACGTACTCCTTGAAGCGAGGCGATGCCACATCCACACCCACCGAGGCGATGCTCACCGCCGCGAGGGCGTGGTTGGTATGGTCGAACACCGGCGCCGCGGCGCAGCGGACGAGTTCTTCGTGCTCGCCGGCGTCAATCGAGTAACCCCGCTGCCGCACGATTGCCAGATGGTTGCGCAGCTCTTCGGCAGAGGTCAGGGTGCGCGCCGTGAAGGCCTGCAGGCCGCGGCGTTGGATGACCTGGTCGAGAACGCCCGCGGGCAGCCAGGCCAGCAGGGCTTTGCCCAGCCCGGTGCAATGCGCCGGAGCCCGCCGGCCGACCATGGAGGACATGCGGACCTGACGCGTGCTCTCGATTTTGTCGATGTAGACGACCTCGCCCTCGTCGAGAATGGCCAGGTGGACCGTCTCCCCGCTGGCGCGGTGGGCGTCCTCGATGAAGGGGCGGGCCACCCGCCGCAGTTCCATGTTGGTGACGACCAGGCTCCCCAATTCGAAGAGCGGCAGGCCGAGGCGGTAGCGTCCGGTGAAGGCGTCCTGGAGCACAAACCCCGCTCGTTCCAAGGTGACG
Source organism: bacterium (assembly GCA_036004665.1). GTDB lineage: Bacteria > Sysuimicrobiota > Sysuimicrobiia > Sysuimicrobiales > Humicultoraceae > JACQGZ01. The sequence goes on along the minus strand of DASYRG010000013.1, from coordinate 21,156 downwards.
AGCAGCCGGTGGACCGTGCTCTTGTGGAGGCCCAGCTTCCGGGCCAGGTCGGTTACACCCATCTCGGGAGAGGCGGGGGAAAAGGCCTTGAGAATGGCCACGGCTCGCTCCACCGCCCGAATCCCGTACGCATCGGGCCGGGCGGCCGTCGCTGTCTTGCTCAATGAAACACCGTCCCACGAATGGCCTTTCGCTCTATTTCACGCGCGTCGTCGTGGCCTCCTTCCGAAGATGTTTCGCTGTGCGAAACGCGCGCAGGGCTCGCGGCCTCGGGGTCCGAAAATCGACCTCCATCCATCCTGAAGAACTGCGTCTCGCCACGTGGGACGGAGGAGAGGAGGAGAGGTGATGGGTAAGGGTCTAGAGAGGCTTCAATTGACGCGCCGGGAAGCCCTTAAGTCGGCGGCTGCCGCGGGCGGCCTTGTGCTGGGTTCAAGCCTGATCGCCGCGTGCCAGCCTCAAGCCACGCGTGCCCCTTCCCCCCAGTCGCCCGTGGCGCGCGTCGCGGGCGCCACGCCCGAAGAGCGGGCGCTCAACGGGATCAAAGCCCTCAAGGACGCGGGCAAACTCAAGGGGGGCGAGACCTTCACCATCATGCACCACTCCGGGCAGCGCAATAACATCGTCCCCGCCCTTGAGGAGTGGAACCGCCTCACCGGCCTGAATTTCGTCAGCGCCGCAGTCGGGGCCGAGCCGGACATTTACACGAAGGCGCTCAACGAGGCCGTCGTGCGGACCGGCAACTTCGACATCTTCCTGACCTTTGTGAACTGGATCGCGGACATGGCCGAGGCCGGCCTGATCGTCGACCTGACGGACTTCTACAGCCGGTACGATCCGGAGGTCGATCACGGACCGAACGCCTACGTGCCGCCGCTCGACCGCTTCACCACGACCTACAAAGGACGGCGCTACGCGGTGGGGGCCGACGACGACGCGTTTAGTTGCTTCTACCGCAAGGATCTGATGAATGCCCCCGAGGAAGCCAAACGCTTCGAGGACAAATATGGGCGCAAGCTGGCCCTGCCCACGACGTGGAAGGAGTTCGATGAGTGGGTGGCCTTCTTCGACCGCCCCGACCAGGGGATCCGCGGCGCGCACATGTACGCCGAGCGGTATTTCGCGTACACCGCCTGGGCCTCACGCTTCGTGTCCCGGGGCGGCGCTTACTTCAACGACAACATGGACCCGACGATCTCCACACCCGAAGGTGTGAGCGCACTGGAGGAGCAGGTCCGCCTGGTGCGCACCCACATGCTCCCTGAAGCGGTGACTGGGGATTGGACGGTAGCGTACTCGCGATTCCCCCAGGGAGCGGTGTTCTTTGCCTGGGCTTGGCCCTCCCTGGGCAAGTTCTCCGAGGATCCTAAGAACTCCAAGATCGCCGGCAAGGTCGGGGCCATGGCCGTCCCGGGCACCACGCATAACGGGCAACTGGTCCGGGCCGTCCCGCATGTGGTGGGCTGGAGCTTCAGCGTCTCCCGTTACGGGAAGAACACCGAAGCGGCCTACGCGTTCATCCAGTGGTTCACCGGACCGAAGACGGGGCTGGATGCTATCGCCCGCGTCGGCACTCTGGACCTCTTCCGCAAACCGTGGTTCGACGCCGAGGTGATGAAGAAGGCCTATGGGGCCGAACTCCTCCCCATCCTGCTCGAAGGGACCCAGAACGCCTTTCCGGACATCTCCCTGCGGGGGGCCAATGAGTACCTGGACAAGCTCAACCTGAACCTGCAGCAGGCGTTCGCAGGGAAGAAGGCCCCCGCGCAGGCGCTGAAAGACACCGAGGCGGAGTGGCAGAAGACCACCGACCGCCTCGGCCGGCTGGGACAGGTCGAGGCCTGGCGCAGCGAGAGGCAGGGGTACCCGGCGACGATCCGCGACCTGTGGAAGAAACTAGGGAAATTCCCTTCGTAAGGAGAGGACGCGGCAATAGAGCTGACATCTAGACGCACGCCCGCAGCCCGGTGATGGCGGTGGATCGACCCCGCAGGAGCGCCGGACCTTCCCTCGCCGCCCTGCTGAATCAGGAGCGTGTCTTTGCCCTGGCGCTGATCGCGCCTCTGCAATTCCTTCTCTGGTTCCTGCTGATCATCCCTACAATCATCGTCCTCTACCTCAGCCTGGTGAACTGGCAGCCGATCATGGGCGTCGACTGGTGGCAGGCGCCCTTCGCTTGGCTGGGCAACTACGCCCGCGTCCTGCAGGATCGCCGCTTTTGGGAAGCCCTCCTGCGCACCGCCGGCCTCGTCGGCGTTTCCGTCTCGCTGGAATTCCTGCTGGGCCTGGGGCTGGCGTTGTTGTTCCGCCAGGACTTCCGGGGGAAGCGACTCCTGACCTCGGTCGTCCTGTATCCAATGATGCTGCCCTGGGTGGTTGTCGGTCTGGTCTTCTTCCTGCTCTTCCTGGATAAGGGACCGGTCAATTACCTGATCGGCCGGCTGCTCGGCGCGGACGCCCCCTTCGACTGGTACGGCCACTCCATCTCCGCGTTGGGCGTCATTGTCCTGGCGGACGTCTGGCAGTGGACCCCCTTCATGTTCCTCATCCTCTACTCCGGCCTGGGGGCGCTGCCGAAGGAGCCTCAGGAAGCGGCGCTGACGCTTGGGGCGAGTCGCTGGCAGGTCTTCCGGCTTGTCATGCTGCCTCTGTTGCGGCCGATTGTGTTCATCGCCATCGTCATCCGGGCACTAGAAGCCTTCAAGATCTTTGACCTGGTATTCATCATCACGCGGGGCGGGCCCGGCACGGCCACGGAGAGTCTCTCGCTCTATCTCTACCTGCTCAGCGCGGTCTACGGCCAACTCTCCTACGCTGCGGCCATGGCCGTACTCGTTCTCGTCCTGGTTGCCATGCTCACCCGGGTGGCCACGAAGCCACTAGAGCAGAGGGCGATCCGATGAGGATTCTCGCCGCGCTCCGTTGGCTGATCGCCCTCTTCGCCGCAGCCGTCATCCTGTTGCCGGTGGTCTGGACGCTCTCGATCTCGTTCAAACCGCCCCGGGAGTGGGTGGCCTATCCGCCCCGCCTCATCCCCGAAGAGCCGACGTTGGCGAACTACCAGGTCCTCTTCCAGGTCGGCAATCCGGTGGGCGCGATCGCCGAGATGACGCGCAGCGCCGAATCCGTCTCGCGGGCGTTTCTCAACAGCCTGATCATCGCTCCTGTCGCCACCGTGGCGGCGACGGCGATTGGGTTCTTCGCCGCCTATGCGGTCTCACGCTATGGGGCCGGCGGGCCGCTCTTTCCGCTCAGCGTGCTGACGACGCGGATGTTTCCGCCCATTGCCTTCGCCATCCCCCTGCTGGTCTATTTTCGGATGCTGGACCTGATCGACACGCGTCTGGGCCTGGTGCTCATGTACACGGGATTCACCGCCGCGTTCTCCCTGTGGATGATCAAGGGCTTCATCGACGGGGTGCCCCGTCATATCGAGGAGGCGGCACTCCTCGACGGCGCGAGCCGTTGGCGCGTGCTGTTCACGATCACACTCCCCATGGTCAAGGGGGGGATCGCCGCCGCGCTCCTGTTCGTCTTCATCCTCAACTGGACGGAGTTTCTTCTCGCGCTCGTCTTCAGCAGCCGGCACGCCACAACGATTCCCGTCCAGGTGAGCCACTACGCTGGGGCGGTCGGCCGCTTCTACGGGCCCCAGGCGGCGCTGGGGATCGTGGCCTCCCTGCCGGTTGTGGGGGCTGGTTACCTGATCCAGCGGCACCTCGTGCGCGCCTTCACTTTCGGGCTGGTCAAGTAAATGGCGACCATCATCCTGGATCGGATGCGCAAGGAGTTCGGCGCGACGGTCGCCGTCGATGACGTCTCGCTTGAGATCCCCAGCGGGAGACTGGCCTGCCTCCTCGGCCCTTCCGGCTGCGGAAAGACGACGACGCTGCGCATGATCGCTGGCCTGGAGACTCCTACTGCCGGGGAGATCCGCTTCGATGGACGGCGGATGAACGACATCCCGCCGCAGCGCCGGGGTGTGGGCATGGTGTTCCAGAACTACGCGCTCTTCACGCACCTGTCCGTCTACGAGAACCTGGCTTTTGGTTTGCGGGTGCGCGGAGTCACCGGTCGAGAGGTCGATCAGGCGGTCCACCGCTTTGCCGAACTGCTCGAGCTCGAGGCCCTCCTCGGCACCGGCGTCGCCCGCCTGGACCTCAGCACCATGCAGCGCGTTGCGCTGGGGCGCACTTTGATCACCCAGCCGCACGTCCTCTTACTCGATGAACCGTTAAACAACATTCGGCCGGGTCTCCGCGAGACCATGCGTGCCGAACTGCGCCGGCTCCAGCTGGAGCTGCGGCAAACCGCCGTCTACGTGACGCACGATCAGGAGGAAGCGCTCTCCCTGGGCGACCAGATCATCATCATGCGCCAGGCCCAAGTGGAGCAGGTGGGCACGCCCGAGGAAGTCTACGGCCGCCCCCGGAATCGCTTCGTGGCCACCTTCGTGGGATCGCCAACGATGAACTTGCTGCCCTGCCGCCTCGCCCAGGACGACGGTCGTCTCAGGCTGGTCGCCGACGGCCTCCTCTTTGGCGCAGAGCGGTGGGCCCGCGCGCGGGAAGCCGGCCCGGACCTGCTGCTGGGTATCCGGCCGGAACGCCTGACGCTGGGCAGCGGGGGGCTCCAGGCGCAGGTGACTCTGGTCCAGTCGACCGGCGCAGAGCAGGTGCTCGAACTCATGATCGGCGCGCACCGGCTCAAAGCGGTCGCCGGGCGAGACCGCCGCTTCTCGCCGGGGCAGACCGTGCGGCTCGATTTCCCCTCGCCCGATCTGTATCTCTTCGATGCCCGCACCGGCGAGGCGCTCTATGAGTGAGATCGTCCTCCGCGAAGTACTGAAGCGCTACGGGACGGTTCAAGCGGTACGTGGGCTTTCGTTTGAGGTGGATGCGGGAGAGCTCTTCTGTCTGCTCGGCCCCCCGGGCATGGGGAAGACGACCGTGCTCCGGCTGATCGCCGGCCTGGAACGGCCGGACGCAGGCGAGATCCTGGTCGACGGCCAGCCTGTGCAGGAGGCCCGGCCTGGCCAGCGGGACGTCGCCATGGTGTTTGACGACATCGCGCTCTATCCGCACATGCACGGGTTCGACAACATCGCACACCCGCTGCGACGCCGCCGTCTCCGCGACGCGGAGGTCCGTCGCCGCGTCGATGACGTCGCCGCCCTGCTCGGCATCAGCCACTTGCTCGGCCGGTTGCCCCACACATTTAGCGGCGGAGAGCAGCAGCGCGTCGCGGTCGCCCGGGCAATCGTGCGCGAGCCAAAGATCCTCCTGCTCGACCAGCCGCTCAGCAACCTGGATGCGAAGGTGCGCGAGGTGATGATCGGGGAACTGCGTCACCTCCAGCAGCGGATTCGGCAGACCGCAATCTACGCCACACACGACTATGAGGAAGCGATGGCCCTCGGCGACCGGATCCTCATCCTTCACGATGGGCAGGCCGACCAGATCGGCACTCCCGATGAGGTGTACTCCCGCCCCACCACCACACTGGCGGCCACAGTCACCGGCAGTCCCCCGATGAATCTCATCTCCTGCCGGGTGCACAACGGGCAGGCAGTGGTCGATGGGTGGACGGTGCCCGTCGACGGCGCGCCAGAGGAGATCATCCTCGGGATCAGGCCCGAGCATGTGCGGCTGGGGGAAGGGGTACCCGGGGTCATTGATCTGGTTCAGCCGCTGGGACGTCGGAAGATCGTTGAAGTCCTGTTCTCAGAGGTGCGGCTGAAGGCTGTGGCCCCGCCGGACTTCCAGGGAGCCCGGGGCATGCCCGTCAGGGTGACCCTGAATCCCCAAGACGTGCGAGTCTACACCCGGGCGGGACGGCTGACTCCCGCCCAGGTCACTGCGCCCCCGGCGCCCCTCGAGGGCGCGGATTCGAACCCCTAACCACGGAAGCGGTGACGTTGGCAGGGAAATACGTCTCTCCAACCCGGTACGCGGGCAACATCATCGTCCGTGTCCCGGGCGTGGGCGCCGGACCTGTTCCCGCCACTCTGACCTACGAGCGGCAGGCCGGGGGACTCAACTACGCGCGCTATCTGGCAATACAGCTCTCGTGAGGTCTCTCCGGTGAACGGAACAGTGATCGGCGTCCAACTCCAACTGGTCAATCGTCAGTGACGAGAGGGTGCGGCGGGCTGTCGTCTCCTTCCTCACCCTAACGCAGCGCCAGCTCAATCGCGCACTGCTCGCGCGCCAGCTCCTGCTCAAGCGGGGACGCATGTCCCTGCCCAAAGTGCTCGAGCAGGTCGCCGGGTTGCAGGCGCAGTACGCGCCGTCGATGTATATCGGCCTCTGGTCGAGGCTCGAAGGCTTCAAGCGCGACGACCTCAATCGCGCGCTGGAGAGCCGATCGGTCGTTCTGGGGACGCTCATGCGCGTGACGATCCATCTCGTCTCGGCGCGGGACTACTGGCTCTTCGCAGCCGGCGTCCGGCGCAGCCGGAGAGAATGGTGGCTGCGAGTTCAACCTCAGCGCAGCAGCCCGCGCGATCTGGGCGCGGCGGCCGCTCGACTCAGGCGGCATCTCGCGGCCGGACCACTGCGTGCTGCCGAGATCGACAGGCTGCTCGGCAAGCCTCTCTCGGGCGGCGTCGGCCTGTGGGTCGACCTGGTCCGCGTGCCCCCCTCGGGGACATGGGAACGCCGGCGCGCGGATCTCTATGCTGCAGCCGAGGAGTGGCTCAAACCCGCGGACGTGACGCCGGAAGAGGGGCTGCAGCACCTCGTGCGCGCCTACCTGCGCGGCTTCGGTCCGGCGACGCCAAACGATATCGCAAATTGGGCCGGGATGCCCGTCAGAGATGTCGCGTCCGCGCTCAAACGCCTGCGCCTGCGGCGCTTCCGCAGCGAAACGGGCGAGGAACTAGTCGACCTTCCACGCGCGCCGCTCCCAGACCCCGAGACGCCGGCCCCGGTGCGGTTTCTGCCGACCTGGGATGCAACGCTGCTCGCGCATGCGCGCCGAACTGGAGTTCTGCCGGAGAAGTACCGGCCACGCGTGTTCACGACGAAGACCCCCCAGTCCGTGGCGACGTTCCTCGTCGACGGCAAGGTGGCGGGGATCTGGAAGTACGAACACGGGAGAGTGCGGCTGGAGCCGTTTGAGCGCCTCGACCGGTCAACGTTGCGTGAGCTGCACGAGGAAGGCGACCGGCTGGCCGCGTTCCACGCCTAGAATGGCGCCGGACTCAGGCGTCCGCGACCTCCACCATGACCTCACCGTTCTCCACGGACGCCCGGTAGGCGGCGACCGGCCGCCGCGCGGGGGGGCCGATGACCTCCCCTGTCGTGATGTCGAACTGGCTGCCGTGCCATGGGCAGGTAACGACGTTCCCCTGGACATCGCCCTCACCGAGCGGTCCACCCATATGCGTACAGGTGTTGTCCAGGGCGTAGAACGTGCCGTTGAGGTTGAAGAGCGCGAGGGTCTTGTCTCCGGCCTCGATCACTGTTCCCGTCCCCTGCGCGACGTCTCCCACCGCAGCAACTCTAACGACCGCCACGACCATCGCCTCCTCCAAGTGGATTGATCCCCCCGGCAGCGTGACGGGCCGGACGCTCAGTCTCCACTTTAACCGGCCCGCCGCGCCGTCGACCGACACTTCTACCTAAACTTCGCCGGGAACTGCCGGATGATGCCGGCGCTCAACATGTCGGCCATGTGGAGGATCTGCGCGTGGATCTTGTCGTACGCCGCGATGTCGGCCGCCCAGTCGCCCTTCAGACGGGCAGTCGCCTCACCTAGCGTCAGATCAAGGTGCTCGCGCATCATTTTCTTCATCTCGGCCGGCGGCCAGTTATTGGGGTTGGCGCCGCTGAGGAACGCCGCAATTTGGTCGGCGTTGACATACCATTGCTTGCTGGCATCGTTCACCTTGGCCGTGTCGCCCGCTTTCGCGGCCGCAAGCAGCGCCGCGGCCCCAAGGATGTGCTCACGCAGCAGCGCCGTCAGCTTCTCACCGGCGGCCTTGCCGTAGAACGGCGTGATCGCATTACCGATGTCCTCCTGATTGCGCAACAGGCGCTCCGCAGTGGCGTCCTTGTCCGCCAAGTCGGCCGCCACGCTGATGATGTAGAGTCGCGTCCAGGTGATGTGGTCCTCCCACAGCCTGCGCATGGCGTTGCGGAAGGCGAACTGCTTCTCCAGCGAGGCATTTGCCGCGGTGGCCGGCCCGGGGGCGCTCACCGACAGCGCCAAAATCAGACCGGCGAGAACCAGCGCGAGGATCCCTCTCGAGTATCGTTGCATCGCCGTGCACCTCCTCCCCGTCCAGGGGCGTGGTCTGTTCTTAAGCATTGACACCTTAGAGCAATAATGTCAATAGTCTTTGTCATTATTGACAATGTCGGGAGTGGGGAGCTAAACTGGAGGCGCGATGGCAGAGACGCGACGGCGCCTCCTGGATGTGCTGCGCCTGCGGGGCGGCCAGACGGTCGAGGACTTGACGGGGGCGCTGGGCGTCACCCGCACGGCCGTGACCACCCAGCTGGCGGCGCTGCGGGCCGACGGGTTCGTCGCCCGCGGCGGGCTGCAGGCGGGTCGCCGCCGCCCCAGCGTGGTCTACGTCCTTACCCCGGCGGCCGATGCGCTCTTTCCGAAGAACTACGACGAGTTCGCGAGCGCCCTGATGGCGGCGGTGCGCGACGGAGGCGATCTGAAGCGGATCCTCCGCCACATCGGGGACGAATGGATCGCCCGGGATCTCTCCGCGGTGCGAGGACTGCAGGGGTGGCCACGCTACGAGCGTGCCCGCGCTGTCCTGGCCGAGCGCGGCTTCATGCCGGTGCTGGAGCGGACCGTTTCAGGCTACGTCCTGCGTGAACACAACTGCCCGGTGATGCGGCTGGCCGTGGCGCACCCGGAAGTCTGCGACATGGTGCACCGCTGGCTGGAAGCGCTCTTTGGCGTATCGCTCACGCGCACACAGTGCCTGCGCCGCGGCGACCCCTACTCCGCCTACACCATGGCGTCGGGACGGCTTCCAGCCACGCGGCCGAGCCCGCGGACGGGGGGAGCGGACGGCTAGCCGTTGAACTCGCCCTCTTGCAACGCGAGGAAGCCTGCCATGACCCAGTTGCCGAAAGGCACGGTCACCCTTCTCTTCACAGACATCGAGGGATCCACTCGCCTCCTCGAGCAGTTGGGCAAGCGCTATGCCGAGGTACTGGCCGACCACATCGGCTCCTTCGCGCTGCATTCAAGAAGAAGGGCGGAGTGGAGGTCGAGACTCAAGGCGACGCACTATTCGTGGCCTTCCCTCGAGCCGGGGACGCGGTCGTGGCGGCTGTGGAGGCGCAACGATCCCTCCTCACGCGCCGCTGGCCTGAGATGTGGCGCTGCGTATACGGATGGGCCTTCACACGGGGGAACCACCCACATCCCAGACAGGCTACATCGGCATACCCGCTCGTCTCTTCACGAAAGCCTGGAGACGGCCCGCGAGCTAGGCGCGAAAGGCAGTATGGCCCGCGCGCTGGAGGGTCTGGCGATCCTGGCGGTCGAGGATCGCCAACCTGCACGCGCGCTGCGATTGGCCGGCGCCGCGGCCGTCCTGCGAGAAGGAGCGGGGACTCACCTACCGCCGACCACGGAAGCTGAACACGCCCGGGCTTTCGATCAGGCGCGCATCGCTCTGGGGCCGGAGACCGGCGAGGCGGCCTGGTCTGGGGGACGGAGTATGACGCTGGAGCAGGCCGTAGCATATGCGCTGGCGCCCGCAACGGTTGAATCGGCCGAACTGCAACAAATCAACAGGCCTGGACGGTGACCGCCCAGGCCTGTTGCCTGACAAGGTTCTCTTGAGAGGTTAGCCGATGATCCGGACTCCTGACGCCTGCGGGCCCTTCTGACCCTGCGTCTCGGAGTACTCGACCTTCTGACCCTCGTTGAGGGACTTGTACCCTTCTCCCTCAATAGCGCTGAAGTGGACGAAGACGTCCTTCGTCCCGTCCTCCGGGGTGATAAAGCCGTACCCCTTCTCACTGCTGAACCACTTCACCGTCCCAGTTGCCATGCTTTTCCCACCTTCGACTACAAGCTACCACAGACCTGATTCCCTCTGCGATGCTCATCCAGTGTCGCACGGATCGGCGGGAAGCACAACTGCGCGCGACCCAAGCCTCGGTCTATCCAAGAGATCGTCGTCCTGATCGAGACCTCCGACAGATCAAGTCACCAACGAAAGACGGTGCGGGGAGAGATGGCGGCTGAACCACTCGGCGGCCAGGCGGGCAACCTCTTCGAGGGTTCCGGGCTCTGCAAAAAGGTGCGATGCGCGCGGCACGATGACCAGTGAGCTTTCCTCAGGCAACTGCCCCATGGCAGCTTTATTCATCTCAATCACCGGTTCGTCATTCCCCCCGACGATGAGCAACGTGGGCGCTCGGACCCGACGAAGCGCCGACCCTGCCAGGTCAGGCCGCCCGCCGCGGGAGACGACCGTCCTTACCTGAGGGCGCGTCGCCGCGGCCACGAGTGCCGCCGCCGCGCCCGTACTGGATCCGAAGAGTCCGAGCGGCAGGGCCTGGATGGAGGGCTGTAGGCCGATCCAGTCCACTGCACAGATGAGTCTCTCGGCAAGGAAGGGGATGTCGAACCGCAGGTGCGCCGTCAGGATGTCCACCCGCTCCTCGTCAGCCGTCAGCAGGTCCATCAAGACCGTAGCGAGGCCCGCGGACTGAATCCGGCGAGCCACGCTGCGATTACGTGGACTGTGGCGGCTGCTGCCGCTTCCATGCGCAAAGAGCACCAGTCCCGTTGCGTCTGCGGGAACGGCGACATTCCCTTTCAGGCTTATGGAGCCACACTCGATCTGAATCGTTTCTTCACCGTATCGCATCTGCTCCACCCATGGCGCATCACATCCCGATCTTACCCCCGGGATTCGACCGCCCCCGCCCCGCGCCCGATCCCACCTCGACGCCCGCGGCCTCCATCTCGCGGCGCCGGCGCTCAAGCAACGCGTGCACCTCCTCATCAGAGGTTTGCTCGAAGTTGCTGTACCAGGCCCCCACCGCCTGGAACTCAAACGGCGTCGCGACGCAGACGAGGTCGTCAATCTGGGCCCGGAGAGCCTGAGCCGTCTCCTCCGCGCAGACCGGGACCGCCAGGATGAGCTTCCGCGGCTGCCGGGGCCGGATCCCTTCAATCGCCGCTCGGGCGGTGACGCCGGTGGCCAGGCCGTCATCAACCAGAATCACGGTGCGGTTCCGAAGATCGGGGGGCGGCCGGTCCCCGCGATACCGGCGGATCCGCCGCTCCAATTCAAGGCGCTCCTCCGCCTCCACGCGCTCAATCTGCTTCTCGGAGATACCGAGCCCGCGCACCGTGCGCTCGTCGAGGACACGCGCGTCGCCTTCGGCGATCGCGCCGATGCCGAACTCCGGGTAATAGGGGGCGCCTAACTTGCGCGCGACGACGACATCAAGCGGCGCGTCCAATGCCCGCGCGACCTCGTAGCCGACAACAACGCCGCCCCGCGGCAGTGCCAGGACAATTGGACGCTCACTGCGGAAGGAAGCCAGGCGGCCCGCGAGTTGCCGTCCGGCGTCGAGTCGGTCGATGAACAGCATGCAGGTCTGCCCTCCTCTATCGCTTTTTACCCTCTTCCTAGGAGGCCCGTTCCCCCTCCTTGATCGCCCGGACCTCCTCGTAGGTGTGCTCCTTCCGCTGGACCTTATCCCGAAACCGCTCGACCTGGTCGACGATGTCCTCCGCGGCGCGCCGGGCCGCCTCGGCGACCGTGGCGCCCTCTTCCGTGCTGGTGAAGGTGTGGTCAGGGGCGCCGGCTCCGAGGGTGATGCGCACCTGCCAGGCGCCGGTCTTCTCCAAACGCTCCAGCACGACGTCCGTCTGGGTCATGTCGGGCGGAAACCCCTGCAGGCGGCGCTCGACGCGATCCAGCGCAGCGGAGATCTGAGAACGCATCTCCTCTGTAATATCCACGTCGCGCCCCGTGACGGCGATACTCAGGGTCATCCCAATCACCTCCCTCTCCTTATCGTCCTACCCCGTCTCGGGCGTCGTGCGAGCGTCACATGGGAGGCGCGGTGGATGTTCACGTCCCGTGCGCCGGGTCGTGGCTGGGGGAAGTAATCGGTAGGGATGCAACTCGCCACCACAACACGGCTGATCGACTCCGTCCGCCGGCTCGCCCGACCGCTACGCGACCCGCGGGACCTGGATCCGTTGATGGCCCGGATCGGCGAAGCACGCTACGTGCTGCTGGGCGAAGCGACGCACGGGACCTCTGACTTCTACACCTGGAGGGCCCAACTGAGCAGGCGGCTCATCGAAGAGAAAGGGTTCTCTTTCGTGGCGGTAGAGGGAGATTGGCCCGACTGCTACCGGGTAAACCGGTACGTCAAAGGCGCGACCGATGCCGGAGCGAGCGCCGAAGAGGTCCTCACGAACTTCGCACGATGGCCCACCTGGATGTGGGCGAATCGGGAAGTACAGGAGTTCACCGAATGGCTCCGCGGCCACAACAACGCCGTGCCGGTGGAGGCGAAGACGGGGTTCTACGGTCTCGACGTCTACAGCCTGTGGGAGTCCATGGAGGCCGTCCTCGCCTATCTGGACAGGGTCGATTCCACGGCCGCGGCCGCGGCGCGCCGCGCGTTTGTCTGCTTTGAGCCCTACCGGCGCGATGTCCAGGAGTACGCCTGGGCCACCAGGCTGGTCCCGTCAACGTGCGAGGATGAGGTGGTCGAGCTGCTCTCAGAACTGCGGCGGAAGGCGCAGGAGTTCAGGGAGGAAGGGCGCGAGGGCTTCTTTAACGCCGAGCAGAACGCCCTCGTGCTGAAGAACGCGGAGCGCTACTACCGGACGATGGTGTCCGCCGGCGCCGAGTCGTGGAACGTCCGCGACCGCCATATGGTCGAGACACTGGAGCGCCTCATGGCTCATCACGGCCCGCAGGCCAGAGCGATCGTCTGGGAACACAACACGCACATCGGAGACGCTCGTTATACGGACATGGCCGCCGACGGGATGGTCAACGTCGGAGAGCTCGTCCGGGAGCAGCATCCGACCGCGGACGTCGTCCTGGTCGGCTTCGCGACGCATCGAGGGACCGTCATCGCCGGCTCGGAATGGGGAGCGCCGATGCGCAGGATGCGCGTTCCCTCGGCAATCGAGGAGAGCTGGGAGTACGTGCTCCACGAGGCGTTCGAGGGCGACCGGCTGATGATTTTCGCAGGCGACCCCGGACCCGAGCTGATGGATCCTCGGGGGCACCGGGCGATCGGCGTCGTCTACAACCCGGGGTATGAGCGCCGCGGAAACTACGTGCCCACCGTCCTGCGTCGCCGCTACGACGCCCTCCTCCACGTGGACGAGACCGCCGCGCTCCATCCCATCCAGATGGAAGCGACCGACAGGACCGAGGTCCCGGAGACTTTTCCCTCCGGTGTCTGAGGCGGCAAGACGCTTCCAGAAGATTCGAACTCCTCATCCTCTGCCTGCATCGACGGGTACGGTTACAGGGCTGTGATTCTTGTGTGGAAGAATGCTGTGGGAGGTGATCGCGCATGAAAGCATTGCTTTCAGGAATCGCCCTCATCTTGCTGTTTGCGGGTGGGGTGGCCTACGCGCAATATTCAACCCCTGCACCCCCACCCCCGGCGCCCGCGCCGGCCTCACCCGCACCCGCCTCGCCCTCACCACGAGCCCAGGCCCCGGCAAACGTGAAGGCTGAGGTGACGACCGCAGCCACCCATGCGGGCTTCGCAGCCAAGGGCGGGAACTTTCCCTATGTCCGGCTCCATCTCGGACACGCTCTCAACTGCCTCGAAGGTCCCAAGGGCAAGAATTTCAACAAATCGTGGGGCAACGTCTGTGAGGGTCAGGGGAACGGGATCCTCACTGACCTGAAATCGGCGCCGACATTGATCGCTCTGGCTCGCAAAGCGGACGGCATTGCTCTCAAAGGAACCAAGACAACGAGCCTCGTGGAGGCCAAATCAGCGGCGCAACAGGTGGCCGGCCTGCTGAGCCAGATCGCGAAACAGCTCAAGTAAACGATACATGGCCTAGCGTTTCCGTGCGACCAGTGCTGTTCCCCGGCCCTGCGAAAAGTACGCAATATCTGAGAATCCCCGGCGCTCGAGCTCGCCTCGAAGGCGCTCTGGAGGCACGTAGATGGGTGTCTCCGCGCCTCCAGAGAATGCAAACAGCACGTGGCCGCCCGGCCGAAGCACGCGCGTAATCTCGTCGAAGAACGGGATCATGTTGTTGTGAGCGACGAGGTCGAACTCGCCGTCGCCGAAGGGAAGCGACGACGCATCGGCCTGGCGGAACGAGACGCGGCCGGCGAGGGAGGGTGTGACCTTCGACGCGGCTCGCGCCACCATCGGGGCAGAGAAATCGACGCCGACCACCTCCGCTGCGGGGAAACGTGTTGCGATTTCGATCGCCCCGCCCCCGGTGCCGGTGCCGACGTCGAGTGCGCGCCGGGGCGGGTCAGGGAGGGCGTCGAGCCCGGCCAGGTACGGGGTGAACGTGTCCGGACGGCGAACCTGCTCCCACGACGGCGCAATCAGGTCCCACTGGCGGCGGAAAAGCGGGCGGAACACGCGCCAGGCCGCGGGTCGTGCGACGACGGCATCCGTCACAAGCCGCGCGAAACGGCGGGATGCACGCTCGAGCAGCGCCTTCACAGCGTCGAACTATCGCTCCCGTCTCAGGTGGTGAATCATATTCACTCTCGCCTACTCTTCGCGAGAAAGGCTGGCCGACCCCATTAGCCCACGATACTACCTCGCGGGTCTGCGCTTCAGCAATAATACGAAGATCATGATGTGTGTGACCAACAGAGCAGGGACGAAGTACGTGGGAATTACCAAGCGGCACCCAATGGGGCACTGGTCACATCGTGGCGCAGGCCTTGAACGAGTGCGTTGGGGAAATCGACGAATCCCTCGACATTGAAGATCCAGACGAGGGCCAGGGCAAAGCGTGCACGCATGCGTAGCGGCGCTATCGAGACTAGTGCCAGCCCCACTGCGACGAGATCTCTATAGGCCACCTGCACAGCAAACGCCCGCGGAACCTCAGGACCGACAACGGCGCTGACGAGCACCGTCATATCGGCCGGCGGAACGAGCGGCGGCCGGCGAGAGAGGGAGTAACCTTCAACGCCACTCGCGCTACCATAGCGGCCGATTAAATCGATACCGACCACCTCCGCCGCCGGGAACCGACCCGCGACCTCGAGCGCACCGCCACCGGCGCCTGTGCCGACGTCCAGCGCGCGCCCAGGCGGCTCTGAGAGCGTGTCAGCTTGACGAGGCTCACGTCGGAGCGCGGGCTGGCCAGGTTTCAGGTCGTGTTCCCGAAGAGCCCAACCCTGGTTACGGCTTGGGCGTTGGCCTTCCCCTAAGATCCAAACGGACGACCTGCGGTTCGTGGTCGGAGGCTTGATCGGGGAACTCTGAGTTTGCGTGTACGACGTCGTAAACGAACTCGAAGTGCATGAATAGGCTATTGCTGAGTAGGATGTGGTCGAGCGTCTGTGAATTGCCGTCGAACACGTACGAGTAGCGCTCATTCTGTGGTAGCGTTTCGATAAGCGGATGGAGCTCCAAGTCGCCGCTCCCCCTCAGTGTCGTCAGCGGTCGCGAGAACTCGAAGTCGTTGAGGTCCCCGAGGACGATGACATTTGCCTGCGGGTCGATCGCCAGAATCTCGCTCACGAAGTTCCTCACGACCTGCGCCTCAGCGTCGCGCTGGGTCTCCGTGGACCGCGTCGGAGGCTGAAAGCGGCCGAACAGAGGCTGGTCCTGGCTCTTCGACTTCCAATGGTTGGCGATCACGAAGAGCTTCCTGCCATGGGCCAGGAACTCGCCAGCGAGAGGCTTCCGCACCTCTTCCGGCGTTGACCAGGCTGGATTCTGGGGGTCAATTCGGCCTGGGCTGATCGAGAGCCTGGGTCCAGATGGGGTGCTCACAACATGCACGGGGGTGGTCGCGTCACCGCCAGGACGATCGATGAATGTCAGACCGCGGTCGGTCCTGAAGAGGAAACCGACGCGGATATTGCCACCGGGCTCGCCGCCGTCCTGGTTGTTGAGCGGGTCGATCTGACGGTAGAGATAGGCTGGACCGCCTGCCGCCTTGATTGCCTGGATGAGCATGTTCCAGGTGACAGAGGCGTCTGTCACGCCGTCATCTGTCGCACCGGTATTGTCCTGGATCTCCTCGATTGCGAGCAGGTCGGGCGAGCGCAGATTGTTGACGATGATTTGGGCGTGCCGGGCGAATGCCGCCGCCCCATCGCTAGGGTCGAGGTTTTCGACATTGTACGTCGCCACCACGATCTGCTGGTCTGTAGGAGTGGCGGTCACCTCGCGGGTGAGTCCACCGTTGACGGGGGTAAGTGTGGACGTGACGAGGAGTTTGAAATTGCCGAAGCTGTAGTCCAGCACACCGACGACGGGCGTCGTGAAGCCATCGCCGACCTTCACCATGGGTGCCGGGAAGATCAGCAGGTCGTCGGTCAGCAACCGCTCGGGATTGAAGTCGTTCGGCCGAATCACGATCCCGCCGCGCGCCGTGCGTACCCTTGCAAACGCACCGTTGTCACCCAGAAGCGGGATTTCCCCGAAGGCGTTGGTCGGCCCCACCGCGACGGCGCTGTTGAGCTGCACGCGCATGCCCTCGAGACTCTCGTAGAAGTCAATTCCGTCCTGCGCGGGATCAAAGATGCCGCTGGTCTCGACATCCCCGGACGCGTCATCCTCGATGACGGTGGTCGGCGGAGTGCGGCCGCTGGCGCCGATCACAGTCGGCTCGGGAAGCGGGTTGCCGTGCGAAATGATCGCGATCACGCTCGGTGAGGTGAACTCGGTCGTCGTCAGGTTTGGCGAGGCGCTGCCACCGGGCCGGAACTCGGTGACTCTTCCACGCACTTGGACGAAATCACCGACCGCGACCGCGGCTGCGGCCGAGGATCCAAAGACGAGCAACCCGTCCGAAGTCGCCGGGTCGGCATCGGGGGTCGGGTCCTGAACCCAGAAGCGGTCCGACCGCCTGGCAGTGACGATGCCTTCCGTCTCCACTATCACGTTGACATACGGCGAGAGGTGCACCGAACCTTGGATCTGAGCGATCTGAAGCAGGGGGATCTGAGCGAAGGAAACCTGGGAGGGCACGAATAGCAACTCGACCGCCAATGCGACAGTTGGGAACAACGCGACACGGTGCATCGCCGGAGGCCGCGGCATGAGATCCTCCTGGGAATCAGATTGGGTTGAAGACCTTCGGCGTGCAGCCGCCCGCCTCCTTGGCAGGAGGAGACGAGCGCCTTGAGTTACTGTCGCTTAATGGTGGAGACGAGGGGATTTGAACCCCTGACCCCCTGCGTGCAAAGCACAAGATCTTTGCGCCCGCCAAATCCCACGTCCAGCACGGGTTTCAGCGACCTGAACCCATGCTTGGGATTCGACGTTCAAGAGGGGCAGACCTTTCTCGGGTCCTCTAATGGACTGGAGCACTGAGAACTTCTAGTACCCTGGTGTTGTGAGCAAATGGGAAAAGCCCATGATCCTGCATTACTGGGAGAGGCAGCTCATGGACATGATCAACAGGCTAGAGGAGCAGGGCGCAGACCGCTCGGGCAACCCCGCCGTCCGGTATCGCCGCGGGGGTACACCCTCGGTGTGCTTTCCTATAATGAAGCGACCGTCAGCTTGCGTAACTGAGGTTCGACTTTTGCAGCCAGCTCTTGAACCTCACCTGCTCGTGCTTCACGCAGTAGCCCAGAGATGGCGCTGCCGAGCGCGCGAAGTAGCTCATCTCGCTCCAGTGAGCGCACCAGCGCATCCTTGAAGGCGTCGCGTACGGTGGCAGGAAGGTTATCGAACCCCCTGCCCTCGCGCGCCGGGAGATCGCGGCGACGACAAGCGAGGCTGAGTGCGTAGTCGCGGACGCCGCTTATCCAGTATTCGGCCCCCCAGTAGCGGCCACGCTCGATGCTAAAGCGCGCGTGTAGCACGTGGAGCACAGCGTAGCCAAAGAGTTCGTCCGCCGAAGGGGGCCGAGGGTAAGGCTTCTCGACGACGCGGCCAAACAACAGCCTAAACTTTGGGCTCGTCGCCGCGAACTCGGACGCTGGCGTGAACGAGAGGTCGAATTGCAGGCAGCCAGGGAGTAGAAACACGCGGTAGATCGTAGCCCCACGTGGCAAATCGAAGAGACGGGTAGCATCGAACTCATCCACAATGCTGCGCGTCCAGTCGTCAAGCACGTCAGCGATAGCCAAGCCATCCGTAACAGCGAAGGTCAAGTCGAGATCAGACCAACGATCTCCTTCATCGTGGGCGAGTGAACCAACGATGGCTCCAGCTACGACGCGCGAGTCAGATGAGGCAAGTTGGAGAACACGATCGCGCAGACGCTCGCGGTCTTTGATGCTAAACATGGTGTCCTCCAATGGGTCGTTCATCCTTGCGGAGTTTTCCTTCGATTCATGGCGTACGAGCGCGAGGCTGCAAATCTGTTGCAAATCCAATCCGCCACCCTGGGCGGCGCCATCGACTTTCGTAAGTCCGGAGGCGGCATAGCCGATCGTATCGCGGACCACGTGTGGCCCATTCAGATGATCCTTCTTCTCGCTAGCATCCAGGCAGCACCTGCTTCAAAGCGCCGCGTAAAAAGGCTGGTCTTTGAGATCCCCATCGGCTTGCCACGCCGATGGCTGCGGGTAATAATCCCGTCGCCCGCTCCAGCAACGAGGCGGGTTTTGGCGACTGCTTCTCCCATCGCCTAACCTGTCGCCACCTTCCCGGCCTTCGATACTTCACGGTTCTGGCTTTCCGAAGCGCCTCTTGCGTTTCCTCGACAGTCATACGTTCGTCTCAGCGGAACTCAAGGTATTGCCGCCCGCGATGGCCAGTATGAACAATTAGGCTGTACTCTCTGGCTCCTTGAGGCCCTGAGCAGAAACGGGGCAGCGGCTGAAAGCCGTGCCCCGTTTGCATCTTGGCTGGTGGAGACGAGGGGATTCGAACCCCTGACCCCCTGCGTGCAAATACTGAGCTGTTAGGTGAGTAGAGAACCCACTATTTCTGCGGCTCCCAGGACAGTGAACCCATGCTTCGTTTCGACCCTTCCGTTGACTTGTCCTTGCTCCATCGAGCATCGATTGAAAGATAACCTCGCCTTGAGACTGAGTGGTTGGGGGCTGGTAGCCTGTCCGTGCAGCGACGCTGCGCGTCAGGTCAATCGAACTCGACGCGTTTTGAGGGAGGCCAAATCATGCAGAGGAATTTCGGGCAGCCATCGGCAGTGGTCGGCGGAATAACCGAGGACTGAGCGCGGAACGAAGAAGGGACGCGGCCCTGACCCCGCGTCCCTTCGGGTCATTTTCCTGGAGGCGGTAACGCGCTGTCCGCGAGAGATTCGGTTCCTTAGCTCCGCCGTAGCTCGGCCTGCACCTCCTCGAGAATCCGGGAGTCGGCAGTCTGGACGACGTCGTCCACGCTGACCTTCAGCAGTCCCACGTCGGCCAACAACTGCGCGTAGAACCGGAGACTCCGCTCCATGTCAAGATCACGCCAGTTAGCCGGCACCATGCTCGCGGCATAGAGGACGTTGTCGAAGCTGGACGGGCCGCCGAAGAGTCCGCGGTCAGTGATGCGTTTCACGGCCTCGGCACGGCTCGGCGTCTGGGCGTCAGCCGCCCGGAGGATGGCGCGCACCGCGCGCTTCGCGGCGACGGGGTTGGTACGATACCACTCCTGCTTCGCGATGAGCAAGCAGCAGGCCAGCGTGGACCACGGTCGTTCCATCAGCTGACTATGAATAACGTGGCCGCGGTTGGCGGGGTTCGCATGCAGAGCGGCTGTGCCGGCCTGCGCAGCGAACACGGCCTCGTTCTTTCCCTCGAGGAATAGCGCGGTCGGGTTTGCGTTCGGCTGCACCACCCAGTTGACTTGACTCGGATCGACCCCGGCGTTCTTGAGGACGATCGCCGTATAGCTGTAGGCGAAGTTCCCGATCGCCCTCGATTGAACGACGAGCGCGCGGCCCCGGAGATCCTGCAGCGAGTTTATGCCAGGCTGTGCCCAGACCTCGGCGCATCCGGCGTGGAGGCCGGCGAACGCTACGACTCGTTGGCCGCCTTCGAGGTATTGAGCCACATCGATGGGGAAGCCCACATCGATGTCCACGCTGGCCAGTTGTCGGCCGGCGAGAAGCTCTACCCTTGTGAAGCCTTCCTGCTGCAGGAAGGCTTCGGACGCCATGATCGGATGGTCGCACGGCAACACACCGACCCGGATCGTGGTCGTCTCCGGCGGCGGGAGCTGGGCGGCCTGCTTGCCAAAGGCGGACCGGGCCAGATAGGGAGCCAACAGCTGTCCGCCTGCGACCGCGGCGGCGATCGTGGCGGACCTTCGGAGGGCCTCGCGTCGTGTGAGCATACTTCTCCCCCCTTCCTGTTCACTCGTTCGCGGTTTCATTAGAAGGCGCCGAGTCGATTTCCTGCTGGGGGTGTCATCCGCAGGCCTCGCTGGGCCAGCAGAGAGAGATTTGCATCCTTCTGGTTCTTTAGGCTGGCGCGCCCGGAGGAACTTGAACCCACGACCGTCTCCGCCCCAAAAAACCCCACGCCATCCTTGCCGCCCTTGCCGCCTCGAACTTGAAGCGTCCGGGCCGAGAAATGCACGTCCTCAATACGAAGGCGAAGGGCTTCGCTGACCCGGAGGCCGCTGTCGACCAGCAGGGCGACAAGCGCCCTGTTCCTGCGGCCCTCGACAGTGTCCGGGCACGCGGCCAAGAGCCGGCGCACGGTATCCTCCGGAACCGTCGGAAGGGTCTTGGGGACGTTCATTCTCAGCCCACGCGAGGGGTGCGCCTGGAGGAGACCGGTCTCAACACACCAGGCAAAGAATGCCCGCAGGCAACGGTAATGCTAGTTGATGGAGATGGGTTTGAGGCGGTCTCGCAGCCCTGTGAGGTAGCGTTGTACGACGAGCGCTGAGGCGTCCGCTGTGTCGAGCAGCCTGGTCGCCCGCGCGAACCGCGCCAGGTTGGCGGCGTAGATTTCCAGCGTTCTTGATGAGTGGTTGGCAACGCGGCGGGACAGGAGAAATGCGTCCACCGCGTTCAGGACGTGTCCACCTGCTTTTTTGTGGCCCC
>DASYRG010000012.1:0-40896 GCA_036004665.1 bacterium | reverse complement strand
TTCGCCAGGTTGCGCGGCTGGTCGATGTCGTGACCGCGCGCCCGGGCGACGTGATAGGCCAGCAGCTGCAGGGGCACGATCGCCACCATCGGCGCCAGCAGGTCGTGCGTGCGCGGGATGCCGATCACTTCGTCGGCGTGGCGGCCGATCTCGGTATCGTCCTCGTAGGCGACCGCGATGACCTCCGCCCCCCGCGCCTTCACCTCCTGAATATTCGACACCGTCTTCTCGTACACATGGCGCTGCGTGGCCAGGGCGAAGACGGGGGTGCCCGGCGTGACGAGGGCCAGCGTGCCGTGCTTCAATTCGCCGGCGGCCAGGGCCTCCGAGTGGACGTAGGAGATCTCCTTGAGTTTCAGCGAGCCCTCCATGGCGACCGGGTAATCGAGGCCTCGGCCGATGAAGAAGACATGCTCGACGTCGCGGTGGCGGCGGGCCAGCCGGGCGATGCCGTCCTCTAGGGCAAGGGCGGCCTGGATCTTCGCCGGCAGCGCGCGCAGACCCGTCAGCAGCGCGGCCAGCTCGCTCTCGCTCGCCGTGCCCCGGCGCGCGGCCAGGTCGATGGCCAGCATGACCTGCGCGGCCAGCATGGTGAGATACGCCTTGCTGGAGGCCACCGCGATCTCCGGACCGGCGCGGATGTAGAGCAGGTCGTCGGCCTCCCGCGAGAGGGTGCTGCCGACGACGTTGGTGATCGCCAGCAGGCGCGCGCCCCGCTGCTTCGCCTCCCGGGCCGCCGCCAGCGTGTCCGCGGTCTCCCCCGACTGGCTGATCGCGATCCCCCAGGTGCGCTTGGCCACCAGGGGATCCCGGTAGCGGAACTCGCTGGCCAGCTCGATGTCGGTGGGGATCTTGGCGAGATGCTCGATCAGCCACCGTCCCACCAGGCCGGCATGGTAGGCGGTGCCGCAGGCGGTGATCCAGACCTGCTGGAGTTTTTCCACAAATCCCGCCGGCGCGCCTATCCCTTCGAGCTCGACCCGATCCTCCATGTCGAGCCGCCCCATCATGGTGTCTGAGAGGGCGCGGGGCTGCTCGTGGATCTCCTTGAGCATGAAGTGGGGGAACCCCCCCTTCTCTGCCATCTCCGCGTCCCAGTCGATGTGGAGGGCGGGGCGCTCCCGCACGGCTCCGGCCAGGTCGGTGATCGTAACCGCCTCTGGGGTGAGTGTGGCCATCTCACCGTCCTCGATGATCATCACCTCACGGGTGTAGGGGAGGAGCGCGGGAACGTCGGATGCCAGAATCGTCTCGCCGCGCCCGCGGCCGACGATCAGCGGGCTGATCTGGCGCACGGCGACGATGCGGTCGGGATGATCGCGCGCCATCACCACTATGGCGTAGGCGCCGGTCGTCTGGGCGATCGCCCGGCGCACCGCAGACTCCAGTGCGTCGGGCGCGCCGTTGCTGCCAGCGTAGGCCTCCTCGATCAGATGCGCAATCACCTCGGTGTCGGTGTCGGACCGGAAGCGATGGCCCTCTGCGGCCAATCGCTCCCGGAGCGAAAGGAAGTTCTCGATGATCCCGTTGTGGATCACCACGAGGGCGCCGCTGCAGTCAGTGTGCGGGTGTGCGTTCTGGTCGGTGGGGACTCCGTGGGTGGCCCAGCGGGTGTGCCCGATGCCGATCTGGCCGCGCACGGGCGCCAGGGCCATCATGTCCGCCAGCCGGGACAGTTTGCCGGCTGCCTTGCGGACGGCGATCTCTCCATCCTCGAGCACGGCAACCCCCGCGGAGTCGTACCCACGGTATTCCAACCGGCGCAGCCCGTCCAGCAGGACGGGGAGCGCGTCACGATAGCCGACATAGCCGATGATTCCACACATGGATGACCCTCCGATGGGGGTGCCCACATAGGACATACCCAGGTTGTCGGTTCTCGCCGTCGATGTCCCGGGGGGCAGTTTGGGCCGGCGTTGCCGCCGGGGTTTGTTGCCTCCCCTTGCCTCCGGTCTCCGTGGCGTCAGGAGCGGAGGATCGTGCAGGCCCGGACCAGGCCTAGGGTCACCCGCCGAAGCGTTCCGAGGTCCCCTCCCTCGTCAACCTGCTCCGCCAGGGCGTTCGGTCGCCCTCTCGGGCAGGTTCAGGCGCTGATGGCACGATAGCTCGTAGTTCGCGCGCCTCCCGGCGCGCACCCCTCACCTCCCCTCAGCCGTGGCATCCTCTCGTTCGCCCACGATCCGGCGAATCCTCTCCCGCAGCGCGATGAGGAAGAGCGGGGGGATTGTGCGCACGACGCCCCACCGCCACGGTTCGCGCGCCATCCGGTAGAACCACTCCAGCCCCACCTTCTGCACCCAGCGCGGCGCCCGCCGCGTCCGCCCCGCCAGTACGTCGAGCGTCCCGCCGACCCCCATCAGCACCGGGACGCCCAGGGCGGTGCCGTGCGCGTGCAGCCAGAGTTCCTGACGCGGGGCGCCGAAGGCCACCAGCAGTACCGCCGCACCGCTGCGCCGGATCCGCTCCAACAGCGCCGGCTCACCCTCCGGAGCGTAGAAGCCGTGCTCGGTCCCGATGATCTGCAGCGCCGGATACCTTGCGGCCAGACGGGCCGCGGCGGCATCCGCCACTCCCGGGGCTGCGCCGAGGAGGAAGATTCGCCATCCCCGGGCCGCCGCGACGGTACAGAGCGCATCCGCCAGGTCGACCCCGGCTAACCGACGGATCGGAGGAATCCCAAGAATCCAGGCGGCCACCAGCACGCCTACGCCGTCGGGGATCACGAGGGTGGCGCCGCGTACCGCCGCGGCCACCTTGGGGTCGCCCAGGGCGCGGCGCAGCAGCGCGCCGTTCAACGAGATCACGGTGGCGGGCTCGCGGTCTCTGACGGCCTCAGCCAGTCGCTCGACCGCCTCGACCAGGGAGAGCGGGTGGACGGGGACGCCGAGGACGTCCACGGCGAGCGGGGGGCGGAGCGCGACCGAGATCGCCGACCCCTTATCCATCAGCCCACATCGGCACCATCGGCGCCAGCCCCATCGGCACCGTCGGCACCAGCCGCATCGGCACCGCCGGCGCCGGAGGTGGCGGTCCCATACCGCGCGGCGATGACCTGCGCCACCGCGGCGGCCACCGCCTCGGCCTCCGCGGCGTCGTGCGCCTCCACCATCACCCGTACGAGGGGCTCGGTGCCGCTGGCGCGCACGAGGAGGCGCCCCTGGTCGGCCAGACGCGTCTCCGCGTCGTCGATGGCCGCGCGGACGTCACGATCGGCCTCCCAGCGGTGGCGGTCGCCGACGACGACGTTGTGCAGCACCTGAGGGAAGCGCTGAAAACCGCCGGCGAGGGCAGAGAGCGGTTGCCCGCTGCGGCGCATCACATCGGCGAGATGCAGCGCGGTGAGCAGCCCGTCCCCGGTCGTGGCCTCCTCGAGGAAGATGATGTGCCCCGACTGTTCGCCGCCGAGGGAGGCACCGAGGTCCTGCATCCGCTCCAACACATAGCGGTCCCCGACGCGGGCGCGTTCGAGCCGGATCGCTTGTGCGGCCAGGAGCCGCTCGAGCCCCAGGTTGCTCATCACCGTGGCCACGACCAGCCCGCCCCGCAACCGTCCCTCCGCCGCCAGATCGCGGGCAGCGATGGCCATGATCAGGTCGCCGTCGACGACCTCCCCGCGCTCGTCCACGGCGATCACCCGATCGGCGTCCCCATCGTGTGCGAAGCCTACGTCCGCCCGATGGGCCAGCACGGCCTCCACTAGCGGGCGCGGATGGGTGGAGCCGCAGGCGACGTTGATCTTTGCCCCGTCCGGGTCATCGTGCAGCGGAATCACTTCGGCCCCCAGGGCCCGCCAGAGCCGTGGCGCGACCCGGTAGGACGCGCCATAGGCACAGTCGACGGTCACGCGCAACCCGGACAGGGGATGCAATCCCAGGCCCATCAGGTAATCCAGGTAGAGCTCTTCGGCGTTCTCGAAGTCCGCCGCCCGTCCGATCGCCGTTCCCAGGGGCCGGTCCCCGCCGGCTGCCGCCGCGGCCTCAATGCGGTCCTCCACCTCATCGGGCAGTTTGAAACCGTCCGGTCCGAAGACCTTGATGCCGTTGTCCTCGATGGGGTTGTGCGAGGCGGAGAGGACCACGCCACACGGCCGGTGCAGCTGCCGCACCAGGTACGCCATCGCAGGCGTGGGCAGGATGCCGGCCCGATCGACGTCGCCGCCGCCGGCGCAGATGCCCGCGACGAGCGCCGCCTCCAGCATCTCGCCGGAGAGGCGGGTATCCCGGGCGATCAGGTACGGCGCGTCGCCCCGCCCCAGCGTCGCGACGAGCCCGCGGCCCACCGCCATCGCCAGTTCGGGGGTGAGGTCGCGGTTGGCCACCCCACGGATCCCGTCGGTGCCGAAGAGACGGGGCACGTGATCAGCGACCGTCCCGGACGAACCACCAGAGGGTAGTGGCGATGGCCAGGGAGAGCAGCAACAGGAACGCCCTCTCGGTGAAGAGGGCGCGCAGGCGGGCGCGCACGCTCACCGTCCCTCCATCAGGTTCCCGGCTCCCGGGTGGGCAGGGTTCCCGGCTCCCGGGTGGGCAGGTCCCCTGGCCTTCGTGACGGCAGAGTGCGCGCCCCCGGAGCTGCGTCCCGGCGCCAGGGACGCCACTGCAGCGGGCGGGACGACGGGGGACCAAAGAGTCCCATCAGGTAGATCTTCAGTTCCTCCTCAGAGAGGCCGCGGCGCAGCACGCCGTCGGCGGCGGCGGAGATGATCCCCGTCTCCTCAGAGACGATGATCGCCACGGCATCGGTCTGCTCGCTGATCCCCAGCCCGGCCCGGTGGCGGGTCCCCAGCGTCTTGCTGAGCGTGGGGTTCTCGCTGAGCGGGAGCAGGCAGGCGGCTGCGACGACGCGGTTGCCCTGGATGATCACGGCGCCGTCGTGCAGAGGCGTATTGGGGTGAAAGATCGTCAGCAGCAGCGGCACGGAGACCGTGGCGTCGATCTTGATGCCGGTCTCCACGACGTCGGTGAGCCCGGTGGTGCGCTCCAGCACCATCAGCGCGCCGGTCTTGCGGATGGCCAGCACACGGGCCGCGCGGGCGACGTCCCCGATCAGCCGGATCGCCTCCTCGCGCCCCAGCGGGCTGGCGAAGGCTCCCGCCAGGGGCGCGCCGCGCCCGAGTTGCTCCAACATACGGCGCAGTTCGGGTTGGAAGAGGATGAGGAACGCGATGGGAATGACGATCCCCAGCTGGCCCAGCAGCCAGGCGACCGTCCGCAGGCCGAGCCGGAGGCTGATGGTGTAGAGGAGCAGCAGCCCGAGCAAGCCGATGACCAGCTGGACGGCGCGTGTACCGCGGATGAAGAGCAGGAGCTGATAGATGAGGATGGTGACGAGGAGGATGTCCAGGATATTCAGCAGGTCGCGCGCGGTCGGCATCAGCCCGGCAGCAAAATGGCCCCTCCCTAAGAGAGTATCATCGCCAGGAGCGCCTTTTGCGCATGGAGGCGATTCTCGGCCTGATCGAGCACCGCCGAGTGGGGACCGTCGAGGACGTCGTCGGTGATCTCCTCCCCCCGGTGGGCGGGGAGACAGTGCAGCACGATCGCCGTGGGGGCGGCGCGGGCGACCAGGGCGGCGTTCACCTGGTAGGGACGGAACGCCCGGGCCCGGGCGGTCTTCTCCTGTTCCTGCCCCATGCTGGCCCAGACGTCCGTGTAGATGGCGTCGGCGCCCGACGCCGCCTCAGCCGGGTCCTCCATCACCTCAATCGCGGCCTCAGCGTCGCGCGCGAGGCTCCGGGCGCGCTCGACGACAGCCGGTGTGGGGGCGAATCCGGCGGGCGTGGCGACCTGCACCGACAACCCCAGTTTTGCGGCACCCAGCAGCAGCGAGTGGCAGACGTTGTTCCCGTCGCCCACCCAGGCGAGGGTCCGGCCGCGAAAATCACCGAGGCGCTCAGACAGCGTGAGCAGATCCGCCAGGGTCTGACAGGGGTGCTCGAGATCGGAGAGGCCGTTGATCACGGGCACCGAGGCGAACTCGGCCAGCTGGACCACCGTGTCGTGGGCGAAGGTGCGGGCCATGATCGCGTCCACCCAGCGCGCCAGGTTGCGCGCGGCGTCTGGGATGGTCTCGCGCGTTCCCAGTTGCGCGTCCGAGGGCGCCAGGTAGATGGCGGCGCCCCCCAGGTGCGCCATCCCCACTTCGAAGGTCACCCGCGTGCGCAGGGACGGCTTCTCGAAGATCATCGCCAGGACCCGGCCGGCCAGCGGGCGCGTCGGGTCGGCGCCGCCGGTGCGCTTCATCGCAGCGGCGCGCTCGAGGACCCCCCGCACCTCCTCGGCGGTGAAGTCGTCCATCGAAATCAGATCGCGGCCCCGCAGGTTCATCCCGATCGGCTCCTTCCCTCCGTTTGACCTGTCCGGCTCCTTCCCCCGTTTCGCACCCACCAGTCGCTAAGCAGATCTGCCAGCGTGGGGGTGGCGCGCTCCGCCAGTTCATAGGTAACCCGCACCGCGGGACGCCCGAGGCGCAGGACGCGCCGCAGGTCCACGGGGGTGCCGATGACGACGACATCCGCCTCGGTCCGGGCGAGGGTTTCTTCCAGTTCCTTCACCTGGGCAGCGCCGTAGCCCATCGCCGGCAGCACCGGTCCGAGATGAGGATACCGTCGGTAGAGATCGCGCAGCGAGCCGACGGCATAGGGACGGGGATCGACGACCTGCGCCCCGCCCCGCTGCGCCGCCAGGTAGCCGGCGCCATGCGGCATCTCCCCGTGCGTCACCGTGGGACCATCTTCCACCACCACGGCGCGCCGGCCGGCGAGGAGATCGGGCTGGTCCACGCTGATCGGGGAGGCGGCCTCGACGATCGCGGCCCGCGGATTGACCGCGGCGATGTTGCGCCGGACGGCCTGCACCTGCTCGGGCGCGGCGGAGTCGACCTTGTTGATTACCACCACGTCGGCCATGCGCAGGTTGGTCTCGCCGGGATGGTAGCGGAGTTCGTGCCCCGGACGGTGCGGGTCGGCGATGACGATGAACAGGTCGGGACGGATGAAGGGGAAGTCGTTGTTGCCTCCGTCCCAGAGGATCACCTCCGCTTCCTCCTCAGCCTGGCGGAGGATCGGCGCATAGTCGACGCCGGCGTAGACCACCGTCCCTGCGGCCAGGTGCGGTTCGAACTCCTCCCGCTCCTCGATCGTCACGCCGGCGCGGTCCAGATCCTCAAGGGTGGCGAAGCGCTGGACCGCCTGAGCGGCCAGATCCCGGTAGGCCATGGGGTGGCGGATGACCACGACGCGCCGCCCCATCCCCCGGAGGATGGCGGCCAGACGCCTGGTGGTCTGGCTCTTGCCGCTGCCGGTGCGCACCGCCCCCACCGCCACCACCGGGACGGCCGAGGGCAGCATCGTCTCGTCCGGTCCGAGCAGGCGGAACCCCGCTCCGGCGGCGAGGCTCTGCGAGGCGAGATGCATCACCTGCTCGTGGGAGACGTCGCTGTAGGCGAAGACGACCTGATCGATCCGGCGGCCGGCGAGGAGGCGAGGAAGCTCCTCCTCAGCCACGATCGGGATGCCGCGCGGGTAGCGCGGCCCCGCCAGCGCCGGCGGATAGGTGCGGCCTTCGATGTCCGGGATCTGGGTGGCGGTGAACGCCGCGACCTCGTACTCGGGGCGGTCGCGGAAGTAGACATTGAAGTTGTGAAAGTCCCGCCCGCCTGCCCCGAGGATGACTACCCGGATCGCCATTAGCTTTTCGTGCGGACCAAATAGAACTTGCCCGAGGATTCGTCTCGCCGAAGACGAGACGCCTCGGCCCCAAAGAACTCGTCGATGGCTTTGGCCGCCCCGGGGAACTTGATGTTCTCCATCGTGTTTCGGTACTCGTCGAAGAGCACGACCCCGCCCACCGCCACCTTGGGCCACAGGTGTGTCAGGCAGGACCGGTAGGACGCATAGAGGTCCACGTCGAGATGGAGCAGCGCGATCTGGCGACCCCGGTAGTGCGGCAGGGTGTCCTGGAAGAACCCCTCGACCAACACCACGCGTGTATCGACGAACCATGGGTCCAAGCCAGCCTGCAGGAGCAGCCGGTGGACGTCCTGGCGCGAGGCGACGGCCCACTCGCCTGCGCGGGGGTTCCGGGGACTGTGGTCCTCCTCGGTCGGGGCAGGGAAACCAGCGAACGAGTCAAAGCCCCACAGGTTGCGGACCTTCTCCTCATCCCGCAGGAGGATGGCGAAGGCGAGGAGCGAATGCCCCCGGCCCACGCCGCATTCGACGACGTCACCTTCGATATCCGAGACCAGGCTCAGCATTCGCTTGAAATACAGCAGGTGCGTCGCCTCGGCATGCGTGAGGCGGGGGAGCGGGTTTGGCGTCTTGCGGACATCGAATCGCAACCGCCGGAGCAGCCCTACGATACCCATGAGCACCGCACCCAGCCTCGGCGGGCGCAGGAGGCCACGCTTCGGGGCGGGGAGGACTCCCGTCCTAGCGCTTACTGTACTGGAAGCCCTTGCGCGCCCGCTTGCGTCCGTACTTCTTGCGCTCCTTCATCCGGGGGTCGCGGGTGAGAAACCCTTCCTTGCGCAGGGTCGGCCGCAGGCCTTCGTCCGCAGCCACCAGCGCCCGGGTAAGCGCGTGGCGCACCGCCTCGGCCTGGCCGCGCACGCCGCCGCCGTCGACGTGAGCCGCCACATCGTACCGTCCCTGGGTCTCGGTCGCCAGCAAGGGCGCGCGGACGGCGCCACGCAGGGCCGCTGTCGTGAAGTAGCGGTCGAGCTCACGGTCGTTCACGTTGATCCGGCCGCCGCCGGAACGCAGCCAGACGCGGGCGCGAGCCTCCTTGCGGCTGCCCGCCGCGTGCGCGATCGGTGTCTCTGCCATCAGTCTCCCTACCTTCCCAGTCTCGTTACTTCACCGCCACCGGGCGCTGTGCGGCGTGCGGATGGGTCGGGCCCGCATAGACCTTCAGCTTCCGGATCAACCGGCGGCCAAGGGCGTTCTTGGGCAGCATGCCCCGCACTGCGGCCTCCACGGCCCGGTCGGGATGCGTCTGCATCAAACGCTCGTAGGGAACGCTGCGGAACCCGCCGGCGTAGCCGGAGTGCCGATAGGCGTGCTTCTGCTGCAGCTTCCGTCCGGTCAGCCGCACCTTCGCCGCGTTGATCACGACGACGAAGTCTCCGCGGTCGAGCGACGGCGTGAAGGTCGGCTTGTCTTTGCCGCGCAGCATCACCGCGACCCTCGTGGCGAGCCGCCCCAAGATCTGTCCGTCGGCGTCGATGAGCCGCCAGCGGCGTGCGGGAATTGTCGCAGTGGTGCTTGATGCCATGCCGTCCCCTTCGAGTCTATTTTCGCACAGACCGGCTAATCATAGGGGCTGGGAACACGGCCCGTCAACGCAGGCCGGCCTTACGTAGTGGGTCACTTTCAAGTTCGGGTTTCGGTGCCAACAGGAACTTCCGCTTTCCTACTCGACATAGCGGGCCAGCTTCTCGAGTGACGACCGAGTGCCAGCCTCATTATCCTCGGGAACGTATGCCCGACGGTATGTGCTCAAACAAGATGGTCACTTCTGTCCCGCCGACTCTATCCTCAAATGTGACCACCATGGTCATCTCTCCTGAGAAGGCGGGATCCACCGAGTCAAAGGATATCGCTTGGACGATTCTTCTTGGGGGCGTGAGCTCCACGAACCGTGCCGTGAAACGGTCCTCCCGCTCCGAGGTCTTGCCGCGGTACACCTGCTCGGATGAGGGATAGAATAGCGACATCCGATAGCCTCCGCCAACTCGGGCGTCGAACTCATGGACCTTTCCGGTCATCTTTCCCGGCGAAAGCCAGACAGCCAAGGCTGCAGGGTCGGTAAACGCTCGATAGAGAGCTGCGCGCGGAGCCTTGATGACTTTCGAGGTTCGCGTACTGGCAGCTGAGTTCGCATCTGTCATGGGGTGTATCCTTTCGCAGTCTAGCCGGGAACGGTCGCCAAGCACCACACGGGCGTAGAGCTCAGCTTACAACCTGAAGCTGGGAATTCAAACTGACCCACTACCCGGCCTTACGATCCGGCGATCCGAGCGCCTTCCCCGATGACCGCGCCCGACACCACGGCGCGGTCGATGAGGGCGCCGGGATGGACGATGGCGTCGCGCACCACGGCGCCGCGGATGACCGCTCCCGCACCCACGGAGGCATGCGGCCCGATGACCGAATCGCTGATGCGCGCCGCTGGGTCCACCGCCACGGGCTCATGCACGACGACGCCGGGGATCGTCGGGGCTGCCGGCGGGGAGAGGTCGAGCAGCTCGCGGTTGGCCACCAGGAGCGCCTCAACGGTCCCGCAATCGTACCAGTGGTTGATGGGGAAGGTGCGCAACCGCTCACCAGCATCGATCATCAGCTGCATCGCGTCCGCGAGCCAGTACTCACCGCGGACCTGCCGCTCTTCCTGCACCATCCGCACGAGGGCGTCCGCCAGGGCGGCGGAGCGCCGAATGAGGTAGCAGCCGACGAGCGCCAGGTTACTGGCGGGGTGCTCCGGCTTCTCAACCAGCCGCGTGATGTACCCGCCGGCGTCGACCTCGGCCACTCCGAAGCGCCGTGGGTCCGGAACCTCCTTGACGCACGCGCTGGATTCGGATCTGGCCAGCAGCTCGGGGAGATGCGTCCGGATGATCGTATCCCCAAAGAGGACGAGGACAGGAGCGCCGTCCAGGTGGTGCCGGGCCACGTAGACGGCGTGTCCATTGCCCAATGGCTCGCGCTGCTCCACGAAGGCGGAAGGGATGTCGTAATTTGCCCGGACCCATTCCTGAATCTGCTCGCCGAGGTAGCCGGTGACGAGTACCACCTCGCCGATGCCCGCGGCGATCAGTTCGTCCAGGACGTGGGCGAGAATGGGCTTGCCGGCGACGTGCAGGAGGACCTTGGGAGTGGTGAGGGTATGGGGCCGCAGGCGCGTGCCCAGCCCCCCGACGGGGATGATCGCCTTCACGGCGCCGGTCGGGCTGGCTCCTGCGGAGTGGCGGGGCACTGCGTCACGAGAGCAACAGAGACATTGCGCGGCAGGTCACACCCGCCTCGGCGCAGATGGTCTGCACCGCCTCCAGATCGCTCCGCGCCATGCTGGGCGCGGCGACAACCACTTCGGCGATCTGCAGCCGACGCACCAGTTCCGGTATGTCCCGCCGCGTCCCCAGGACTGGGATCCCCCGCAACTGCGTCCCCTGCTTGCCCGGATCGTCGTCGAGGAACCCGACCGGGCGGAGGCCCAGGGCGGGATTGTTCCGCAGTTCCGCCAGCAACAGCAGCCCCCCCTCTCCTGCCCCGAAGAGGAGGACGGGCCGCCCCACGCTCCGCTGCGCCGCCAGCATCTCCTGCAGCAGTCGGATGGAGAGGCGGGCGCCGCTGAGGAAGCCGACCGTCAACAGCCAGTCAAGGATCAGGGCGGCGCGCGAGACGTTCACCAGCCGGGTGGTCAAGACCAGCACGGTCACCGACACGAGAGACGCCAGGGTCGCCGCGCGCAGGAGCACGACGACGTCCAGGAACCCCGCGTAGCGCCACTCCCCCCGGTAGACGCCACTCATGTAGAGCACCGACATCTTGATCGCCACCAACGCCGGCAGCACCAGCGGCAGTACCGCTGTGACCGACGGGGGGAGGCCGCCTTCGAACCGCAGCAGGTTGGCCCCCAGGTACGCGGCGAGGATCAGCGTGACGTCGACCAGCATCTCCAGGATACGGCGCTTGTGCATCACCTGGACGAGGATCACCCCGACCCCCCCAGACGGCTCCTCGCGCGGCGTCACGCGCACGCGGCTGAGGACGAACCCCAACGCGGTGAAGAGCGTTAAGGCGACCGCGGTGAGCACCAGCGCCGAGAGCAGGTCAAGGCGGGAGGCGGCCAGGCCGACCCCCCCGGCAAGGGCGGAGAGGGCGTAGAGGTTGAAGACGGCCCGACGCTCAGAGAGTCCCAGAGCAACCAGGCGGTGGGAGGGGTGATCGGTGCCGCCGCGCAGCAGCGGCCGACCGCCGCGCAGCCGCGTCAGGGTCACCAGCGCGGTGTCGAAGATCGGCACGCTGAGTAGGAGGATAGGCACGACCAGCGTCGTGACGACGTTTCCCACCGCCTGCGCGGACGCGGCCACCGGCAGGACGGCGAGCAGACACCCCAGGAAGCCGCTGCCCGAATCGCCCATGAAGACGCGCGCGGGGTGGACGTTGAAAGCGAGGAAGCCGAGCGCCACACCGGCCGTGAGCGCCGCCCCGGCGGCTAGGACGGGATCGCCCGCCAGCAGCACCTGGACGAGCAGCAGTCCGCCGGCGATCGCGGCGATGCCCGCGGTCAGGCCGTCAATGTTGTCCAACCAGTTGAAGGCGTTGGTGATCCCCAGCACCCAGAAGATCGTCAGCGGCACCCCGACGGCCGGCGGGAACATCTCGAAGCGCACGCCCAGGATCGGCGGCAGGCAGGCCGCAACGATGAGCAGCAGCAGTTTGGGCAGCGTCTGTAATCGGAGGAGATCGTCGATCAGTCCGAGGGCAAAGACCGCCCCGGCTGCCGCAGCCACCGGGAGCAGGCGCTGCCGGACCTCGGCGGGAACGAGGAGCACCAGCACGACCATCCACGCCGCGAAGAGGGCAGGACCTCCCGGCCGGGCGACGGGACGGCGGTGCCAGCGGTCTGCCCTGGGGTAGTCGACGGAGCCGGTCCGCAGCAGCAGGACGCGCAGCAGGTGTGTCAGCGTCAGAGCGAGCGCCGCGGCGGCGCCCATGATCAGGGCGGCCGCGGGAAGGCCGCCGCCGAGCAGACCGCTCACAACCGGATGATCCTGGCCGCGGCGGACCTGAGGGCGCGGGTGGCGTTGCGCGTGTCGAAGATCAGGCGAGCGGCCGCTCCGACGCGGTGGTAGTCGACGCCGCTGTGGTCGGTGAGGATGAGCACGCAGTCCGCGCCCGACAGCGCCTCTTCGGTCAACTCTGTCGAGCGCAGCAGATCGGCTCCCAGCCGGAGGTCGGGGACGTGGGGATCATGATAGCTGATTTCGGCCCCACGGCGGCGCAGCGCCTTCAGCACCTTCAGCGCGGGGGACTCGCGGACGTCCCCGACGTCGCGCTTGTAGCTCACGCCGAGGGCGAGGATGTGCGCGCCCGCGATGCTGCGCCCCGCCTCCAGATTGACCGCCTCGATGACGCGGCCGACCACGTAGTAGGGCATGTTCTCGTTGATCTCGGCGGCGAGGGCAATGAATTTGGTGTTGAAGTCGTAGCCGCGCGCCTTCCAGGAGAGGTAGTAGGGGTCGACCGGGATGCAGTGGCCCCCCACGCCGGGCCCGGGCAGGAAGCGCATGAACCCGAAGGGCTTGGTGGCGGCGGCGTCGATGACCTCCCAAACGTCCATACCCATGCGCTCGCAGAGGATGGCCAGTTCGTTCACCAGCGCAATGTTCACGCTGCGGTACACGTTCTCCAGCAGCTTGGTCATCTCGGCGGCGCGGGCCGAGCCCACCGGGTGCACCTGTGCGACGATCTGCTCGAAGAGCAGCGCGGTGAGGGCGGTGCAGGCCGAGGTGACCCCGCCCACGACCTTGGGGATGTCCGCGGTGCCGAACGCCCTGTTGCCCGGATCGACGCGCTCGGGGGAAAACGCGAGGAAGTACTCTTCCCCCACGACCAGCCCAGAGCGCGCCAGGATGGGGAGGGCGACCTCCTCCGTCGTCCCCGGATAGGTGGTGGACTGCAGGACGATCAGCTGTCCCGGGCGCAGCCGCCGTCCGACCTCCTCGAGGGCGCTGACCACGAAGCGCAGGTCGGGCTCTTTGGTGGCGGTGAAGGGCGTCTGTACGCAGATGACGGCGACGTCCACCTCGGCGAGGACCGCGTAGTCCTCCGTGGCGCGCAGCCGGCCGTCGACGATGAAGGGGCGCAGATCCTCTGAGGGCGTGTCCGAGATGTATGAATCCCCCAGGTTGACGCTGGCCACGCGCACCGGATCGAGGTCTACCCCTGCGACGCGGAAGCCGGCGCGCGCGAACTCCACGCACAGCGGCAGTCCCACGTAGCCGAGGCCGATCACGCCGACGACGGCCTGCCGGGAGAGGATGCGCTGGCGCAGGTTATCGGCGACCTGCGCGTGCGTCCGCATGCGTCCCTCCTCCCTGCAGGCGCGTCCTCGTGTAGGTGATGACGCGCGCCAGGATCTCGTCCAGGCTCAGGGTCGGCCGGTAGCCGACTGTCTGGCGCAGCCGCGAGTTGTCCGGCACACGCGTGCGCGGATCCTCAAAGCCGGCGCCGAAGACCTCTTCGTAGGGCACGTGCACGATCTCGGAGCGACTCTCCGACAGGCGGAGGATCCGCCGGGCCAGGTCGTTGATCGTGATCGCCTCGTCGCTGCCGATGTTGAAGATCTCGCCCACGGCCGCCGGGGCCTCCATCAGGTCGATGGCGGCGCGCACCGCGTCTCCCACCCAGGTGAAGGTGCGCAGCTGCTCGCCGTCGCCGTGGACCGTGAGGGGGCGCTCCTGCAGCGCCTGTTCCACCAGCCGCGGCACCACCATCCCGTAGGCGGCGGACTGGCGCGGCCCCACCGTGTTGAAGAAGCGGCCGATCACCACCGGCAGCCCCTTCTCCCGAAAGTAGGCGCGCGCCAGGTACTCGTCGAGGGCCTTGGCGCTGGCGTAGCTGAAGCGGAGCGACGTACCGAAGGTGAGGTCATCGGACTCCCTGAACTTGCCGTGCCCGGGGACCTCCTTGCCGTAGACCTCGGACGACGAGGAGATGAGGGTCTTGCGCCCGTGGCGCAGCGCCGCCTCCAGGACGACCTCCGTGCCCTTGACGTTGGTCTC
Source organism: bacterium (assembly GCA_036004665.1). Lineage (GTDB taxonomy): Bacteria > Sysuimicrobiota > Sysuimicrobiia > Sysuimicrobiales > Humicultoraceae > JACQGZ01. Next base: position 26,106 of record DASYRG010000012.1, on the reverse strand, counting down.
GATGGTGTCGACGGGTCGCTCTACGATCAGGCGCACCCCGACCGCCGCGCCCAGGTGGTAGATGACGTCGCAGCGGGCGGCCTGGTCGTTGACGGCGCGCTCATCGAGGATGGATCCCAGGACGAACTGAAAGGCGGGATGGCCCTGCATGGCCAGGATATTGTCGAGGCGGCCGCTGGAGAGGTTGTCGAGCACGGTCACCTGCACGTCCTGCGCCAGGAGAGTCTCTGCGAGATGAGAGCCGATGAAGCCGGCGCCGCCGGTGATCAGTGCCTTCACGATCGCCGGCCTCGCCGCGCCAGCAGGCTGCGGTAGAGGGCATCCGTCTCTTCGACCAGGCGGCCCCCGCTGTAGCGCGGGAAGACCGCCCGGCTCGCGGCCTCACCCATCCGCCGCCGCCGCTCTGGATCGGAGAGGAGGGCCACGGCGGCGACGGCCAGCGCGCCCGGATCGCGCGGGGGGACGAGCACGCCGGTGACGCCGTCCTCGACGACGTCAACCACACCCCCCACGCGCGTGGCGACCACCGCGCGTCCGGCGGCCATCGCTTCAATGATCGAGACGGGGGTGCCTTCGTTCAGAGAGGTCAACATGATCAGATCGAGGTCCGGGTAGAGTTCCTCCAGGTCTCTTCGCCATCCCAGGAAGTGAACCTGCCCTGCCAGCCCCGCGTCGCGGGCGCGCCGCTCCAGTCCCGGCCGCAGCGGACCGTCCCCGACGATGACGAACTGCGCGGCGGGAAGGCTGCGCCTGATCTGCGCCGCCGCGTCGATGAACGCGTCCACTCCTTTGATCGGGACGAGGCGGCCCACCACGCCGACCAGCGGCGCGTCCGCCGGCACTCCCAGCGTCCGCCGGAGGGTCGGCCGCGCCGCGCCGGCGAGGAATGGCTCCAGATCCAGACCGAGGGGGATGACGTGCACGCGCGCATCGGACGCGACGTGCGTGGCCACGAGTTCGCGGGCCACGGCGGGACTGACCGCAACGATGGCGTCTATCCGACGGGCCAGCCATCGTTCCAACCACGCCAGCAGGCGCGTCACCGGCGCCGAGTAGTAGCCCGCCAGCAGCGTCCCGTGAAGGGTTTCGACCACGACCGGGACGCCCGCCCACCGCGCCGCCAGGCCGCCGAGGAGCCGCGCCTTCAACAGGTGCAGGTGCACGATGGCGGGGCGCTTGCGGCGGAAGAGCCGGTAGAGGGAGAGCACGGTCCGCAGGTCCCCCAGCGGACCGGCGCCGTTGCGCATCGAGGCGATGACCACCGGCTCAACGCCGGCGCGTACGGCCAGATCTCCCATGTCCCCTTCGCCGGTGTCGACGCGCCCCGTGATCAGCGCTGTCTCCCACCCGATCCGGCGCAGCCCTGCGGTGAGAAGGATGGCGTGCTGGGCGGGCCCCCCGACATTCAACCGCGTGATCACGCGCAACACGAGCCCCCGCGGTGGCCCGGCGGGGTGGGGAGCTGCGCTAACCATCCCGACCGGCGCGCCGCGTCCAGGAGGGCAGGAGCCGCAGCCACCTCTCCAGGGTGAGGAGAGTCCAGAGCCGGTGGCCATGGTTCTCCCGGCCGGCGAGATGGGCGCGGACGAGGCGCTGGGGCGCCCCCGGTCGGAGGAAAGCGTTGACGCGGGCGTCCGCCGGGAGCAGGTTCTCCACCAGCCACGGCCGCAGGGCGCCGCGGAACCAGACATCCAGCGGCACGCCGAACCCGTGCTTGCTGCGCCGCAGGATCGCCGGGGGAAGCCGGTCGGAAAAGGCGCGCCGCAGCAGCGCCTTGCCTCGGCGCCCACGGATCTTCAGCCCAGGCGGCAGCGAGGCCGCGTACTCGACCAGCGCCAGATCGAGGAAGGGCGACCGCGTTTCCAGCGACTGGGCCATGGACATCCGGTCCATCTTCACCAGGAGATCGCCCGGCAGATAGGTGGTGAAGTTCAGGTGCAGGAGGCGGTGCAGCGGGTGGGCGTCCCCGGCCGCGGCGGTGATCGCCTCCACAGCGGCAACGACCTGCCCGACCTCGCGCTCCAGGTGCTCGTCGAGCAGGGCGGCAGCCAGTCGCGGCGGCGTGACGGCGACCCATTCCAAGTAGCGGCGGGCGAGTGGCGCCGCCACCCCGGCGCCGAAGCGGCGCAGCCGGGTGAGCCGGCTGTAGTATCCGCGCCCCTCGGGCAGGAGGCGCAGCAGCGCTCCCAACGGCCGGGCCGCCGGGCGGGGCACGCGCTCTGCGAGGAGGGCGGCCCGGAATCGCTCATAGCCGGCAAAGACCTCGTCCCCGCCGTCGCCGGCGAGGGCGACGGTCACGCCGCGGCGCGTCAACCCGCTGATCAGGTAGGTGGGCAGCGCGGAGGAATCGCCGTAGGGCTGGTCGTGGTGCCAGAGCAGATCATCGAAGAGACCGGCCGCATCCGCCCGGGCCTCGAACTCGGTGTGCTCCGTCCCCACCCAGCCCGCCACGGCACGCGCGTGCGGTCGCTCATCGTACGAGGCGTCCCCGGTCAGGCCTGCGGCGAAGGTGCGCACGGGCTCGGCGGAGGCGGCGGCCATCAACGCGGCGACGATGGAGGAGTCCAAGCCCCCCGAGAGCAGCGCGCCGAGAGGGACGTCGCTGATCAGCCGCCGGCGCACCGCGCCCTCGAGCAGGCCGCGCACTACCTCGGCCGCCTCCTCTTCATCGACCCGCCGCTCCTCTCCCGCCGGAGGAAAGGTGAGCCGCCAATAGGAACGCGGGGGATGAAGACCTGCCGCGTCGGCGATCTGCGTCGAGGCCGGGGGCAGCTGGACGATGCCGCGGTAAAAGGTGCGCTGACCCAGGAGATACCCATGGATGAGATACTCGGGCAGCACCGATGGGTCGGCCTCCACCGGCACTGCCGGATGCGCAAGCAGTGCCTTGATCTCGGACCCGAAGACCATGAGGCCGTCACCGCCGTAGACGAAGAGCGGCTTCTTGCCCATGCGGTCGCGGGCCAGCAGGAGCCGGCCGGCGCGGCCGTCCCAGAGCGCGAAGGCGAACATCCCGTCCAGGCGCGGCACGACCTCGTCACCGAAGGCTTCATAGCCATGGACGATGACTTCGGCGTCGGTGCGGGAGCGGAAGCGGTGACCGCGGGCGAGCAGGTCGTCGCGCAGGCCCTGGAAGTTGTAGATCTCGCCGTTGAAGACCAGGGCGACCGAACCGTCCTCGTTGAGGATGGGCTGGTCGCCGGCGGGAGAGAGGTCGATGATGGCCAGACGCCGGCTGCCCAAGAGCGCCGAGAGCGATCCGCGTTCGTAGATACCCAGCCCCTCTCCATCCGGACCGCGGTGGGCCAGCGTCCGCAGCATGCGGCGGCCCACCGGTTCGGGAATCGGGCCGCGCTGTTGCAGGACCCCGCAGATCCCGCACATCAGGATCTGCCGCCTCGGGGGGCGGCCACCTCCCGGTACACCTCGACCGTGGAGCGGACCATCGCCTCCACGCTGAACGCCGCGTGCAGGCGCGCCCGACCCGCCGCCCCCATCGCGGCGCGCCGAGGTGGATCGCGCAGCAGGCTCGCCATGGCCGCCGCCAGCGCGGCCTCGTCGCCCGGCGAGACGAGGAGGCCGGTGACCCCATCGACGAGGACTTCCGGGATCGCAGAGACCGCGGTCGCCACGACCGCCCGACCGGCGCGCATCGCTTCCAACAGAACCAGACCGAAGCCTTCCCACAGCGACGGCACGACGACGAGGTCGAGGGAGGCCATCACCCGGTCCACGTCGTCGCGGAAACCGGCGAAGATCACCGCCTCGTCCAGTCCCAGCGCGGCGGATTGCGCACGCAGCGCCCTCTCCTGCAGCCCGCTGCCGGCCAGCAGCAGGCGCGCGGCGGGGAGTTCCGTGCGCAGCCGCGCAAAAGCGGCGAGGAGGTGGCGGTGCCCCTTCGCCTCTTCCAGCCGGGCCACAGCGCCGGCGAGGGGGATCCCCTCGTCGATCGCGAACTCGCGCCGTACGGCGGTGGGATCGACGGGAGGACCGTGATCATCCAACCCGTAGTAGATGCGGATGAGTTTGCCCGCGGGGATGCCTTCGACGTCAGAGTAGAAGCCCTTGAGGTGATCGGAAATCACGATCACCCGGTCCGCCAGGCGGGCGATCGCGGCGTCGGCGCGGCCGACGACGCCCCGGCGGAAGGGGTCGCCGCCGTGCTTGGTGGACACGACGGCACCCACCCCGGCCAGCCGCGCCGCGGGGATCGCGTAGAGGTCGGCGTGCAGCAGGTGCGTGTGCACCACATCGGGCCTCCAGCGGCGAAAGGTTCTGACCAGCCGCAGCGGCAGGAGCGGATCGAGGTGGCCGGAGATCGGCACGACCTCGTGCGAGAGGCCGACACGCACGATCTTGGCCAGAAAGGTCCGCGCCGGGTGGGCGGAGTCCTCGAGGACCAGCAGGTGCGGCGTCACCTCCTCCCGGTCGAAGCGGGTGAGCAGTGTCAGGAGGTGATGCTCCGACCCACCGATGCCGGTGGCCTTCTGGACGTGCACCACGCGTAGCGGGACGGGCGGCACTGCCAGGCCCCGGCGCCTACCGGGGGATGCCGGATGCCTGAACAGGGATGCCGGCGATGACGGCGGGAGCGTGGCCACCGGTGTACGCGGCCGCCAGCAGCGCCATCACCGCGACCCCGCTGGCCAGGGAGATCGGTGAGTCCTCGGGCTTCACCCGTCCACTGAGGAGATCGTCGAAGTGCAGCATCTCCCGGTGGAAGTCATCCGGGCGCGTCCGCTCGAAGAGGTGGTCAACCGGGTCGCCACGGCGAGGCAGGATCCGCACGAGATCCCCTCTGGGATGACCACCACAGATCCACTCCAGGGTCCCCTCCTCCCCGTGTACGCGGGCCATCTTGCGCGGCGGGGTGGTGACGACGTCCTGGATGACTCGGCCGATGCGGCCGCCCTCGCTGATCAGCGTGAACGCCGCGATGGCATCATACTCCGCACGACCCGCCCGCCGCATCTCCATGGCCGCCGACAGACTCTTCCATTCTCCCAGGCCCGCGCGCAGAGCCAGAAACCGCCAGAGGTGAAGGGCGTGCGAATGCTCGCCTCCCGCGCCCCCGCCCCGCCGCCAGTCCCCCAGGTAGCTCTCCTCGACGCCGCTCAGCCATGGGTGGGCGGCTAGGATTCCCCCCCAGTGCTCTCGGAATTCAACGTCGAGCGACTGCGTGACCCCGACCACCCCCGCCTCGAGCAGCCTGACCAGTTCGGTCACCGACGCTCCGACCGCGTGATCGTACCCCACCACAGCAGCGACCTCCGCGTGCGCCTGGGTGTCGAAGAGGAAGGCCTCCAGCCCCTCCAAAGTCGGGGGACAGAGGGGCTTTTCCAGCTGCAGCAGCCGGGGACGCTCGGTGAGGGCGGCGCGCGCCACCTCCATTCGCACGTCGGGAGGCGTCCCCACGCAGATGATGTCGAAGCCGCCCCGCGGCGCCTCGGCCATCGTGGCCAGACGGATCTGCGGATCCCAGGATCCGTAGCGCGAGGGGTAGATGTCCCCTTTCATCCGCGCCAGGGCCTCTGGATCGCGGTCGACCACCGTCACGGTCCAGCCCATCCGCCGCGCCGCCTGGGCGAGATGATTGCCGATCGACCCCGCCCCGATGATCTTGATGTTCATGAGTCCAGCTGCGACAAGACGCCCGGCAGGGCGGTGAGATCAGCAATCAGGGGGAATCCGGCGCTGTCCCATCGGTTGAACTCATTGGGAATGCCGACGAAGAGGCAGCCGCGGGCGCGGGCAGAGGTGAGGTCGGATTCGCCGTCTCCGACCACCACGACCTCCTCACCCGCCGCCCTCGCGCGAGCCATGATCGAACCGAGGTTGTCGAGCTTGCTGGCCGGACCGCCGCGCACCTGGCGAAACAGACCCGCCAGGCCGAGGTCGGCCACCGTGCGGCGCAGCGACGCTTCGGGCGTCGTGGAGTTGAGAGAGAGCTCGTAGCGATGCGCTAGAGCGGAGAGCGTCTCCCACACACCGGGGCGGGGACCGATCGCGCGGATGCCGGCAGTGACCTCCCGATCATAGGCCTCGACCAGAGACGCCACCATCGCCGGGTCGGCGCCGCCCTGGGCGGTGGTGAGGATGCGGCTGATGATCTCGACGCGGGGCTCCTCTCGCGCTTCGGCGAGCACCCTCTCGACGACCGGCTCCGCCTCAGGCGGAAACAGGTGGAAGAAGGCCTCGTGCTTCAACCGGTTCGAATCGACGACCACGCCGTCGAAGTCGCACACCACCACCCGTACCATCCCGCTCAGTCGAACTGGTGCCGGCCCCAGTTCACCAGCCTGGTCTTGCGGTCTTCCCGTCGCATCGCGGTGATGGCGGTATCCTCGTACAGCGAATCGTCCTCGAACGAGGTCGTCGAGACCTCCTCGAAGATCGCCCCTTCATCGGTCCAGAAGCGATGGCGCACCCCCCGTTGGACCAGGAGGGTATCCCCCGGCTGCAGCGTCCGCCGCCGGCCCTCCACCTCTACCTCGAGGCGCCCCGCCAGGACCTGAAAGGTCTCTTCCTTCTTCATGTGGTGGTGTAGGGGATGCGTCTGGCCGGGGAGCTGGATGAGGATCTTTTTGCAGTAGTCCCGGTTGATGCAGTCAATGATGACCACCCCGACCTCGCGGAAGCGCTCGATCCCGTAGTGGTGCGACAGTTCCAACTCAAACTCACTGCCGACCGCGATCCGCGCGGTATTCAGCATGCCCTTGACCTGATGGATGGTCTGGTAGATGATCTCCTTTTTTGCCGGCTCCGCTCGCGCCAGGGTCTCGGGGATCGGCGCCCCCGCCCCGTAGTCGGCGCCGGCGCGCAGGGCGGGTCGCCACTGGCCGCTGGTCATCTGCCCCTCCTGCAGCGGCATGGCGAAGAAGACGTCCTCGCGGGTCAGCGTCTCCCCCCGCCTGATCTGCCGCCGCGCGTAGGCGCCTCGCATCAACTGGCGCAGCTCCTCCGCCTCCGCGGGCACCGGCGGCCGTCCCTCCTCCGCGCCACAGGCGGCCACGGCCTCCTTGTAGGCCTCGATCCAGGCCTGGAGCTGTTGGGGCGTCGAGGAGTACGCGTTCAACCGGATCGTGGTGGTGGGCACGCCGACGTGTCGTTCGAAGAGGCGGCCCCCCCTCGCGTACGCCATCTGGACGAGGGTGAGATTCCCCGGATCCTCATGGGTGGAGAAGCCGATCGGGGTGGTCGGGTAGCGCGCCCGGAAGAGCGCAATCTGATTCAACTGCTGCGCCTCCGGAGGCGTCGGATAGAGCGAGACGCAGTGCATCAGCGCGAAGTGAACGTAGCGGTGATCGAGAAAACTGACCAGGTTGTCCACGTCCGGCAGCGTCAGGCCGCCGGTGCTGACGACCATGGGGCGGCGCGTCGCGGCGGCGTACTCCAGCAGCGGCCAGTCCTTCGCCGACGGGCTGCCGATCTTGATCGCCTCCACCTCCAGATCGAGGAGGAGATCCACGGAGGCCTCGTCAAAGGGCGTGACCATCGTGACCAGGCCCTGCCCCCGGGCGGCGTCCAGCAGCTCGCCGAACTGGTCCCGGCTCAGGCGCGTCGAGAGAAAGCGCTGGATGTGCTTGGGCTCGGCACTGCCGCGGAAGTCCGGGTGGATGAACGTGTCGAGATCGCGGAACTGCAGTTTGACCGCCGCGCGGACGCCCGTCTCGCGGGCCACCCGCCCGACCTCCTCGATGATGCGCCGGCCGTGCTCGACGCTCCCCTGGTGGTTGTTGGCGACCTCGAAGATGAAAAGCCCGTCGAATGTGAACTTCTGGTCTGGGTCTGCGGTCATGGTCGGGGACCCCCTATCAGTCTGCCGCTCGAGCCGCCCGCTCTGGAGGATACCCAGAGCCATTATGCTGGGGATGGCAGGCTGAGGGAAGGAGCGAATGACGCTAGCGTGTTAAATGGTCGGAGCGTTCTGGTGGTGGTCCCGGCCCGGGGCGGCAGCAAGGGAATCCCCCTCAAAAACCTGTACCCTCTACTGGGCAAGCCCCTCTTGGCCTACACCGGAGAATTGATCAGGCACCTGCCGTTCGTGGACCGGGCCGTTGTCTCCACCGACCACCCGCGGATCATTGAGACGGCGCGGCGGTGTGGGCTGGAGGCCCCGTTCATCCGCCCGCCGGATCTGTCCGGGGACATGATCGGCGACGCGGAGGTCCTGAGCCACGCCCTGCAGGAGGTGGAGCGAATCGACGAACGGGTCTACGACGTGGTCGCGATGCTTCAGCCGACCTGCCCGCTCCGGCTCCCCGAGCACGTGACCGCGACCCTAGCCAAACTTGTGGAGGGGGGATGGGACGCGGTCTGGACGGTCACCCCCACCGATCTGACGTATCACCCGTTGAAGCAGCTGACCGTCGGCCCGGATGGGGCGATGGCATTGTTTGATCCGAGGGGTGGAAGCATCGTCGCCCGCCAGCAGCTCCGGCCCACATTTACTCGCAACGGCGCGTGCTACGCACTGACGCGGTCTTGCCTTGTGCATCAGCGGACCATCCTTGGCAGCCGGAGCGCGGCTGTGATCGTGAGCGAACCCATCGTGAGCATAGACACCGTGGACGACGTCGGAAGAGCCGAAGAGATCTTGCGGGCTCGCGGAGCCCGATGAGGCTGCTGGATGGGTCAGATTCAGGATCGACGAGCCCGAGGGATCATCGCCGCCGCTCTTCGGCTCATGCGGATGCGAGGCATGTCCCGTCTGGACCCATTCTCCCGTCTGCTTCCTCGATTCTTCCCGCAGGGGGTGGAGGTACGGCTCTCTTCGGGAGCGACGGTGAGGGTGCCGATGGATCATCCGTTCTGGTTGAAGATCGTGCACCGTGGCTACCAGGAGCTGGCCACGGAACGAGTCTTGATCGCAGGCTTACGGCCTGGAGACAGATTGATCGACGTTGGCGCCCACAGGGGCATCTTCACCCTGATCGGCGCCCAACGGGTCGGTGAGGGAGGCCGCGTCTATGCGTTTGAGCCCGATCCCCAGCATGTTCGCGGGCTCCGGACCTCCATCCGGATCAATGGGCTCGCCAACGTGACGGTCGAAGAGTGCGCTGTGGGGGAAGCCGATGCGCCTGCGCGATTTGTGCAGACAGGCATTGGGTACGAGAGGCTCCCGCAGGCGAAGGCGGGCCAGGTGGCTGCGCGGAACGTTCCGATGGTCGCCCTCGATACCTATGTGCGGGAGAACGGTCTCGGCTCCGTCAGAATGATCAAGATCGATGTTGATGGGCCTGAGTTGATGGTGCTGAAAGGCGGCCGACGGCTGCTGGAGGCCTCTGAGCCGCCTCTCATCGTGATGGAACTCTCGCGGCTCAGCGAGCAGTGGGGAGGAGGATACCGTGAGGTGCGGGCCTCGGTGCTGCCCTACGGATACGAACTGTACGGCTGCAAGCGAACGCGAGGAGACGTCGTCTTCCTCCCAGACAGCGAGCTGCCGTGGAACCTCAAGACACACACGGTCACGCTGATCGCCGTCGTGCCCGCGCTGCACGGGCAGGTGGTGGAGGAGGTTCTGCGCACGCAGAGGTAGGGGGTCTGCCGTCACTGATCGCCGGGGATCCGCGGAACGTCCGTCACGACGAGATCGCCGGTGAGCTGACGGAAGGGTGAGGCCGGCCTGGCGGGGCAGCCTCCCCCAGGCAGCGCAGGAGGAACTCCGCGATGCGATCGCCGGCCCGCCCGTCGAAGATCCCGCAGATGCGCTCCACGATGCGCCGCCGCCCCTCGCGATGGAGCTCTGGCGTGGTGAGGTAGGTGCGCAGGGCCATCGCGAGCTCCGCCTCCGTCCGGACGACCCAGACGCCACCGAGGTCGACCAGGTACCGATTGTGCGTCATGGCGAAGACCCGCCGGGCGAGGTGGTGCGGAGACACCTGCGGACTCTGCGCGTCGAGGAAGTAGCCGATCACGGGCCGGTCAAAGCAGGCCGCGTCCACTGCGATCGTCGAGCCGATCTGTATCAGCACGTCGATATGCCGCATCAGCTGCGCCAGGTGCACCATCTCGGCCCGCGGTTGGTCGACCCGGTCATCCCAGGAAGTGACGACGATGCCGGCATCCTCGACGGTCAGATCGGGCAGGTGTAGGAGATCGGAGAAATCCTGCGGGGATTTCGGATACTTGCGCACGTGGAGGTGACATCGAAAAGGCAGGTTCCCCGTGTGCAGCAGCCGGTGAATCCGCAGGATGTTCTCGTGGTCAGAATGGGTCAGCTTGTAGCCGGGGGAATAGACGATCAGCCGGGAGTCAGGGTTCGCGCCGATCGAGCGCATGAACTCTGCGCGCGGCAGCCAGGGATAGCCGCCGGCTTTGAAGATGTCGAAGTTGGGGGCCCCGGACACAGCGATCCGCTCTGTCGGAAAGAAATGCAGCGTCTGGGCTTCCTGTCGCTGCAGGTCACTCCAGACCACGATGAAGTCTGGATGCACCCGGATGCGTCCCTTGCTGGTGAGGTTGTCCCAGCTCTTGACCAAACAGACCGATCGGATGCCGCGGCGGTGCGCCTCGCGCACGAACTGAGCTTCGGAGCCAAAGAGATCGGTCGTGACGATGAGGTCCGGTCTGTGGCGATCCAGGACCGCCCCGACCTCCGGATGGGAGAAGCGACTCCGATCCACGTGCTCCGCCCGTGCGCGCAGCCAACGGGACCGATGCAGACGGGGGATCGCCAGCAGCGCCTTCGCCGTGAACGGCACCGGCTTCCCCTCAGCCAACAGGTGCCGGCACTTGATCGTCATGGTCTCCGTGGTACCTGGATGGTCAAACAGCAGGGCGTCCGCCACTGCAGCGTACACGGTCTCCCCCCGCCCGACTCGAGAGCCCGGATAGCCTTCCAGCACGACGTCAGTCCCGGCCAGCTCTTCGTTCAGGTAGGCCTCGTGGGCCGCGGGGCAGATGATCACGACGCGGCACCCGGCCTCCCGCAGACCACGGAAGGTGCCCGTCCGAAGCACGTTGCGAGCGGCGAAGCCATAGCGAAAGGTGATCAGAACGGTCGGGGGAGCGGGCATCGGCGGGGCAGCCACCACCTCACGAGGCGGAGATCCATAGTCAGACAGCACGTCCCCACACCAGACCGATAGAGCCCACCTGCCGGAACAGCGGAAGGCGTTCCAAGACCAGCGCGTCAACCGCCATCCCCAGGCGAATCACCGGATCAAACGTTCGAGGCCACGACCCAAGGGTCCGGAGCAAAATGCGCGTCGTCTTGACCTCACGGACGGAAAATCCCGCCAATCTCACCTGCGCGACCAAAAAAGGAAGGGAGAACCGGAAGTTGATGCCGTCGCCGACAGCGTCGAATCCACGGCCCGTCAGGCGGAGGGCCAAGGACACCGGCTCAACCAGCAAGAGCGAACCGCCGCTCGCCAGGATGCGTCGGGCCTCGGAGAGGACTTTCAATGGGTACGGCGAGTGATGCAGGGCTGCGAAGAAACAGACTGCATCAAACGCACCGTCTCCGAAGGGCAACTGTTCCATGTCCCCTTGGACGTTTGTGGCCATGCCGTACGCTGTCCTCCGCTCACGCAGCGGGGTGTACGCGAGGTCGATCGCCACGCACCGCAGACTCGGCATCATCGCCCGCACCAGATGGACCTGATGACCGACGCCGCCGCCAATGTCCAGGATCCGGTTTTCCCGCCCTAGTCGGCGCGCCACCCACCTGGCGATGCGCAGACTATACAGCTTCTTGGCCCGTGAGCCCTCGTATTTCGCGGCCTCGGAGTGCCCCTCATAGCGAGCTCGATTCAATTGTTTATAGGGAGTGCTCATCCGCTGGTCCTGCCCGGTCGCGTCCGAATCGTCTTCGGCTCCTTCACCGCCAGGACGAGCACATACCCTCCCAGTCGGTTGAACGGATACAGCGGAAGATCGAACACGCGGGGGCGTAGGAAGCGTCCGAGGAAGGGGACCGTGAACTTCTGGGTGGTGACTTCGGTTGGACGCAGGCCGCAGTGGCTCAACAGACTGAGCAGGGACAGCGGCTCGAGCAACATCTGGTGCTCGGGGTGGCCGAGAAACCCGCGAACGTTCTTTGCGCCTACCAGATCCCTCGCGAACAACCAGTGCTTCAGCCAGCGGACCGTGTGGTAGGGATTTGGCGTCGTGATGATCAGCGTGCCGGCCTCTCGCAGGACACGCGCCATCTCGCAGAGCAGTGCAAACGGGTTGCGGACGTGCTCGAGGACCTCCGCCAGCACGACACAGGCGAAACTTCCCTCCCGGAACGGAAGGAAAAAGCCATCTCCGGCCACCGTGCGCGGAAGCGCCAGGTGGCGTAGGCGCTGCTCATTGACATCCAGACCGACAATGATGCGATCGGGATACGCCGCCCTGATGGCGTTGTGCAGGAACGCCTCTCGTGCTCCAATGAAGCCCACGTCCAGGACGGACCCATCACCCGGGATGCGTGCGAGGACCCACTGCGTCCGCCCCATCGGCCGGATCAGCGGCGCAGGGTCGTTCCGATCGTGGCCATCGCTCAGCGTCCCGTCAGGAACTCTCGAATGAAGTCGCGATCCTCCGGTCCAAATCTTAGCCAATCACGCGAGAGCAAGGAAAGGTTGGCGATGCGCCGTCGCAGGATAAGGTGACGCAGCAGCGTCACGGCGGCGCTGTTGATGACAAATCCAATGGCCATGCCTCCGACGCCCAGCCCCCACATTAGCGGCAGGCTGACGACAAGCATGATGGCAAGGCTCAGGGTCGAGGTCAGGAAATAGGGCGCCTGGAGCTGCAACGCATAGAACAACGCCAGTTGGGGGCTGGCCGCCCCGGTGAAGAGGAGGCTCAACGCCATCCAGCGGATCAGCGGAACGGCGTGCCCATACTTTGGGAAGAACACGCCGAAGAGCCAGGGCGCCGCGGCGATGAGGCCCAGCGCAATGCCGGCAAAGAGCCAGGTCCCCTGCCGGACGGTACTGGCGTAGAGACGGCGCAGCCGATCCGGCTGGTCTGCCTCCTGGCTCATCACGGGAAGGAGATACTCCTTGAAGGGGAGGAGATCGGAGGGGATGGCCACGATCGTCTTGGCCGCCTGGAAGAGGGCCACCGCTTCCGGTCCCAGGACCAGTTGAATCAGCCATGGTCGGAGGGAGCCGTGCGCCGTCACCATGCCGTTGCGCAGCAATTGAAATTTCCCCTCCCCCCGCAACAGCTGGAGCATCGGCCCCAGCACCGGCCGGACGACCGCCCGGGCAGCCTCGGGGAGGATCTTCGGAACGAGGAGGAACACGACGGCGTTGCTCAACGCATACGCGGCGAGGGCGGCCGGCACCCCTCGGTGCAGCACGCCGACGCCGATCAGGTAGCCGGCAGCGAGCGCGACGCTGCGGAAGATATCGACGAGCTTGATCCGGCGGAAGTCCTGTTCCACGCTGAGGTACGTGAGGGCGACTGTCCGGATGGGCACACCCAGGGCCCCGGTGACGGCCAGCCAGTAGACGGATGCCGTCGCGGACTGCGCCGCCGGCACGATCTCCCGGGCCAGGATGGCGGCGAGGAGCGCGGCGGCCACGCCCCCTTCCACGAGGAGGAGATAGCCAGCAAGGAGGCCCCGGTCGTCGTGCTGGCTCACCCGCCCTCGAGCCTGCGCGCGCCGGGCCACGACCAGTTCCCCCTGGCCCAGACCAGCGACGAGCGCGAGGACGCCGTAGAGGCTGTAGATCAGCACGAGCGTTCCGTAGTCCGCGGGGGCAAGATACCGTAGCAGGATGAGCGCGTTGACGAACGTGCCGGCGCGCTCGATCGCGGCGCCCACGGTCAAGTGCCTGAGCCCGGTACCGATCGGCGGCGCGACGGGGCGCCTGGACGGGTCAGCCGGCGAAGACGTAGGGCACCCCCGGCCAGCGGGTGAGGGCCTCGTCGAGGTCGCGCCCATAATGGCCTTCGTTGGCGAGGCCTAAGTCCGCCCGCCTCGCCAGGATGAACGCCAGGTAGCGCTCATAGGCGCCGCGCAGCGCCCCCCCGGCGTCTCCGCGCCCGACGGCGCTGTCCCCGAGCAGGTCATGGTAGTGCCCGAAGCATCGCCGGACGATCGCCGAGAGCCACGTCGGGGTGAGAAAACCGCGGCGGAAGCTCTCCCGCCGGTCTGCTCCGCCGCAACTCAGCGTCAGAAAAGTGAGGAAGTGAAACAGATCAAAGATCTGCGTCTCCGCAGGATCCGAGAGTTCCCAGTCGACGATGTGGAGTCCCCCCCGTGGGTCGATCAAGACGTTTGACGGTGCAAAATCCCCATGGATTCTCCCGATCCCCGCGGCTCCGTCCGCCTCACCTCGCGCCGCCCGATGGAATGTCGCCAGCCATTCGACGATGCGCAGGCAGAGCGCCTCAAGACGGGGCCTCGCCACGGACCACCGACGGTACCGCAGGATGAGATCGATCGCCGGCACCCCCGCCAGCCATTCCTGAATCAGACACCCCTCCCGATACTGCGCGTCGGCTGGCAGCGACCCGGCCAGGGCCGTCCCAGCCAGCGCTGCCCCCGCCGCGCGCAATGCGGCGTGCTCGTTGGCCAGCCGGGGGTCATCAGGGGGACCGATCTTCGCCAGCCACACCTTCCCCGCCGCCGCCGCATAGGCGTAGTAGCGCCATCGTGGTTTGGGCGGCTTGCCGCTCCAGACGACGAATGGCGGCCGCGCGGCGAGGGCTTCGAGGTCGAGAAGGTGGGCGATCAGCTCAAACGGCGTCGACATCTACTTTTCCAGCCGCCAGAGTACTGCCGTGGGGAGCAGATCGGGGAGGAAGATTCGTCCCCACGGTGACAGCATTCTCGTGACCGCCGGCCAGCGCAGCCGGCCCGCATGTCCCAACGCCAGCCGCTTGAGGCGGGCGGAGGCGCGACGCGGGGCAAGCAGGACGGGCCGCCAGAGATTCGGGTAGACGTGGATGAGTTCGGAGCGCCGCGGCTCGAGGCTGGGAAGTGCCGCGCGGACTCCCGCGCCGACCGCCCGGCTCCAGCGTGCCGCCGGCCAGACGCGTCGCGCACCGGCCCCGGAAGCAAGGAGGCCGGCCGGAGTTTCCCACCCCACCACCAAGATGCCCCCCGGACGGAGCGCCTCATACGACTCTCGGATGCGCTGGATGAAGCCGGACACCTCAGCGAGGCGTGGTTCGCGGAGGGTCGTCAAGGGCAATGCCAGCACCACTCCGACGTCAAGAGTGCCCCGGGCAAGGGGGAGCGATCCCTCGTTCGGCAGGAGACGAATGGCTTGCCATCCCCGAGCCGACGCCTCATCCCGTACACCCCTTGCCCAGGCTCCATCCCAACCGCTCAGATAGACGATCCGTGCGCCCTCGGCGAGCACAAGCGGAAGGCGGGAGTCTCCGTAGATCACGCAGAGGACCTCGGCGGCCCGCTCGGGCAGCCACAGCGCGAGGGCGCGCTGGCGAAGCTCGGCCTCGTCCGGATCGGCGCCGCGGTGGAGGGTGGAGGAGGATCGTCTCCTCATGATTTCTCAGCCGTCACGAGCAGGCTCTCGACGGCTCCATCGAGCGGCCAGGGGAGACCCTTCGGGGACGCCGGATCGAACAGCCGGCGAACAAGCCGGATCATGGTCCAGAGGAGGACGAGGCGGGTGCGTCCCAGGACTGCCGCTCCGACCGCCAGCCCGGAGAACCCCTGGCCCCTCAGCACGACCGCGAGCTCCTCTGCCGTGACGGTTCCCCCGTGCACCGCCGCTTTCTCGGGGTCCCCTTCCATATGATCTCCATTCCTGGTGGCGTAGCCTCTGTACGTCCGATTCTTTGTCACGAGCAGCAGGTAGCCGCCAGGGCGGAGGACCCGATGAAACTCTGCTACCGCGGCGGCTTTATCCGAGACGTACTCGAGGGCCCGCAGCGAACAGACGGCATCGACCGTCCCGGCACGGAGCGGCAACTGCGTGGCTTCTCCGCAGCACCGCGCGACGTTGGCAAACTCGAGGGAGCACCCCTTGAGCATCTCCAGAGAGAGATCAAACGCCACCACGCTGCGCGACCTGTGGGCGAGGAGGCCGGTCCAGGTGCACGGACCGGCTCCGATCTCTACGACGCGCTGGAACCGGCGGCCGCCGATCGCGCGGAGGACGCTCTCCTGAGTCTGCAGGTAGTGCTCACGGCGGAGCGGCGTGCCGTGCCAGCGGCGAGCCACGTACGAGGAGCCGACACGGGAGGCCTTCCTGTCAAAGTACCCGCGGACGTCGGCCATCGCTACCTCCCCGGCCTCGGCCCAGACCGTTTCGAGCAGCGGATGCAGGTGATGTGTCCGAACCTGTTGAGGGGCCACACGTCGATCGCGGCGCCGCGACGCAGGGCGGGAAAGATCCGTCCCAGCCAGGGGAGCCAGGTCCCCAGTGTCGTCACCTCCTCGACGATGGCGCCGGTCTGGGAGAGCAGATGGCACAGCGTGAGCGGATCCCAGAACACGCGGTGATCCTCGTGGCCCAGCGCCGAGGCGGTGTTCGCCGGAGTCCCTAGTGCCGCGCGGGGCCGGAGCACCCATCGCTTGACAAAACGCGACAGCGCGTAGGGGTTGGGGGTCGTCACGAGCAGAGTGCCGCCGTCGCGCAGCACGCGCTGGCCCTCCGCCAGGAACGGAGCGACATCCAGGTGGTGTTCGAGGAGTTCCCCCAGGATGACGCAGTCGACCGATCCCGTGCGGAAGGGCAGGGCACTGGCGTCGGCCACGAGCGTGTCGGGCTGGGCCCGCTCGGTAACCGCCCGCTCGCTGATGTCGACGCCAACGAGGCGCCCATCCCGCCGCCGCAGCACCCCGTGATAGGCAGGGAGCTGTCTCTTCTGGCCGGCAAAGCCGATGTCCAGGATAAGGCGACCGGCGACGCGCCGGATCAGCCAGCGCTCTCTGGCGCTCAGCGGGGCGGCCTCGGCGAGGCGGCCCGCGCTCATCACGGCTCCGCGCGATCGGTTCCCCAAGCGCGCGCCCACAAATCCGATCACCTTGTTCGCGCGGGCCTGCCAGGTGTATGGCGCCACATCGCGCGCCGCCTGTTCTGCAAGACGCGCACCGAAGGAGGGGTCCTCGCCAATCCTCCGGATGCCCGCGGCCAACGCCTGCGCATCGTCGGGTCTGACCAGGATCGCGTTCCGCTCGTGGGTGAGGATGCCGCGCACGGCCGGGATGTCGGTGGCGACGATCGGCCGGCCGGCGGCCATGTACTCGAACAGTTTCAGCGGCGAGGTGAAGGTGCTGGAGAGCAGATGCCGGGCTGAATTCGGCAGGACGAGGATGTCCGCCCGCGCCAGTTGGGAGGCGACCTCCGGGGGAGGGATGTAGTCGATCACGCTCACCCGGCCGTTCAGCCCCTGCGCTGCCAGAAAGGCGCGGAAGGGAGCCGCCGCTTCGGGCGATCCTCCTACCACCGTGAGCGCGTAGTCGGGCGGGAGGTAGCGCACGGCCTCGGCCAGCACATAGACCCCCTTCCAGGGAAAGAGGTTGCCGACGTACACCAGCGAACGTCGCCCCGGGGCGAGCGACGGGCGCGGTGGCACCTGAAAGCGTTCTGGCTTGACCCCGTTGGGAGCGACCAGGAGGCGCTCCCCGCTGACTCCGGCGCTGAGGTAGAGCTGGGCATGCGCCGACGTGGTCACGACGATGCCGTCGAGCGCGCGCACCAGGAAACGCCGAAAGGCGGTGGGCCGCCTGAGGAACCCATCGTGATCCTCGAAGATCACGCACAGGTGCGGGCGGATGGCCAGGAGCAGCGGCACGAAGCCAACATCGAACGCATTGCGCGTATAGACGACCCCCCGCTCGTGCAGCACGCGCAGGGCACAAGCCGCCGAGAAGGAGAGGCTCTGGAGGAGAAAGGCCAGGCGCGGCCAAAGGCGGCGAAGAGCGGGCAGGTCCACGGATGGGAGTTGCCGCAGGGTGAAGGTCGGCTCGACCCCATAAAAGGCAAAGAGATCCACCGCCGACATGGGATTGTGCCGGAACGGGTACCAGAACTCGAGGAGCGTGCGCCGCCCCAGCGCCTCGCACTGATGCATCGACTGGACGGTGTTGCCTTTCTCCGAGGGGAGGCGCGCGTTGGACAGATAGATCAGCCGCAAGGGATTCTTCTCCCCCGGAAGATGCCCGCTATTCGGCGCCATCGGGGCGGATCGCCACCAGGCAGAGGTGGCTGCCCAGCCGGGCGAAAAGTGGCAGAGGCATGGGGGCTCTCAGCCGCAGGGGCCCAAGCCCGATCTTCGCGTCGGTGGTGATTTCCTGGAGGACGAATCCGGAGACCGCCAGGAGGCGCTCCAGCGCGGCCGCGGAGTAGAAGAACTTGTGATCTGGATCGCCTGCCGCCTCTCCCGCGCCGAGGAACCAGCGGAGCATCCGCTCGAGCGCATAGGGATTGGGGGTGTCGAGGATGAGCCGTCCCCCCGGTTTCAAGACTCTGTGCGCCTCCGCCAGCGCTGAGGCGGGATCCCACAGATGCTCGAGGACCTCCCCCGCATAGACGGTGTCGAACACCTCCGGGCGGAAGGGCAGCGCCAGCGCGGTGGCGGCGACCTGGCGCCGGTAGCGGAACTGGACGGCCTTCTGCGCATCGACGTCGACCCCAACCAGGATGAGCGTCGGGCTCGCCTGGAGGATGGGGTGGGGGGAGGCGGCGCTTCCAATGTTGCCTATGTCGAGGACCCATCGGCCCCGGAGATGGTGACGGAGGAACTGGAGCCGCGTACGGACCGGCCGCCGGAACCGCTGCGGGGCGGCGGCCGCGGCGGCAGAGGACAATCTGGCAAAGAGGGCCAGCAGGACGGCGATCAGCCGCTCCATGTTGTGACGGGCGACGACGATCTCCCTCAAGCGCTGCGCCACCGCCTGCCGCCGCCCCTCCCCCCACCCGGCCACCGTCAAGATCGCTCGCGCCACTGCCTCCGCATCGCGCTTGGGGACGAGCAGTTCAGGAGCGATGTCCACCAGCAGTGGACGAAAGGCGACGTTTGATGTGACGACCGGCAGTCCGCAGCTCATCGCCTCGAGCACCGCCTTGTCGATGCTGTCCGTGTCGGAGAGGTTGACGCACAGGTCGGCCTGACGATACCACGCTGGAACGTCGGCAGGGGGCACAGTGCCCTTGAACTGCACGACCTGTCTCAAGCCCAAGGCCTGGGCGCGGTTCCACATCTCTTCGGCGTAGGAGCGGTCGGCTGGAGTGCGCGGCCCTCCCACGATCAGGAGCCGGAACGGATGGCCCTCTCCCGAGAGCACCGCGGCCGCAGCCAGGAGCGTCTCCAGATGCTTGATGGGTGTGATCCTTCCCACGGACAGCACCTGCAAGCCCCCCTCCCTGGGCGTGGGAGCAGGACCGGGAGCAAATCGCTGCGTGTCGATGCCGTGACCGGTGACGATCACCTTCCGGCTGCTGAGGCGGAAGCTCTCGGGAGAAGCCGTCGCCACGTAGTTTGCCAGACGATGCGCCAGACGCAGCGCTAGCGGCGTTCCGCTGTGTGCATACCACTGGACGATCGGGATGCGCTTCCACTTGAGCAGGGGCGCGGCGAGGACGGTGAAGATCGGGATCATGTGGACGAAGCAGCCGTCGATGCGATCGCGCCGAAGCACTGCCAGCAGAGAGCGATAGAAGGTGACCAGGCGACGGAGGCGAGACCATCCTCGCTCCCGTCCCACCGAGAGGATCTGGACATTCGGCCAGGCCGGCAGCCTGCCGGCTTCGTGCGTGATGACGTACACCCTGTCGACCCGGCGGGCGAACGCCCCGATCCACTCCACGGCCACCCCCAGGCCGGGGTCGTCCGCATCCGTCTTCTGGTTGAAGAGCAGGAGGTTCATTCGGCCGTGCCGGCGCGGCTGACGTCGCGCCACATCTGCACGATCGCCTCGATCATGGCGTCGGGCTCGAATCGGGCGACCACCCGCTGGCGGGCGATCTCTCCCATCCGCTGGGCCCGGCCCGGGTCCGACAACAGCTCGATCACCCCCGCCGCCAGCCCGGCCGCATCGCCGATGGGGACCAGCAGCCCCGTCTCACCCTCTTCGAGAACGGCGTCGATCCCCGGGATGCGCGTACTCACGACGGCTTTTCCTGCGGCGGCGGCTTCGATCATGACCTTGGCGACTCCCTCATAGCGGGAGGAGTGCACATATAACTCGCACAGATGATAATAGACTGGCAACTCTTCGTGCCGCACGACGCCGGGGAGCCGCAGGTGGCTCTCCAATCCCAACTCTTCCATCAGGTGGCGCAGCGGGGGGGCGGTCGTAAGATCGCCTACTAAGATCAAGACCACGTCGGGATACCGGCCGGCGACCGTGCGGAGCGCCCGGAGGAGGACCGGCAGGTCCTTTGCCGGCTCCCAGCGCCGGCCGACCCAGAGGAGCACCCGCCGGCCGGACAGCGCGAGGCGCCGGCGCGCCGCATCCAGATCCGCGGCGGCGGGCACCGCGAGGAAGCGGGCCAGGGAAACCGGCGTGGGCAGGACACGGATCCGCTGGCGGTCGCCGCCCGAAGACAGGTAGGTCAGCCGCTCTGCCTCATTGACCACGCGCAGACCCTCGGCCCGGCGGATCAAAGTCTTGCCCAGCAGATTAAACAGGCGATGGCGGATCGGCCGCTCCGCCAGCCAGAAGGGGTTGTCCAGAAAGCGGCTGTGATTGTTGATCAGCAGCGCAATGCGGAAGCGGCGCTTCAGGGCGTACCCCACCAATCCCGTGGAAAAGGGATCCTGGGTAACGATGAGATCGATCGGGCGCTCGCGGCAGATTCTGGCGCCGAGGCGGTAGGCCCTCCAGACGAAGGCCGGTTTGAACCACGGACTGAGAGGATAGACCACCAGGTGCTCGGAGAGTCGCCGTGGGCGCAGGTCCCGCCGCCCGGAGGCGCTCACGATCATCGTCAACCCGCCCGCCGCACTGGCATAGGCCAGGTGCCGGTCGCGGGCGTCGCCGTGCTGGGCGACCAGGACCTCGGCGCCCAACCCGATCATCAGCACATTCACACCCGCGCCGCGACCTCCGAGCCGGGACCGGTGTGCCGCCTCGGCAGTCCTTCCAGCAGCGGCAGGAGCCGGTCGAGCAGCGCGCTCCAGCTGAATCGGGCCGCCACGGCCCGCCCTCCTTCGACGAGGCGGGCCCGGCGATCCGGATCGGCGAAGAGCGCGGCGATGGTGGAGCGCAGGGCGCGATCATCCCCCGGGGGGACGAGCACGCCGCTGCGGTCCGACGTTACCACTTCGGGGATCCCACCGGCGGCGGCGGCGATCACCGGCACGCCCGCGGCCATCGCCTCCAGCGCGACGTGGGGAAAGCCCTCGTGGAGGGAGTTCAGCACGAATACATCGGCCGCACCGTAGTACTCCTCAAGTGCGCTCCGTCCCAGCGCGCCGGTGAACCGGACCTTCCCGCCCCCAAGACCGGCGGCCATCTCCTCGAGACGGCTCCGCTCCGGCCCGTCTCCGACGATGACGAGTTCCCAGGGGTGTCCGGCCGAAGCCAAGATGAGGCCGTCCATCCGTTTCAGGGACACCAGCCGTCCGACCGAAAGGACCACCGCCTCACCTAACCCGAGACGACGCTTGGCCTCCGAGCGCTCCGGGGGAGAGAAAGGGTCGACCGCGTTGGGAATCACCTGGATGCGGCCCGGGCGCACCCCCCAGCCCGCGACGAGCCGGGCGAGGAACGCGCTGGGCACAACCACGCGCCGGGCGCGGCGCACAGCCAGGCGCTGCACCAGGCGATGGGGCCGGGCCCGTGCCGGAGGCGAGGCTTGAAAGGACTCGATCCCCTGGACGGTCCATCCCTGGTTGCGCGCCCGCTCCCAGGCGCCGTCGCCCACGACCTTGGCCGCCCACGGCCGGCGAGCGATGAGGGCGCCCACCGCCGTCTCCTCGAACAGACCATTGGCGAAGATGGCGTCTGCGCTGCGGGCGGCGCCGGCGATCTTCGCGCTCGCCCAGGGGATGCGTGCGGGAAGCGGGATTCTGCGCGGCAGGCGGAGGACGGGGAACGGCCAGGAGGATGCGCCTCCTCCTCCCGCCTCCTCCCCGAGAGTGAGCACGGTGACCAGGTGACCGCGTTCGCGAAGGGCCGAGGCGATGCGGGGGATGAAGGTCGCGGGCCCCCCGATGTCCGGCGGGAAGATGCCGGTCGTGATCAACAAGCGCATGGATCAGGCGAAGAGCGTCACCACTGGGGGCGGCCGACCTCCGGGAACTGGGCCAGGGCCGCACCGATCTCTCGTTTGATCCGTTCCAGTGAATCCTGGTCGTGCGCTTCTGCCCGCAAGACCAGCGCCGGCTGGGTGTTGCTCGCTCGGATCAGACCCCAGCCGCTCGGGAAGAGGATGCGGGCGCCGTCGACGTCGACGACCTCGTGGTGCCGCTTGAACGCCTCGGTCAGCCGGCGCACCACCTCGAACTTCACGTCGTCGGGGGCGTCCACGCGGACCTCCGGCGTGATGGGGTAGCGGGGGATGGAGGCCAGCAGCGCCGAGAGCGGCCGGTCGGCGTGCGAAAGGATACGCAGCAGCCGCCCCGCTGCATAGACGGCGTCGTCGTAGCCGTAATACTCATCCGCAAAGAACATGTGCCCAGACATTTCTCCAGTGAAGACCGCCCCCAGTTCGCGCATTTTCGCCTTGATCAGAGAATGCCCGGTGCGGTAGAAGAGGGGACGCCCGCCCAGCCGCTCCACCTCTTCCACCAGCGCCTGGGAGCACTTCACTTCAATGATCGCGGGGCTGCCCGGGTAGCGCGGCAAGATCTCCCGCCAGAAGAGCGCCATCAACTCGTCGCCCCAGATGATCCTCCCTTGATCGTCCACCACGCCAAGACGATCGCCGTCTCCGTCGAAGCCGATGCCGCAGTCGGCCTGCTCCCGCCGCACCAGCTCGACGAGATCGCGTACGTTTTCCTCTTTCACGGGATCGGGATGGTGATGAGGAAAGGTCGGGTCGGACTCGCAGTGCTGCCGCAGCGTCTCGCAGCCCCAGGCTTCGATGGCGTCGGGGGCGATCAGGCTGGCGGTGCCGTTGCCGCAGTCCACGGCTACGCGCAGTGACCGCGGGCCCAGGACGATCTTCTTCTGCAGCATCTTCCGGTACGCCGGCACTACATCGACCTCCGTGAGCCGGCCGCGGTCGTCGACGGACGCCGCGCTTCCGGTGGCGAGCCGCCGCACATGCTGGATCTCCTCGCCGTAGAGGGTGGCGGGCCCCGTGGCCAGTTTCATGCCGTTGTACTCGGGTGGGTTGTGGCTGGCCGTGATCATCACGCCGCCGTCAATCCCGAGGTGTACACGGGCAAAGTAGAAGACCGGCGTGATCACGACCCCCAAATCGACAACGTCGCGTCCCGCGCCGGTGAGCGCCTCGAGGACGGTGTCACGCAGCCGGGGGGAACTGAGCCGGTTGTCGCGTCCAATCACCACCGAACCTCCGCTGCCGCGCTCGCTCAGGTAGGCGGCAAAGGCCCGTGCGATCGCGCCCGCCACCTCAGGCGTGATCTCGCTGTCGACGAGACCGCGGATGTCGTACTCGCGGAAGATCTGGGCGGGGACGGTGGCGGTGCTCATGACAGGGCTGACTTCGACTGACGGCACAGCGGTCCCTCGCTCGTTCCCCGAGGAGCCGTCGCTATAATGTACTGGTGTCGGCGCAGAGCCAGACGCTCGGTCACGCACACATGGAGGCGGAGAGGTGGAGGCGGGGGGCGCTGCTCCTGACCGCCTTCCTCTTTCCGGCGGGGTATGCCTCCCTGGGCGCCGCGGCCCTGCTGGCGGTCTCGATGGCCATCGCATTCCGGCGGCCGGGGGCGCTCTGGCGGCGCACACCGCTGGACATCCCCCTCGGGCTCCTCCTCCTCTCCCTCTCGGTCTCCGCCCTGTTCTCTCCCTTTCGTGCCATGGCGTCTGTTTCCACGCTGCTACTTGCGCTCCTCATCGTCCTGGCCTTGGGAGCCACAGCGGTCACCTTGATCGACACTCCCGGTGCTCTCCTGCCTCTGCTGTGGGCGCTGGGGGCAGGCACCGCCGTTGCGGCCCTCTGGGGGATCATCACCTCGGTCATGACCGGCGAGCCCGGCCATACTGCAGCGATCGGCTATAACGCCCTGGGTACGACGCTGGCGACCGGTCTCTCGCTCGTGCTGGGATTAGCCGCCCAGGGGGCGGGGCGCACCCGCCTGGTGGCCGGCGCCGCGGCAGCGCTCATCATCGTCGGGCTCGCCTTCACCTTTGCGCGAGGCGCCTGGCTGGGGGCGGTGGCGGGGCTCATCCTCCTCTTCGTCCTGCTGCCGCGCCGGAGGCTGCGCTCCTTGCTGGTCGTGCTTGCTGCCGCCCTTGTCGTCGGCGCGCTCGCCCTGGCCAACGTGGCCGGGGCGCTGTGGCAGCGGGTGGAATCGGCCTCCAGGGCCGACGCGGTGGAGGACCGTCTGGCGATGTGGCAGGCTTCTCTGGCCATGGCGCGGGATCGCCCTCTCCTTGGAAGCGGATTGAATACGTTCGGGCTGCTATATCCGCGGTACCGGCCTCAAGCGGATCGTTCCTCCCCCGAGCAACCGTTTGCCCACAACATCTTCCTCAACCTGGCCGCCGAGGGCGGGATCCTCGGGCTGGGCGCCTTCCTCGCCGCCCTGGTGGGCGCCACCGGCCGAGGAGTACGCTGGCTGCGACGGGGAGGCGACAGGGAGCGGGTGCTGGCGGCTGGCACGCTCGCCTCGGCCGCGGCGCTCATAGTGCATCAACAGCTCGATGGGACGGCTATGTCTTTCCATGTCGGCTTCGGGCTGTGGCTGCTGCTTGGAATCATGACGGCCCGTGGCGCCGCAGAGCCACCTGGCGGACGGGAACGGGCCATCCCGTATCGGGGGTGGAGGAAAGGAAGGCCTCACTCCACAGTTGGAGGACCAGCGCCGCCCAGAGCTTCACCGGGGAGCGCACCCACCCCTCGCCTCGACGCAAGGAAGCCACGCCCTCCCAGTTGAGCAGACCGGCGCGCCGCACCGCGTCCTGGGCGAGGATCTGGTCAATCTGGTCCTGCAGGTAGGTCTGGGTCCACCAACGCACGGGAGAACCAAAGCCTCGCTTCCGACCGGCCGTGATCTGATCCGGCAGCAAGTGGGCGAAGGCCCGGCGAAGCAGATACTTGGTATGGGTCCCCTTCATCTTTACGCGAAAAGGGATCCGCATGGCGTATTCGACCAGCGCATGGTCCAGGAACGGCACCCGCGCCTCCAGGGAGACGGCCATGGTCGCTCGGTCCAGTCGCATGCTTGATTCGTCGGCGATCCATAGCTTCAGGTCGGTGTAGCTCAGCCTCTCCTGGAACGAGGGTGGGGAATGGCGGTCCATATACCAGGCGACGCTGCGCCGCGGATCATATCCGGGCAGCGCCGCCAGCAGCTCGGGGGAGAGAAGCGCCTCCTGCTCGGCGAGGCTGAATTGTCCGCGCCAGGCCAGGTAGCGTCCCGCCGCGTCGAGATGCTCGAGCGAGGCGGTTTTCGCCAGCAGCCGCCGGAGCTGCCCGAGCGACCCGACGTCCGGAACCGCCCCCAAGATCGCCAGAACGGCTCCGCGCACCGCGGGTGGGACGCGGCCGGCCAGCTGGACGTACCGGTCATAGAGGTAGCGAGGATATCCGGCGAAGAGCTCGTCTCCACCGTCGCCCGAGAGAATCACCTTCACGCCATGCTCTCGCGCCAGCGCAGCGACGACCAGCGTCGACACCACCGTTGGGTTGGCATTGGGTTCGTCCAGGTGCCACACCGCCCGGCGCAGCAGGTCAAGCAGATCGGTTCTTCTGTCCACGACGACCTCGTGGTGCGTCGTGCGGAAGTGCCGCGCCGTCACCCGGGCGAGCACGAGGTCGGCATTGAGTTTCTCGGTGCTGGGCCCGGCCTCAAACCCGACCGTGAAGGTTTGGAGGCCTTCCAGATGTTCCCGCATCAGGCCAACGACCACGGCCGAGTCGATGC
The DNA here is from genome assembly GCA_036004665.1 of bacterium. Taxonomy (GTDB): domain Bacteria; phylum Sysuimicrobiota; class Sysuimicrobiia; order Sysuimicrobiales; family Humicultoraceae; genus JACQGZ01. The sequence continues at coordinate 180 of DASYRG010000012.1, read as the reverse complement.
CGCCGCTGAGCAGAGCACCCACGGGCACATCGCTGACCAGCCGCTTCTCTACCGCACCGGTCACCAGCTCCCGCACCCGGCGGGCGTGCGTGTCCAGATCGGCGTGGAAGGGGGGCGCATCGACCGGCGCGTCCCAGAACTCCTTCACCGTGAAGGCCATCCACCGGTCAACCTGCAGGA
>DASYRG010000011.1:0-30084 GCA_036004665.1 bacterium | reverse complement strand
CCTCGCGTACGCCGTTGACCGGGAGGCGCTGGCCCGGGTCGTCCCGCCTAACCTCGTCGTGGCCACCGGCGGGGTTGTGCCGCCGATCCTGCAGGGGCACACGCCGGACATCGTCCCGCGCTTCGATCCCGAACGGGCGCGGCAGCATCTGGCGCGATCGGGGATCACTCCCGAACTCACCGTCGGTGCTCTCGAGGATTGGGCGACGATTGTCCAGGCGGTGATCGAGTCGTGGCATCGTGTCCTCGGTGTGCGCGTGGAGCTCCGTACCTGGACGGCGGAAGCGGCGCTTGGCATCAGGAGGCCGTGGGATCTGGTCCCCATCGCGGTGACGGGCTGGCTGCCCGGCTATCCCGACCCCGAATACTTCCTTCGGCTGCTCTTCCAGTCGGACAGCAAGACCAATGAGGGCGGATTCTCCCATCCGCCGTTCGATGAGTTGATTGAACGCGCGCGGCAGGAACGGAGCGACCGCTCCCGGCTGGAACTCTTCCACGAAGCCGACCGCATGGTCGTGGCCGACCGGGTCGCGCTCATCCCTCTCGTTTACGGGCGCAGCATGGCGTTCGTGAAACCCTGGGTGCAGGGATGGTGGGAGTTCGGAAAATCCTGCTCCTCCTTCGCCGACCTGCTCGTGGAAGGCCGGCCCGGTGAGCCAGCGGGAACAGCCGGCGAAAAAGTCTAACTTACCCCGCCATGACCCCTCGCGCCCGCATCCTGGTGATCGCCATCCTGCTGCTGGCCACCCTGGACGCGGCGCGCTCCCTCTATGCCCGCGTCGGCTACGCGCGGCCGGTGGAGATCTGGCAGCCGGATCCGGCCACCTATGCCGACCTGACCTGGCCCCCGGGCGCTGACACCCCTGCGACGGCCCCCATGGGAGAGCGGGTCTTCGCGCAGCGGTGCGCCGTCTGCCACGGCCCGGACGGGCGCGGCAATGGGCCCGCGGCTCCCTCCCTGATCCCCAGGCCCCGGGACTTCAGGATGGGATTCTTCAAGTACAAGTCGACCCCGGCGGAGGCGCCCCCGAGCGACGCCGACCTGATCCGGGTGGTCACCGACGGGCTGCAGGCCAGCGCGATGCCCTACTTCCGGGACATCCTCAGCGCTGAGGAGATCCGCGCCGTCGTCGCGCACGTCAAGACCCTCGCACCGACGATCTTCAGTGGTCCGCCGCCCCCGGCGATCGTTGTCTCGCCCCGAGTTCCCGTCGAAGAAGCCGGCCTGGCGCGCGGCCGTGTGCTCTTTCAACGCCTCTGCACCTCATGCCACGGCGCCGACGGGCGGGCGCAGGTCGCGCTCAAGGACGCCAAGGACTACCCGGTCATCTCGCGGGATCTGACCGCGCCCTGGACCTTCCGCGGCGGGAGCCACCCCGAGGACATCTGGCTGCGCATCACCACGGGGATGGCGCCCGGGCCGATGCCCTCCTTTGCCGACCAGACGACCGCGGATGAGCGATGGGATCTGGTCAACTACGTCCTCTCCCTGGCGCGGACGCCCCCATGGGCGCCGGGAGGCCGGCTGGAGGGGCCGGGGCAGGGCGCCGACCTGACCACGCGGGGCCGCTACCTGGTGCACGCGGAGATGTGCGGGCTCTGCCACACTCCGATCAACCGCACCGGCATCTACCGCGGCAACGACTTCTACCTGGCCGGCGGGATGCGCGTCGGCGCCTACCCGCACGGGTTCTTCATCAGCCGCAACTTGACCTCGGATCCGGAGACGGGACTGGGACGCTGGACTGAAGAGGAGATCATCGCCGCCATCACCACCGGCCGGTCGCGCGGCCGGATGCTCAACTTCTGGGACATGCCGTGGGGGAACTTCCACGCCCTCCGCCCCGACGACGCCAGAGGGATCGCGCGCTTTCTGAAGACCGAACTGGCTCCGGTGCGCCACCGCATCCCTGCCCCGCTGAAGTATGGCATCATCGAAACGATCGCGGTCAAAGCCTCCCGCGACCTCCCCCCCGTCAACCCGGGATTTCTCACCTTCGGCGATGGATTGTGGGGCCAGACCGGTGGCGGCCTGCCGCGGGGGTGGCCGCAGGGCCTGCTGGTGGCCGGGCAGTGGCTAGTGCTCTTGTGGGCAGTGGGCGCCCTCATCTGGAGCCGGCCCCCTCGTGCACGGACGCGACGCGGCGTGGGACGGGTGATCGTGACGGGTCTGGGCGTCCTGTTCCTGATCGTTCTGGCCGCCGCCGGCTGGGCGTTCTACGTCGTGCCCGATGCCAGCGTGGTTCCCGCGCGGATCATTGCCGACGCCGTGACCGGCGAGATCCCCCAGGTCGATCCCGCACGCTTCGACAGGCCGGAGCAGGCGGCTTTGGCGGAACGCGGACGCTACGTCTATACGATCGTCTGCAACCTGTGCCACCAGCCGAGCGGAGCGGGCGGGCCTAAGATCAGCTGGAAGCCGATGGGCACGCTCTACACGCGGAACATCACGCCCGATCCAGAGACCGGGATCGGCTCATGGTCCGACGCCGAGATCGCCCGCGCCATCCGCAGCGGGGTGACGCGGGACGGCCGCACGCTGCACTGGCAGGGGATGACCTGGGACCACGCGTCGAATCTGGACGAGGAGGATGTCCGGAGTGTGATCGCCTTCCTGCGGATCCTGCCTCCGGTGAACCGGCCGCTGCCGCCGGCCCGCCCACCCGCTCCCGACGACTGCGACATCTACACGTTCTACACCAGCCGCAGCGACCAGCCGGGGTGCCGGTAGATCCGCTAAAGGTCGGCGACGGCAAAACCCTGCACGGACTCAGAGAGGAACTCCTCGGGCCACCCGACATCCAGGTGCTGCCAGGTCGCTCCGCCATCCGCGGAGCGGAACAGCCCCCGGTTGTTGGCCAGATAGACGGCATCCGGTTCCGCCGCGTGCGTCGCCAGTGTGCCAATTGTGGTGCCGCGCGGCTCGGGCAGGCCCTCCTGCACGCGTTCCCAGCGGTCCCCGCGACGGCGGTAAACGTAGGTGGTCGCACTGCGGGCGGAATAGGCCTGGAACGGGCCGGAGGCCGCCGACACCAGCATAGCCTCTGGATCGCCGGGGAGGACGGCCACGCCGTAGAGGTAGCCGTGGCGCAGACCCTCATCGATCTCTGTCCAGCTCTCGCCGCCGTCCGCGCTCTCGAAATAGCCGTCGCCCGCCGCCGAGTGCAGCCGGCCCGTCCGAGGGTGGATCGCCAGCGTGTGCGTGTCATAGGGGCCGGTGGGGACGCGGTCCATCCAATTCGCGCCCCCATCCCGCGACCGCAGGAGCGCCCCCGCCTCGACCGCGACGTACAGGTGGCCGGGATGGCGGGGGTCGATGCCGATCCAGCGGACGTGGTGGGTTTCGGGCCGCGGTGGAAAACTCCACGTGGGTGCGGAGTGCAGCCGCGTCATGCCCTCAAGCTTCGCCCAGGTGTCTCCACCGTCGGTTGAGCGGAAGAGCAGGCTGGGTTCGGTGCCGGCATAGACCGCTCCGGGTGTCCCGCCTCCTGCCGGCGCAACCGCCACGGCCGTAACATCGCGCCCTTCCAGGCTCTCCGCAGGGCGCGACCAGGTCCGTCCGCCGTCGACGCTCCGCCACAGCCCTTCGCGATCGGTCCCCACGTAGATCCGCTCGGGCCGACCCGGATCGACCGCCAGAGCTTGCAGCGCACCGCCGCGCAGATCCTGCTCGCCCGTCCAGCCGCCGGCGGCCTGGCGGACCACGAGCACGGCGCTCTCCATGGCCAGGAACAGCGTTGTCACGCGATGACCTCCTCGGGCCGCCCCTATTATAATGAGGTTTCGGAGAGGTGCCGGAGCGGACGAACGGGGCTGCCTTGAAAGCAGCTAGGGCGGAAACGCTCTCGTGGGTTCGAATCCCACCCTCTCCGCCAGTTAGGAAATGAAGTCATTGGCTCGCCCGCTACGCGGGCTCGCCAGCCGTTTTTCGGGGAAATTTCAAGCCGTTTTGAATTCAGCATGAAGTTCGAGCCGACATTTTTGAGAAATGCGCGGATTTGCGGTTTGTCGGCGCAAACCCCGGCCATATTCCTTTTCGTAGTTTTTGGCGGTGGCCTCGCTTGATATTCTCGCTCAAATTATCCACATAGTATTTGCTCTGGCCAAAGGCAATGTTCAGCATAAATTTCCCTTGCGGTGTGGAATCAAACCAAAATGTGGAAAAATAAATCCATGAGAAAACTCGTGCTATGGGATGTGATGACTCTCGACGGTTACTTTGAAGGTGTTAAACCGTGGGATTTAGGTTTCCATAATACGGTATGGGGCAAGGAGCTTGAGGATTTTTCGTTAGAGCAGGCCAAAGATATTGGAACGCTTCTCTTTGGCCGAAAAACATATGAGGGCATGGCTACCTATTGGTCTAAAGAAAAAGGAGCCACTACGAACCCGAAGGTCCACTCAAAACCGGCTCGTTTTAAGGCAGAAAGAAGTTGCTGCCTTGACTGGGTCCGATAGGTGTTCCAAGTAAACAAGAAAGCATAGGTCGAAATTAAAAGAATTTGCCCCAAAGAAAAACTTGAAATCGTCCTTTCCGCTTCGGTTCAAGGCGCGAGGCGGGCGGAAGGGGGGTGTGGGGGGAATTCCGCCCGCCGAGCCCAGCCAGTTCCGTTCGGATATTTTCAAACAGACACCGCCAGTCAGGGGGATGGCTCAATGAAGCCGCGCATCACAATCATCACGATAGGCGTCGACGATCTGAAGAGATCGTTGAGATTCTACCGCGAAGGTCTCGGGCTGCCGACGGACGGAATCGTCGGTGAGGAATTTGAACACGGCGCTGTAGTGTTCTTTGATCTGCGCAATGGCCTGCAGCTCGCTCTCTGGCCGAGGAAGAGCATTGCTCACGATTCGAACCTGCCCCAGACTCCTCCAAGTCCCACAGAGTTCACCATCGGCCATAATGTGAACAGTAGAGAAGAGGTTGACGCGGTGATGGAGCAAGCGAAACAGGCAGGCGCACAAATCATCAAACCTGCCCAAGAGACTTTTTGGGGCGGCTACGCGGGGTATTTCCAGGACCCTGACGGGCATGTGTGGGAGGCGGCGTGGAATCCCCAGATGGAGATGACGGACTAGAATCGGCTCCTAGCCACAACATGAACCAGACATTCATTGCCAGAGCCGAGGTTAGCATCAACGCGCCGAGGGCGAACGTCTGGGAGGCGCTGACCAGGCCGGAACTGATCAAGCAGTATCTGTTTGGCACGGACGTCACGACCGACTGGCGGGTGGGCAGCCCGATCACGTACAGAGGCGAGTGGGAAGGCAAGGCGTATGAAGATAAGGGTCGGGTTGTGCGGGTCGAGCCGGAGAGAGTTTTGGTTTCGACCTTCTGGAGTTCCCTCTCAGGTCTGCCGGACGTGCCCGAAAACTACAAAACCGTCACCTATGAATTGTCTGCGCAAGACGGGGGCACAAAGGTGATGCTCACGCAGGACAACAACGCCACGCGAGAAGAGGCCGACCATTCCGAACAGAACTGGCGGATCGTCCTGGACAAACTGAAAGAACTGCTGGAGCGAGAGTAGCAGCGATGACGAAACTCTTTGTCGACAAGAGCATTGAGATCGACGCTCCGCCCCGAAGAGTCTGGGATGCGCTCACCAAGCGGGCGCTGACCGATCAGTGGACCGGTGAATTCTCGAGCGGCGGCCCGCAGTTTCATATCGAGTCCGATTGGCAGCTGGGCAGCCCTGTGCTCTGGAAGGGGCAGGACGGCACGTTGGTCGTCGAAGGCGAAGTCACCGCCATCGAGCCGCAGAGACTTCTGCGCTTTACCGTCTTTGACGTTCGCAGCGTCGAAAAGCCCCCGATCACACCAGAAGATGGGATCACCTACACCCTCACCGAGAAGGACGGCAGGACGACGCTGCAGATGCGACAGGGCGATTTCTCCGTGATGCGTGAGGGAGAAAAATATCATCAACTGTCCGCTCAGGTCTGGGACCGCGTCTTGCCGAAAGTAAAAGCGCTGGCGGAGCAATAGGCAACACCGCGCCGCACACTGCCGGGAAAGTCTCTCCAAGACTCACGATGACTCCCACGCCCACGTTCTTTGCCACCCCTTCCGAGCTGCGGGCCTGGTTCAACAAGCACCATGACAGTGCGGATGAGCTCTGGGTCGGCTTCCATAAGAAGGGTTCAGGAGAGCCCAGCATCACCTGGCCGGAATCCGTCGATCAGGCGCTCTGCTTTGGCTGGATCGACGGCATCCGCAAGAGCATCGACAGCACGCGCTACATGATTCGGTTTTCGCCGCGGAAACCGCGCAGTGTTTGGAGCACCATCAATACCAAGCGCGTCGCGGAACTGACCGCGCTGGGGCTGACGCAACCGGCGGGGGTGAAAGCATTCCGCGAGCGGGCTCCCGCCAGATCAGGGATTTACTCCTACGAGCAGCGGCACACGGCTCGGTTGAGCGATGCGCAGGAGCGGCGGTTCCGCGGCAACAGAAGAGCGTGGGAGTACTTCCTGGCCCAGCCTCCCTCCTACCGGAAGACCGCCATCTGGTGGGTGGTGACTGCCAAACGGGAGGAGACCCAGACCCGGAGGCTGACGACGCTCATCGAGTCGTCGGAACGTGGCCGGCCGATCCCGCCCCTGACGCGCCGGGTCTCCAGGACCTAGCCTCCCGCCATCCTCGATGCGCGTCACCGTGACCGTCACGCCGAATGCGCGCCGTCCTCGCATTGAGGCCGGCCCCGCCGGCACTCTTCGGGTGGCGGTGACCGCGCCGGCGCGGGAGGGTCGCGCGAATGCGGCCCTGATCGATCTCCTGGCCGACCATTTCGGGGTGCCCCCTTCGAAGATCCACATCCTCCAGGGAGCCTCCAGCCGTCACAAGGTCGTCGAGGTCTGGGGATGAAGGCCCCGAAGGGCCGTCTCCTGTACGTGAAAACCCGGAAGGCATGGCGCTCATGGCTGGCCCGCCACCACCGGACGGCCCCCGAGGTCTGGCTGGTCTACTATCGGAAGCACACGGGCAAGCCCCGGATTCCCTACAGCGATGCGGTGGAAGAAGCGCTGTGTTACGGCTGGATCGACAGCACTCAGCGGACCATTAACGCAGACTGTTTTGCTCAGCGATTTACGCCGCGCAAGCCCTCGAGTAGATGGTCGGAGATGAATAAAGAGAGGGCCCGGCGCCTGATCAGACAAGGGAAGATGACTACCGCAGGGCTGGCCGCACTGAAGGGCGCGCTCGATGCCGGAACGCGCGGCAGGCTCGCGGTCGCTCCGGACATCCGCCGCGCGCTGCAGCGGCAGCCGCGGGTCTGGAACAACTTTCAGAAATTCCCTCGATCATACAGGCGGATTCGCATCGGGTGGATCGAAGCGGCGCGCAGCCGTCCGAAGCTCTTCCGTCAGCGGCTGCGCTACTTCCTCAAGATGACCGCAGAGAACGCGCGATTCGGCATGGTGCAGTGAAGGAGGCTAGGGAACGGTCCACGACGGCGCGAGCACCACGTCGACCACGCTGACCGACACGACCTTCAAGATTAGCGGGGCGAACCGCATCCGCATCGGGCGGTCGACCGGGACTTCGACCGTGAGCACGCGAAAGTCGGGCAGCGCCCCCCTCAGTTCGTCCACAAGCAGCTGCACCGACACCTCGACGGCGGTGACCGGCAGTCCCTCTGCGGACGCCGTGAAGGTCAGAGAATAGGCCTCGGCGCTGACGTTCACGCGGACGCGGGGCAGAATGAGCGGGCGATAGAAGCGCGGGAAGATCGCGCGGGTGACGGTGGCGGGGCGATCCTGCCGCGGGCGCGATCCCGTCACGCTCACCGTGTACGTGCTCACCAGCGCTTTACCCAACGGGAGAAAAATACGGAAGTGCTCGGCGGCGTCCGGCCGCATGATCCAGGGGATGCCGTCGCTGCCGAACGCGGCCAGATCCCCGGTCGGCGCGAATCCAGAGGCGTCGATCACCAGCCCTGAGACGGGCAGCCCCCCGGCATTGCGCACCCACCCGGAGATGACGAGGGTGCGGTCTTCGAGGCTGTGCGTCACCTCTCCCAGGGCCAGGGTCGCCCGCGGAGCGGGCGGCGACGCCGCGGCCAATCCGCGCCCATCGGGGGACAGCGCGCCTGTGGCCAGGAGCGAGACCGTCAGCAGGGTTACGGCCAGACGACCCATGGGACCCTCCTTCTCTCTCCTACGCGTTATCGGTCCGGAGCGTTCCGATTTTGCTCTTCACCGCCGGCCTGCTCAGCACCATCCAGAGGCCGAGCAGCACCAGCGCTCCGCCCGCGATCGCGAGAGGGTGCAACTCCTCATCAAGGATGATCACCGAAGAGACGACGCCGAAGATCGGGACGAGAAACGCGAACGGGACGGCGCGGCTGGCGCCCACCCGGTGAAGCCCTTCGTAGAAGAGGACGAAGGCCAGCACCGATCCGAAGAGCGCCAAATAGAGCACGCCCGCCCACGCCGCCGCTGGCGCGCTCTGGAGCGGCCGCCAGCCACGCTCGAGCACGGCGAAGGGCAGCAGCATCACCGTGCCGCTGACGAATGCGTAGAGGGTGGCCCCGACCGGCGTGAAGCGCGCTGTGGCCGCCCGCCCGACGAGCGTGTAGATGGCCCAGCCCACCGCGCCCGTGAAGAAGAGGAGATCGCCCGCCAGCCGTCCACTTTCCGTCCCGCCCCCCGGACGCATGACGAGCAGGACGCCGGCAAACCCGATGAGCAGGCCGGAGATTCCCCGCAGCCCGATGCGCTCCCCCAGGAGCGGCCAGGCGAGGACGGCGGTGAGGATCGGGGCGAACCCCGGCACGATGATGGCGCCGTCAGAGGCGGGCGCGAAGCGCAGCCCGTTGAGGAAGGCGATGTTGTAGCCGGCGACCGCCGTGGCGCCCAGGGCCAGGATCAACGGCAGATCCCGCACCTGCAGCGGCCCGCGGCGCCGTCCTCCGGCGCGGTCCCACGCCCAGAGGAGGAATGCGGCCAGGGCGAAGCGGAGCACCGCGATGGTGGCCGGAGGGATCGCCTCCACGGCGAGGGCGCCGGCGACCCAGGTGCCCCCGAAGCACAACATGCCGAGGGTCAGCAGGACAAAGGCGCCGCGTGTATCGCGTGAGGAGAGCGTCGCATTCATGGGTCGGCGTAGCGCACCATGAGGATTCGCACCCACCCGGTGCGATCCCCTGGCGGTCCGTGGCGATCGGTTGCGTGGAGCGGCCTCGCTGATTGACACTGGGAGGGCGATGGCCCGGCAAGGACGCTCGTGGAGCACCGTCCTGATGGTCCTTTTTGGCATCGCCCTGCTCGGCGTGGGCGCCCTGACGACCGTGGCCAGCGTCTGGCACCATTTTGGACACATGATCTCCCGCGGACCCGGGGCAGTTGCGGGAGCCAGGACGATCGAGATCCGGCTGGCCGATTTCTCCTTCACGCCGCGGGTCATCGCCGTCCCCGCTGGGGAGCCGCTCAACCTCCGGCTCGTCAACGTGGGGACAGAGCTGCACGACTTCACCATCGCCGCGCAGGGAATCCACCGGGCCACGCGGCCGGCGGCGGCGGCCATCACCATCGGCGTGCGCACGGCGCGAGCGGGCGAGTTTGAGTTCTACTGCAGCGTGACGGGCCACCGCGAGCGCGGCATGGTGGGGCGCCTCGTGGTGCAGCCGCCGCAAGGCGCGCGCCCGGCGACGACCCCACACGAAGCTCGGCCGACAACGGAGCCTTAGGAGGACTTACTCGCGGACCGACCGAAGGTCGAGATGCGGAGGAATCCATCGATGCGCACACTCGCACTCCTCGCCGCCGCACTGCTCCTGCTCTCGGTGACCCCCGCGGCCGCCGCGCCGGAGGTCACCCTCGAGTTCTGGACCATCTCCCTGCAACCGTTCTTCACCGACTACGTCAACGGCATGATCGCCGCCTATGAACGCGGCCATCCCGGCGTCAAGATCCGCTGGGTGGACGTGCAGTTCGCCGCGATCGAGCAGAAGCTGCTGGCCTCACTCGCTGGCGGCGTCACCCCCGACGTCGTCAACCTCAACACCGAAATGGCCATCCGCATGGCCGAACAGGGCGTCCTGGTGGACATGGACGCGGTCGTGCCCGCCGCGGAGCGGCGCCGCTACTTCGACGGCCTCTGGGCCTCGGCGCGGTTTCGCGGTCGCACCTACGGCATCCCCTGGTACGTTGCGCCGAACATCCTCGCCTACAACGCCGATCTCTACAAGAAGGCGGGGCTGAACCCGCTCGATCCGCCCGGGAGCGAGGAGGAGTTGATCGCCCACGCGCGCGCGATCAAGGACAAGACGAAGGTCTACGGCTTCATGCCGAACGTGGACGGCGTCCGCATGCTCCACCGGTTCCAGGAGAACGGGCTGCCTATCCTCAGCCCTGACGGCAAGCGGGCGGTCTTCAACTCGGCGGCGCACGTCGCCTACCTGCAGAAGTACGTCCAGCTCCTCAAGGGCGACTACTTCCCCGAGGACACTCTGCGGCGCGGGTTCCTCGGCGCGACGGAGCGCTACAGCGCGGGGCAGCTGGGCATCCTCGTCACCGGCCCGCAGTTCCTCCTGCGCGTGAAGCAGGACAACCCCGAGGTCTACGCGCAGACCTTCGTCGCCCCCTATCCGAAAGGCAAAGCGAACGTCGTTCACCTGGCCACGATGACGGTGGCGGTGCCGAAGGCCAGCAAGCACGCGAAGGAGGCGGTGGAGTTCGGGTTGTACGTCACCAACGACGAGAATCAGCTGCAGTTCAGCAAGCAGGTCGTCATCCTCCCCTCGACCCGGGGCGCGGCGGCGAATTCCTTCTTCAAATCGGGCGGGTCGTCGGCTGAGGAGCGGGCCCGCCGGATCGCCGCAGCGGAACTGCCCCACTCGCGCGACCTGACGGTCGTCGTCCCCCAGCAGGCCGATCTCTACAAAGTCTTCCGCGAGGCCATCGAGAGCGCGTTCTTCGGCCAGCGGACGGCGAAGGAGGCGCTGGACTGGGCGGTCACCCAGTGGAACGCCCGCCTCTGACCGCCGCGCCCGCCTGACCGGTGAACCTCAGCAGTTCCGCGTCTCGACGCCGCCCCCTCCTCCGCGTCCTGCGCAGGCTCCCGGCCATCTGTGTCCTGGTGATCCTCTTCGCCCCACCCGCCGGGGGAGCGGCCACGGCCGTGCCGGACGCCTGGATCCCACCGTCGGGACCCCCGGTCGTCATCCCGCAGCCGCAGTACTTGCGCTGGCTGGACGGCGCCTTTGCCATCGGCGAGGGGACCCGCATCGTCGTCGGTGATGACGCCGCGCCCGAGGACCTCTACGCGGCGCGGGATCTCAACGAAGAGCTCCGCGCACGGATCGGACGGACGCTGCCCGTCGTCAAGGCGGCGGCGGTGAGCGAGCCACGCGACGTGATCGTCCTCGGCGAGCCCGGCCTCAACCGCTGGGCCGAGAGCCTTACCGCACGGGAAAGGGTGCGCGTCTCCCCCAGCGACCCCGGACCCGAAGGCTACGTGCTGAAGGTCACCCCCGCCTACGTCCTGGCCGCGGGCAGCGACCGGCGGGGCACCTATTACGCCGTCCAGACCCTCCGCCAGTTGCTGAGCCGAAGTGCCGGGGCCACCACCGGGACATCGGCCGCGGGCTGGGCCCTTCAAGGGGCGGAGGTGCGCGACTGGCCGGCGCACCGGGTGCGGGCGGTGCACATCCTGCTCGACAACGCCTCCGACGAGTTCCACGTCGCCCTGATCGACCGGATCTTCAGCAAGTTCAAGATCAACACCATCGTGGCCGAGTCCGAGTACGTGCGCTGGGAGAGCGCCCGCACCATCTGGCATCCCAACGGCGCCACGAAGCAAGAGGTGGCCGTGCTGCTGCGGGCGGCGCGGGAGCACCACACCGACGTGATCCCGCTGATCCAGACGCTCGGCCACGCTGAATGGCTCTACACCAACAACCAGAACCTCGACCTCCTGGAGATCCCGCCGGAGCAGAGCAATGCGCGCTACGTCTACAACCCGCTGAACCCCCGCGTCTATGAGGTGCTGTTGCCGATCCTGGACGAGGCGGCCAGGCTCTTTCAGCCGCGCTCCCTGCACATCGGCCACGATGAGGTGCGGAACGTCGTGCCCTTCCCCTGGTCGGCGGAGGGGAAGCGGCTGGGCTTCGGTGAGCTCTTCGTCCGCGACACGCTGAAGCTCTACGAGTTCCTCAAGGCGCGCGGCGTCGGCACGATGATGTGGGGCGACGTCCTGCTCACCAATGAGTTCGCCCGCGAGATCGACCGCCTGCCCCGCGACATCATCATGGTGGACTGGCAGTACCAGGAAGCCAGCCGCTACCCCAGCCTGGCCCGCTTCGCCCAGTGGGGCTTCCCCACGATCGCCGCCACCTGGTGGAAACCCAAGAACATCACCGGGTTCGCTCAGGAAGGGGAGCGGCAGCGTGTGCTGGGGATGCTGCGGACGACCTGGACCGGCCACTTCCAGAACCGGGCGGTGCTGGAGCGGCAGTATCATCAAATCTACACCTACCTGACGGCGGCGGAGTCATTCTGGAATCCCAAAGCGGCGGCGGGGGAGCCGCGCTACGAGCCGGCGGCGCGGTTTCGGCAGGAGTGGCGGGGAGGGGCGCTCGAGACCGCACCGGTAGCGGGATTCCTGGTCGACCTCCGCGGGGCCGCCACGCGCAGCCACATCGACGCCGACGGGCGGGGATGGATCGGCAAAGGGCGCGAGTACGACCTCCGCGCCCTGGCCCCGGGGCGGCGGCGCCTGGGCGGGATCCTCTTCGACATCCTCGATCCCGCCAAGAATGGGGGGAAATCGGTCGTGCTGCTGAAGGGGATTCGGGAGGAATTGCGGGGGCTGCCCGCGCGCGCCCGCGTGCCTGTCGGCCGGCGCGCTGCGATCGTCGCCATCCTGCACGCCACCCCCTTCCCGGCGGCCAGGTTTGGTGAGGAGATCGGGAGCTACACGGTGCGCTACGAGGACGGCTCGCACGAGGCGATCCCCATCCTCTACCGGCGCAACGTCGGGTCGTGGCTGGAGGAACCGATCTCCATCGACCAGGAGATCGCGTGGTCGGGGCGCACGGTCTCAGGCCTGGACGTACGGTTGAGCCTGCTTCGCTGGAGCAATCCCCACCCCGAAAAGGTGATCACGGCGTTCGAGTGTGCCTCGAGAGGGACGGATGCCGCTCCGTCCATCTTCGCCGTGACGCTGCTCGCCGCCAAGGGCGACTGAGGAGGCGGTTCGTGCGATTGGAAGGGCGGGTCGTCATCGAGGACGTCGAACACGAGGCGCTGAAGGACAACCCGCTCAGCGATCCCGCGCGCCGCGCCATTCCAATCTACCTGCCGCCGGGATACGAACGCAGCGGGCGCCGCTACCCGGTGATCTACTGGATCCACGGCTGGGGCGGCACCGGCCTGCGGGAGACCAACGTCAATCCCTGGCAGCCGTCGCTGCCCGAGCTGATCGATCGGGTGATCGCCGAGGGCGCGCCGCCGGCGCTGCTGGTGATGGCGGACGTCTTCACGACCTACGGCCACAGCCAGTGCCTCAACTCGACGGCGACGGGGCGGTACGAAGACGCGGTGAAGGAACTGGTCGCGTACGTGGACACGCACTACCGCACCATGGCCTCGCGCAACCACCGCGCCGTGAACGGCAAATCCAGCGGAGGCTACAGCGCTTTGATGCTGGCGATGCGCAACCCCGGCCTCTTCGGCGCGCTGGCCTCGCACAGCGGCGACATCTATTTCGAGGCCTGCTACAAGGTGGATTTCTGGCGGGCGGTCGACGTGATCCGCCGCCACGGCGGGCTGGACGGCTACCTGGCCGACTGGCGGAAGGCGCCGAAGAAGACCGATGAACTGGTGCGTCCGATGGTCACCGTCGTGGCCATGGCAATGGCCTACTCTCCCAATCCCGAGAGCCCACACGGGTTCGACCTGCCCTTCGATCTGGAGACGGGAGAACTGCACCAGGCGGTCTGGGAGCGGTGGCTGGCCTGGGATCCGGTGAACCTGGCCGAACGCCACGCCGAGGACCTGCGCTCGATGCGCCTGCTCTACGTGGAGTGCGGCTCGCGGGATCAGTACAACCTCCACCACGGCGCGCGCATCCTCCGCCGCCGCCTGGAGCGTTTGGGTGTGCGCCACGAGTATGCGGAGTTCGACGATGACCACACCGCGGTGAATTACCGCTACGTCGAGTCGCTGCGCCGCCTCTGCAACGTGCTCAAGGCATAACCGTGGCCGCTCGAGCCGCCTCGGCCGCTCTGCCGCTCCCACCGGCGCGCCGGGCCATCCTCGGCCTCAGCCCGCGGCAGTGGCGCACGGCGCTGATCGCCTACTTGTTTCTGCTCCCGGCGCTCGCGCTGCTGGGCCTCTTCACCTTCTACCCGGTCGGCTTCGGGACGGCGCTGAGCCTCTACGAGTACAATCTCCGCACTCTCACCGGGGCCGCACCGCTGCGTTTCATCGGACTCGACCATTTCCGCGCGCTCTGGACCGACCGCTTCTTCTGGATCGCCCTGGCCAACTCGGTGAAGTACGTGCTCGTGGTGCCGGTGCTGCAGTTCTGCTCGATCCTGCTGGCGATCACGGTCAACCAGCGGCTGCGCGGGATCCGTTGGTTCCGGGCCGCCTATTACGTCCCGGTCATTACCTCGATCGTGGTAGTCGGGCTGATCTGGCGGTGGCTCTACGAGCAGGATGGGATCATCAACTGGGGACTGCTCGGCCTCGGGCTGATCGACCGGCCCATCTCCTGGCTGGGCAACCCGAACCTGGCCCTCTACTCGGTGATGTTCGTCACCTTCTGGAAGGGACTCGGGTACTACATGGTGATCTACCTGGCCGGCCTGCAGGCGATCTCGCCGGAGTACGAGGAAGCAGCGATGATGGACGGCGCCGGACGCTGGCAGGTCTTCCGCCACGTCACCCTCCCCTTGCTGCGCCCGTCGATCCTGGTCGCCTCGACGATTTCGGTGATCGCCGCGCTGAAGGTCTTTGAGGAAGTCTATGTGATGACCGGCGGCGGCCCGATGTTCCGCACCCTGACGATGCTCTTCTACATCTTTGACGTCGGATTCCAGAAGTTCGACTTCGGCTACGCGGCCGCGCTCGCTGTCGTCCTCGCCGCCGGGATCATGGCGCTGTCGGCGCTGAACTTCGCCGTCTTCCGGCGGGGAGGCTATGAGTCCTACTAGCGGGAGGCGGGCTCCGCAGAGGGAGTGCAAATGATTAAGAAGCAGCCCTGGTTCGAGCGGGAATTTCCCACGGGTATGCGGGCAGATCTCTATCCTGTCATCGTCGAGCGGCTACGCGGCACCCCCGCCCGGGTGGAGGACCGGCTTCGCTCCCTGCCGGCTTCTGTTCTGACGCGCCGGCTGGGCGACACCTGGTCGATTCAGGAGAATGCCGGCCACCTGCTCGACCTCGAGCCTTTGTGGTTGTCGCGCGTTCAGGACCTGCTGGCGCGGCGGCCGGAGATGACCGCGGCCGACCTGACCAATCGGAAGACACACGAGGCTAACCACAACGCTGCGTCGCTGGCGGGGATCCTTGGCGCCTTTCGGGAGGCGCGAGCGGGACTGGGCCGCCGAATCGAAGCCGCCGAGGATACGGCTCTGGCGTACACGGCGCCCCACCCACGGCTGCGCACGCCGATGAACCTCGTGGATCACGTCTTCTTCGTCGCCGAGCACGACGACTACCATCTGGCGCGAATTACCGAGCTGCTCACCCACTTCGGCGCGAGGGACGGCTGACCCGGATCCTGATGGCCGCCATCGCTCGCGCGGATACGAGATCCTGGACTGAGCCCCTGAGGACGGCCGCCGTCTACGCCGGCCTGATTGCTCTAGCGATCTTCACCGCCTTCCCGCTGCTCTGGCTGCTCTCTGTGGCGCTGCGTCCCGGCGGGCGCGTCTTCGGTTTCCCGCCACCTCTCCCGTGGCCGCTGGGGATGGACAACTTCGTCGGTGTCTGGCGCACAATGCCCATCCCGCGCTTCTTCCTTAATACGCTGATCATCACGGGGGTCGGCGTCGGCCTCAACCTCCTCCTCTGCGCGCTGGCCGCCTACCCGCTGGCCCGGCTGCGCTTCCCCGGCCGCAACCTGATCTTTTTCGTCCTCCTCAGTACCTTGATGCTGCCTTCGCACGTGGGCTTGATCGTGAACTTCGTGACGATGACGCGCCTGCACCTGATCGACACCTATCCCGCCGTCATCCTGCCGAGCGCCGTCTCGGTCTTCGGGATCTTCCTCCTGCGGCAACAGTACCTCTCCGTCCCCCAAGAACTGGAGGACGCCGCCCGCATCGACGGCGCCTCCGAGTTGGGGCTGTGGTGGCGGGTGATGGTGCCGCTGATCGCACCCGGCCTGGCCACGCTGGCCATCTTCGAGTTCGTGGCGTTCTGGAACTCCTTCCTCTGGCCGCTGATCGTGCTCAAGTCCCCAGACAAATACCCGCTGGCGGTGGGACTGCTCTACCTCTCGGGTCTCTTCGCGCACAACACCCGCCTCATCGCCGCTGGCGCCGTGATGATGACGGTCCCGATTCTCGTCGTCTTCCTCTTCACGCAGCGCTACTTCATGCGGGGGATCACGCTCGGAGCGATCCGGTGAAGCTCCTCTTCATCCCCCTCGACGACCGGCCGGCGACGCGGGACGCGGTGATGGATCTGGCGGCGGCGGGGGGGATCGAGGTCATCACGCCCGCAAGGGCAACCCTCGGCGGGCGGGACCGTGGCGCGGACGTGCCGGCGCTCTGGACCTGGCTGCACGGCGAACTACAGGGGGACGCCCCGGCGGCCTGCATCGCCTCCGCGGAGATGCTCTGCTTTGGAGGACTGGTGGCAGCGCGGCGCAGCACGCGGCACTGGCGCAACCTCCTCCCCTGGCTGGACGAGATCCACACCCTCGCGGCGCGCGTCCCTACCTACCTCTCGGCGGTGATTCCGCGCACGCCCACCTCCGGCGGCGGGGCCGAGGACCCACTCTACTGGGAGACCCACGGGGATGCCTTGAGGGAGTATGCGGCCGCGGCGGATCGCTTCGCCTGGATGGGTGATCCCGCGTCTCGACGCGGCCTCGCGGAGACGCTGGCGAAACTTCCATCGGAGGTCGTCGAGGATCTCTTTCAGCACCGGCGGCGGCACTTGTTGATCAACGCCGAACTGCTCATCGCCGCGGCGCAGGGACGCCTTCGATCGTTGCTGATCGGCCAGGACGATACCACCGCCACCGGGCTCTCGCGGATGGACCGGGAGGCGCTGGATCGGCTGGCGGCGCGCACCTCGAGCCTGGAGGCCGGGACGCCGCGGGTCCTCCTCACCAGCGGAGCGGACGAGCTCGGCGCCACGCTCTTCGCACGCTGGCTGAATGACGCCGCCGCGACGAGTCCTGCCGTGCGGATCGCCTACACCGTCCCTGACGCGAGGGAATCCGTGGCCGCGTACGAATCCACCCCCCTCCTCCAGTCGGTGCGCGATCATGTCGTGGCGTCGGGCTGCCGCATTGTCGACGACGGCGAAGACATCCTGCTGTGGGTGCACAACTTCGCCGAGGAGCGGCAGCGAGAAGCGCGCGACCAGCCCGACCCTCGTCAGGACACGCGCGGGGCCGCGGCGGCCGAGGCGCTCGTCAAGGCAACGGAATCGGACGAACGCGTCGTGGCGGTCGCCGACGTGCGCTACGCGAACGGGGCGGATCGGGCGTTCGTGGAAGCTCTGCTCCGTCAGACCGGGTTCGGCGGCGTGCACGCTTACGCGGCGTGGAACACCGCCGGCAACGCCCTCGGGTCAGCGGTCGCGCAGGCCGTCACCGTCCTGCACGTCCAGCGCGGCACGGTTCCGGGCAGCCTCGACGCGGCGCGCCAGATCCTGATCACCCGCCTCCTCGACGATTGGGGGTACCAGGCAGTCGTACGCCTGCGCCTCAGCCGCCTCGTGGCTGAGCGCGGCGGTGATGTGGCCGACGTGGGGGACCTCGAGCCGGCCCTCGAGACCGCCGCCATCGCCTTTTTTGCCGAGGAAGTCGTCCCCTTGCTCTCCTCCTCCTTTGACCACCGCATCACGGTCCACCAGGTCGCTTTCCCCTGGCGGCGGCTCTTCGAAGTCCTCATCGAGTTCGAGATCGCCGCCATTCACGTCTGAGGGAGGGCGTCACCCTGGGCCGGACCGGACATGCCCCGTACTATCTCCGCCTCCCGCAGAGTCGAATGGGCCGAAATACAGCTCAGTTTCATAGACGTTGTGCGCCCGGCATCGCAGCTGGATGTTATTTACAGTGGCCTGTCCTCCAACCGCGTGCGGCTCGATATGGTGGAACTCCAGAAAACCAGCCTCATCGCAGCGGCGGCCCCTTGCGCACACGAAGGCACACCGCCCGCCGTCGCGCAACCAGACTGCCGCCTAACTTCTGCGCGGATGTGACGCGAACCGGATCCCGTCGGCAGGCCCGGGCGAGGACGCTCCGTGGCCGCGAGCATCTTCTTCGCCAGTTCATGCAGAAGCGCTGTCAGGGCACGATCTAAGATTTCATCCAGGTCCCCGTTTGGAACCTGATGCCGCAGTAGGTTCTGCACCTGGAGCAGCTTCTCGTATGTTTCGGCACTCGCAGTGAATTGGATCTTCTAGCGCTGAGGCGCCAACGGGGTAACCGTCGCCAGTCGCCTCTGCGGCGGTGGAGTCGGGTCGGCCGGCCGCTCCCTTGCCGTGTCCCCTGTGTCTAAATTCGACTGTGGATCTCTATCGACAGGGTGGCGGGATGGAGAGGTGGGGTGCAAAGTCGGCAGTCTGCGAAGTATGGATGGGACGGTCGGTCGTGGATACACCTGCGCGACCAACTCCTCGACCGCGCGCTTGCTCTGGAAGCGGGCCCGGTCCAGAAGCTCCTCGTGGTTCTCCGCGGTGAGGTGAGGCGCCAGTAACCTCACTGCTGCCAGGGTAAGCGATCCGTCAGCGAGCAACTTCAGAAGCATGGGGAATCGGCGTGAGGCCCGGGCAGACTCGATCCTGCAGTGAATGGCCTGGGCACTCATCATATTTATCGGCGAGTCCCAACCTGATTTACGGGGGAAGCATGAAAATGCGTGCGAACTCGCCCCGGGGCGAGTTCCAGCAAAGTTCTCTGGAACTTGCAGTCGGAGCGTCCTCGACATCTAATCAAGGTGGAGGAAGATGGCCGAGATCTTCGCCTGACCTGAGAATCGGAACATGACTTCGAGGTCACCCGTGGTGAGCCGGACGGTCATCATCGGAGGCGGCATCATTGGTCTGTGCTGCGCCTACGAACTGCGGCGGGGCGGTGACGAGGTCGTCGTGCTCGAACGGGGTGAGCTTGGAGTCGGCGCCTCGTCCCACAACGCCGGTCTGATCGTGCCTTCCTTCTCCGGGCCGCTGCCCGGCCCGGGGATGGTGAGAGTCGCTCTCCGGTCGATGTTCCACGCCGACAGCCCCTTCTACCTGAACCCGCGCGCCCTCCGAGAAACCGCCGGCTGGCTCCTGGCCTTCCGGCGCCACGCCAATGCCCGCGACTACACGGCAGGCCTCAGGGCCGTGGCGAGTCTTGGCGCGGCGACGATGGCGCTGTTCGATGACCTGGCGGCGGACGGCGTTCGGTTCGAGATGCGCAAGGATGGACTTCTGTTCGCGTACCTGGACGAGAAGCAGGCGGGGCATACGCTCGACGACCTGGACCGCCTGGAAGAGGTCGGGTACCGGCGGCCGTCGCTGCTGACGGGATCGGAGCTGCGAGACCTGGAACCCGGTTTCTCCGAGCGTGTCTCGGCGGGGTTCCTCCTCCCGCAAGAACGCCACGTGCAGCCTGAAACGTTGATCGCCGGCCTGGTCGCCCGTCTCCGACAGCTCGGCGTGGAGCTGCGGCGGGGTCTGCCGTTCACCGGTGTCCGGCGGCATCAGCGCCGCATCGCCGCCGCGCTCACGCCGTCGGGGAGCATCGAAGGCGACCGGTTTCTCATCGCCGCGGGAGCCTGGTCTGGGCTCGTCGCCGAGCGATTCGGATTCCGGCTGCCCATCCAGGCGATCCGAGGATACAGCGTCACGATCAGCGATCCCATCCGCCAATTCCGCCGTCCCATCTATCTCGGCGAGGCCCGGCTCATTGCCAGCCCCTTCGCGCGCAGCACCCGCGTCGCCGGCTGGCTGGAGCTGTCGGGGATCCATCCCGTCGTGGACAGGGGCCGAATCCGATCGCTGCGCCGCACGGCCGGAGCCTACCTGAGGACCTGGGAGTCGGGGAGCGCGGAGCGCGAGCGCGCCGGACTGCGGCCGCTGGCCCCGGACGGCCTCCCGGTGATCGGCGGCGTGCCCGGATACGACAACCTCTTCGTGGCCACCGGCCACGGGGCGTTGGGCATTACGCTGGCCCCGGGCACAGCCCGCGCCCTGGCCGCCCTCATGCGAGGAGCCGACCCCGAGGTGAGCCTCGACCCGTTCTCCCCCGGACGTTTCCTCTTGCGCTCATAATGGACATTTGGTACCGCGTCGTGAACGAACACCGAACCGTCATTATCGTGAAGATCGGCCATCTCGGCGACATCTCCCGGGGCCGGTGACGACACTCCCTCCGCGGAGCGAGGAGTTCGACGTGCTCGTCGTGGGCGGCGGGCCCGCCGGCACGGTGGCCTCCATCGCCGCCGCCCGCGAAGGGGCGCGCGTCGCCTGCATCGAGCGATACGGATTTCTCGGAGGAACGCTCACGGCCGCCATGGTGGCGCCGATCATGGGCTTCCACGCGGGGGAGCGGCAGGTCGTCCGCGGCATTCCACAAGAGATCGTCGATCGGCTGATCGCCCTCGGCGCCTCCCCCGGCCACGTCCCCGATCCCATCGATTTCTGCTACACGGTCACACCCTTCGACTACGAGGGGCTCAAGCGCGTCTACCTGGAGATGGCCGTGGACGCCGGGGTGGACCTCTGGCTGCACACCGTGTGTCTGGATGCCGAGGCGGCTGACGGGCGCATCGAGCGCGTCCGCGTCTGGCAGAAGGATGGGATCAAGGAAGTGCGCGCAGGCGTGTACATCGACGCCTCCGGCGACGCCGACCTGGCCGCCGCGGCGGGGGCGCCGACGCAGATCGGGCGCGAAGAGGACCACCGCACCCAGCCGATGACGCTGATGTTTCGTCTGGGCAATGTCGATTGGAATGGCCTGTTGGACCACGTCGCCACGGACGTGAGCGCCGTCCAGCACGGGCAGGGGGTTCACGAACGCATCGAAATTGAGTGGCTGCGCTCCCTGCCCATCCGGGGATTCGCGGGGTTCACCTCGCTGGTCGCGGCCGCGCGGGAGCGGGGGGAGTGGACCGTCCCACGTGATCGTCTGCTGGTCTTCGAAGGGGTCCGCCCAGGCGAAGCCGTCGTGAACACCACGCGCGTCTTGGGACGCCTCGGCACCATCGGGGCCGATCTGTCGCGGGCGGAAGTCGAGGGGCGTCAGCAGGCCTACCAGGTCGTCGATTTCCTCCGCCGGCATCTGCCGGGATTCGCCTCCGCCTATCTGTTGGAGACTCCCGCCCAGATCGGGGTGCGGGAGACCCGTCGCATCGTGGGCCACTACACGCTGACCCAGGAGGACATCCTCTCGGGGCGGAAGTTTTCCGACGCCATCGCCTGCGGTGCCTATCCCATTGACATTCACGATCCGGGCTCGGCGCGGCTCGTCGCCAAACGCCTGCCGGCTGGCGAGTACTACACCATCCCCTATCGCTCGCTGCTGCCGCAGGGCACCCGCAACCTCATCGCCGCGGGGCGGTGCATCTCAGCAACGCACGAGGCCTTTGCGGCGTTTCGTGTCTCTGCGATCGTGATGGCCATCGCCCAGGCCGCGGGGACGGCCGCGGCGATGGCGGTTCGCGGAGGCGTCCTCCCTCCGGAGGTGGACGCGCGGGCTCTGCGGGCGCGGCTGCGCGAGCGTGGAGCCTTTCTCGGTGAGTGAGAGCGTGTTGGAGGCGACGCCATGAGCCTGAAGCAGCACGATCCCACCCTGCATGCGATCCTCATGGCGGAGAGGCAGCGGCAGCGTGAGGGCGTCGAGCTCATCCCCTCCGAGAACTACGTCTCCGCGGCGGTCCTCGAGGCGATGGGCTCGATCCTCACCAACAAGTATTCGGAAGGGTACCCCGGACGCCGCTACTACGGCGGCAACGAGCACGTCGACGAGGTAGAACGGCTGGCCCAGGATCGCGCCAAGGCGCTCTTCGGCGTGCCGCACGCCAACGTACAGCCCTACTCCGGCAGCCCGGCCAACCTGGCGGTCTACTTCGCCCTCTGCCGCCCCGGCGATCCGATCATGGGCCAGAACCTCCCCGACGGCGGGCACCTCACGCACGGCTGGAACGTCAGCATCAGCGGCACCTACTTCACCAGCGTCCCCTATCACGTGAAGCCTGACGGCTACATCGACGTCGAGGAGGTCTGGCGCCTCGCCCGGGAACACCGGCCGCGGCTGATCTGGTGCGGCGCCACGGCGTACGTGCGCGAGTTTCCCTTTGCCGAACTGGCGTCGGTCGCCGACGAGGTAGACGCCTACTTCGTCGCCGACATCGCGCACGTCGCCGGGCTGGTCATCGCCGGCGCGCACGCCAGCCCCGTCCCGCACGCGCACGTGATCACGACGACGACGCACAAGACGCTGCGGGGGCCGCGGGGAGCGATGATCCTCGTCACCGAGCGCGGTCTGAAGAAAGACCCCGATCTGGCCAAGAAGATGGATCAGGCGATTTTCCCCGGCCTGCAGGGCGGCCCGCACGACCACACCACAGCGGCGATCGCGGTGGCCCTGGGTGAAGCGATGCGGCCAGAGTTCAAAGCCTACGGGGCTCAGGTGGTGCGCAACGCCAAAGCCCTGGGCGAAGCGCTGCAGCGGACGGGCCTTACGCTCGTCACCGGGGGCACGGACAACCACATGCTCTTGATCGATCTCACCCCGTCGGGTCTCGGCCGCGGCGTCTTCCTCCAGGAAGCGCTCGACCGGGTGGGCATCACGGTGAACAAGAACACGATCCCCGGCGAGCCCTCCAGCGCCTTCTATCCCTCCGGCATCCGGCTGGGCACCCCCGCCGCCACCACGCGAGGGATGCGCGAGGGCGAGATGGAGCGCCTCGCCGCCTGGATGGGCGCAGTGGCGGGACGGGTCACGCGGTTCACGTTGCCCCAGGATCGCAAGGCAAGGACCGAGGCGTTGGCTGAGTTCCGGCGCGCCATCCAGGAGGACGCCGACCTGGCGCGCATCCGCGAAGAGGTGCGGCAGTTCTGCCTTCGCTTCCCCGTCCCGGGCACGGATGCCCTCTAGCGATCCCCTCGGCCGCCGCGGACTCTTGATCGTCAGCCTCCCGCGGAACGACCGCGATCTGGCGCGCGCGGCGATCGATGGGGGGGCCGACCTGCTCAAGGTGCACGTCAACCTCCACCATGCCGCCTCCGGGACGGACTTCGGGACGCTCGCCGAGGAGACGGAGCGCCTGAACGCGATCCTGGACCTGGGGACCCCGACGGGACTGGTCCCGGGGGAAGAGGAGATGGTCAGCCAGGAGGAGGTGCCGCGCCTGCGACGCTTCGCCTTCCTGGACGCCTATCTCACACACCTGCCGCTCTACCTCTACGCTGCGGGCGTCCCGGTGATCCCGGCGATTCCGCACGACTACCCGCCCGAGGCGCTGCCGTTTCTCCGCCGGCTTCCGGGCGAGTGGGCGGAAGCGGCGCTGATCCGTCCCGACGGGTACGGCCGGCCGCCGACCGCCGCAGATCTGGTCGCGCTCGAGCGGGCGGCAGAGCTCAGCGGCCGGCGCCTGATCGTCCCCACGCAGCGGCGGCTGCATCCCGATGATCTGGAGCGCTACTTCGTGCTGCCCGGTGTCTGGGCGATCATGATCGGCGCGATCGTCACCGGCATGGGCGCGTCGGGGATCGAGCGGACGACCCGCGCCTTCCGCCAGGGTCTGGACCGCCTCTTCGGATGATTGTCGAAGCCACCGCCCCCACGAGGATCGACCTGGCCGGTGGGACGCTCGACATCTACCCCATCTTCCTGCTCGAAGGGGAGGTCGTCACGGTGAACCTGGCCATCACCATCCCGACCCGCGTGCGCGTGGAGCGGTATGGGGGCGGCGTGGCAGTCTCTTCCCAGGACCTCGGGGTCGGCGTCGAAGCACCTGACGCCGCCTCCCTGCCCATCGGCGGCCCGCTGGATCTGGTGTTGCGCGCGGTCCGCTATGCCGAGGTTCCCGCGCGCACGCGGGTCGTCACGGGCTCTGACGCGCCGAGGGGATCGGGCCTGGGCGCCTCTTCCTCACTCCTGGTCGCCGCGCTGGCGGCCTGCGACCGCTGGAAGGGAGGACGGCGCACCTGGAAGGGCGCCGGAGGAGACCTGGTGGAGGTGGCCGCGCGCCTCGAGGCTCAATCCATCGCGGCACCCACGGGCAAGCAGGATTACTATGCGGCGCTGCACGGAGGGCTGAACGCGGTCTGGTTCCATCTCGACGGCGAGGCGGTCGAGCCGCTGCTGCCCCCGCGGCGGCTGGGCGGGTTGGAGGAGCATCTCGTGCTCACCTTCACAGGAGAGCCGCACGCGTCCGGCTTGACGAACTGGAGTATGGTCCGCGCCTATCTGGACGGGGTGCCTGAGACAGTGCGCGGACTGCGGGCGATCGGCCGCATCAGTCGCCAGATGCGCGAAGCCCTGCGCGGCGGCGACCTGCGCCTCACCGCCCGGCTGCTCCGGGAGGAATGGGAGCAGCGGCGGACGCTCGCCGCGGGGGTCTCCACACCGGAGATCGAGCGGGCGGTGCGGACGGCGCGGCGGGCGGGAGCGCTGGCGAGCAAGGTCTGCGGCGCCGGCGGCGGCGGCTGCGTGGTCAGTCTCGTGCGGACCGGCAAGAGAGATGCGGTTGCGCAGGCGCTCGCGGCGGAGGGGTTCCGTCTCCTGCCCGTTCGTATCGCGCGGACGGGCCTGCGGGTGCAGGCGCGCGCATCGAAACGGAGGCGCAGCCCCCGCCCGCCCTCGTGACCGCCCGCAACCTCCGTGTCCTCTTTCTCAGTCTCTTCCTCTGGGTCTTCGGCTTCGGCCTCTACGACGAATTCCTGCCCATCCACGCCCGCGCCCTCGGGGCGACGGGGGTGCAGCTCGGCCTCCTCTTCACGATCCGCCAGCTGACGATCACGGTGGGCTCGGTGCTGGGCGGGGTCCTCGCCGACCGCTTCAGCCGCCGCACCGTCCTGCTGGTGGCCTGGGTTCTCGGCGCGCCGTCGCCCTTGCTCTTCCTCCCCGCACGGGGGTGGGCCGCGCTGCTGCCCGGGATCCTGCTCTACGACATCACCATCTTCGCCCTCCCCGCCTTGAACGCGTACGTCGCCGAGCGGACAGACCCGCGAAAGGTCGCCTCCACCTTCGCCGTCCTGACCATGGCATCGGGGCTGAGCCTGCTGCTCTCCCCCGCCCTGGGCGGCCTGATCGCCGCGCGCTGGGGGATCCCCACGACCTTTGCGCTGGCATTTGTCTGTTATGCGGCCTCGACCGCGCTGATTTTCTGGAGCGAGCCCGAGCGACCGGGCGGACGCGCGGCGCTGCCCTGGCGGCAGGCGCTGCGGATCTGGGATTTCGGCCACCTCTGGCCGCTCTTTATCCTCCTGGGATTGATGACGGGCATCCCGCTGGCGCTGGCGCCCTTCATCCCTCCCTTCCTGCGCGAGGTCCGCGGATTGGGGCTGGCGCAGATCGGTCTGCTGGGATCGATCCTCTCGGGGGGAGGGCTACTCTTTACGCTGCTGACCGGCCGGCTGGCCGACCGTTGGGGCCACCGGCCGCTGCTGGTCCTCACGCTGCTGCTCATCGGCGGGGGGAACCTCATCGTCGCTCTCGGACCGGTGGCGCTGCTGCCGCTGGCCTTTGCGATCAAGAGCCGCAGCGCCGCGCAGGCGCTCTCACAGGCAGTGGTGGCGGCCAGGATCTCGACGGAGGCGGCGGGGCGCGGCTTTGGACTCCTGGGGATGATCACGGGCCTGGCGGGCGCCGGCGGGACGATGCTGGCGGGCATCGGCTACCGGCTGGACCCCGCCCTCCCGCTGCTGGTCGGCGGGGCAGCAGTCGCGGCTCTCGCCGCCGCCCTCATGCTGCAGAAACCGGGGAGTGGCAGGGAATATGATTGAGACCAGACGGCGTCGAAGGGAAGGGGTCCACACCCGATGAGTCTGCGAGGCAAGAAAGTCCTCGTCACCGCGGGGCCCACCCGCGCCCCGCTGGACTCTATTCGCTACATCACCAACAAAGCGACAGGGCGACTCGGCGCGTTGATCGCGGAAGAGGCGTTGGCTCGCGGCGCCTCCGTGACCTTCCTGCACGGTCGGCCCAGCCTCGTCCCCACCGTCCGCGGCGGGATGCACGACCATCTCACCCTCATCGCCATCGACACCGTGCAGGATCTGATCCGCGCGTTTCGGGAAGAGCTGCCCAAACGGTACGACGCCGTCATCCACAATATGGCCGTCCTGGATTTCGAGCCGGCGGAGATCCGCCCTGGCAAGACGGGTTCGGAAGAGGCCTCCTGGGCGGTGCGGCTGGTCCCAACCCCCAAGGCGGTCGGCCTGGTGAAAGAGCTGGCGCCTCAGACCTTCCTGGTCGCGTTCAAATTGGAGGTCGGCCGCAGCCGCGACGAACTGGTCGCCGCCGGCCTGGACCTGCTGCGGAAGAACCACGCCGACCTGGTCGTGGCCAACGATCAGCGGGACATCGAGGCCGGGGAGCACACCGGCTACTTCATCGACTCCTCGGGCGAGATCCTCGCGACGGTGGAGGGGAAAGAGGCCATCGCACGCACCCTCCTGCGCGTCGTGGAAGAACGCTTGGACCGTCGCCCCTCCCGCCTCCAGGCGTAAGGCCGGTCCTTCTCGCCGCGATCTAGCGGCGGGAACGCGACTTTCTCTTCCGGGGAATCTTGGCGCCCTTGCGGCGGGCTTCGGAGAGCCCGATGGCGATCGCCTGTTTGCGGCTCTTCACCTTCTTCCCGCTCCGACCGCTGCGGAGTGTGCCGCGCTTGCGCCGCCTCATCGCGCTCTCGACCGTTTTGGAAGCCGCCTTACCGTACTTCCTCGCCATCCCGATCCTCCTGTGAATTGCCCTCAAATCCGCATGTCCTCCGGCATTTTGCCCGGCCCGCGCGCCCTTCAACCCCGTCAGAAGCGCGGGCCGATTGGGTAATAGAAAGTACGCAAGGAGGCCGACTTCATATGTTCCGTTATCGAATGCGCTATCGCACGACGCAGGATCTCTCCAGAGAACGGGTGATCGAGCAGGAGGCGACCTCCGCGGCCGACCTCGCCCGGCGAGTCAGAGACACGGAGGGGACCATCTTCATCCTGCAGTTGGAGGAGGCGCCGCTGCCGAAACCGTTCCCTGCTTCCAGCTAGGCGCGTTTAGACGTCCGGCGTCCCCGTATCCTTCCGTCCCAGCCGCAGCTCCTCCCGTGATTCCCTCGCCAGCTTCCTATAGCGGTTTCTGATCTCGGCCAGCTCTTCGTCTTCTATCTCCTCCAGATCCAGAAGAACGTTGTGCGCGCCCTCGGCCGCCCGGATCAGTTCATCCAGCTTGACCTGGATCGCCTCGGTATCCCGATTCTGAGTGTTCTGGATCAGAAAGACCATGAGGAACGTGACGATCGTCGTTGCCGTGTTGATGACCAGCTGCCAGGTGTCGCTGAAATGAAAGTACGGGCCAGTCACCCCCCAGGCGAGGATAATGAGGACGGCGATGGCAAAAGCGATCGGCTGCCCCGTGACGTGGGCCGTTCCCCTAGCAAATCGGTGAAAGATGTTGCGGCGGCGCATGACACTCTCCTCCCTTCGCGCTATTCCCCGTGACGAATACTGACATCATTATCGCCCTGCAGCGCTGGTCGTTCGATCCGGGCCTCGGTCCGTACGCCCGGGTGGCGGTGACTCGCGCCTCCCGGCGTCTGCTGGAAGAGGAGAGCAGTCTGGCCGACCGCGCGGTCGCCGGCTCGCTGACCGAGCTGCGGTTGGTCGGTCCTTTCATCGCACGCGTGATCCGCGAGCTGCTGGACGGCAGCCGCCCGCTCACCCCTCCCGTGGAGGACTGGCGGGGCGAGGAACGGGCGATGTACGATGCCGCCGCCATGGCCCGCGATCACTTCATTGCCGTGCGGGACGCCAGGGTGAGCATCGCCGAGGCCGGCTGGCCCCGCCCCCTGGGCGACCTGCAGATGCACACCGCCTGGTCAGACGGCGCCGCCTCCCCCCGCGCCATGGCGGCCGCCGCCCAGCGGCTGGGCTACCAGTTTGCCGCCATCACCGACCACACCCAGGGGCTGCGCTTCGCCGGGGGCATGCCGGTACAGAAGATGCGGCGCCAGCGCCAGGTCCTGGCCCGCCTGAACGACCAGATGGCCATCCGTGTCCTCGCCGGGGCCGAGGTGAACGTCGCCGCCGCCGGGGCGCTCGATCTGGATCGGGAAGACCTGGCCGGCCTGGAGATCGTGGTCGCGGGCTGTCACGCTGCGCTGCGGCGGACGGAGGATCAGACCCCGCGCATGCTGGCGGCGGTCGCCCACCCGTCCGTCCATCTCCTCGTGCATCCCCGCGGGCGCATGTTCGGAGTGCCGCGCGGCATTCGGGCGGCCTGGGACGAGGTCTTCTCCGCGGCCGCAGAGTACCACACTGCGATCGAGATCAACGCCTATCCGGACCGCCAGGACGTCGATTTCACTCTCGCCGGCCCGGCCGCCCGCGCCGGCTGCCTGATCTCGCTGGGGACGGACAGCCACGCCGTCCGCCACCTGGGGTGGATGGACGTGGCAGTGGCCCACCTCATCCGTGCCGGCATCTCGCGCGAGCGCGTGCTCAACTACTGGAACGTCGCCGCGCTGGAACGGTGGCTGAGCGAAAAACGCGTGTAAGTGGCTTCCTCGCACGACGGCATCCACGACCAGTGCATCAGCCTCCCCTGGTGGGACTATCCCTCTCACTCTGAGACGATTCCGTGACTCTTCCGTGACGCTTGTGTGGCCAGCACAGCGTATGACGTCCTTAGTCCGGCCCGACAGGCAACAGATCGGGGCGGCGAGAGGGGGCGACAGATGGGTACGCGGGGACTGCGTCAGTGGGGAAAGTTTCTCACCGTTGCTGCCGTGGCGATCGCCAGCCTCGGCACGGCTGGTCTGGCCCAAAGCGCGGGATACCAGCAGACCAACCTCGTCTCTGACCAGGCAGGAGTAGCCACCTTCACAGATCCTCTCCTGGTCAACTCCTGGGGGGTCATTGTGCGCTCCGCCAATCTGCTTGAGGTGGCGAACGCGGAGACGGGCACATCCACCTTCTATCACCCTGATGGAAGCCCTGCGCCGAGCGCAGCGAAACCACTCGTGGTCGTGATTCCCGGGGCGGAAGACGGGGGTGAGCCGACGGGATTGGTATCCAACACGACCTCAGATTTCGTCATCTCCCAGGGCGGACGATCGGCCAGCGCCTCCGTCCTCTTCGCCAGTGAAGATGGGACGATTTCGGGGTGGAACCCGGCCGTCAACCAAACCGAGGCCGTCATCGTCGTCAATAACTCAGATGCCGAAGCGGTCTACAAAGGGTTGGCCATCGGCAGCAATGGTGCGGCGAACTTCCTCTTTGCCGCCAACTTCCGCGGTGCCGTCGTCGAAATCTATGATGGCGGATTTCATTTCGTGCGGTCCTTTACCGACGCCAAGCTCCCCGCGGGTTTCGCCCCGTTCAACATCCGGAACATTGGCGGTCGACTCTACGTCATGTTTGCCAAGCAGGACCCCGAAAACACCGAGGAGGACCTGCCGGGTCCAGGCAACGGCTTCGTTGATGTCTTCGACACGGCAGGCACGCTGGTACGCCGGCTGATCTCGGGGGGGCCGCTCAACTCCCCGTGGGGACTGGCGCTCGCCCCCGCCACGTTCGGCCAATTCAGCAACGCCCTGCTGGTCGGCAATTTCGGCGATGGATGGATCAACGCATTCGTGGCACGGAACGGAGCCTTTCTAGGCTCGCTGCGAAACGTTAAGGGCGCACCGATTGCGATTGACGGACTCTGGGGACTGGACTTTCTCGGATCTGATCTCTACTTCGCCGCTGG
>DASYRG010000010.1:0-5431 GCA_036004665.1 bacterium | reverse complement strand
AAATCCCCAGGCGCTCGGTGACATAGTCGGCGAGTCGCGCGAAGCCGAGCTCGAGGTAGCCGGAACCCTCCTGCAGGCGGGCGAGAAGGCGGGCGAGGCGCAGCTCGATCGGATTGCGCATCCTCCCCAGGCGGCGCAGGTGGCGGTCGAGCAGAAACGCCGCGAGGTCCTTCATCACGTGACGCCGGTCGTTTTCCCACACGGGCTCCAGGAGCGGCTCGGGAACGACCGACTGCCCGTGATCCAGGCGCACAGTCTCCCGCGATTCCGCCGGTCCGCCAGCCGCCGGTCGCCGGTCCGCCGGCCGCCGAACCCGCGGCGGGTACCGGACGGAGAGGGACCGAAGCTTCGGCTGGGGACACGGCATCGACGCGCACGCTCGGACCTCGAGAGAATGGAGACGTTGTGAAAGCTCACGAACCTGGGCGCGAAGGACGGGGGCGGAGGGTCGATTCGCGCTAGGTGTAAGATACGCTAACGCCATTCGAAATGCAACGGGATTTTCGAGGATTCTTTCGCCATGGGAGACCGGACTCAGGGACGGCGTTCAGGGGGTTTCAGGCGAAGCCCGCTCGACACGCAGCGACTCCAGGTTCCGCCGGGCCGGCAAGAATTGTGGATCGGTGCCGAGAGCCGCTTCAAAGTCCCGCCGAGCCTTCATCCGCTTCCCCAGCTTCAAGTACGCCAGCCCCCGGTTATTGAGCGCCCAGACGTCGCCGGGGTAGAGGCGGAGAGATTTCGAGAAGAACCGGACGGCGCGACGCAGCTCACTCTGTCGGAGCAGGTCGTTCCCGAAGTTGTACCAGGCCGCCGGCAGCCGGGCGTCCAAGTGAAGCGCAGCCTCGTATTCCTTGGCCGCGCGCTCGAAGTCCCTCTTCTCCGAGTAGATGACGCCGAGATTGTTGTGGATCTGCGCAAGAAACTCGTCGGTCGTCAGGTTGCGCATGAACACACCATTACGGATCGATTCGTCGGGGATGCTCTGCTCACGAATGTACTGTTGGTCGGAGATGCTGGTGCCGCGCTGCATGGTCTCGATGTTCATGCGTGTGATCCCATCGTCATAGCGGAGGAAGACGTGGGAGGGAGTGGCGACCCCAAAGATGGGCAATTCCAATGCTTCAGCGAGCGCCAGATAGATCGCCGCGATGCCGACGCAGTATCCCTGCTTGCGCTCCAGGACACGTGAGGGCAGGAGGTTGCAAGGGTCTTTCAAGTCCGGCGACTCATGAACACCAAACTGCCCGAATATCCACTGGCTGAGAGCGTCAACCGCGTCGCGTCCTGATGGACGCGGACCGATCTCCCCGCTAATGTCTTCCGAGAGCCTGGACATCGTCGCATCCAGCGTCTCCTCGCCGCCTCTCGGTGAACAAAGACTCGCGTGCTCGCGCTCGACTACTCCCAGCGAATGCTGCAAGTATCGGTCGCCATGCGGAGGAGCTGCAATAGACACGTACGTGGAAACACTGAGGAGAAATGGGACAACCCAATTGCAGGAATAGTGCACTGGCCGCAAAAACATCTTGTCACTTCTCCACAGACAGCGTATATGGGTTCACAACACTCGGCTCCAAGAGAGTATGCAATAGATTGAGCTAGCTTCACCGCAGTTGCTGGCTGCGACTTAGCGTGCCAAGCGTAACCTCGGAAATGCCCGCCCAGCGGGCCGCAGGTGGCTTGTGCCCGGCAGCTGGAATCGTCCTAATCCGAATTCCATAAAGGGGGAACCCATGTCCTCTCGGTGCGCACGCGCCGCGGCGCGACTCGCCCTAATCTCATGTTGCTTGGCACTCTCCGGCGTCCCGTTGCTGGCACAGAACGAGAATGAATGTCCACCCTCCCGAAATTCGTCTTTCATTTAAGAGATAAATCGGTGGAGTAATTCCTGCTTCCTGGAGCGGCCGGAGGCCGCGAACGGGAGGACGGGATGTGGGAGCGGAACGATGGAGAGTCCGACGAGGTCGAGGTGCGCCCGGAGGAGTTGGCGTCGCAGACTGGGGACGAAGAAGAGCGTCGAGCACCGCGGTTGTTCGGTGAGCCGGGAACCGGGATCACGACACGGGAGGTGGTGATGCCGGCGATCGAGGGGCCGGAGGACGAGGTGCCCGTGTCGGAAGCTGAGACGGAAGAGGAGCCGGCGCCACCGATCCTGACGGGGCGGAGAAAGGGAGGACCGCTACGGCGTGTGGTGGAGGAGGAGCCTCAGCCGGGCGTGGAAGGGGTGTCCTTGAGTGGCGAGCAGCGGTTGTTGATCCTGGATGCCTGGGGGAGGTCGGAGCTGACGGCCGGGGCGTTCGGGAAGATCGCGGGTGTGTCGGCGCACACGTTGTACGCCTGGAAGAAGCGCTTCGAGCTCCTGGGGCCGGCGGGGCTGGACGAGAAGCGGCGGGGAGCGCCTGCGGGGAGCCGGATGCCGGAGGCGACGAAGCGTGCGATCCTGATGATGAAGAGGCAGCACGAGGAGTGGGGGTGCGATCGGATCCACGACATGCTGTTGCGCTCGGAGGGGTTCGCGGCGAGTTCAGGGGCGGTGGCGCGGGTGCTGCGGGAGGCCGGGTACGAGAGCGAGGAGCGAGCGACGGAGCGGCACCCGGACAAGCCGCGGGAGTTCGAGCGGGCGAGGCCGAACCAGCTGTGGCAATCGGATCTGTTCACGTTCCTTTTGAAGCGGGAGGGACGGCGGTTGTACCTGGTGGGGTTCATGGACGACCACAGCCGGTACATCGTGGGGTATGGGCTGTACGGGTCGTCGTCGGGGGGCCTGGTGCGGGAGGTGTTGGAGGCGGCGATCGCGAACTACGGGGCGCCGGAGGAGGTGTTGACGGACCAGGGGCCGCAGTATCACACGTGGCGTGGGACGAGCGAGTTCGCGCGGCTGTGCGCGCGTCGGGGGATCCGGCAGCTCTTGGCCCGGGCGCGGCACCCGCAGACCTTGGGGAAGATCGAGCGGTTCTGGGGGACGCTGTGGCGGGAGTGCGTGGAGAAGGCGGTGTTCCAAGGCCTGGACGATGCACGCCGGCGGATCGGGTTGTACATCGACTACTACAACTTCCAGAGGACGCACCAGGGCCTGGAGGGGCTGGTGCCGGCGGACCGGTACTTCTCGGCGGCGCCGCAGGTTCTGGAGACGCTGAAGAAGCGAGTCGAGGCGAACGCCCTGGACGTGGCGCGTCACGGGACGCCGCGGCAGAGCGTGTACCTGACCGGGCGTGTGGGAGAAGCAGGGATCACGCTGCACGGGGAGGGTGGGAAGCTGGTGGTGCAGACGACGGAAGGTGGCCGGCAGGAGGTGGACCTGACGGCGCCGGGCCGGAGAGCGCCGGTTGTGGAGGGCGAGGGAGGTGAGGCATGAGCACGAAGGGGATACGGCCACAAGCGCGGCCGTTGACAGGAGACGCGGGGCCGAAGCGCAGCGCGGCATTGATCCTGGAGGTGCTGGCGGGGCTGCGGACGCCGACGGAGGCCTCGGAGGCTTTGGGGGTCTCGGCGATGCGGTACTACGTGCTGGAGCGGCGGGCGCTGGAGGGGATGGTGCAGGCGCTTCAGCCGCGGCCGAAGGGAAAGAGACGGCGGCCCGAGGACGCGCTGCAAGAGGCGGGGCGGGAGAAGGCGAGGCTGCAGCGGGAGATGGGGCGGTTGCAGGCGCTGGTGCGTGCGGCGCAGCGGACGATGGGGCTGCCGCCCCCGCCGTCGCGGGACAAGGGGAAGGGAGACAAGCGCCGGCGGCGCCGGCCGCAAGTGAGGGCGGTGAAGGCGATGGCCTTGTTGCGGGCGCCGGCACCGGAGTCGGGACCGACAGCGGCCGCACCAGAGTCGAACCGATGAGCCGGCCGCCCGAAGGCGTGGGGCACGTGGATCGATTGGAGGGGCCGGAGGACCTCAAGCGCCGGCTGCGGGTTCTCCTGGACACTCTGTCCGGCCGGGTGAGCGTGGCGCAGGCGTGCGAAGAGCTTGGAGTCAGTGAGTCGCGGCTGCACGAGCTCAGGCGGGAGGCTCTGGAGGGTGCGCTGGGGGCGTTGATGCCGAAGCCGGCTGGGCGGCCGGCGACGGCGGAGACCAGGACCGCGCGGGAGAAAGAACTGGAAGGTCGCATCCAGGAGCTGGAAGTGGATCTGCAGGCGGCGCTGGTGCGCACCGAGTTGGCGCTGGCGATGCCGGAGCTGTTCCGGAGTAAAAAAAACTCCCGGCGCCGGAAGAAGCCAACAGGGCCTGCAGCGCCTGGCAGCGGCGGTTGAGGCGGCACGTCGGACGACTGGAGAGCATCGTGCAGGACCAGACGGAGAGTCGGCGGGATCGCCGGCGGCGCGGGCCGAGGCGTCAGCGGCGAGCGCGCCAGGCGGAGCGCACCGCGCGGCGTTCCGCCGTCGCGTTCGCTCGCTGGCTGGAGTGCCATGGCGAGACCCGGTCGGCCAGCGCCCGCCGCCTGGCCCTGTCGTTGTCGGCGCTCTCGCGCTGGATGCGTCGCTGGAAAGAGGACCGCATGACGTTGAGGCCGCGCGGCCGGCCGGTCGAGGACCTCGACCGCGAGACCCGCGCGGACATCCTGGGGGTCTTCTCGCTGATGGGGCCGCACGCCAGCCTGGCGGCCCTGCGGGACCTGTTCCCCCAGGTAGCCCGGGCCGAACTCGACCATCTCCTCGAGCGTTGCCGGTCGGTGTACCGGCGACGCAGGCGGTGGCTCGTTCATACCCTGCGCTGGACCCGTCCCGGCACGGTGTGGGCCATGGACTTCACCGAACCGCCCGCGCCGATCGACGGACAGTATCGCTATCTGCTTCTGGTGCGTGACCTGGCCAGCGGCCGGCAGATGCTGGCCATGCCGTGCGAGGGCGAGGGCGCCCGGGTCGTCGTGGACGCGTTGCGCATGCTCTTCGAGCACGAGGGCCGGCCCCTGGTGATCAAGATGGACAACGGATCCGCCTTCCTCTCGTGGGAGGTCGGGACGTTGCTCCGGGAACACCGCGTGTTCGCCCTGTTCTCTCCTCCGGGCACGCCGGCCTACAACGGGAGTGTCGAGGCCGGTATCGGCTCGCTCGAGGTGCGCGCCTTCTACCAGTCGGCGCGACACGACCGGACCGGGCAATGGACCTGCGATGATGTCGCCGCTGCGCGTCGCCAGGCGAACGACACGGCACACCCTTGGGGACTGGGCGGCCCCACGCCCGAGGCGGCGTGGGAAGCCCGCACTCCCATCACCGAAAACGATGCACGGCTGTTCCGCTCGGCGTATGATCACCACAGAGAACGCGAATGCGCCGAGCGCCAGATCCCTTCATGGAAGCTTCGTTCACACTGGCTCCGGGCGTCCATCGACCGCGTCGCCCTCAGCCGTGCCTTGATCGAACGCGGTTATCTACTCATCCGAAGCAGGCGCGTTACTCCACCGATTACGCTCCATTATGCGGGACGAATATCATGAGGGGCACAC
>DASYRG010000009.1:0-8360 GCA_036004665.1 bacterium | reverse complement strand
GCAGATCATGGGCAAGGTCTACGAGATGCTCGGGACCTCGCTCTACGGCCGGCGGATCGGGGTGCTCGGGCTCACGTTCAAGGCGGGCACGGACGACATCCGCAACTCCTTCGCCCCGGTGATCGTGGATTACCTGGCACGACGAGGGGCGGTGATCACAGCCTACGATCCCGAGGTGACGGCCGAGGCCGCCACCGCTGTCCGTCTCGCGGCGACGCCGTACGAGGCCGCCGATGGGGCCGACCTGCTGCTGGTGCTGACGGGATGGGAGCAGTTCGGCAGCCTCGACTTCGAGCGTATCCGCGGCGTGATGCGGTCCCCGAACCTGGTCGACGGCGTGAACGTGCTGGACCCGGCGCAGATGCGGCGGCTCGGATTTACTTACGTCAGCGTCGGGCGGACTTAGGGATCTCGGATGCTGGCGTCAGTCATTCGATGGGTGGCAGCCCTTGTAGTGCGCGCAGGTACATGATCTGTCCGCAGTGGTAACAGTCATGGGCGATAATTCGCTGCACCCAGTGGTAGATCGGGACCTTGGTCCCGACGATCAGCTCCTCAAGGTCCGCATCCTGCCGTCGGCCTAGCTCGGCCAGGACCGTGGCCTCGGCCTCGACCAACCGATCGATCGCCCCGCGCCAATTCTCGTCGGTGACCTCAGTGATCTCCCGCCAGTCCAGGTCCCGATACCAGCCCGACGGCCTGGCAGGCTCTCCGGCCATGCGGCTGAGGAGGTATGTCTTCCAGAAGGTGACGTGATTGACGTTTTGCCAGATCGACTTGCGTTCGGGTGCAGGAGACCACGCTGCCTGCACGGGGGTGAGATCTCTGACGGACGCCAGCAGCGGGGCGTGAGCTCCCCATTCTCCCTTCTCAAAGATTTCCTCGAGAGTGGACAGCAGGAGGTCGATAGTCTTTCCCATGCTGCAGGTCACCCCTACTTCCGAACTAGGTCTCAGCGGTCTTGCGATGCAAGCCCTATCGCTTCTTCCAGGGAGAAGGCGCGTCCCTCAGACCAGGCTTCGGCGAAAGCCTTGGGGTCGAACGCGGACCGTACGGCGCCCAGGACTCGCTCATACTCCGGCCGATCCGAGGGAGGGAGAGGAGCACCGAGGGTTTCTCGTAGCGCTTCCGCGGCTCCTAACAGGTGGGCCGCGCGGCCAAAGTTCTGCCGCCTCGCGACGATAGCGGCCAGCGCCTCCAGCGTCTCGGCGATGCCCCGTCGATCGCCGAGCCCCTGGCGCACAATCGGACTTTCCTGGCAAAGTTCAGCCGCCCGCCGATCGTCGCCCCGACCAAGAGCCGCCAGCCCTAAGCCGTTCAGAGCCAGACCGACCCCGGCGGTGTCGTGGAGTTCTTGGAACAGCGATAAGGCCTCCTCATGCAGCGGCGCTGCCCGATCGTAGTCCCCCAGATAACGCGCCAGGATCCCCAGGCTGTTCAGGGAGACGGCCACGTGCGCACGCTCCCCCAGTTCGCGAAAGAGATCCAGTGAATCCTCATACAGCCTGAGGGCCTGGGCGAGATCGCCGCGGTTTCGGGCTGCCAGGCCCAGCCCTTGCACCGACCAAGCCTCACCCAGACGATCTCCCAGGACACGGTACAACCCCAGACTTTCCTCCAGGAGAGTTGTCGCCTCCGGGAAGTTGCCCTGGCGGAGCACTACCCGCCCCAACACCAACAAGGCGAAGGCCATCCCCCAACGGTCGCCCAGGGCGCGAAACACAGTCAGGCTCTCTTCCAGCCATTTTCTGGCACCAGCGAAATCGGCCCCAGGTTGATAGGCAAGTGCCCCCAGAATCGTCAGGGCGAAGGCGACTTCCCATCGCTCCCCCGCTTCTCGAGAAAGCGCTAGTCCTTCTTCCAGGAGGGTTCTGGCGCGGCCGGCCACTCCCTGGTACCAGGCCAGCAATCCTGCCCTGTTGAGCGCCTTGGCCCGCACGCGCCCGGACCCGTCCCCATGGCGTGAGAGCGCATGCTCCAGCCACCGTCGTCCCTCGCTCGGATAGCCACGCACATACCAGAACCAGCCGAGCGCACCCGCTAGACGGAGGGTAGCCTCGCCATCGTCGTTTCGGTTGCTCCAGTCCAGCGCCGCGCGCAGGTTGTCGTGCTCGGCCTCAAGGCGCTGCAGCCACGCGCGTTGATTCAGCCCGCGGAGTTCGGGGTCGGCGGCTTCGGCAAACGTGAGGCACCAGTCTCTGTGCCGCCGGAGGATGGCCTCTTCCTCTCCCGCCTCTGTCAGCCGTTGTCCGGCGTATTGGCGGACGCTCTCCAGCAGGCGGTACCGCGCCTCGTCCTCGCGCTCCTCGACCATGACCAGCGACTTGTCTACGAGATGGGCGAGAAGATCCAGCACCTCCATCCACTCAATCGCTTCTGACGCGCAGACGGTCTCCGCCCCATCGAGGGGAAACCCTCCGTTGAACGCTGCCAGGCGGCGCAGCAGCACCTGTTCGTTGTTCGAGAGCAGGTCGTAGCTCCAGTCAAGGGCGGCGCGGAGAGTCTGATGTCGCGGCACCGTCGTCCGGCCTCCGCCCGTGAGCAGACGGAACCGGTCATCCAATCGGCGGCCGATCTGCTCCACGGTGAGCATCTTCACGCGCGCGGCGGCCAGTTCGATGCACAAGGGCGTTCCATCAAGTTCCGTGACGACTTGAGCGACCACAGCAGCGTTGCGCTCGGTGAGAGCAAAGCCCGGGTGAGAGGCCACCGCCCGGTCGACGAACAGACGAACGGCCTCGGACTCTTGCAGCGTGGTGGACACCGGTACAGTGCGCGCCTCCGGAAGAGACAGCGGCCGGAGGTTCAACGTGGTCTCCCCCTGGATGCCCAAAGACTCGCGGCTGGTCGCCAGGATACAAAGACGAACACACCCCCGCAGCAGCGTCTCAGCGAGTTGGGCGCACGAGGTGATGAGGTGCTCGCAGTTATCCAAAATGAGCAAGGACCGCCGGTCCCGAAGGTGGTCTGAGAGGGTCCCTTCCATCGCTCTTCCTGGCTCCTCTCGAAGACCGAGTGCTGCGGCGACGGTCCGCGGAACAAGCGCGGGATCGGAGAGCGAGGCTAACTCGACCAACCATGTGCCGCCAGGGAACTGCTCCAGGAGATCGGCCCCAACCTGGATCGCCAGGCGGGTCTTTCCGACCCCCGCCGACCCGGTGATGGTGAGGAGGCGAGCCTCTCCCAACAGTCGCTTGACCTCACCCATCTCCCGAAGCCGGCCGACAAAACTGGTCAACTGCACGGGAAGGTTGTTCGGCAGAATGCTGAGAGTTCGAAGCGGCGGAAAATCTGCAGGCAGGCCCTCGATGACCAGTTGAAAGATCGGCTCGGGGCGCCGAAGGTCCTTGAGACGGTGCGGTCCGAGGTCCCTGATGGTGACGCCCTCGGGGAGGTCGTCCTCCACGAGGGCCTTCGTCGATTGGGACAGCAGCGTCTGGCCCCCGTGGGCGGCCGAGCAGATACGTGCGGCCCGATGAACGCCCATGCCGACATAGCGTCCATCGACTCCCGAGGGTTCGTCCGTATGCACCCCCATGCGGACGAGGAGGGGAGCGCCTTCAGGCCAGGGATGACGGAAAATCGCCCGCTGTGCGGCAGCGACGGCCCGGAGTGCATCCTTCGCCCGCGGGAAAGCGACAAACAGCGCATCACCCTGCGTGTCGACCTCGCGGCCGTTCTCTTCGGCGACGGCGGCACGGAGCAGCCGACGGTGATCGTCGAGCGCCCGGCCGTAGCGCATATCACCCAGTCGCTGGAGCATGGCGGTGGATCCGGCGATGTCCGTGAAGACGAACGTGACCGTGCCGCTCGGAAGAGAGTCCGGGGCGCCGCGCATTGCTTGAGGCATTTCGAGGGGACATGCGGCGGACCTTCGGGATCTGATGCGGCACGCCCCTCCGTTCCCGAAGGGGGAAAAGTCCGCTAAAACAGTTCCGAAGCGAGCGCGCGCAGGGCGGCGGCAATGCGCGCGCCAGCGCCGGGCGCGCCCATGCGCTCGCGCCCGGCCTGCCCACGGCGGTCACGCTCGGGAGGATCGGCAAGCAGGCGCAGCACCGCGCCGGCTGCCTGCTCCGCGCTGGGGACCGCCACCAGCGCCTCGCCCAGGATCTTCCGCTGCAGGCTGAGGAATCCCGGAGTGTATTGGACCCCCGGCCCGGGAAAGGCCACTACCGGTTTGCCCAACCCCGCGGCTTGCTCGTTGGCCGTCCCCGCTAGACCAACCACCACGGTCGCCGCCGCGATCGCATCGGCGAACGCCCGCGTGGTCCGGATGCGCGCGTCGCCGAGCCGCGCCTCCCCGTCAGCAACGATGACGCCGGAAGCGCGCATCGCCTCGACGACCGCATCCCCTTCCACCGTCGGGGCCAGGGAGAGGAGGAAAAGCATGTCGGGGTGGACGCGCGCGATCGCCGCGGCCACCTGGGCCAGCCGGGCGGCGTTGGCTGGGGCGTCTCCGCGGCTGCCGGGGAGGAGGGCCACCACCGGCCGGCCGTCCGGGGCGGGGAAGTCGGCCCCGCCGGGCCCCAGGCAGTCAAGCATGACGTTGCCGAGGTAAGAGGCGCGAACGCCCCGCGCGGCCAGCCAGGTTGCGGTTTCGGGATCCCGTGAGAAGACCGCTCTCGCTCCCTGCAACACCCGCAGCTGCATCGGTCCGTAGGGGCCGTTGTGGATCGAATCCGCCGACGCCACCAGCGCCACCGGCGCGCCGGCGCGGGACGCCATGTAGAGGCAGTAGACGTCCCCCACCGCCAGGATGAGATCGAACCGTCCCCGCTGGCTGCGCAGCGTCGCTCGCTGCCGGAACCAGAAGCGCAGGAAGCCGGCGCGCAGATCATCGAGCAGGCTGGGCTGGCCGGCGCGGAAGGAGAATCCGCCGCTGGGGAAGATCCGCCGTGGTTCCAGCCTGGGGATCGACCCGGGGTAGGCCTCGCCGAGTCCCACCAGCGGAAAAGCGGTGATCTCCCAGCCGTCGAGGTGCCGGCAGATCTCGGCGGCGATGAGGTCCTCCCCGTGGCCGTTGCTGATACTGAGGAGGCGGATCATGCGCCCGCCCCCGCGGCCGAACGGGCTTCGCCGCGGGCGGGCCGCCGGGCAGCAAAGACGCCCTCGTAGTACGCCCGCCAGAGCAGGTGATTGTAGATTTCGCTGCACAGCGGCAGGATCTGACGGCGTTCCGCGAAGGGACGGAGCGCCTCCGCCGCTTTGGTGACCGGCCCCGTGCGATAGACCAGCCACTTCAGGGGCAGCAGCACGGGGTGGATCTCCAGGAAGAGGCCGAGCCACGCCGGTCGTCCCCACTTGTTCCAGAAGTAGACCGCGCCGGCGCCCGCCTGTCGCAGCTTGGGCTGCAGATCCTCCAGGCTCTGGCGGTGATGGTGATAGGCCAGCGCGGCCGGCTCGTAGCGGAGGCGCACGCCGGCCTGGCGCAGCCGTAGGCCGAGTTCGATGTCCTCCCAGCCGTAGCCCGCAAACGCCTCGTCGAATCCCCCGACCTCGCGAAAGGCGGCCGCCAGCACCGAGAAATTGCGCGTGATCACGTGCAGCGGCGAGAGATCCTCCCGCCGGCGCACCGTCAGATCCGGCAGCAGATTGGTGGCGCGCATGAATATCGTCGTCAGCGTAGCGGGGTGCTGCAGCGTGCGCCCTTGGACGCCCACGCGCGTTCCCCCACGGTAGTGCCGCAGGTGCGCCTCGATCAATCCCGGTTCGGGCCGCACGTCGGCGTCCAAGAAGAGCAGCACGGGCGCGGCCGCGGCCGCAGCTCCCGCGTTGCGGGCGGCCGCCCGACCTCGCCGGCGCTGCCGGATCAGGCGCAGCGGCGCGCGGAGGCGGAGAGCCTCGACCCTCTCCACGGTGCCGTCCGCTGAGCCATCGTCGACGACGATGATCTCGAAGGCGCGATCGGTCCCCTCCTGGACCTGAGCGTCGAGCGCGGTCAGCCCGGCAGCCAGCAGCGCGGCGCTGTCATAGGAAGGGATGACGACCGAGAGAAGAGGTGCGCTCACTTCACCGGGAGGGGGCGTCGGCGCCCCTCGCCTGCCATCCCTCCCCTTCGCGCCAGGCCCGCTGCAGGGCGGCCAGGTAGTGGCGATTCAGCGCGGCGCGCAGCGCCAGGTACTCCAGGCTGATCCTCCCGCTGCGCCGGAAGCGGGCCGCCAGGGCCGGGGCGGTGCGCGTGTTGATCAGCCCCCCGGCGGCGAGAACGAAATACACGAGACGGTGGAAAAGGGTGTGCTGGATCAGCCAGCGGGTGGACCAGCGCGGGTACTTTCGGTACAGGTAGACCGCGGCGCGGGCGCGCTCTTCCTCTTTGGCCAGCATGCGTTCAAAGTTCTGCAGCGACGGCGGGGGCTGATAGTGGTAGGCGACGGCATCGCGGCGGAAGACGCGGGCCAGGCCTCGCCGGCGGAGCCGAAACCCGAGGTCGAAGTCCTCCCACCCATAGGTGCCGAACCGCTCGTCGAAGAGCCCGGCGGCGAGGAGTTCGCTGCGGGGCAGCGAGGCGTTGGCCGGATCGAAAAAGGAAGGGGAGAGGGCCGCCACTGGCAACCGCCCCAGCGGCGCGCCGGGGGCGGGAATCTCCGAGACGGGCACCACCGGTCCGCGGCAGACGACCGCGCGTCCGGCCTGCCGGTGAGCCTCCAGGTGGTGGGAGAGGAAGTCGGGGCGCACGACGACGTCGCTGTCGACGAAGACCACGATCTCTCCGCTGGCCCGGCGGATCCCATCGTTGCGCGCCGCCCCCGGACCGCGGTTATCGGATCGCCGCAGCAGGCGCACGCGTCCGCCCTCTTCCCAGGCCGAGACCACCTCCGGCGTCCGGTCGGTGGACCCGTCGTCGATGACGATGATCTCGTAGAGCTCGGGGGGGAGCGACTGGCCGGTTAGCGACGTCAGTGTATGCGCCACTACCTCGGCGCGGTTGTACGCGGGGATGACGACGGAGAGGGCCGGCGCGGGGGCGGGGCCCATCAGCCTCTCGATGCCCGCTGTGCCATCAGGATCGGGCTTCGACCTCGCGCGGGACCACGTCCGGCCACTGCAGGCGGGCCAGCCGCGCATAGAGCAGGTCGCGGCGGAGGAGCTCCTCGTGGGTCCCCTCGTCGACGATATGTCCCTCGTCCAGCACGATGATCCGGTCGGCCTGGCGGACCGTGCTGAACCGGTGCGCAATCGTGATCGTCGTGCGCCCCTCCATCGCCCGCTCGAGCGCCTCCTGGAAGAGCGCTTCCGATTCGCTATCGAGGGCGGAGGTGGCCTCATCGAGGATGAGGATGCGCGGGTCGAGCAGCAGTGCCCGCGCGATGGCGAGGCGCTGCCGCTGCCCTCCCGAGAGCGTCGTCGCGTCTTCGCCGATGCGCGTCTCGTACCCCAGAGGCATCCCGAGGATGAACTCGTGGGCATTGGCCGCCCGCGCCGCCGCCACCACCTCTTCCTCCGTGGCGCCTGGGCGCGCGTAGGCGATGTTCTCGCGCACCGTGCCGCGAAAGAGGACGGTCTCCTGGGGGACGAACCCGATCTGGCGTCGCAGCGAACGTAGCTTCACCCGGCGCACGTCAATGCCGTCGATAAGGACCGCTCCCTCGGTGGGTTCGTGGAAGCGCGGCAGCAGATGCACGAGCGTCGTCTTGCCCGCCCCGCTGAGGCCGACCAACGCCAGGCGTTCGCCCGGGGCCACCTCGAGGTCGAGGCCGCGCAACACCCACTGATCGGTCCCGCCTCCATTGGTGTAGCGGAACGAGACCCCCCGATAACTGATGCGGCCGCGCACCCGCGGCAACTCGACCGCCCCGGGGAGATCTCTCACCGTCGTGCCCTCATCCAGCATCCCGCGGATCCGGGCGAACGCGCCGAGGGCCTGTCGGATCTCCGCGTAGTGCCGGGTCAGCGAGACCGCCGGGTCGATGGCCAGGGCCATGTAGGCGAGGAAGGCTACCAGTTCACCAGGGGTCATCACCGCGCCGGTGACCATCCGCCCACCC
Organism: bacterium; assembly: GCA_036004665.1. Lineage (GTDB taxonomy): Bacteria > Sysuimicrobiota > Sysuimicrobiia > Sysuimicrobiales > Humicultoraceae > JACQGZ01. The sequence goes on along the minus strand of DASYRG010000009.1, from coordinate 375 downwards.
ACCCACAGGACCACCACCAGCCCCAGCGCGGTGAGAAAGTTGACCACCGGCACCTGGGTGGCCACCAGCCGGCTGATGCGCAGGTTGGCCCGCACCGCCCGCCGGTTCTCCGCCGCGAAGCGCGCGATCTCGCGCTCCTCCTGGGCGAACGCGCGGATGACCAGGGCGCCGGCGAAGGCCTCACGGATGGAGGAGGCCAGGCTGGCGATGTAGCCTTGGGCGCGGCCGGCGACGTGCTGGATCTCGTGGCCGAAGAGGCGCGCCGTGACGAAGACCAGCGGGATCACGGCGCCCACCAGCAGGGCCAGCCGCCACTCCAGCACGAAGAGCGCGGTGACGACCCCGACCAGCATCAGCGTCGTCGCAATGACCTCG
>DASYRG010000008.1:0-185432 GCA_036004665.1 bacterium | reverse complement strand
CTACCGATATTGACATCGCCGCCCGGGAAATCCTGCGCATGCGCGAGCGGTTGAACGAAATCCTGGTCCTCCACACCGGGCAGCCGATGAAACGCATCCAGGACGACACCGAGCGCGATTACATCATGTCGGCCGACCAGGGGAAGGATTACGGCATCATCGATGACGTCATCCGTAAACGGGTGTAACATCCAGTTAAAGCGGTCGGGTTCAGGGGTCGATAATCCCTGTATCCAGGCCACCTTCGCAGGGCACAACCCCGGTTTCTCGAGCGAGTTATGGTGAAGAAGAACGGCGAGACTGAGATTCTCCGCTGCTCGTTCTGCAATAAGGATCAGAACGACGTCCGCAAGCTGATTGCGGGCCCGACCGTATTCATCTGCGATGAATGCGTCGAGGTCTGCAACGACATCATCGCGGACGACAACCGCTTCGAGAACCGCGGGGTGCGCTCGGCGCTCCCCTCGCCGCCCGACATCAAGAAGTTCCTCGACGAGTACGTGATCGGCCAGGAGCGGACCAAGAAGAAGCTCGCGGTCGCGGTCTACAACCACTACAAGCGGATCGAGATCCAGAAGCAGCCGCGCAACCGCAACGACGTCGAGCTGACCAAGTCGAACATCCTGCTGATCGGTCCGACGGGCACCGGCAAGACGCTGCTCGCGCAGACGCTCGCCAAGCTGCTGTCGGTCCCCTTCACGATCGTCGATGCGACGACGCTGACCGAAGCGGGCTACGTCGGCGAGGACGTCGAGAACATCATCCTGAAGCTCCTGCAGGCGGCCGGCGGCGACATCGAGAAGTGCCAGCAGGGCATCATCTACATCGACGAAGTCGACAAGATCTGCCGCAAGGACGAGAACCCCTCGATCACGCGCGACGTGTCGGGCGAGGGCGTCCAGCAGGCGCTGCTGAAGATTCTGGAAGGCACGGTCGCCAACGTCCCGCCGCAGGGCGGCCGGAAGCACCCGCACCAGGAGTTCTTCCAGATCGACACGACCAACATCCTCTTCATCTGCGGCGGATCCTTCGACGGGCTGGAGCGCATCATCGAGGGGCGCATCCGCCAGACCAGCATGGGCTTCGGTGCCCAGATCGAGCCGCGCAGCAAGAAGCGGTTGGGAGAAATCCTCAGCCACACCATGCCTCAGGACCTGCTGCGGTACGGCATGATCCCCGAGTTCGTCGGCCGCCTGCCCATCGCGGTGCCCCTCGATCCGCTCGATGAGCGCGACCTGGTGACCATCCTGGTGGAGCCGCGCAACGCGCTCGTCCGTCAGTACCAGAAGATCCTGGAGATGGACGGCGTCGAGCTCGTCTTCACCGATGAGGCGCTGCGGGCGATCGCCAAGGAGGCGATGGGGCGCAACACCGGGGCCCGCGGCCTGCGCACGATCATCGAGGAGATCATGCTGAATATCATGTACGAGATTCCCTCCCGCACCGACGTGAAGCGCTGCGTTGTGACAGAGGAGGCGGTGATTGCTCGGCGCGAACCGCTGCTGCAGACGGCCGCCGACGTGCGCCGCCTGGCCAAGGAGAAGCCTGCGTCTTAGGGCCAGAAGAAGCCGGCGTCCTAAGGAGGGGTAAGGTATAATACGAGAAGTTAGTGTCCGACGGGCAACGACGGACGACATGAGGGGGCGGACGCGTCCCCTGTTTTCATTCTGGGAACAATGTGTGACGAGATTCGTTCTATCAAGTGTACGTTCTGAAAGCCCAACGGTTTCGACCGCAACCTAGACTGGAGGCTGTATGAGCGACGCCAAAGAGAAGGACAAAGAACGGATGCCGGATCTGAATGCACCGCTGCCGCTGCTGCCGCTCAAGGGCACGGTCATCTTCCCCTTCCAGGTGCAGGGGCTCGGGGTGGGGCGGCCCAAGTCGCTCCAGGCTCTCGAAGCCGCCCTGGCCGGGGACAAGCTGATCGTGCTGGCGGCACAGAAGCAGGACGACCTCGAGGACCCGGGCCCGGAGGATATCCACGGCACCGGCTCTGTGTGTCGCGTCCTGCAAGTCGGCAAGCAGCCCGATGGCGTTCTCCAGGTGATCGTCGAAGGGGTCGTGCGCGCCGGGATCACTGAGTACGCCCAGACCGAACCCTTCTTCACGGTGCGCGTGACGGCCCGCCCCGACCCGGTGGAGAAAAGCGTGGAACTGGAGGCGCTGATGCGGGGACTGACCTCCTCCTTCGAGCGCTTTGCCCGCCTCTCCCGGTCGGTGCCGCCGGAACAGTTCGTCACCGTGATGCAGGCCGAGGAGCCCGGGCGCGTTGCCGACCTGGTGGCCCAGCATCTCAACCTGAAGCAGGACGAGCGGCAGCGGCTCCTGGAGATGATGCCCAAGGAACGGCTGGAAATGCTGGGGGGAGTGCTCAGCCGGGAGATCAGCATTCTGGAGCTGGAACGCAAGATTCAGAACCGCGTGCGCAAGCAGATGGAGAAGTCTCAGCGCGAGTACTTCCTCAAAGAGCAGATGAAGGCGATTCAGCACGAGCTCGGCGAGACCGACGAGCGCCAGGCGGAGGTGACTGAGTACCGCAAGAAGATCGAGGCCGCCAACCTGCCCGAGCACGTCAAGGAAAAGGCCCTCGAGGAGCTCGCCCGCTTGGAGAAGATGCCGCCGATGGTGGCGGAGGCCGTCGTCGTCCGAACCTACCTGGATTGGATCCTGTCGCTGCCCTGGTCGGTGCGCACCGAGGACCGGCTGGACATCGACGAGGCGCGAACCATTCTCGACGAGGATCACTATGGGCTGGACAAAGTGAAGGAGCGCGTGATCGAGTACCTGGCGGTGCGCAAGCTCTCGCCGGGGTCGCGCGGCCCGATCCTCTGCTTCATCGGCCCACCGGGTGTCGGCAAGACCTCAGTAGGCAAGTCCATCGCCCGCGCCCTCGGCCGCAAGTTCGTCCGCATCTCACTGGGTGGGGTGCGCGACGAGGCGGAGATCCGCGGCCACCGCCGCACCTACGTGGGGGCGCTGCCCGGCCGGATCGTCCAGGGGCTGAAGCAGGCCGGCAGCCGCAACCCGGTCTTCATGCTGGACGAGATCGACAAGCTCGGCATCGACTTTCGAGGTGATCCGTCCGCGGCGTTGCTGGAGGCGCTGGACCCGGAGCAGAACCACGCCTTCTCCGACCACTACCTGGAGCTGGCGCTCGACCTGTCCGAAGTGATGTTCATCGCTACGGGCAACATCCTGGAGACCGTCCCACCGGCTCTGCGCGACCGGATGGAGGTCATTCGCTTCGCCGGCTACACGGAAGAGGAGAAGATCAAGATCGCCGACCATTTCCTCATCCCGAAGCAACGCAAGGCTAACGGGTTGGGGGAGGAGCACGTGACCTTCACGGACGAAGCGCTGCGGTTGATCGCGCGCGAGTATACGCGGGAAGCCGGCGTGCGCAACCTGGAACGGGAAATCGGCAGCATCTGCCGCAAGGTGGCCACCGAGGTGGCCCGCGGGTCAGACAAGCTCGCCAAATTGACGATCAGCAACCTGCACAAGTACCTGGGGCCGCCCCGCTTTCGCTTCGGCCTGGCCGAGAAGGAAGATGAGGTGGGGGTCGCCACCGGGCTCGTCTACACCGAGATGGGCGGCGACATCGTAGGGGTGGAGGCCACGCTGATGCCCGGCGACGGGGAGCTGACGCTCACCGGCCAGCTGGGGGACGTGATGAAGGAGTCGGCGCAGGCCGCCCTCTCCTATGTCCGCTCGCGGGCGCGCCGCTTGGGGCTGGCGGAGGACTTCTACCAGAAGCTGGACGTGCACATCCACGTTCCGGCCGGAGCGGTGCCGAAGGACGGGCCGTCTGCCGGTATTACGATGGCCACCGCCCTCGCCTCGGCGGTGACGGGCCGGTCCGTCAAGAAAGAGGTCGCGATGACCGGCGAGGTGACACTGCGCGGCCGCGTGCTGCCGATTGGCGGGGTGAAGGAGAAGGTCCTCGCCGCCCACCGTGCGGGGATCCGCACGGTGATCATGCCCAAGGAGAACGACAAGGATCTGGCGGAGATCGCCCAGAACGTCCGCCGCCGCATGCGTTTCATTCTGGTGGACCACATGGACGACGTGCTGGCCGAGTCGCTGGGCCCGGCAAAGGAGCAGGCGGTTCAGCCCGCCCCGCCCGCGCCGCTGAGCTCTCCGCCGCCGTACCGCGCGCCCGTGCCGCAGTCGGAGCAGCGCCGGCCCGAGCCCCCGCCTCCCGTCAGTTAGCATAAGGCCGGGGCACGCACTCTCCTGAACCGAACCACAGGATACGGCTCCGTCGAGTGCGTGCCCCGGCCATTACGTTACAGAACGCAGGCGGCGACTAGAGCCTGGCCACAGTGACACGCGAAGACCGAGCCCGACACAAACCGTGATCCCGTAGTTCGGTTTGAGGAGGACTCGGTCTTCGCTTGGTTACTTCGGCTGTAGCCCGAACGCCTGGTACTGCAGCGGGATGAAGTTCTTCCACTGGTCGGGCGTATCCGCCTCGGCGAAGATCGCCGTCACGGGGCAGACCGACTCGCAGGCGCCGCAGTCGATGCACTCCTCGGGGTGGATCCAGAGCTGGGCGTTCAGCGTCTCTTTGGGAAAGCCCTCGGGAGGGATGTGCACCGACTCGCCCCGCGGGATCACCTGCTTGTCCACGCCCGCCCCGGTTGAGGGATCGGGGACCACATAGCCACCGACCTCCTCGACGTGCTCATAGATGCAGTCGACCGGACAGACCTCCACACAGGACCGGTCTTTGACCCCTATGCACGGCTCGGCGATAATGTAGGTCATTCTTCACCTCCGCAGGCCATTTCCGCTAATCAACGTAGCATTGCAGGGTATTTACCACAATATGGTGACTTGCTAATCTAGAATTGTGCTACGAACTCAGAATTCAGAATACAAATGTCGCGGGGCGAGCCTTAGTTCGCGGGCCGCGAATCCAGGGAGGTACGAGCAACGATGGGGGTGACCGATCTCTGGGGAGTGCCGCCCGAACGCGAGCCGGCTAGCGCGACGGCCTATCGGATGATGCGCCAGGCAATCATACGCGGACAGATCCCTCAGGGTGCACGCGTCAACGAACTGGAGCTGGCAGGTGCCTGGAGGATGAGCCGGACGCCGATTCGCGACGCGCTGCGGCGCCTCGAAGCGGAAGGGCTCCTTGAAGCGGTCCCCAGGAAGGGGATGATCGTCCGACACGCGGGAGGATCCGAGCTGGAAGACCTCTATGATCTCTGCGAGGTCCTCGAGGGGCTGGCCGCGCGGCGGGCCGCTCAGCGTGGCACTCCGGCGTTCATCGCGGACCTCAATGGGCTGATCAAGGCGTACGGAGCCGCGCTGAAGGCGGACGACGCGGAGCGCATGCTGGCGGTAGATGACCAGCTGCACGGCGCCATCGCGGAGGTCGGCCAGCACCAGCGCCTCGGGCGGGCCATCGAGAACCTGCGCGCGCAACTCCGGGACGTGCGCCTACGCGGGTTGCGAAGCAAAGGTAGGGCGACGAAGTCGTTCCGGGAGATGGCCAAGATGACGGCGGCCATCCGTGGACGGGATGCGCCGCGCGCCGAAGCGGCGATGCGCGAACACATCGCCAGTCTCCGGGCGGAGCTGGCTGGCGGATAATCGCCGGTTTGCCTATAATGACGGGCAAGGCAAGGACGGGGAGGAGTAGGATGGCCTCGGCCTGAGAGAGGGAGACCCACCGGCTGCGAGGTCTCCTGGGTTCCGGGTCGTCCGAATGTCGGCCCCCGAGCCATGCGGTTATCCAGACCGCCGGGTGCGCCCGTGAGCGCGCAGAGAGGCGTCATCGGAGAGAGTGGACCGGACCCGGCGACGACCAGGGTGGTACCGTGGAGCGCTGCTTCGCCCTTGGGGCGAGGCAGCCTTTCTGTTTGTTGGAGGTGCGTGATGGCGACCGAGACGATTCCCAAAACCTACGATCCGCGGCTCATCGAGGAGCGCTGGTACGCGTTCTGGCTGAAGCGCGGCTATTTCCACGCGCCGGTCGACCCGCGTCGTGACCCCTATGTCATCATGATGCCCCTGCCAAACATCACCGGCGACCTGCACATCGGCCACGCGCTCAACAACACGCTGCAGGACGTTCTTATCCGCTGGAGGCGCATGCAGGGGCGCAACGCGATGTGGATGCCCGGCACCGACCACGCCAGCATCGGGACGCACGTGGTGATTGAGCGCGAGCTGGCGAAGGAGGGGCAGACCCGCTTCGACCTGGGACGGGACCGCTTCCTCGCCTATGCCTGGGATTGGAAGGGGAAGTACGGCGGCATCATCTACAAGCAGCTCAAGCGGATGGGGGTCTCCTGCGACTGGGACCGCGTCACCTTCACGATGGACCCGCGCTACCAGGACGCCGTGATCGAAGCCTTCCTGCGCCTCTACGCGGAAGGCTACGTCTATTACGGGAAGCGCATGATCAACTGGTGCCCCCACGACCTGACCAGCGTCTCCGACCTGGAGGTGGAATACGCGGAGGAAGCCTCGACCCTCTATCACGTGCGCTACCGCGGCGCCGATGGCGGAGAGGGTGTGGTGATCGCCACACAGCGGCCCGAAACGATCCTCGCCGACGTGGCCGTGGCGGTACACCCCGACGATGAGCGGTACCACGAGTTGGTTGGGCGGCAGGTGATCGTGCCGCTGGTGAACCGTCCGGTCCCCGTGATCGCCGACCGCCGCGTCGATCCGGCGTTTGGCACCGGCGCGCTGAAGATCACTCCCGGGCACGATCCCCTGGACAACGAGATCGGAGCGGACCACGGCCTGCCGACGCTGGTGATGATCGATGAGCGGGGCCGGATGGCGCCCGAGACCGGTCAGTACGCGGGGATGGACCGCTTTGAGGCGCGTACTGCGGCGGCGGAAGCGCTGCGCATCTTGGGCCTGATCGTGCGTGAGGAACCCTACCTCACCTCGATTGGGCGGTGCGAGCGCTGTAAGACGGTGCTGGAGCCGTACATCACCGATCAGTGGTTCGTGCGGATGAAGGAGCTGGCCGAACCGGCGATCCGCGTGGTGCGAGAGGCCCGGGTACGCTTCCACCCGGAGCGATGGACCGGGGTCTATCTGGACTGGATGGAGAACATCCGCGACTGGAACATCTCGCGGCGCCTCTGGTGGGGCCACCAGATCCCGGTCTGGCACTGCGAGACCTGCGGGGAGATGGTGGCCGCACGGGAGCGTCCCGCCCGGTGCCCCAACGGACACGGATCGCTGCGCCAGGAGGAGCAGATCCTTGATACCTGGTTCAGTTCGGGGCTCTGGCCCTTCGCGACACTGGGCTGGCCGAAGGCAACGCCCGAGCTGGGGTACTTCTACCCAGGCCACGTATTGGTCACCGGTCGCGACATCATCTTTCTCTGGGTCGCCCGGATGATCATGTTCGGCCTGAAGTTCGTGGGCGATGTGCCGTTCACGGATGTACACATCCACCCGAACGTCCTCAACCTGGAAGGCAAGCGTATGTCCAAGTCCTTGGGGACGGGTCTGGACCCCATTGACTACATCGAGTCGTTGGGGTACGGGGCAGATGCGCTGCGCTACGCGTTAGTCCTGCGCTCCTCCCAGACGCAGCAGGACCTGCGGTTTGGCGAGAAGATGCTGGACGATGTGCGCAATTTCAACAATAAGATCTGGAACATCGCCCGGTTCGTGCGCATGAACCTGGAGGGAGACACCGGGAGCGCTTGGGTCTCCTCGACTACTCCGCCGGCCGGGGCCGCCCTCGGCGAGGCCGACAGCTGGATCCTCAGCCGTTTCGCGCGCACGGCCCGCGAGGTCACCGCCGACCTGGAGGCCTTCGAGTTCGACAAGGCGGCGCGGGCCCTCTACGACTTTCTCTGGGGCACCTATGCGGACTGGTACGTGGAGTTCGCGAAGGTCAGGCTGGTGTCCGGGGATGCGGGAGCGGGGAGGGCAACACAGTGGACGCTCTGGCGCGTGCTGGAGGGGACGCTGCGCCTGCTGCACCCGATCATGCCGCACATCACCGAGGAGGTCTGGCATCTGCTCCCGCACGATGGGGAGAGCATCATGATCGCGCCGTGGCCCGATCCGCCCCCGGGCTGGATCGACGAGGAGGGAGAGCGCGCCGTGGAGCGGCTCATGGAGGTAGTCCGGGCGATCCGGTCTCTGCGGGCTGATCTGGGCGTTCCCGCGGGTTCAGTGGTGGCGCCGCGGCTGCGCGTTTCCGACGAGGCACGCCGCCGGAGTTTGGAGCCGATGCTCCCATACATTCGCGCGCTGGCGCGCGCCGACGGGGTAACGCTGGAGGGGGCGTCAGGGCCCGAGGGTCGGGCGGCCGCCGCCATCGCAGGGGGCGTCGAGGTGTTGATGCCGGTGGAGGATTCCGAACTGCCGGCGGTGCGCCGGCGGCTCAATCAGGAACTCGCGCGGCTCCGCTCGGAGCTCGAACGGGTCGAGGGCCGTCTCACCAGCGGCGACTTCATCACTCGCGCGCCGGCGCAGGTGGTTGAAACAGAGCGGCAGCGCGCCGCGGATCTGCGCGGCCGTGCCGTCGCGCTGGAACGGTATCTCAGCGCCCTGCGATAAGCGCGGCAGGAAAACCGTACCTCCTCCCGAAAGTGCGGAGGCGGGTCACACGTAGGGGAGGGCCTTGGTGCGCGCTAGTCCTTTCGTCGTTACGGCCGCCCTGATTGGTCTGTTCGTCCTCTCCCTCGGCGTCGGGTATTTCGTCGGGGAACGGTTTCTCAAACCCGCAGGCCTGGCCGGACAGCCCCAGGCCGCAACGACACCGGCTAGCACGCCGCGGGGGACCCCGCCAACGGTGCCTCCGACCACCCCGCCCATCGTCGCCCCCGTGACACCCGCCCCGGTGTCGACGCCGCGCCCGGTGACGCCGCTCGCGCCGGCGGTCACGCTGCGTCCGCGGGCCGTGACGCCGCGCCCCGCGCAGACGCCCGGGGTGGCCTTGTGGAGGGTGCAGGCCGGCGCGTTCCTCAAGCGCGAGAACGCCCAGGAGCGGGTACACCAGTTGTCCGCCGCGGGGTTTGATTCGTACATCCTGCCGACCGGTGGGCTCTTCAAGGTCTTCGCCGGCGCCTTTGCCGACCGCGCCCTCGCCATGCAGCTGGCCGGGCGCCTGCGCGCCGCCGGGTTCGAGACGTTGATCGTCCGCCAGTAAGACTGCCTGGAGGTCCCGTGTACCCGCGCGCCCGACCGCCGGAGGCCTTTGGATTCGAACGCATCATCTACGAGAAACGGGACGGGGGTGCCCGCGTCACGATCAACCGCCCCGCGGTCCTCAACGCCCTCGACTTCCACACCCTCACCGAGATGAGCGCCGCGTTCCAGGACGCCTCCTGGGACGACACGGTCGGCGTCGTGGTGCTCACCGGCGCGGGGGAACGCGCCTTCTGCACCGGCGCCGACCTGCGTGAGCAGGAGCAGTTCCTGCGGCGGCCACGCGACTACTGGAAGTGGATGGGCGCGTTCATCGAAGCTCAGGAGCGGCTGCGCAACATCGGCAAACCCACGGTGGCGCGGCTGAACGGCATGGTCGTCGGGGGCGGCAACGAGTTCAATCTGGCCTGCGATCTCGCAGTGGCCGCGGAAGACGTCGTCCTGCGCCACGTGGGAACGGCCCGCGGCAGCGTTCCCGCCGCTGGGGCGACCCAGTGGCTGCCGCTGATCGTAGGGGATCGCCGGGCGCGGGAGATCCTTCTGCTCTGTGAGGAGGTCACCGCCTCCCAGGCCCTCGACTGGGGGTGGATCAACCAGGTCACCCCGAGGGCCGAGTTGGACGGCGCGGTGGCTACCCTCGTGGAGAAACTGCTGGCGAAACTGCCCGAGGTCACCCGTTACACGCGGCAGCAGCTGAACTTCTGGCGCGATTTCTCCTGGCACCTCACCGTGGGCCACGCACGCGACTGGTTGACGCTGCACGCAGGATCTCCCGAAACGCAGGAAGGCATCGAGGCATTCCGCGAGAAGCGCCCGCTCGACTACGCAGCGATCCGCCGGCGTCTGGCCGCCGACGAACCGACCGAGCAGCACTGGGGCGCGGGGATGGTCACCTGCCCGCATTGCGGGGCGGCTCATCTGCCTGAAGGCTTCACCTATTGCGGCCGCTGTGGCCGTCCGCTGCGGGGTGGTTGACTGTTGCGGCGGGCGGCTGATGTAAGGGGCGGCTGACCTAAGAGTGGAAGGAGTCTGATCGCCATGAGCGGGGAGCCCAATCAGCACCTCATCATCACGCGGGACGGCGCCGTGGCGGTGGTGCAGTTCAATCGCCCTGAGGTCCTCAACGCGCTCAACCAGGCGCTGATGGACGAGCTGGTGGTGGCCCTGGAAGGGTTCGATCGTGACGACGAGGTGCGGTGCATCGTCCTCACCGGCAGCTCGCGCGCCTTCGCGGCGGGGGCGGACATCCGAGAGATGGCCGACGCCACGGCGGTGCAGATGCTCCAGGGGTACCGGTTCCAGCAGTGGGAGCGCATCCGGAAGATCAGCAAACCGATCATCGCGGCGGTCGCCGGGTTCGCGCTGGGCGGGGGGAACGAACTGGCGATGCTCTGTGACATGATCATCGCCGGAGAGTCTGCGCGCTTCGGCCAGCCCGAGATCAACCTGGGCCTCATCCCTGGGGCAGGGGGGACCCAGCGTCTGACCCGGGCGATCGGTAAGGCGCGCGCGATGGAACTGATCCTGACGGGGCGGCAGCTCACGGCGCGGGAGGCCGAGGCGGCGGGGCTGGTGACGCGGGTCGTCCCCGACGAACTGGCGCTGCCGGAGGCCACGGCGTTAGCCCGGGATATCGCCTCCCGCGCGCCGGTGGCCGTTCGCCTGGCCAAGGAAGCGGTCCTGAAGGCTTTTGACCTTCACCTGGAGGGCGGGTTGGACTACGAACGCAAGTGTTTCTACCTGCTCTTCTCGACCGAGGATCATAGCGAGGGGATCCAGGCGTTCCAGGGCAAACGGACCCCTCATTTCAGCGGGCGATGAGCCCGGCCCCCTCTCTCCAAACGGTCCTGACCGCCGAGGCGGAAGGCGTCCTAACGCTCACGCTCAACCGCCCCGACGTCCTCAACGCCGTCAACGACCAGCTGAGCCTCGAATTGGGCGAGGCGCTGAAGTACGCAGAGCGCGAGCGCACGGTGCGGTGCGTGGTGTTGACGGGCGCCGGCCGCGGCTTCTGTTCCGGCCAGGATCTGCGGGACCGGGCCGGGGTAGGTGAGGTCTCCTACGCCGACTCGCTGCGCCGCCGCTACAACCCAGTGATCCAGCGGCTCGCTGGGATGGAGAAACCGGTGATCGCCGCGGTTAACGGCGTCGCCGCCGGGGCGGGCTGCAATCTGGCGCTGGCCGCCGATCTGCGCATCGCCTCCGACCGCGCCTCGTTCATTGAGGTTTTCGCGCGGGTCGGGCTGATTCCGGACTCAGGCGGGACCTACTTCCTGCCGCGCCTGGTCGGACTGGCCAAGGCGTTCGAGCTAGCCTATCTGGCAGACCCGGTGGACGCGGCCGAGGCGCTGCGCATCGGTCTGGTGAACCGGGTGGTCTCGCACGACGAGATGATGCCGGCCGCGCTGGACTGGGCGCGCCGGCTGGCGGCCGGTCCGACCAAAGGGTATGGCCTCACCAAACGCGGGCTGCGGCGCGGCACGGCCATCAGCTTGGAGGAGGCCCTCGCCTACGAGGCCTACCTGCAGGACATCGCCGGTGGGTCCGCCGACCACCGCGAAGGCGTCGCCGCCTTTCTGGAGAAGCGCAAGCCGAATTTCACCGGAGGGTAATGCCTCGCTGATCGTCGGCGTCCTCGGCGCGGGCACGATGGGAGGGGGGATCGCCGAAGCCGCGGTGACTCGCGGCCTCGAGGTCATCCTCTACGACGTCGGCGATGAGATCCTGGCCCGCGCGCGGGCGCGCCTTCGGGTGAGCCTGGCCCGGCGGGTGCGGCGGGGCCGGATCACCCCGGTGGAGGCCGACGCCGCGCTGGGCCGTCTCCGCTTGACGACCCGCCTCGACGATCTGGGCGCGGCGGGTCTGATCATTGAAGCCGCGCCCGAAGACCTCGCGCTCAAACGCGATCTCTTCGCGAGACTCGACGCGATCACGCCGCCGGACGTCATCCTGGCCTCCAACACCTCTTCGCTGTCGATCACGGCGCTGGCGGCCTCGGTGCAACACCCGCGCCGCGTGGTCGGCATGCACTTCTTCAATCCCGCCCCGGTGATGGAGTTGGTTGAGATCATCCCGGGCCGCGCCACCGCCCCGGAGGTGGTCGCGGCGGCCCGCGGCGCCGCGGAGGCGCTGGGGAAGACGCCGGTCCTCGCCCGCGATACGCCGGGGTTCATCGTCAACCGCATCGCCCGCCCCTTCTACGGGGAGGCGCTCCGGCTGCTGGCGGAGGGGGTCGCTCCAGTGGATCAGGTTGACCGCATCATCCGGCTCGCGGGGGGCTTCCCGATGGGTCCTTTCGAGCTGCTCGATCTCATCGGCCTGGACGTGAACTTGGCGGTGAGCCGGTCGGTGTATGAGGCGTCCTTTCATGAGCCGCGCTTTCGGCCCCATCCGCTTCAGGAGGGGATGGTGCAGGCGGGGCTCCTGGGGCGAAAGTCAGGACACGGGTTCTATGACTACAAGAAGGGCGGACCGGAGGGCGCTCATGAACCGACTACGCAAATGAACGGTTCCCTCGCACCCTCCGGTTCGCCCGGTCTCACAGCGAAAGAACACGTGACCGGCGTCCATCCCATTGCCCCAAAGCACATCGCCATCGTGGGAACTGGCAGACTCGCCGATGAGCTGGAAAGGGCCGTCAGTGGGGTGGGATGGCGGGTCGAGAGGGCGGAGAGTACGCGGCCGCCGGATGGGGCGGAGGTAGTGGTAGACCTCCTGCTTGATCCAAATGAGAAGAAGATGATCTTCGAGAGGGTGGGCTCGGCGTTAACGTCGGACGCGCTCTGGCTGACGTTGGCCCTCCCGCTCGCCGCCACGGAAGCGGCCGCCGGCTACCACCATCCCGCGCGCGTCGTGGGATTTGCCACCCTGCCGCCCTGGTCGGAGCGAAAGGTCATCGAGATCCTCCCGGGGCTGCGCTCCACGGCGAGGGCGGTGGCGGACGCGGCGGCGCTCTTCCACGCACTGGGCAAAGAAACGGCGACCGTGGCGGACGGGGCGGGTGGAGTCTTTCCGCGCATCTTCGCTATGATAGTGAACGAGGCGGCCTTTGCCCTTGCCGAAGGTGTGGCGTCCGCCGGGGATATCGACACGGCCCTCCGCCTCGGCGCCAACTACCCGCGCGGTCCGCTCGCCCTCGCCGACGAGATCGGCCTGGATCTGGTGCTGGCGGTAATGGAGGGGCTGCAGCGCGAGCGCGGCGAGGACCGCTATCGTCCGGCTCCGCTGCTGCGGCGCCTCGTGGCGGCAGGGTGGACGGGAGCGGGGGTGGGGCGCGGGTTTCATGAAGGGGGTTCTCTCGGAGGAGATGCCTGACCCAGTCATCGTCGACGCGGTGCGCACGCCGGTGGGCCGCTACGGCGGCGCGCTCAAGGACGTGCGCCCCGACGACCTGGCGGCGCTCGTCATCGCCGAGATCGTCCGCCGCAACCACCTCGAGCCTGCCGCTATCGAAGACGTCATCTTCGGCTGCGGCAATCAGGCCGGCGAAGACAACCGCAACGTCGCCCGCATGGCCCTCCTGCTCGCGGGCCTGCCCGTCAGCGTGGCCGGGCAGACGGTCAACCGGCTCTGCGGCTCGGGGCTGCAGGCGGTGGTCACCGCCGCCAACGCCGTTAGGGTGGGGGAGGGGGAGGTCTTCATCGCCGGGGGGGTCGAGTCGATGACCCGGGCGCCCTACGCGATGGCGAAACCAACAGCCGGTTTCCCGCGCGGCACGCAGGAGCTGTACGACACGACCATCGGCTGGCGATTCGTCAACCCGAAGATGCGGGAGACCTACCCACCCTACAGTATGGGAGAGACCGCGGAGATCGTGGCGGAGCGGTACGGGATCACCCGGGCGGAGCAGGACGCCTTCGCACTGGAGAGCCAGCGCCGTACCGCCCGGGCGATCGCCGAGGGACGGTTCACGCGCGAGATCGTGCCGGTGGTCGTCTTTCAACCGAAAGGCGATCCGCTGATCGTGGAGACCGACGAGCACCCGCGCCCGGAGACGACCGCCGAGCGCCTGGCTGCCCTGCCCCCGGCGTTCAAGAAGGGCGGGACCGTCACCGCGGGCAATTCGTCGGGGATCAACGACGGGGCGGCCGCCATCCTGGTCACCTCGGATCGCGCCGCGGCGGCCGGGGGGCTGACGCCTCGGGCTCGCATCGTGGCCTCGGCGGTTGCGGGGGTGGATCCATCCATGATGGGTCTGGGCCCGATTCCGGCGACGCGGAAGGTGCTGGCGCGCACGGGGTTGACCATCGAGGACATGGACGTGATCGAACTCAACGAGGCGTTCGCCGCACAAGTGCTGGCCTGCGTCCGCGACCTGGGCATCCCGCTGGATCGCCTCAATCCCAATGGCAGCGCCATCGCCCTGGGCCATCCCATCGGCTGCACCGGTGCGCGGATCATGACAACCCTGCTGCACGAGTTGGAACGGCGCGAGGGCCGCTACGGGCTGGCGACGATGTGCATCGGGGTGGGGCAGGGGATCGCCACGGTCATCGAGCGGATCCCCCACTGAGCGACTCGCCCGGATTCGACGGGGAGGGAGCTGAGAGCGCGAAATGGGCAGAGACGGAGCCGTCCTCGATCGCACCGGGAAAACGCTGATCGCCGGGCAGCGGGTCCGCGTCCTCCGCGACCAGGCGCAAGAAGGTGAGGTGCGCCGGCTTGTCCCTCGCTACGGCGTCCTCACGGTGATCGTCGACGGGGCGAAAGCGGGGAAGACGGAACGGATGGTCCGCGGTCAGGAGGTCGAGGCGCTCGGCGAGCCGGTCGGAGCCTGAACCCAGTTCTCGCGGGTCTGCCAGTAGTGCGCCGCGGTCTCGGCCAGCGCGGTGCGCGCCCGCTCCGCCTCTTCTAGCTCCTGGCGGCGCTCGGTCAAGGCGCGGCCGGCGGCCTCTCTGACGGCGGCGAACCACTGCTCGAGCATCGCCACGTACTGTTTCCCCGCTTCCTCGAGCGAGGCGCGCCGCTCCGGGTCGGCCATCATCTCGCGCACCTCGAGGCTCTCCATCCGTGCGCTGTACCGGACGCGCGTGCTCCCGTCGGCAGGCGTCAATTCGACCGTCACCCTGATCAGCCCCATGTCCGGATCTTTGATGAAATAGGTGAAATCCTCAAACGGCCGCCACTCCAGGATCTCCTCCATGTGCGAGGAGCCATCCCCGTGCATGCAGTGGGTGGCCGTGCCCACGCCGCGGCGGCCCTCCCCGTGCTCCTCCCGGCGGGTGATGTCGGGGTCGACATCGCTGTAGCCCGCGGGCGTGGTCAGGTAGGTCCAGGCCAGCGTCGGCGGGCCGGGAATGTCCGCCCTCACGGTGAAGTCAGCCTCCTTGGCAGGCAGAAACTCCTGTCTCGTCTCCTGCACGTGCTTCCATCGGGCCTCGAGATCGTGGACGAATCCCTCGACCGTCCCGATGTGCTCGTAGGTTTCCTGGTGGGGAGCCATGCCGGCCGCGGCCGGGTCGATCTTCAGCGCCTCGACGGTGGCCGCGGTGAGCAAGGCGTAGCCGTGGAGTCCCCGCGTCTCGGAGACCGAGTTCTTCAGAAGACGGTGCACCAGGATCACGTCGCGGCCCGCCAGCTCCTCGTGCCCGGCGATGCGCTGCCGCACGAAGCTCCCGTCGTGCACGCAGAACTTGAGGTTGAGGCGGGGAATGAGCACGCAGGCGTTGCACTGGCAGGTCGTCCCCCGCTTGATGGACTGGACCCGCCGCTGAAAGGCGAAGTAGACGCCCTCCATCACATCCAGCAGCATCGAGCCGTCGACCTCCGCCTCGGGCGCGTAGGTAAAGATGGCGTCGCCCTCCAGCTTCGCCAGACGCAGCACCGGCTGGAACCGCCCGATCACGACCTCCATCAAGTCGGCCAGGACGTCCTGCGCGTGATCGAGTTCGGTGCCGGCGAGATAGCTGGTGTAGCCGGAGATGTCGGCGATGACGAGGCAGGCGCGTTCAGGCTGGTTGAGCATCCAATCCTCCTCCGAGGTTCCGTCCATCCTAGCAGATTGGACGGGAGCTGCCGGATTCCTCGCTATCCTCCGCCATGCCGAGGGGGCGTCCCGGACGCATCGAAATCTGTTTCATCACCGTCCTTCCCGTCTACTGCACGAACTGGTAGGCGAGCACGACCGTCCCAAAAGGCTGGCCCGTCGTCCGCCGCATGATCTCCCGACCGTCCGCCAGCAGCCGCACCACCAGTTCTCCTTCCTCGGTCTCCTTGACGAAGGTGGCGGCCACCGCCACGGCGGTCTTCACCGTGTACTGAGCCGGGACCGTTCCCCGCGCGGAGACGGTGGAGAGCGCCGTCCCGTAACTGCCGGTAAAGGCCAGGCCGGGAGTTCCTTCCACCACGATCGTGACGGTTCGCTCCCGCCCCATGTCGGGAGGGGTGGGAGGTGGCGCGAACGACCCCAGGCAGCCGGCGCTCACAGCGAGCGCAACCGCCACGATCGCGATCCTCTGCCCCAGGCGGAGCGTCAGCGCCCCTCCTCCAGGTAGCCGTCAAAGTGGGCGCGGATGAATCCGATCAGTTCTTCCTCGGTGCGGTCGGGGTCAAGGGCGTCCTCCCGCACCAGGGTCAGCGGCATCCTCAGGCGGCGCGCGCCCACCAGTTCGACGCGGATCTCCGCCGCGTCCTCGTCCACCTCCAGGCGAGATCCGGGGGCGAGCTCCTCCGCCACGCGGCGCACGAGTCCTAGGTATCGGTCCATCCCCGCGTAATTGTGCAGCGCCGTTAGGGCGCGATCGCGCGCGTCAGTGCGATTCCGTCCCCGGACCGGATGGGGGACGAGGGGGCGTGCCTGTTGGCCTGAGCCTTCCAGGACAGCGACTTCCACCCGTTGCAGCTCAGGGCGGTCAGTAAACCGGAGCGTAAAGCGCTTGTTGTAGAGGTCGATCTCTTCGCTGAGCTCCTGGCCCTTCATCATTCAGGAAACTCCAGTTCGCGATCGAGGACTTCGGCGAGTCTCTCCCGCGCGACCTGCGTGTAGACGCGCGTCGTCTTCGGGTCGCGGTGCCGCAGCAGGTCCTGGATGAACTGCAACGGGACGCCGCGGTCGGCGAGGGTGACGCCGACGGTGTGGCGCAGGTCGTGAAACCGCAGCGGCCGTGTGATCCCGGCGGCGGCCAGGTAGAAATGGAACGCCTTCTCAACGGTAGTGTAGTGCAGGCGCGTCTGCGGGCCGCGGGGAGGGAGGGGGATGAACAGGGCGCGGGAGCGGCAGAGAGGCCGCCTGCGCAGCCAGGCTTCGGTCGCCCGCACCCCCGCCTCCGTTATCGGCTGGAGGACCTCGCCGCCACCTTTCCCGATGATCCGCACCTGTTGTCGGTCCAGGTGCAGGTCGTCGAGGTCCAGGCCCAGGATTTCCGAGATGCGCAGGGATTGCAGCCCGAGTTCGATGACGGCGCGGTCCCGGACCCCTCGGTCGGTTCCGGGGATGGCCCGGCGCAGCGCCTGCACCTCCTGGGGCGTCAGGAAGTTCGGGGTGCGCGGCTTGGCTCGAGGGGGGCGGATCTCCTGCGCCGGACTCTGCGGCAGGCGCCCCGTGCGCGCCAGGTAGTCATAGAAACGGCGGATCGCCACCAGCCGCCGAGATCGTGATCGCGGCTGGAGTCCGGCGCGCGTCATCGTGTGCGAAAACCGCCGCACGTCTTCGGCGCGTACTCTCGTCAACTCGCGATCGCGTAGGAAGTGTTGGAACTGGCGGAGGTCCACCAGGTAACCCGCGATGGTTCGCGGGCTCTTGTTCTCGCTGGCCATGTCCCCCGCCCATTCCTCAAGGAGGGGGTGGAGGTGGGTCCGACCGGCCACAATGCCCCTTCTCATGGGCAACCCCGCGATTCTGTACAAGCGTGATTAAGCGGACTCATGAGGGGATCGGGTTCGAGCTTGGAAACCCCGAATCCTTTTCCGAACGGGTGTTTGCCCTGTCCGCGGAACCGATGGTATAATCCTCCCGCACTCCCGAAGGAGCCCGAACCTCACATCCCTGCAAGGAGGCCGCCACCATGGGTCGAGCGCTGACGCGGCGCCAGGCGGAAATTCTCACTTTCATTCAACGATACAGTGAGACGCACGGCTACCCGCCGTCGGTGCGCGAGATCGGCCGGGCCCTCGGTTTGACCAGCAGTTCGACCGTCCACAGCCACTTGGCTGCGCTGGAAAAGAAAGGGTACTTGCACCGCGACCCATCGAAGCCCCGCGCGCTCGAAATCCTCCGTGACGAACACGCCATGGCGCCCAAGAAGATGGTGCCGCTGCCGGTCGTGGGCCGGGTGGCCGCCGGCACCCCGATCCTGGCCGAGGAGAACATCGAGGACTACCTGCCGCTGCCGATCGAGTTCCTGCACGACGGCGGCGACGGCAGCTTCATCCTGCACGTGCGCGGGGACAGCATGATCGACGACGGCATCCGGGACGGCGACTACCTGATCGTGCGCAAGCAGCCCACCGCTCGCGACGGCGACATTGTCGTGGCCCTGCTGGAAGACGAAGCCACGGTGAAGCGCTTTTACCGGGAGGACGGCCACATCCGCCTCCAGCCGGCCAACGCCGCTATGGAGGCCATCCGCACGCGCGACATCCACATCGAGGGCAAGGTCGTCGGCCTGATTCGCCGCATGGCTTCGTAGGCAAGCTACCTCAGCATCCCTCCCGGCAGGCGGACGCTGAGGACAGCCGCCAACAGCTCTATTCCGACAACCACCACAGCCGTGTAGCCCAGGGCGCGCAGCCAGCGCGTGCGCGCCACCGTCAGCATGAAGGCCAGCACCCAGACGGCTGCCGCCAGACGAAATCCGACGAGCCAGATGAGCGCAATGCAGACGCCGACGCCTGCAAGTTGAAGCAGCGCGCCGCGTCGTCGCACCCCGAGGGGTTCGGCGGAGATGGTGTCCTCCTCGACCTCATCTTCATCACTCACCGGAACGCTGCGGCCGCGCACCTCCTGGAGCACCTGGACGGCGCAGAGGATCGTTCCTGGGATCGCGACGGCGAGGGGCATCAGTGAAGCTCCCCGGAGGAACCCCCGCGCCTCCAGCCAGGCATAGGCGAAGAGCGCAAGGAGGCCGACCGAGACGACCGTCCCCAGCCCAGGCGCCCAGCGGACGGGCGCGGCCCTCTCCCCTCCTCCCCGCCGCTGCCGCAGCGTCCGTACCGCGCCCCAGAGGAACGGCGAGAGCAGCAGCAGGCCGATGACGATCACGGCCGGCCGGCTCAGCCACGTGAGCGGATTGGGATAGAGGTTCACGGTCAGCCAGAAGTAGCGTTCCAGTGGACCAGAGAGGACGAAGCCGATCAGTAGCGGGGCGCGCGGCCAGCCCGTGATCTTCATGGCGTACCCAGCGACGCCGAGGACGATCAGCGTCAGGAGGTCGCCGAACTGCTGCGCCTCCTGGAAGGCCGCCACGATCATCATCAGGATCACCGGAGGCGCCACCAGCCTGAACGGGATGTAGGTGAGCCGCGCCAGGGCCGGGCTGGCCAGGAACATCACCGCGGCGCCGATGATGTTGGCCAGGGCGAAGGTCCAGACAATCGCGTAGATGAGGTCGAGGTGTTCGGTGACGACCCGCGGCCCCGGGACAATGCCATAAGCCAACAGCGCCCCCATGATCATGGCTGCCGGAGCGCTGCCGGGGACGCTGAAGAGCAGCGTCGGGACCAGGTCGCCCGCCTCCACGGCGTTGTTGGCCGCCTCTGGGGCGATGATCCCGCGGATGTCCCCCTTCCCGAATCGGGAGTTCCGCCCCCGGCTCATGGCCGCGGCGTGGCCGTAGGCCATCCAGGTGCCCGCGGTGGCGCCGATCGCGGGCAGCACACCCGCCCAGATGCCGATCAGCGAGCCGCGCAGCAGCAGCCAGCGGTGTTCGATGACGTCGCGCAGCCCTTGCACCCATCCCGACCCGAGGTCGACCCGGCGGGCGATGGCACCTCCCTGGGCCAGTAGCGAGACCACTTCGGCTAAGCCAAAGATGCCCAGGGCGACGATGGCCAGGTCCAGTCCGTCCATCAGGTAGAGGCGTTCGAAGGCAAAACGCACCTGGGCCGCCGCGGGAGCGCTGCCGATCGCCCCGAGCAGGAGGCCGAGCAAGCCCGCGATGATGCCCCGGCGTGGTTCCTTCCCCAGCAGGCTGCCGGCGAAGGAGACGCCCAGGGCGGTGAGCATGAAGAGTTCCGGCGAGCCGAAGGCGAGCACGAGCGGGCGGGCGATCGGAATCGACAAAGTCAATCCGAGCGCGCCGATGAGACCGCCGATGAGCGAGGAGAGATACGCCGCCGAGAGCGCCCGCGCGGCCTGCCCCTGCTTGGCCAGGGCGTGTCCCTCGATGACGCTGGTGACCGAGGCGGCGGACCCGGGCGCTCCGATGAGGACGGAGGTCACCGTATCGGAGGTGTGGACCACCGCCAGGGCGCCGGTGAGGAGGGCCAGCGCCCCGACGGCGTCCAGCTTGACCACAAAGGGCAGCAGGATGGCGACGGCGACGATGCCGCCCATCCCCGGCAGAATGCCGACAATGATCCCCGCGGCGACGCCGAGCAGCATGATGCCCAGCCGCGTCGGCTCGAGCAGAAGGGCCAGTCCGTTGCCGAGGGCCTCTAGCAGGACGCGCCCCGGTGGCCCCGACGCCCTGCGGTGACGCGGCGCCGGGATCCCAGCCTACACGTCGACCTAGATGTCGACGTTGTATTTGGCTTTCAGCAGATCCTTGATGAACTTCTGCACGTCCAGGGTGACGCGCAGGGACTTGATCACCGTGGCCTCCATCTTGTCGCCCCGGAAGAGCGTGTAGCCTTCGAGCACGTTCTTGCTCTGCTCCTGGAAGGCGGGATCGGCGTTCATCTTGTCAACCGCCTCCCACAGCGCGTTGAGCACCTCCGGCGGGGTGCCCTGCGGCACCCAGAGCGCCTTCTGGAAGGTGAAGGCCGGAATGAGCAGCGACTGCAGGGCCTTCCAGCGCGTCTGCCCGTCGGGCTTGCGCTTGTGCACCTGCTGGTAGAACTCGTAGACGGTAGGCAGGCGCGGCGCCGCCGGGTCGCGCCCCAGGACGCCCTTCTCGTTCGTGAACCCGAAGGTGAAGAGCGCGCGCGCCTTGCCCTCCCGCTCCAGCGGCACCACCTGCGAGAGGTAAGCCGGCGTCGTCTGGTAGTCGATATTGATCTCTCCTCGCTCGAAGGCCAGCCGCGCCGGACCACGGCCTTCGAACCCCATCACGCTGCGCACGTTCATCCCCAGCAGCTCGAACGTCAGCAGCACCGCCAGGTCGAGGCCGGTCGCGCTGAGGCCACCGTAGACCAGCGGCGCCGTGGGCTTGAGCACGTCTGCCGGCCGGCGGATCCCGGTCCCGGGTGAGACGTAGACGACGGCGCCGACGCCGTTGACCTTGACCAGTTTCCAGTTCTTGAAGTCGTAGCGCACCTGTGGCACGCCGAGGATGTAGGGGATGATGGTCGAGCCGGAGGTGGCCAGGATCTGCAATCCATCCGGC
Organism: bacterium; assembly: GCA_036004665.1. Lineage (GTDB taxonomy): Bacteria > Sysuimicrobiota > Sysuimicrobiia > Sysuimicrobiales > Humicultoraceae > JACQGZ01. The sequence continues at coordinate 163,803 of DASYRG010000008.1, read as the reverse complement.
TTGGCGTTCTGAACGTAGAAGTTGGCGCCGGTGATGCTCCCGCCACCGGGCATGTTGCGCACGGTGACCCGGGGGTTCCCGGCGATGTGCTTCTCGAAGAAGGACGCCAGGAAGCGCGTCTCGATGTCGGTGCCGCCGCCGGCGCCGAAGGGCACCATGATCTCGATCGTCTTCCCGGCAAAGTAGGGCGCCTGAGCCTGCGCCCCTCCGACCCCGGCGACGACCACCGCGGCCGCCACCAGCAGGACGATTCCCCGTTTCACGCCGCCACCCCCTCGTGTCGCTCCCGTCACCCTCTGGTCGCGCCGGCGCGCTCCGCGGGCTCGGCCAGCGGCCAGAGCGACGCCGGCACGCAGGCAACCCCTTCCATCAGCCGGCGGGCGGTCCGCCGCGTGATCACTTTCTCCGCCACCCACTCCTCTCCCCGCCGAGTGACGACCGCGCCCACTTCGATGACGCCGGCCGGATGGCCGACCCGCACCGTCCGCTCTCCGGCAGGCCCCGGACGCGCCGCCTGGTGCGGCAGCGTGCCTTCGACCTGGGCAGCCACGGAGGTGCAGATCGCGCCCGTCAGCGCGTGCGACCGGTGCAGGCGGCCCATCGACATGATCCGCCCCACCAGATCGATCTGCGCCGCAGCGACGGCGCCCCCCTTCGTCGAGGTGTAGGTGGCCGGTGCCGAGACCCAGGCAATCTTGGGAACGCCCGGGCTGCGCGCCGTCGCCTCGTCCGCGGTCCGCGCCAGCCCCATGCGCACGGCGGCCGCAGCGCGCACCGCCTCGATGCGAGAGAGCAGTGCGGGATCTCCGTCGACCCGGTCGGGCATCTCCAGGCCGGCCAGGCCCAGATCCGCCGGGCGCGCGAAGACCAGAGGGTTGGCCGCGTCCACAAGCGAGACGGTGAGAGCGCCGACGCCCGGGACATCCAGGTCATCCGTGGGATGCCCGGTGGGCAGCAGCCGCCCGGTCATCGAGCCACCGGGGTCGAGAAATTCCAGACGGATGAGCGCGCCCGTCCCGGGGACGCCGTCAATGGCGAAATCTCCCTCCACCGCCGGCAGCCCGCGGTCGGTGGGGACGTGCGCGACGATGCGCTTGCGGGTGTTGGTCTGCCAGATGCGCACGACTGTCACCACCCCGGTCGCCTCCACCATGCCTTCCTCGATGGCAAAGGGACCGACCGCGGAGGAGATGTTGCCGCAGTTGCCGCCGTAGTCGATCAGGGGCACGGTCACACTCACCTGACCGAAGGTGTAGTCGACGTCGGCGTCGGGCACCGAGGGCGGCGTGATGATGGCGGTCTTGCTGGTGGTGGAGAAGGCGCCGCCCAACCCGTCGATCTGGCGGCCGTAGGGATCTCCGCCCCCGAAGATCGAGAGGATGACGCGGTCGCGCAGGGCGGGGTCCTCGGGCAGGTCGCTGCCGTGGAAGAAGACCGCACGGCTGGTTCCTCCGCGCATCACGACCGCCGGGATCCGCCGTTGTGTCATGATGACCCCTCTCCCCTCACCCGCTCCCGGTCCCCTCCCGCCGGGACCGCGGCGTGCCGCGCCGCCTCCAGACCGGCGATGCGCCCGAAGACCGCGCCGCGCATCAGGCCGGCCCCTGCCGGGTAATTGAAGTAGAAGAACCCGCCGGTGATCTCTCCCGTCGCCAGCAGGCCGGGGATGATGGAATTCTCAGTGTCCAGCACGCGAGCCTGCTCGTCCACCCGCACGCCGCCGTAGGTGAAGGTAATCCCGCAGGTGACCGGATAGGCCAGATAGGGCGGCCTCTCCAGCGGCGCCGCCCAGTTCGTCTTCGGCGGAGCGAGGTCGCGCGTGCCGAAGCCGTCGCGGACGGCCGGATCGAAGCGTCCGGTCCTCGGCGCCGCGTTGTACGCAGCGATGGTCTCGACCAGCCGTGCCCGCGGCAGGGCCATCACATCTGCCAGGGCTTCGATCGTCTCGGCCTCCAGCGGCCGGCCGGTCTGGTAACGCTCTTCCAGCAGGGGGACGGTCTGCTGGTCGAAGATCTGCCAGGCTCGATTCTGCGGCTGGGCAAGAATCGCCCGGCCAGTCTTGGCGTAGGTGTACTGAGCGAAGTCCTCCCCTTCGTCGATGAACCGCCGTCCCTCCCCGTTGACCATCACGCTGTAGGGATAGGAGAGCCGGTTCGTCTTGTCGGTAAGCCGGAGATCGCCCACCGCCGGGGCGGTGGCGTCGATGGGGGTGGCGTGGCAGCCGCTCCACTGGCCGTAGGGCTGCGCCCCCGCCTCGAGGGCGGCGGTGAGCGTCTCGCCGGTGTTGCAGGCGGTGCCCCTGACGGCGACGGTGTCCCACCCCGGCCCCAAGTAACGCGCCCGCATCTCCGGGTTGGCCTCGAAGCCCCCGCTGCCCAGGATGACCGCGGCGGCGTCCATCTCGACGGTGCGGCCGCCGGTCCGGACGACGAGACCGCGCACGCCGCCGTGCCGATCGAGCCTGAGGCGCAGCGCCTTCGCCTCATAGACGACAGGGATCGCCCGAGCCTCCGCGGCGGCGAAGAGGGCGGCGCTGAGCCCCACTCCCGCGCCGCGGCTCTGCAGCAGGACGCCGGGCGGGAAGGACCAGCGGCGGCCCTGGCGCAGGCCGAAGATCTCGCTGAGCTCCCACTCGACACCGACGTCGCGCATCCACCGGATCGTGTCCGTCGACCGCTCCACCAGGACGCCGATCAGCAACGGGTCGGCCAGCCCGCCGCTGGTGCGCATGATGTCGGCGTAGTAGCGAGTGGTCGGATAGGGGTCGCCTTCGACCTGCGCCTCCGGCGGATGAGGGAGGAGTCCCAGGACCTCGTCCACGGAGTCGTAGGAGAAACGGAAGACGCCTCCGGAGAACCGGGTATTCCCGCCGCGCCGCGCCCGCGGGGCCTTTTCGAGAACGAGCACGGAGGCGCCCGCGTCCCGGGCGGCGATGGCGGCAGTGAGGGCGGCGTTGCCGGCGCCGACAACGATGACCTCCGCCGGCGGCAGCTCCGTCACCGCTCCTCACCTCTCCCGGGATCACCGTAGCGGTCGGCCAGGGTGAGAAACGCATCGAGATGAACCAGGGCGTCGCGGTCGGCGAAGGTGGCGCGCTCCTCCTCGGGCGTCCGGCCGTCCCGCCGCAGGGCGGCGAGGGCGCGCCGCATGCCCCAGATGGCGGCCAGCTGCGCGTCCGCGGGGAAGATCACCAGACGGTAGCCCAGCGCATCGAGCTCGAGGGGACTCAGCAGCGGGCTCTTGCCGCTGTACGTCATGTTGTACATGAGAGGACGCGGGATGGCTCGGGCGATCGCCTGGACTTCCTCAAGCGAGCGGGGGGCCTCGACGAACACCATGTCCGCGCCGGCCTGCGCGTAGGTCTGGCCGCGGCGCAGCGCTTCCTCCAATCCGTTCGTCGCGCGCGCATCGGTCCGGGCGATGATGATGAAATCGGGGTCGGTCCGCGCTTCCAGCGCCGCCCGGACCTTCCCCACCATCTCGTCACGGGTGATCAGCTCATGGCCCTCGTAGTGCCCGCAGCGCTTCGGCGCGACCTGATCTTCCAGGTGCAGGGCGGCCGCCCCCGCGTCCTCATACGCGCGCACCGTCCGGAGGACCGCCAGCGCGTTCCCGTACCCGGTGTCGGCGTCGGCGATGACCGGAAGAGATACAGCCTGAGTGATCTGTCGGATCCGCGCGACCATCTCGCTGAGATCGAGCAGCCCGAGGTCGGGCAGGCCGCTGCTGCGGGCGATCGCCCCCCCGCTGGCGTAGACGGCCTCGAACCCCGTCTCCTCTGCCAGCCGGGCGGAGAGACCGTCGAAGACGCCGGGTACGACGACGATCGGGCCGGCGGCGATCCGCGCCCGGAGCGCCTTTCGAAGGGCGCTCGGTCCCCTCATCCTCCGCTGACGCCGGGGCGGGGAGAGAGGCGCGCCGCCAGCACGGGAGGGACTTCTGCTTCAACCCAGATGGCGTCCGCCTCGTAGCGCTGTACCAGGACCCGCCCCTGCGCGAAGACTTCCGCCAGCCGCCCCGCGTCCGCGTAGGGTACGGCGAAGCGGACGCGCACCAGCGGGACAGGGAGGCGCTGGCCGATCCGCCGCAGGAGATTGAGCAGTCCGACGCCGTGCTGCGCGGAGATGAGCACGCCGTCGGGGACCTCGCGTTCCCGCGCCTGCCGCTCCGCCGCACTGAGGCGATCGATCTTGTTGAGCGCGACGACCTGCGGACGCTCTCCCGCGCCGAGGTCGGTGAGCACGGCGTCGGCGACGGCGCGTTGGTGCCGCCACTGTGGGTCGGAGGCGTCGACGACGTGGACGAGCAGGTCGGCGGCGACGACCTCCTCCAGCGTCGCGCGGAAGGCGGCCACCAGGTGGGTCGGCAGTTTGTGGATGAAGCCGACGGTGTCCACCATGAGCACGGTCTGCCCATTGGGCAGGGTGACCTTGCGCACGGTGGGATCGAGGGTGGCGAAGAGTTTGTCCTCGACGAGGACGCCGGCCTGGGTCAACGCGTTGAGAAGGGTTGATTTGCCCGCGTTCGTATAGCCGGTAATGGCGACGATGGGGTGGCGTGTCTCCCGGCGGCCGGCGCGCTGCAGCGCGCGGTGGCGTCCTACCTCGGCCAGCTCACGGCGCAGGTCGGTGATGCGCTGGCGGATGCGCCGCCGGTCCACCTCTAGTTTCGTCTCACCGGGACCGCGGGTACCGATCCCGCCGCCGAGCCGCGACAGCCAGACTCCGCGTCCCGCCAGTCTGGGGAGCAGGTAGGTCATCTGCGCCAGTTCGACCTGCAGACGCCCTTCCCGTGTCTGCGCCCGCCGCGCGAAGATGTCCAGGACGAGCGCCGTCCGGTCGAGCACCTTGAGGCCCAACTCGCGTTCCAGGTTGCGCTGCTGAGCGGGGGTGAGGTCGAGATCGAAGATGGCCAGGTCGGCGTCGCGCTCCTCACAGAGCCGAAGGAGCTCCCCGACCTTGCCGGATCCGACGGCGCTCGCCGGGTCGGGCCGTCCGCGGACCTGGGTGAGGCGGCCGGCGATCTCGGCGCCGGCGGTCTCCGCCAGCCGGGCGAGCTCCTCCATCGACGCCTCCAGGGGCACCGCGTCCTCGCCGTCGGCGATGTCCAATCCCACCAGCACGGCCCGCTCGGGCCGTACCGCCGTGCGGATCAACGCGGGTGCCCGCCGCAGGGCGACCTCGGTCGCCTTGATCCGCGGCGCTGCCTCGAGGTGGATGAGCGTCTCGAGGTCGTAGGGGCCTTCCGCCGCCGCCCCGGGAGGACTGCCGTTGCGGCCGGGAGCCAGCGTGAGCAGCCATCCCTCCGAGGGCTCGCCCTTTCGAGACCCGATGAGCAGGGCGAGATCGAGGCGCGCGTCGATGAGGTGGCGCTTATCCCCCTCGCCCGGCTCTGCTATCCCCGGGGAGACGTCCGCCTTGCGCTCCGGCTCCGGACGGGCCGCGACGTAGCGCAGGCCGCTCAGCCGCATCCGGGAGGCCCGCGCGGTGAGCGTTTCGGCCAGTTCCTGCCACCGCCGGCTCACCACGACCTCGCGCACCGTCCCGTGGCGGTCGAGGTAGACTCCCACCTCTCGCTTGGTCGCGTGGGCCAGGTGCGCGAGCGTGGCCAGCAGCTGCGGCGAGGCGATGCGATCCTGCGGGACGCGGTGGCGCAGCAACGCGGTGAGCATGCGCCGGTGGGTCGGATCGATCGCGCGGGTCAGTCCCCAGACCTGAGGGATGTCTCACCTCCAAAGGCATGGGCCAGCCGGTCGAGCGCCTCGTCGAGGCGGTCGTCGGGCGTGGTCAGGGAGAGACGCACGTATCGGTCCCCCTGGCTGCCGTATCCCGCCCCGGGGGTGATGACGACCCCGGTCCGCTCCAGCACCTCATCGGCGAAATCGACGCCGCTGCGTCCGTCCGGAGCGGCCATCCAGACGTAGAAGGTCGCCTGAGGCCGTGGCGCCGGCCAGCCGATCGCGCGGAGGGCGTCGCTGGCGCGGTCGCGCCGGCGCTGGTAGATCTGGAGACGCTGCGCCAAGGGTTCAGTCGGACCGAGCAGTCCGGCGATGCCGGCCTCCTGCACGGCGCGGAAGATGCCCGAGTCGATGTTGGTCTTGATCGTTCCCAGCGCCTTGATCACCGCCGCGTTGCCGACGGCAAACCCGATGCGCCAGCCGGTCATGCAGAAAGTCTTGCTGAGGGAGTGGAACTCCACTCCCACCTCCTTCGCCCCGTCGGCCTGGAGGAAACTCGGCGGCCGGTAGCCGTCATAGGCGATTTCGGAATAGGAGTTGTCGTGCGCGACGACGAGGTCGTGGCCGCGGGCGAACGTCACGACCTCTTCGAAGACGGAAAGGTCAGTGACGCCGGCGGTGGGGTTGTTGGGGTAGTTCAGAAAGAGGAGGCGGGCCCGCCCTGCGGCTGCGGCCGGGATGCGCGAGAGATCGGGAACGAAGCCGCGCGCCGCGTCGAGGGGGAAGGCGATCGGGGTTCCCTCGGCCAGGATCGTCGCCGAGCGGTAGACCGGATACCCCGGGTCGGGGATGAGCGCGGCCTCGCCCGGGTTGAGCAACGCCCAGGGAAGGTGCGCCAACCCTTCCTTCGATCCAATCAAGGCGAGGACTTCAGTGGCGGGATCGAGGCGGACGTCGAACCGGCGCCGGTACCATTCCGCGACGGCCTCGCGAAAGCCGGGGATGCCCCCATAGGGGGGATAGCGGTACGCGCGTGGATCCCTGGCGGCGCGCACCAGCGCCTCGATGATGTGCTCGGGCGTCGGCAGGTCGGGATCGCCGATGCTCAGGTTGATCACGTCGACGCCTCTGGCCTGGAGCGCGTGGCGCTTGCGGTCCAGGTCGGCAAAGAGATAGGCGCCGATGCGCTCCAGCCGATCGGCCATCATCACAGCGTAAGCATAGCATGCAGGGTCATCGCGACCGTTTCGGGGGTCGCGTGCCCGACGTCGATCCAGCGGATGCGATCGTCGCGACGAAACCAGATCTCCTGGCGGCGCGCGTACCGCTTCGTGTTGCGCATCAGGAGCGCTGCCGCCTCTTCGAGACTGGACCGGCCCCGGAGGTACGGCACGATCTCCTTGTAGCCGAGTCCCTGCATGGCGGGGGTCTCGGCGGGCACACCCTCGGCGAGCAGGCGGCGTACCTCATCGACCAGGCCCGCCGCCAGCTGCTCCTCGACCCGTCTCGCGATGCGTTCCCACAGCAGGGGCCTCGGCATCCGCAGACCGACCATGGCGACCTGCCAGGGCGGGATCTGTGCCTCTCGCTGGGCGGAGAGCGGCCGCCCCGTGCGTGCGATCACCTCGAGGGCCCGGATGACCCGGCGCAGATTGCGCGGGTGAATGCGCCCGGCCGTCTCCGGATCACTCTGGCGCAGCCGCGCGTAGAGCACCCCGGGGTCATGGCGATCTTCCTCCTCCGACGTCCTGCGGAACTTCCAGTCGGGCTGCACGCGGGGAAGGCGCAGTCCGTTCACGATGGCCCGGATGTAGAGGCCGGTCCCACCGACGACCAGGGGAAGGCGGCGGCGCGCGTGAATCGAGGCGATGGCCGCGTAGGCCACGCCCTGGTATTCCGCCAGGGTGAAGACCGTCCGCGGATCGGCGAGATCGAGCAGGTGGTGCGGAACGGCGCGCCGCATCTGCGCCGTCGGCTTGGCCGTGCCGATGTCCATGCCCCGGTAGATCGTTCGGGAGTCGGCCGCGACGATCTCTCCGCCGACGTCAGGCGCCAGGGCCACCGCGGCCGCGCTCTTGCCGGTCGCGGTCGCTCCGCAGATGACCACCACCTGGGGCGGACTCTCCCCTCTCTCTCCCTGAGGCGCGGTCAGTCCCCCAGCGCCCCCCGGCGGTCACCTTCGAAGAAACCAGCGCTCCAGCGTCGGGCGGGAGACCCACACCATCGTGGGGCGCCCATGGAAGCAGGTGAACGGATCCTCTGTGCCCGCGAGGTCGGAGAGCAAGGCGGCCATCTCGTCGAAGGTGAGAAGGTCTCCCGCGCGCACCGCGGTATGGCAGGCGGTGGCGATGGCCAGGCGCGCCATCGCGTCGTCACCGTTGCGCGGCTCCAACAGGGCGGCGAGGGCGCGGTGCAGCAGGCGATCCGGCGGTTGCGCCCTGAGGGCGGCAGGCACCGCGCGCACCAGCAGCGTCGAGCCGCCAAAGGGCTCGAGGGCGAAGCCGAGGCGCTCCGAGGCAGGCAGGAACTCGTCGAGGACGCCGCTCTCTTCGGCGCTGAGGTCCACCGGCACCGGAGCGGTCAGAGTCTGCGCCGCCTCGCTCTTCGCGGCGTCGCCGAGGAGGCGCTCATAGAGGATGCGCTCGTGCGCGGCGTGCTGGTCGATCAGGACCAGTCCGTCGGCGACCTCGGCCAGGAGATAGGTGCGGAGGATCTGTCCGAGGGGTCTGAGGGCGGGCAGCCGTCCCTTTCCCTCAGCTGTCGCCGGCGCGAGCGAGAAGACGACCGCCCCCGATCCGGCGTAGAGGGGTGCCGCTTCGGCCACGCCGGCGATGAGGGGATCGGGGGCGGCGCCCATGAGGGGATCGGGGACGGCGGTTGAAATCTCCGGGACGTGCCTGATCGCTCCCGGCGTCAGCAGGGCCTCGCGCACCGCCCGTTGCACCGCCCCAAACAGGCGGTGCTCGTCGCTGAAGCGGACCTCCTGTTTGCGCGGATGGATGTTGACGTCGAGGGCGTCGGCATCCACGTCCAGCATGAGCACGACTACCGGAGCGAGCCCAACGGGAAGGAGTTCCGCATACCCTGCCAGGACCGCGCGCGACAAGAGCCGGCTGTGGATGGGCCGGCCGTTGACGAAGAGGTACTCGGTGCGGCGCCCGGGCCGCGCGCGCTCGGGGCGGACCGTCCAGCCCGACACGGTCAGGCCGCGCCCTTCACCGTGCAGCGGCACCATCGCCCCGGCGAGATCGCGGCCGAGGACCTGGGCCAGCCGTTCCACCGGATCGCCCGCCGCATAGGCCAGTGTCTCGCGCTGCTCGTGGCGGACCCGGAACGCCACCGAGGGGGCGGCAAGGGCCAGCCGCTGCACCGCGTCGACGATGAGGGCGAACTCGCGCGCCGGCGACTTGAGGAACTTCCGCCGGGCCGGCGTGTTGAGGAAGAGCGACTCGACGGTCACCACCGTCCCCGGGGCGGTCCCGGCCGCGCTCGTCCGGGGGGGCCCGCCCCCCTCGACCTCCACCCGCGTCCCCGCGTCCGCGCCGGAGGGACGGGTGATCAGGGTCATCCTGCTCACCGCCGCGATGCTGGGGAGCGCCTCGCCGCGGAAGCCGTAGGTGGCAATGCGCTCCAGGTCCTCCGCGACGCCGATCTTGCTGGTGGCAAAGCGGCGCACCGCGAGGGCCGCGTCCTCGGGGTCTATGCCCGCCCCGTCATCGCTGACGCGGATGAGGCCTGAGCCGGCGGCCTCGATCTCCACGATGACCGCGCGGGCGCCGGCGTCGAGACTGTTCTCGATCAGCTCCTTCACCACCGAGGCGGGGCGTTCCACCACTTCACCGGCGGCGATCCGGTCTGCGACGCGCGGATCCAGGATCCGGATGCGGTTCACTGCACCCGCCGGTCTAGCCGCCCGGCCGGCTCAGGACGCCCGGCGCGCGCCCGCTCGCGCAGTTCGGAGAGCCGGTTGAGCGCCTCCAGCGGCGACATCGTTTCCACAGCCAGGCCCAGCAGTTCCTCCTCTACCGGAGACGGCGCGGTCAGCGGCAGCGGGATCTGTGTGGCCGCGCGCGCCCTGCCTGGCAGCGGGGCGGACGGCTTTTCCTCCGTTGACGCTTCGCGGGCATCGAGCAGGGCGGCTCCAGGCCCGACGGAGATAGCCTCTAGATGGGCGAGCACCCGCCGCGCCTGCTCGATCACCGGCGCGGGGATCCCCGCCAGAGCGGCGACGTGGATGCCGTACGAGCGGTCGGCGGCGCCGGGGCTGATGCGGTGGAGGAAGACTACCGCGTTCCCCTCCTCCGCCACCAGCACGTTGACGTTGTGGACGCGAGGCAGCAGGCTCGCCAGTTCGGTGAGTTCGTGGAAGTGGGTGGCGAACAGCGTGCGCGCCCCGACCTGATCGTGCAGGTGCTCGACCACCGCCCAGGCCAGGCTCATGCCGTCGTAGGTGCTCGTGCCGCGCCCCACCTCGTCGAGAATGATCAGACTGCGCCGGGTCGCGTTGTGCAGGATCTGGGCGGTCTCCTGCATCTCCACCAGGAAGGTGCTGCGTCCGGCCGCCACGTCGTCGGCGGCGCCGACCCGCGCAAAGATCCGATCGGTCATCCCCACCGTCGCCTCCGCCGCGGGGACGAACGACCCCATCTGCGCCATCACCACCAGGAGCGCGGCCTGCCGGCAGTAGACGCTCTTGCCGGCCATGTTGGGGCCTGTGACGATCAAGATGGCCCGGTCGTCGACGTCCAGATCCAGGTCGTTCGGCACGAAGGCGCCCGCAGGCAGGGCCGCTTCCAGGACCGGGTGCCGGCTGGACCGGGCTTTCAGGACGGGGTCTTCGCTCAGGGAGGGCCGGACGAACCCGTGTGCCTCCGCCACCTCGGCCAGGGCAGCCAGGAGGTCCCACTCGGCGAGCGCGGCGGCGGTCTGCTGCATCGCCTCGGCGTGCCCCGCCACCGCGTCCCGGAGGGCCCGAAAGAGCGCCGCCTCCATCTCCGCCCCTCGTTCCTCCGCCCCAAGGATGAGGGCCTCCCGCTCCTTCATCGCCGCGGTGATGAAGCGCTCCCCTCCGGTGAGGGTCTGGCGGCGGATGTAGTCGGCGGGTGCACGTTTCAGGTTCGCGTGCGACACCTCAATGTAGTATCCGAAGACCTTGTTGAAGCCGACGCGCAGCGACTTGATGCCCGTGCGGGCGCGTTCGGCGGCCTCCAGGTCCGCGATCCAGCGCTTTCCGCCGCGGGCCGCATCGCGCAGTGCGTCGAGCTCGCTGTCGTAGCCGTCTCGGAAGATGCCGCCCTCTTCGGCGGAGACCGGGGGATCGTCCGCGAGCGCCCGCCCCAGGTGGGCGGCGACGTCCTCGTGGGTTTCCATCTGCGCAGCCAGGGCAGCGAGGCGCGGGGCGCCGGCGGCGCGCATCGCCTCCCTGAGGGCGGGCAGCTGTTCCAGCGAGAGGCGCAGCGCGCCGAGGTCGCGGGGCGTGGCCGAGCCGTGGCCCACCCGGCCGACCAACCGGGCGAGGTCCGCGATCGGCCGCAGGGTCGCGCGCACCGCCTCCCGGAGAGACGGCCGCCGGAGGAGCTCTTCCACCGCGTCCAGGCGCGCCGCGATCGCGCCCGGGTCGCGCAACGGCTGGCTGAGCCAGGCCCGCAGGAGGCGGGCGCCCATCGGTGTGGTCGTGCGATCGAGCAGCCCCAGCAGGGTGTGGGTCTTCGACCCGTCACGCTGATTCCGCAGGATCTCGAGGTGCCGCCGCGTGCCCTCGTCGAGGACCAGGTAGTCGTCCAGCTGGTAGGTGCGCAGCCCGCGCAGGTGGTGCAGTGGGCTGAGCTGCGTCTCTTTCAGATAGTCCAGGAGCACCCCCGCCGCCGTGACGGCCGTTCGCAGCGCCTCGGCCCCGAATCCTTCGAGGCTGTGGACGCGGAAATGCTCGAGGATCACCCGGCGCGCCAGGCCGGGATCCCATCGCCACTCCTCGATCGTGGTGACCGGCGTGGCCCCAAACCGGACGCGCAGGGGCTCCCACTCATCCGGCGGCGCCAGGATCTCACGCGGCTCCAGGCGCCTCACCTCTTCCCACAGCCGGCCCTCCTCATCCGTCTCTGTGACCGTGAACTCTCCTGTGGAGAGATCGCAGGCGGCCAGGCCCCAGCGATTCTCCCGATGGGCCACGGCGATGAGGAAGGCGGCCGCGGCGGGGAGGAGCGCGGCCTCCATCACCGTCCCGGGGGTAATGACGCGGATGACCTCACGCCGCACCAGCCCGCGCGCGTGTCGTGGATCTTCGGTTTGATCGCAGAGGGCCACACGGTGGCCCCGCTCGACCAGGCGCGCCACGTAGGCCATGACGGCGTGATGTGGGACGCCGCACATAGGGATGCGCCGTCCCTTTCCCACCTCGCGCGAGGTGAGCGTGATCTCCAGGTGGCGCGCCGCGATCTCCGCGTCGTCGTAGAAGAGCTCGTAGAAATCGCCCAGACGGAAGAGGAGCAGCGTTCCCGGAAGGCGGGTCTTCAACTCATGGTACTGCCGCATCATGGGGGTGAGATCGTGGACGGTCATCGAGCGTGTGCCTCGCGGCTAGGGCCTCTGTTCTGGTCATGACCGAGGAATCCTGCCCCCGCACGGCGAATACAATCGATTGGAGCGGCCCCCGAACGCCCACACATCGTCGTCCCTTCGAGGTGACCTCATGCGAATCGTACTCGTTGCGCTGCTCGTGCTGCTCGCCACTCCCCTCGCCGCGGCCCCCGCAGCCTCTCCTGCCCCCGATCCCACCGTGGCCACGCTGGCGCGCCTTTCCGGGAAAGCCTTTGACGTCGCCTACCTCCGGCTAGTCATCCCGGCACATGAGGAGTCGGTGGAAGTCGCGATGGCCGCCACGCTGTGGGCAGACCACACGGACCTGTTGAAGTGGAATCAGCGGATGATCGAACGCAAGAACGCCCAGGTCCGCCAGATGCTGACGGTTCTCACTGCCCTCGGCGCCGCTCCGACACAGCGCGCTGTCGGCGTCGTCACCCCGACGGTCAAGAAGGTCCGCGCCCTGCGCGGCGGCGCGCTGGAGCGCACCTACATGAACTTCCTGATCACCCAGTTCGAGCGGAACGTCGCGCTCTCGCGCATGGCCGCCGCCAAAGGCGGCAATGCCGAGGTCAAGGCCCTCGGCGCCGCGATCGTCAAGGTCGAGGCCACAGAGACGACGATGCTTCGCGGCTGGTTGAAGAAGTGGTATCCGTAAGGGCGCGCTAGCGGCGGCGGAGACGGCCCAGCAGTTCCCGCCCCCTGCGGGGTGAGATGGTGTGCGGGCTCGCCGCCAGATGAGTGATCTCGAAGCGCCCTCCGAAATAGGCCTGGAGCTCCTCTTCCGAGACCGCGAAGGGCGGTCCCTCCCGCCCGTACCCCGGAGGCAGGACGGGGAAGAAGAGCGCCAGGATCTCGCCTCCGGGACGCAGCAGGCCGGCCATCACCTCAACGTACTCGGCGCGGCGAGCAGGGGCGATGGCGCAGAAACACGTGTACTCCAGCACATAGTTGAAGGTCCCGGTGAAGCGCGCCGGGAGGGAAAAGAGATCGGCCTGGAGGAACGTGGCGGCGGTCCCTTCAGCCTCCGCCAGGGCTCGCGCGGCTGTGACGGCGGAGAAGGCGTGGTCGACGCCGGTCACCTCGAACCCGGCCCGCGCGAAGAGGAGGGCATCGTAGCCGCGGCCGCAGCCGGGAACCAGCATCTTCCCCGGGAGTGGAGGGTCTGGCCCGGCCAGGACGTGGCCAAAGACGGGTGTCGGCCCACCCAAATCCCAGCCCGTGCTGGCGGTCTGGTAGAGCTTCTCCCAGAACTCGGCGCGGTCCACGTCCGTCATCAATATGACCGCAGCCAGTATAGCCTGAGCCGGCGCTGCGGCGCGGCGCCGGCGGCATGGAGGAGATCCGACGAGATCGACGGAGGGAGGAATCAGGCGTGAGACTGAAGATCGCGGCGCTGGTGCTGGCGGCCCTGCTCTGTGGCGGGGCGGCTGGAGCCTACGCGCAAGATGTCTTCACCATCATCAAGACGCTCGGCATCGGGGTGGCCGTCCGCACATTTGCCCCGCAGATCAACACCTTCATCAACAACCTCCTGCAGGCCCGGGACGCGGAGACGAGAGAGACGACCAAGGTCGTGCCCATCCTTTCCATCTCGATCGGGGTCGGCGCGCCGGGCCGGGCCACCATCGGGGCAGCGCAGGTGGCGGGACCGAGGGCTGCGGTGGCGCGGACGCAGGCCGTCGCCGCCATCGACGCCAACTTCTCGGGGGTCTGGCAGATCCGCGCCCTCATCCCCGTGGACAGCCTGGAGCCCTGGAAGCGGCTCCGCCGTGTCGTCGGCGTCGGGGTCTCGGCGATAATCGACGTCCGCATCTAGGATGGTTGCCACTTTAGGCTAAGAGGCCACTGGCACTCACCGTCAGCTGGCGGCCGAGATACACAGTTAGCGCAGAGGGACGCACTCGAGGAAACCGCATCCTGTACTTCGGTTTCCGAGAGTGCGTCCCTCTGCTTTGTGGTTATCGCGGCTAGTTGACGGTAAGAGCTGGACCACTATAGCGGGAGACGGTCACCGAGACGCCGCTGGTGGTCACCCCATTGTTGATGGCGACACCCGCCTTCGTGCCGTAGGAGTCTCCTGTATCCACGATCCCGTTCCCATTGAAGTCCTGCCAGGCAAAGACCGTCTTGATGCCGGTCTGGGCGTTCGTGATCGTGAAGCTGCCGGTGGTGGCGACGACCACGATGTCGCTCTGACGGGTGATGGTCGTCCCGCTGACCACGCCGGAGAAGACCCGCAGCTGGGAGGCCGCCGACCCCCCGCTCACTGCCGCGGAGGCGTTGATCAATCCCGATCCAAACTCACTGTCCTTCCCCACCGCCCCCAGGTCAGTAGCGGTGCTCTCCAGCCGGGACTGAATCGCCGCCGGGGTCGTCGCCGTTCCCGCGGCGATGATGAGCGCCGCCACGCCTGAGACGTGCGGGGTCGCCATGGACGTCCCCTGGAAGCTGGCGTAGACGTGCCCGCCGGAAGGACTCCATGTCGTGCTGAGCACGCCCGCGCTGCTGCTCCCCCCGGGGGCGGCCACGTCGACTTCCGGGCCGCAGGAGGAATAGGTGGCGAGGGCATTCGTATTCGTAGTGGCCGAGACGGCGATCACGTTGGGGTTGCGGGCCGGATAGAGGACCGTCGAGGGAGGCGTGCAGCCGCTGTTGCCGGCGGCGGCCACAATCGTGACGCCGAGGCCGCGCGCATAGCTGATGGCGTTGTCCACCGTGACGCTGTCCGGCGACCCCCCGAGGCTCATGTTGATCACCCGTGCGCCGTGGTCGGCGGCGTAGGTGATCCCCGACGCCAGATCGGAGTAGAGGCCGGAGCCGCACCCGTCCAGCACCCGCACCGCCATGATCCGGGTCCCGGAGGCTCCCGCCCAGTTCACGCCGGCCACCCCCACCCCGTTGTTCGTCAGTGCGGCGATCGTACCGGCCACGTGGGTGCCGTGGCTCTGCTCGGTGGGGTCGCTCCCACACCCCGGGTCGGTGGGAGAGCTGTCGTCCGGGTTGGCGGCGTAGTCGAACCCTTGCACGAAATTGCCTCGGTCGGGGTGGTCGGTCCGGTCTCCAGTGTCCAGCACCGCGACGATCACCGGGCTGCCGGTGGTGACGTTCCAGGCGGCGGGCAGGTTGATCTGCGGATAGTGCCACTGCGACCCATACGACGGATCGTTGGGAACCGCGGAGGCGTACGCGTACGCGTCCTGCTCGGCGAACTCGACCAGCGGAGAGGCGCGGTAGGCCGCTAGGGCCGCCGCCGCCGAGGTCCCCGGCCGGAGGCGCACCACCTGGACGTTGAGCCGGGTGACGCTGCTCACCACCGTGCCGCCGGACTGCTCGTGCAGGGAGGTGACCGACTGGGGGGAGGCGCTCAGGCGGAACTTCACCAGTAACTGGTCGGGGACAAAGACCGGACGCCCGGCGTGGCTGCGGGCGGGCCGCGCCGGCGTACCCGCGGCGGGCATGGCGGAGGCCGTCACACCGACGGAGCCGGTGACCGTTCCGATGCCTCCAGGTGGAGGCGTGGCTGCGGGAGGAGTGACACCGGTCAGCCCGCCGCC
Organism: bacterium; assembly: GCA_036004665.1. Taxonomy (GTDB): domain Bacteria; phylum Sysuimicrobiota; class Sysuimicrobiia; order Sysuimicrobiales; family Humicultoraceae; genus JACQGZ01. The sequence continues at coordinate 147,990 of DASYRG010000008.1, read as the reverse complement.
GCACGCGGTGGCGGCGAAAGCGACGATGATCAGGAACGCGAGCCGGCGTGGGGGCACGCAGACACCTCCAGCAGAACTCCTGTCGCGCTCAGCAGCGATCTGAGCCAGAGATCATATGCCCCTCCGACGAGAGCCGCTAGACGCGTACGGGCAGATCCTGGGTCCAGCCCGAGGAGCGTCGACCCATCAAGGTGTAGTCAGCTGGACCTCTCCGCCGGTGATGTCGAAGGCGGGGTCGGGCGCGTCGCGGGCCGGATCGGCGAGCGTTGCGTAGCTCTGGCGGGTGAGGTTGAGCGTGACGAATCCAAACCGATCGGCGGCGCCCGGGCCGAGGGCGTCGAGGGGGCGCAGCAGCTCGTCGACGGTGACGACGTTGAGCTTGATCACGGTCGGCGGCGCCGCGCCGGTCTGCAGCGCGCTGAGGGGCAGTCGCACGCGCAGTCCGCGGCCGTCGGGGAGGATCTGACCGAAGCTGAACGGCTCGGGAGGCCGGATGGCCTCGAATCCGAAGGGCCGGAAGGCCGTGGCCGGGACCCGCCCGTGGTAGAAGCGGCCGCCGCGCAGCAGGACGTAGTGCGTCCAGTTGCTGCTGTCGGATTGCGGTCCGGCCAGAAGCGTCTCATCCACTGTGAAGGCGAGGTAGTAGGATCCGCCGGCCGGGCGCACGCGCTCGGCAAACTGCACGGTGATCACCAGCAATGGGCCCGACTGCGCCGCGAGGGGCGGCGCGGCCGCGAGAGCCGGCAGCAGGAACGCGGTCAGGAGCGCGGCGCCTCTGCTCCACGTGCTTGCCCGGCTGCACCTCTCTCTTCTCATGTCCTCCCCTCCCCTCCTGACTCCTCATGCCCAACCGGCGTCCTCACGGGCGGGGCAGCGTCGGGGTGGGCAGGTCGAACAGCAGGTTCCCCCGCTGTCCGATCCCCAGGCGGCCCCGCCCCCAGGGGATCGCCGTCAGCCACGCCTCCAGCCAGACCTCCCCCCGCGCTCCCAGGTAGCTGACGCTCATAGCCAGACAGTCGCAGAAAATCCGCGTCACCGCGACCCTGTCGTGGAGGAAGCGCCCGGTGAAGCCGTCGTAGGCGCCGACGTACTGGAAGCGCCACTCGTCGCTGAGGCGGAGATCGAGAGCGCCTTCGAGGCGGTCCAGTCGTCCGAGCGCCAGGTCGCGGCTGGCCGCCAGACCCACCAGCCATCCGGGGCGTGGCTCCAGCACGACCTGGGCGACCGCCCGTCCCCACCGCCGCAGCTGGAGGTCGTAGAAGGCGGTAGCCTGCGCGAAGAGCCCTGGGCGCTGGTAGAAGAGCGTCGCGTCGGCTGCACTGAACATCGCCGTGATCTGATCGAAGACAAACGGGCTGATTCCAGAGGCGCCCTGTCCCGAATAGCCCAGGCGGCTCACCACCCCCACGCCGAGGGGCCACGTATACTCGAGGCGGCCGTTGTAGAAGATGCGGGACGCCCCATTGCTGTACCAGCTGCCGCGCAGCTGCGTACGGACGCCGAGCGTTCCCGACCCCAGCGGCACCGGTCCGCTCACGGTGATCGTGGCGTCGGCCCGTCCCAGCTCGAGGACGGCGGTCCCCGCTCCCACCGTCGTCTCCCTGAAGCGGCCGAGCCCCCCATCGAGCTGCACTGTCAACCCGCCGCCGAGAAAGATGGGGGCGAGCGAGACCGTCAGCTCCGGCAGCCGTTCCAGGGAGTAGCGCGTATCGAAGGGAAAGCGATCGCCGTCAAGGTCCCAGCGCATGTCTGTCACCAGTGAGGCGTTGACGCCATGCGCGAGGTAGAGGAGCGCCAGACGCGGCGCCGCCTCGTCGTCGGTCCCCGCGACGCTCTCGACTCGGCTGAGGTCGAGAAACGCTTCCACAGACAGGTGAGGACTCAGCGCCTGCGCGTGGGCCAGGCGCCCGGACAGCACTGAGGCGGACCCCGGCGCAAATGTGGCGGCGGTGGCAAAGAGATAGGTGTTCGAGCGCGGCGTCGTGTACTGGAGGTCGAGCGCGCCGAAGAAGTCTGAGGTCGGCGGCCCGCCGGCCGCGCTGCGCCGCGAGTAGTCCGCGTAGAGCGCCAGCCCAAGGTGGGGATTCACGGTCTGTCGGTGGTTGAAGATCGCCCGCAGGTCGACCCCGCCGGTCTGGCGGTTGTCAAGCCGGTAGACCAGGGCCGACCCTCGTGTCCCACCGATCTGGTAGAGGTGCTCGATGCCGGTCCCTACGCCCAGGCGCTCCATCCAGTCCCCGTAGAGGAACCCGTAGTGCTGCGCGTTGAGGGCGTAGCTGTAGGTGGTCTTGACGAAGATCCCCTCCGCCTCGCTGTAGCCGAGGACCGGGAGGAGGCGGGTCTCGCGCCGCTCCCGCAGGAAGATCAGGAAGGACGGGAGCGTGAAGAGGCGCCGGCCGCCCAGCCAGACGGAGACCCGTCGGCCCACGATCCGGTCGCCCAGGTAGACGGTGATCTCGTCGGCGGTGAGGTGGACGATCGGATCGGTTTCGTCGCAGGTGGTGAGGAAGCCGCCGCGGATCGTCACCGATTGGTTGGGGATCCCTTCGAGCTGCTGCGCGCGCAGGTGCACCGACCCGAGGACCAGCGGCCCAGTGTAGCTCGTGCGGGCGTTGGTGAGCGTCCCGAACCGGGTCGCCAGGTTGTAGCTGAGGAGGTCGGAGGAGACGGACTGTCCCGCCACCTCCAGCTGGACGTGGCCTTCCGCGGTGACGTCGCCGCTCTCCAGATTGGCCACCAGGGCGTCGGCGCGGATCGTCACCTCCTGGAAGGTGAGGACCACGTTGCCCGTGGCGGTGAGCACCCGCGTCCGCCGGTCATACCGGAAGCTGTCCGCCCTGATCCGCACCGGCAGCCCATCCGGCGTCTCCTGGGCGGCGGCGGGACGCGGCGCGGTCAGGGCAGCCCCGGCGGCGGCCAGGAAGAGGATGAGGAGAAGGAGGGGGCGGCCGGGCATCGGGGGGACCGGGCCTTATTTGCCGGGCTTCACCTTGAACACGGTTTCGACGTTCCCGGAAGCCTCGAACGATTCTTCATTGAGCAGGATGACGACACGATCGGCGCGCACCGTGTTGCCGTCTTCGTCGGTCAGGAGCACGCGCCCCGTGACGGTGACCCGCTGCTCCCGTTCCTGATAGACGGCGCGCTCCCCCGCCGCGCTGCGACCGTCCTGGGTCACGCGCACGCCGCCGTGGGCGTCCATACCCCCGTCACGCAGGCTGACCACCAACCGGTGGGCGGCCAGGCCCGCTCCTGAGAGGGGCGGGCGCTCCCCGAAGCGCTCCACGACGACATCGCCCTCCAGATCCAGGCGCCCGCTCGATTCGACATAGCGCGCCCGCTCTGCCCGGGCCACACGCTCCCCCTGGAGGATGCGCACCCCCCCGGAGGCCTCGGCCTCATCAGGGTTCCAGCGAAGGGTCATCCGGTGCGCGTGGATCACCGCCTCCCTCGAGGCCGCCGCGCTGGCCGCATCGGAGGTGGCCCCTGCGTCGGGGGCGGCGGCGCGTCGCAGCTCCGCCTCCCCCACCACCTCAGCCCGGCGGGAGATCAGGTCGGCTGCGAGCGCATGGCCGGACAGAGTCGATCGCCCCTGTACGACGGTCACTCCGCCGGAGGCGGTAATCAGCTGGGTGGTGAGGGTGATCGTGACCTGGGGGGCCCGGACCGTCACGTCCCTTTGGGTGAGGAGGGCTCCACCGGTCGCGCGGGCCATTCGCGTCTTGATCTCATAACTGACCTGCGCCGCGGCGAGTCCCAAGTCGTCCCCCCTGACGGTCACCCCGCCGGAGGCGTAGGCGATCTGGGTGCGCCGCTCCAATCGCAGGCGGGCGGCGCGGATCTCCAGACGCCCCACGGTGAGCTGGACGTCGCCTTCGGCCGAGAACACCTGTGTACGGGCGTCATACCGCACCCGGTCGGCCCGGAGGTGGCCCTGCTCGCCGGGGGCGAACTGGATCCCCTGCCCCCACCCCGGCGTCTCCCCCGCGGCCATTACGGTCAGGCAGGTGGCGGTGGCGAGCGCCGCGACTCTTCCGCGCGTCCGGCGGGTCATGGCACGTCTCCACCCAGCGTAAAAGTGACCCGGACGTCACCTTCCAGCAACAGGGATGCGGTGTCTGGATCGAGCGTCAGCCGGTCGGCGCGGATGCTGCTTCCGGCCGCTTCCATCTCGATGCCACGGGGGAGCACCAGGCGACGCCGGGCCGCATCCCAGGAGGCCTCGGGGGCCCTCAGTCGCAGCGCGAGGCCCCCGCGCAGATTCAGCGAGGCCCGGACGATCCCCGAGAAGATCGCGTACCGCTGATCACTGCTGATCGAGACACGCTCGGCAGATACCTCAAGTTGCTTTTGCCCGGCGCGGCGCACGACCAGGGTGGTGTCGCGCAGTTCCGCCACACCGCGGGGGGGTTGGGCGGGCGAGTGGGAGGGCGCGGGCGCCGCTCGAGGGTGTGGGAGCGCCGAACGTGAGGCCCGCATGTGAGACCCGACGGCCCCTCCCACAACGAGCAAGAGGAGGGCCGAGAGGAACAGGCTCACGGTCCGGCTCATCTGACCAGTTTCCGCAGGGCGGCGATCGGGAGGAGAGGACGCGGCCATCCTCCCTCCACCCGCGCCCACATCGTCAGCCCTCCCAGGCTGAAGAGCAGGTTGGGCAGCCACGCGGCCAGCGCCGGCGTGACGGCGCCGGTGGCGCCGAGGGCTCGCCCGATCGACATCACGGCGTAATAGATGAAGAGCAACACGATGCTGATGCCGATGCTGAGGAAGCGCCCCTGGGCGACGTGCAGGCTGAGCGGGGCGGCCAGCAAGGCGAAGACAACGCTGGTCAGGGGGACCGCGAACCTGCGGTGGAACTCCATGGCCAGCCGCGGCGGCAGGTCCCCGGGGCTGAAGAGGCGCAGCCGGCTCTGCAGCTCCCGGGCGGTCATCTCGTCGGGGCGGCGTTCGTCGCCGGTGAGAGTGGCCTCTTCGACCGCCACCGCCAGATCCAGGCTGGCGAAGCGCGTTTCAAACCGGGTGAAGCCCTGCTCGTCGAGCTCACGCACCACGCCATCGCGCAGCCGCCAGAGCGAGGGCTCCGCGAAGGCTTCGCGGGACGGCTCCCAAGACGCTTCGCGGGCCGTGATCACCCGCGGGAGGGGACGGCTCGCATCGTAGATCATGACGTTGCGCAGTGTTTTCCGGCTGCTGTCGACCTGCTCGACGTAGAACACCCGGTCGCCGCTGTCCCGGAAGAAGACCTGCTGGCGGATCAGCGGCCCGGCCTCGCCGAAGGCGGCCCGGCGCAGCAGCGCGTTGGCCCGCTGATTGGCCCACGGCGCGAAGAACTCGTTCGTCGCAAAGCCCGCGCCGGCCATCACCGCTGCGAAGAGCAGCACGGGGAGAAAGATCCGGGTGAGTGAGCGGCCAGCCAGGCGAAAGGCCTGCACCTCCCGGTCTCGCGCCAGGCGCCCCACTCCCAGGAGGATGGCAAAGAGGGTGGACACCGGAAAGGTCACCACCAGAATGGCGGGAAGCTTGTACGCCAGGAGTGCCAGAAGAACACCCAGTCTGATCTGTCCTGTGGCCAGGAACTCCGCCAGCGTGTAGAGGATGTCGCCGGCGAGCACCACGATGAACCCCCCCACCCCGAGAAAGAATGGACCGAGGAGTTCGCGCGTGACGTAGCGGTCGGCAATGCGGAGACCCAGAGTCAGACTCACGCTTACATATCTGCCCATGCGGCGACGGTTTGACGACGCGTGGGCGTGAGGCAGCCTCGGGGGCTGCTCGTGGTGAGAGCATGGCGCAGTGATGGCGGAGGGCCCTGGGAATCGAACCCAGCGCGGAACCCGAGGCCCCGCCACCGGTGTTGAAGACCGGGACCCGCACCAGCGGATACTGCCCTCCGCGGGATAGAGCGGGGTAAATGATCCTTTAAGGGTATGCTATCATGGCTCCAAGAACGCGCGGGGCCGTCGTCCATCACACGTTTTCGGAGGAGTGTATGCGTCTCGCCGTCCCGCTGCTCGCCGCCGCGCTGCTCGCCGCCGCAGGTCCTTCACCCGTCCTCTCGGCTCCTATTCCCTGTCTCGTCGCGGAGGGCGTGGGCATAGGAACGATCCGCATTGGAATGCCGACCGCCGAAGCACTCCGCCTGACAGGCAGTCCGGCCGGCCGCGTGATCGGCGTGCGGGCCGCGGAGACCGTCTACCTCTTTACCACGACGCTGGCGCAGATCACGACGGAGAGCGGTCAGGTCAGCCGCGTCGCCACACGCCATCCCACCTGTGTGACGAGCCAGGGGGTGCGCGTCGGCGACAGCGAAGCCCGCGTGCGCCTGGCGTACGAGCGTGCTCCCGGCAGCCTTCGGGGGCGCGCGGGCGCGGTGGTCCGCTACGTCTTCCCGTTCACCGGAGTCGAATTCGTGCTCACCGACGGCCGTGTCACCCTGATCGAGGTCTTCCGTCCCGACGCCGTGCCGGCCAGGGTGGCGCCCCCGCCGCCGGGGACCGAGAGCGCCGTCGCCTTCCGCTCTCTCAGCGGACGGGTCGAAGGCACGACCTTCGTGGTCGTCGGGTCCGTCTCCAACGCCGGACCTCCGCTGGCACTCTTCGTCCAGGTGGTCCTGCTCGGGCCGGACGGCGGGCGAGTGGGCGAAGGGACGACCACCCTCGTACCCAATCCGATCGGGGGCGGACGGGCGGGGTCTTTTGAAGTCCGCCTGACGATCGATGATGTGGTCGCGCGCTTCATCGTCACGGTGCGGCCGATGAACCGGCCCACCGTCGCGCTGGCGGAAGCGGCTCAGGACGTGAAGGATGCCGGGGCGTTCACCACTCTCGTCCTCGAGCGTCTCCTGGAAGTGACGGTGCTGGGGGCGACGGCCGAACGCGGCAGCGGCACCTTTGCGGCTGTGACAAACCGCAGCTCCCTGAAGATCACCGGACTGGTCGTAGAAATCGAGATGCGCCGGACTTGCACTGTGACCCCGGTGGGCAGCACCTTTCCCCAGGTCCCCAGGACCTTCACCGACGTCCGCAAAGGGACCGTGCGCGTCGGGGAACTCGCCCCCAACGCGCGGGTGGAGGTGGCCATCGACCTCGCGGCCACCGGACCGTGTCTCGGCGCCGGCGCCGAATGGCAGGCCACGTGGAAGGTGCTCTCCGGAAAAGTCGAGGAGGCGAGGTAGGGGCTACCGAGGAGGGCGCGGAGCGGATGGAGACGGAGACGCCTCTGCCGCCCGGCCCGCCAGGACCCGGCGGTCACCGATCCGGCGGGTGAGCCGGATTCCGTCGAAGTACTCGAGTAGCGCCAGCGCATACTTCCGGCTCGTTCCCACCGTGTCGCGGAGGTCGGCGACCGTGATCGCTCCCCTCTCTTGAATCCGCGCCACGATCGTCTGGCGGATCTCTTCGAGGGCGCCCGTCGCAAAGAGGATCCCCGGGGCGACCTCGAGCAGCGCTCCTTCCTCCCGCAGGGACTGCACCGCCACCTGAAACGCCTTCCCGCCTGGCCCTGGGCCCTGCTCCCCCCGGCCGGAAGTCTGACCCTCCACTTCGGCCAGTCCCGGCGGGGCGAACCGGCCTTCGCCGATCGTCCTATAGATGATCTCCCGCCACACCGCTTCCTCCGGCCGATAGCGGGGACGGTGCTCCGAGCGGTGAACAAACCCGCGTGTCACGCCGATGGCGCCGGAGGCGGTCAGATGATCCAAGACGGTGGTGGCCAGGCGATCGTCGGCCCCTTTCAGCGCCCGCCCTCGGATCTCGTCGCGGGGCAGGCCGAGGCGCCAGGGCTGCTCCCGGTGAGTCTGGTCAAGGAGTCGGAGGAGGGCCTCCCTCGCCTCATCCTTCACTTCCCGCGCATAGAAGCGCTCACCCGCCTGGAGCAGATCGCCCGCGCTCACCAGGGGGCGCAGCCTCGCGACCAGTGCGGCGGGCGGTTCGGCGAGGAGCGGGGCCAGACTTTCCGCGGTGGCACCGGCGAGGCCACGGGCCGCGACCGCCTCCCGCAGCAGTCGCTCAGGCGGGGCCGCGGCGAGGGCGGCGACCGTCTCGGCGGCGGCGGCGCCCCGGCGGCGGCGCGGTGGGTCCACTGCCACGACCTCTCCACCCCCCAGCGTCTCCAGCGGCGAGTATCGGCGCAGAACGAACCGGTCGTCCCGCGCCGCGACCACCGGCTGCTCGAAGCGCAGTTGCGCCGGCGCCTCTTCTCCCGGCGCCAGACGATCCCGGTCCAGGAGGGCGATGCGGCACAGCGCCTCATCCGTACCGAGGTAGAATCGCAGCCGCGACAGGTGAGGGACGACCGGCGCTTCAGGCAGGAGACGGACCTGCGCATCCAGCAGCAGAGATGGTCGCAGCGTCCCGGCGGTGGCAAGCACCGAGCCCCGGGCCAGCGACTCCCGCTCCACCCCGGCGAGGTTGAGGGCGGCGCGCGACCCGGCCGTGACCTCCTCGACCCGCACGCCGTGCCGCTCGATTTGTCGCACCCGTGCCGTATCACCCAGCGGGAGGACCGTCAACGCATCCCCCGCGCGGATGCGGCCGCTCCAGAGCGTGCCGGTGACGACGGTGCCAAAACCGGCCATGGTGAAAACCCGGTCGATCGGCAGACGGACCGCGCCGTCTGCGGAGCGGGCGGTGAGGGCGTCCAGGCTCCGGCCGATCGCCGCCACCAGCGCCTCCAAACCCCCGCCGGTGCGGGCAGAGGTCGCGATGAGGGGCGCGCCATCGAGGAAAGTGCCTGCGGTGAGGCGGCGCACTTCCTCTTCTACCAGGGCGACCCAGGCGGCGTCATCGACCAGGTCGATCTTCGTGAGCACGATGATGCCCCCGCGGGGCCGCAGGAAGCGCAGGATGTTCAGGTGCTCGCGCGTCTGCGGCATGACCCCCTCGTCCGCCGCCACCACCAGCAACACGAGGTCCATGCCCCCGGCCCCCGCGAGCATGGTGCGGATCAGCCGGTCGTGGCCGGGGACATCGACGATACCCGCGCGGCGGCCGTCGGGCAGATCGAGGTGGGCAAATCCGAGATCGATCGTCATCCCGCGCCGCTTCTCCTCCTGGAGCCGGTCGGGGTCGATCCCCGTGAGGGCGCGGACCAGCGCGCTCTTGCCGTGGTCGATGTGGCCCGCCGTGCCGATGACGAAGGGGGCCGCTTCCGCGACGACAGAAGGCGGTGACCCGCTCACCGCACCGCGGCGAAGGCGCCTTCGAGCGCCTCGAACTCTTCGGGGGCGAGCGTGCGGAGGTCGACCACGAGGGCGTCCTCCTGGATCCGCACGACCACGGGCGGCCGTCCCTGTCTCAACGCGGCCGCCCAGCGATCGGCCGTGGCGCTCCTCGGCCGCACCCGCACCGCCGCCGACGGCAGCGAGAGGCCGGGGAGGGCGCCTCCTCCCGTCTGCGCCTCCGCCCTGACTACGATGACCTCGGCGGCCTCTCCGAGTATGGCCGTGAGCCGGCTGGCCAGTTGCCGTGCCCGATCGGTCAACTCCTCCACGCCGACCGCGAGCATGCGCAGGACCGGGATCTCCCTCCAGGCTTCATCAGGAGTGAGGTAATGGCGCAGCGTGGCGGCGAGGGCGGCCAGGTCCAGGCGCCCGATCCGGACCGCCCGCGCCAGGGGATGGCGGCGGCAGCGGTCGACCGCGTCGGCCCGGCCCACCAGCAGGCCGGCCTGTGGCCCGCCGAGGAGCTTGTCCCCGCTGAAGGTGACGAGGGCGCATCCGGCGGCCACGGCCTCCTGCACCGTCGGTTCGGCCGGGAGGCCCCGCTCGGTCAGGTCCACCAGCGCTCCGCTGCCCAGGTCGTACATGACGGGGACGCCAGAAGCAGCGCCCAGCGCCACGAGATCGCGGACGGCCACTTCGTGGACGAACCCCGACATGGCAAAGTTGCTGCGGTGGACCTTCAGGAGGAGGGCGCTCTCGGGACTGATCGCGCGCTCGTAGTCCGCGAGGTGGGTCCGGTTGGTCGTCCCCACCTCGACCAACTCGGCGCCGCTCTGCGCCATGACGTCGGGCATGCGAAAGGAGCCGCCGATCTCAACCAGCTCGCCGCGGGAGACGATGACCCGGCGGCCCGCCGCGAGCGCCGCCAGCCCCAGGGTGACCGCCGCCGCGTTGTTGTTGACGGCGATGGCGGCCTCGGCGCCGGAGATCTCCTGGAGCATCGCCTCGATGTGCGCCTGGCGCGAGCCCCGTTCGCCGGTCTCGGGATTGGTCTCCAGGAGGGCATAGCCCGGCAAGACCTTCTCCACCGCCTCCCGGGCGGCGGCGCTCAGGGGGGCCCGTCCCAGGTTGGTGTGGATGAGAATGCCCGTGGCGTTGAGGGCGCGGACCAGGGAGGGGTGGCCGTAGCGCGCGAGCAGTCGCGCGGACTCCTCGACGACCTGCTCCGAGGTCCACTCCTCCACGGCGCGCCCCTCGATCAAGCGTCTGCGCGCCGTCTCAACCGCCTGACGGACCAGCCGAGCGGCCAGCGGCCGGGGAATGCCGTCGAGGCGGCCCGAGGACTCCAACTGCCAGAGGACGCGTTCCACCGAGGGGAGGAGCCGGAGGCGGGGATCGGAGGCTCCCACGCGCTTCCTTCCTACTCGGCGGCAAGCTGAAGCGGGGGCGGGTCCGGGTCGGCGCGCCGACCCTGCGCGCGCTCGCGCAGCCGAGCCGGCGCCTCGGGGGGAACATACTGGCTGCCCAGGGGCACGCGGGTAGCCAGGTCCGCGCCGTGGAAGTCGGTCCCTCCCGTAACCAGCAGGCCATGCCGCCGAGCCACGCCTACGTACCGCTCGACCATCTCCGGGGAGTGATCCGGGTGATAGGCCTCGACGCCCTCCAGGCCGTCGCCCAGGAGCGACTCCACTGCGGCATCATCCCCCAGCCACCCCGGGTGAGCCAGCACCGGCACGCCGCCGGCGCGGCGGATGATCTGCACCGCTTCGCCCGGGGTGACCTTGAGCCGCTCGACGTAGGCGGGACCGTTCCGGCCGATGAATCGGTTGAACGCCTCGGCGGTTTCCCGCACCCAGCCCGCCTCGACGAGGGCGCGGGCAACGTGTGGCCGGCCCACCGACCCTCCACCGGCGAAGGCCAGCACCCGTTCCATGGCGATCGGCGCCCCGAGCGCGGAGAGTTTCTCCACCATCCGTTCGGCGCGGTGCACCCGCCCCTCCCGGAGACGGCTGAGGAGATCCTGCAGCCAGGAGACGTGATGGTCGAGCAGGTACCCCAGCACGTGCACCTCCGTCCCCGGGACGTCGGTGTTCAGCTCCACCGCGGGGAAGACCTCGATGCCCGCCGCCGCGCCCGCGGCCAGCGCCCGGTCCACGGCGTCTGTCGAGTCGTGGTCCGCGACCGCCAGGACTCCGACGCCGGCGGTGCGGGCCAGGGCGACCAGCAGCTCGGGGGTGAGCAGCCCGTCGCTGGCCGTGGTGTGGGTGTGCAGGTCGACACGCATCGTCAGTCTCCGGGCTCCTGGAGCGCGGCGATGCGTTCGATCGCCTGGGCGCGGCCGTCCCCGTCCACCTCGATCGCGACGGCGTTCAACTGCACTGCCCCGCCGGCCACCGTGAACCGGCTGGGCAGGCCGGAGCGGAAGTGCTCCAGGATGACCTCCCGGTCCATGCCGATCACGCCGTCGCGCGGTCCAGTCATCCCTACGTCGGTAATGTACGCGGTCCCTCCCGGGAGGACGCGCTCGTCGGCGGTCTGGACGTGCGTGTGCGTGCCGGCGACCGCCGAGACCCTCCCGTCGAGGTGCCAGCCCATCGCGATTTTCTCGGAGGTCGCCTCGGCGTGGAAGTCCACGATGATGACGGAGCTGCGCCGGCGCAGCTCCGCCACCTGTTCATCGGCGGCGCGGAAAGGGTCGTCCAGCTCTCCCATAAACACCCGTCCCTGCAGGTTCAGCACTCCCACCGTCCTTCCGTCCGTTTCGACGGTGGCCGCGCCTCGCCCCGGCGCGCCCGGGGGGTAGTTCGCCGGCCTCAGGACCCGAGGGTGCCCGTCCAGAAATGGATAGACGTCGCGGTTGCGCCAGGTGTGGTTGCCGCCGGTGATGACGTCCACCCCCGCGGCAAAGATCTCTTCGGCCGTCTCTTCGGTGATGCCCATGCCCCCTGCCGCGTTCTCGCCGTTGGCGATGACCAATTGGGCCCCGTGCCGTCGGCGCAGCTGCGGCAGCAGCGCCTTGAGGATCCGCCGGCCCGGCTTGCCCGTGATATCCCCGATGATCAGGATCTTCAAGTCAACGGGCGTACTCGATGGCCCGCGTCTCCCGCAGGACCGTGACTTTGATCTGTCCCGGGTACTCCAGGTCGGCCTCGATCTTCTTAGCCAGGTCGCGGGCAAGGGCCTGGGCGGAGAGGTCGTCCACTTCGGTCGGTTTGACGATGACGCGGACCTCCCGTCCCGCCTGGATGGCGAATGCCTTCTCCACGCCCGGGAAGGAGGTCGCCAGCTGCTCCAGGCTTTGATTGCGCTTGATGAACATCTCCAGGGTCTCTTTGCGCGCGCCGGGACGGCTGGCTGAGATTGCATCCGCCGCCGCGACCAGGATCGCCTCCACGCAGGTGGCCTCGGCGTCCCCGTGGTGGTACTCGATCGCGTTGATCACCTCCGGCGGCTCGTGGTAGCGGCGGCAGAGATCGACCCCGATGGCGGAGTGGGTGCCGTCTACCTCGTGGGTGAGGGCCTTGCCGATGTCGTGCAGGATGCCGGCGCGCCGCGCCAGAGCCGGATCGGCTTCCAGGTAGGTGGCGAGCAGACCGGCCAGCAACGCCACCTCGACCGAGTGTTGCAGCAGGTTCTGACCGTAGGAGTGGCGGAACTTCAGGCGCCCCAGGATCTTGATCTCCTCCGGATGCAGGCCATGCACGCCGGCCTCGAAGGCGGCCCCCTCCCCCTCCTCCTTGATGCGCTGTTCCAGCTCCCGCTGAGACTTCTCCACCATCTCCTCGATGCGGGCGGGGTGGATGCGCCCATCGGCGATCAGTTTCTCCAGCGCCAGCCTGGCGATCTCCCGCCGCACCGGATCGAAGGAGGAGAGGGTCACCGCTTCTGGGGTGTCGTCGATGATCAGATCGACCCCGGTGAGGGACTCCAGCGTGCGGATGTTGCGCCCCTCCCGGCCGATCACCCGCCCCTTCATCTCTTCGTTGGGCAGGGGGACGACCGAGACGGTGACTTCGGCGGTGTGGTCGGCGGCCACGCGCTGGACGGCCAGGGCGATGATCTCCCGGGCCCGGCGATCGCCGTCCTCCCGCGCCTCCGATTCGATCTTCTTGATCAGCGCGGTGGAGTCACCGCGTGCCTCGTCCCCGACCTGGCGTAGGAGGTGCTCCCGCGCCTCCTCGGCGGTGAGGCCGGAAATGCGTTGCAGTTCGGTCCGCTGTTGTTCCCTGAGGGCTTCGGCCTGTTCGCGCGCCTCGCTCAGTTCCTGTTCCTTGTGCGCGATCAGCCGTTCGCGCTTCTCCTGGACCTCTCCCCGTCGCTCAAGATTCTCTTCACGCTGTACCAAACGCCGCTCGAGGCGCTGGATCTCGGCCCGCTGCTCGCGAATCTCATGCTCAGCCTCTCGTTTCAGACGGAAGGCCTCGTCCTTGGCTTCAACGACGGCCTCCCGTTTTTGTGCTTCGGCCTCTCGCGCCGCCTCTTCGACGATCTTGCGGGCGGCGACTTCGGCGGACTGAATCCGCGCCTCGGCGACGCTCTTGCGCAGGAAGAATCCAAGGAGGAACGCGACCGCCCCCACCCCGATGAGCAACCCAATGACGAGGGCGTCGATGGGTGGTCACCTCCTCGGCCCGACCGGTCCCGACCGGGCCCATATGAAACGGCGCCCCCGGCGGGGGCGACCGTCGACCTGCTCAGAACGCCGCGCGCATCACCTGCCATTCGAGCGGAAATGAGCGCACTCTACCCTATCTCAGCCATTGTAAGGGAGAGGTCCAAAACAGGTCAAGAAACCCTATGAGACTCAGTGCGTCTGGGGAGGCGGCTGCCAGAGCGGGCCGGGGAGTTCCGGGGCGGGCGGCGCTGCCGCATCGATGGGGATGACGCGGTCCGCGAAGGGCTCGTACTCCGGCCGGCAGGTGAAGAGCAGTACCTGGTAGCTCTCGCTGACGCGCCGCAGGAGGGCCATCGCCGCGGACAACCGCTCGGGGTCGAAAGAGCCGAATGGATCATCCAACAGCAGCGGGGGGTGCCGTCCCTCCGAGAGCACTTCCACCAGCGCCAGGCGAACGGCCAGGTACACTTGGTCGGCTGTGCCCCGGCTGAGGAGCGGTTCCGACGGCTCCACCCATTGACCGGCCCCCTCCGCCCAGACTTCCACCTTCAGGGGCGGCTCTGTGATGCGGACCCGGTCGTACGCGCGCCCGGTGAGCAGGGTCAGGTACTCCCCGGCGCGCTCCTCTACCCGCTGGCGGGCCGGGATGAGCGTCTGCTGCCGGGCTTCGCGCAGCCCCTCCACCGCCAGGCGGAGGACGCGGTCCCGCCGGCGAGCGATTTCCAACCCCTCTTGCCGTTCGGCCAGCCGCTCTTCCACGGCGGCCAGCGCCTCGTCGTCGGGGGCGCCCTGAGCGGTCTCCCGTTCCAGGTACTCCCGGCGCCCCGCCAGGGTGTGCACCCGCTGCGTCAGTTCTCTGACCGTCCGCTCGAGCTGGGTGACCTCCAAACCGGTGAGGCGCTTCGCCTCCCCGTCGCGGAGCTGAATCTCGTGTCCCGCCACGTCCGCGCGTTTCCGGTCACGCGCCTCGCGCACCTCCTCGACCTCCCGTCCTCCTAGGTGAGCTGCCACCTGGTTCTCCGCGGCCGTGCGCTCGGTCTCCAGCTGCCGCATCCGCGAGTGACGCTCCAGCGCGTCCTCCATCGTTCCACTCCCGGCCGCGATCACGCTCCGATGGAGAATCGTCCGCGCCGCCGTCAGTTCCTCCCCCGCCGCGAGGAGGTCCTGCCCGGCGCCCTCCAGCCGCAGGAGCGCGCCGTCACGCGCGCGGGCAGCCTCGTCAGCATGCCATCGCTGTCGCGCCGCGCGAACGATGACGAGGACTCCCACGGCGCCGGCCGCGACCGCGACCGGCCAGAGGAAGAGGAGTGACCATCCAAATGCGGCAGCGGCGACGAGGACGGCCAGGGCGACGAGGAGCCACCCGGCCACCGGCGCACGGCTCCTCCCCCCGGCGTTCCCTGGTGAATCTGCAAGGGCTCGCACCCCCTCCTCCGCTGCGCGCACCTTCCGGGCCAGCTCGTCTGAGGTCTTCTCCTGCTGCTGCAGCCGGCCGGCCGCCGCGTGCATGCGGGCGACAGCCGCGTCGTCGGGTACTCCGCTGGCCTGCAGCTCCTCCATCGCGCGGGCGATCGCCGCCAGCCGTTCGTACCCGGCGTCGACCGCGCTGACCTTCTCCGACAGCTGCTGCGCCTCCCAGCGGTGGTGCTCCAGCTCACGCTGCGTGCGCAGCAGCCGCTCGTTCTCTCGAAACAGGGCCTCTCGGTCGGCGAGCTCGGTGGCCGCCTGGTCGGCCTCGATGCGGATCCGCCTGAGCTCCTCCCGGTGGCTCTCCAGGACCTCGACGCGGCGCCGCAAGGCGTCCCGTTCCCGCGTCAAGGCCGCGACCTCTTCCTGCAATCCGCGGATGAGGCCCGCCGTCTTGACGGGACGGCCGTCCAGGCCCTTCTCCAGGTCAGCGAGCTCCTTGTCGAACCTCTTGATGACCGCGCCGGCCTCGGCGTCACCGGGCCCAGCCTGGATGATGCGGGAGAGGCGCTGACCGATATCCGCGGCGCCGGCGCGAAGGACCGTCAGTTCGGTCTGCTCGATCATGGCCGTGGAGCGATAGAGCGGTTCGGTCGATAAGCCCAGCGCCGCCTGCAACCGCTCCTGCACCTTCGTCGGTTCATAGGAGACGCCGTGGAGCAGGTCGCGGAGCTCCAGCCCGCGGTGCTCGAAGTCTTTGCGCAGTTCGAACCGTCTGCCGTCCAGCTCGAACTCCAGGGCGATCGAGCCCAACCGGTCGCTCCCCCAGGGGCGCCACTCCGCGATCTTCTTGGCGGTCGTGGCCGGGTTGACGAAGAAGGCCGCCAGGATGGCCTGGCGCAGCGTGGACTTGCCGGCCTCGTTGGGCCCGATCAGCAGGTTCAGGCCGGGATCAAAACGGTACTCCGCCTCCTCGAAACGGCGGAAGTGACGCAGGCGCAGGGCCAGTAGCCGCATTAGTCTCCGCCCGCCTCGGCCAGGAGCTGGCCCACCCCGGTCTGGAGGGCTTCCTCGATGATCTCTTGCTCCTCCTGCGGCGCGGCCTGCGCCTGCGCGCGCAGAAGGCGAATGTAGCGGCCCACCAGTGTCCGCTCCGGGAAGGCATCCAGCGTCGCCTGATCGAGCCAGAGGCGCGCCTGATTCCGCACGCGCGCGCGGAAGCAACCCTCCGCCAGGGACTCCTCGAGCTCCCGCGCGTCGAGGGTCTGCTCGGGCGTCACCGTGCCGGTCAGCACGACGTCCAGGACCACGTCGGCCTCCGTTTCAGCGGCGACGCGGGCGCGGACTCGATCGGGATCCGTGCCGGTGACGTCAAGCTCCACGCGCCTGTACCGCCGCCGCCCGACCTTCACCGCGCTGACCTCCGCCTGTCCGGGCGCGGCAATCGTCACGAGGAGGGCAGCTCCCGCCTCCTGGTCCATGGCCAGGAACTCCGGCGCGCCCGCGTACCAGGCCGGTGTCGGCGGACCGGTCACCTGCTGGGCGCTGTGCCAGTCGCCGAGGGCGAGGTAGTCCAGCCCCAGGGCCCGCACGTCGGCGGGGTGAATCGTCCCCGCGTCCACAACCCCCTCGCGGTAGGCGCCGCCGTGCGCCAAACCGACCGCAAAGCGGGCAGGACGCTCCCGCGGCCAGGACCGCAAGGACTGCGGTCCGTCCGCGCCAACCGACTGCCCGAGGACCGCCAGTTCGAGATCGGGGTAGACCTTCACCTGGGGAGCGGCGCCGAACAACGTCACGTTGTCACAGGCCTCTTCGAGGCGCGCCCGCGCCCAGACGCTCCCCTCACCCAACCGGTCGTGATTGCCCGCCAGCAGCGCGACCCGGACTCCACCGTCATGGAGGCGGAGGAACTGCTCGCGTACGAAACCCAGGGTGGCCTCAGACTGCCGGTGGGAGTGGAACAGATCGCCGGCCACCATGAGGACGTGGACGCGCTCGGCCAGCGCCAGCTCCACGAGGCGGGCGAAGGTCCGCTTGAGTTGCTCACGGTGGTCGCGGCCGCGTTCGCCCAGGGCGGGGAAGGCCATCCCCAGGTGCACGTCGGCGGTGTGCAGGAGCCGGATCATTTCAAGGTATCCGACTGCCCCTCATTTCAAGGGGCCCGGCAGCATCATCATTCCGGCGCCTCCGGCAGCACCGGATCGCCCGTCGCCGTGTAGGGGCAGATGGAGTTGAAGGCGCAGTAGCGGCAGGCAGTGTAGTAGTCGGGGGTGGCGATGAAGTTCTGCGTCCGCACGCCCCGGGAGGCGTGGTCGATCACCTCGGCGGCCTCGGCCAGCATCTTCTCGTCCGCCCCCGTTTCCCCCACCAGCACCTGCTGGGGACCGAGGAAGTGCAGTTCGAGCCGGTCGGGCGGACGCCCGTAGACCTCACGATACGCCAGTGCGTAGATGCCCAGCTGGCGGGACTCCCGGGCGCGGCGGTCGGCGTCTTTCTGCGTGCGCACGTCGCTCGTCTTGAAGTCGATGACGACGGCGCCAGAGCCCCGCAGGTCGACGCGGTCCCAGCGTCCTTTCACCCGCGTGAGACCGACGTGGAACGAGAAGGGCGCCTCGACGAAGGTGGGGCGTCGCCCCTGTCCCTCCTGGAACTCGAAGAAGGTGCGCAGGACCTGCCGCCCTTCTTCCATCCGCTGGTCCTCGTGCTCGCGGCTGATGAACCCCTCGTTGATCCAGGCGCGCTCGAAGATCTGAATCAGGTCCGCGGCAGAGACCGGTTGAGCACGGGCGCGGCGCCGGTTGTACTCTCGCACCGCCTCGTGCACCGCGCTGCCATAGACGACCCGGTGGTCGCGGAGCAGCGGTACGCGGAGGATGTGCGTGTACTTGAACTTCAGCGGACAGGTGGCGTAGTCGTCCACCTGACGGAACGAGAGGCTCAGTGGTTCCTCCGGCGGGATCATCCCGGCGAGAAACTGCTGGCCCTCCGCCGGCGGGGCATGGCGCTGGATCGTCTCGGTGGGGGCGGCGCGAAAGGCGACGACCTCGGGCGCCGGACGATCGAGGGCCTCCAGCACGAAGCGGCTCACCTTGCGGGCACGGACTCCCCCATAGTCCCGGGCGGTGGTCAGGTACAGTTCTCTCATCGCCCGCGTCATCGCCACGTAGAAGAGGCGGCGCTCCTCCTGCAGGTGGAAGTCTCCCTGCGGCAGCACGTCCTTCACCAGCGGATCGGGGAGCGGGATCGGCTCGCCGCGGTTGCGCGTCGGAAAGCGGTCCGCCACGGCCGAGACCAAGAAGACGACCGGAAACTCCAACCCCTTGGCTTTGTGCACGGTGAGGACGGCGACGGCATCGGTGTCCGGATCGGCCTCAGCCACGGCGGGGTCGTCGCCGGCGCCGATGAGATCGTCGAGGTGCTTGACGAACTCGGGGACGCGGTCGTAGGCGGCGATCTCCCCGTACCGGGCGACGAGGTCAAAGAACCGCGCCAGATTGCGCACGGCCATCTCGTCGACGGGGTTCTCGGAGGTCGCCAGCCGCCCCACGAACCCCGTCCGGGTGACGAGGTAAGTATAGAGGACCCGGCCCGTGGGGTGATCCTTCATCAGGCGACGCATCTCCTCGAGGTCGTCGAGCAGACGGGCCAGAGCCGCCCGCGTCTCCGGGCCAATCTCCTCGGCCAGGTCGGCGAAGGCCTCCAGCCGGCGGAAGACGTACTCGAGGGTGCGGTTGCGCCGGTTGGCGTAGGCCAGCGCCTTCGCAAGGTCGGTCGGGCTGATCAGATACAGCGGCGAGATGCCCAGGTAGTAGAGGCTGAGGTTGTCCCCGGGGTTGGCGAGGGCCCGCAAGAACGCCAGGACGAGACGGATCTCTTCCCGGTTGTAGAGGCCGCGGCTGCCGGTGAAGCGGTGGGGGACGCCGCGCATGTTCAATGCGCGCAGGAACGGATCGGCGTCGTTGTTGCTGCGTACCAGGATGGCGAAGTCCTTGTAGCGGTACGCCCCCGAAGAGACCCGCTCGGCGATGTGCGCCGCCACCCCGTCGGCCTCGCCGCTGAGCGTGTCGAAGTGTAGGTGCTGGACGTCCGGGCCGCCAGGGGTCGCGATGAGCCGTTTGTCGATCTGGTTGCGCAGCTCCAACCGGTCCGGGTTGTTGTGCTGGATCAACCGGTACGCGGCGTCGAGCACCGGCTGCGGTGAACGGTAGTTGCGCGTCAACACGATCTGCGTCGCCTCGGGGTACGTCGCGGTGAACCCAAGGATGTTGCTGATCGACGCTCCTCGAAACTTGAAGATCGCCTGGTCGTCGTCGCCGACGACGGTGACGTTGTGGTGGGGACCGGCGAGCAGCTGCACCAGCTGAAACTGCGCGTAGTTGGTGTCCTGGAACTCGTCGACGAGGATGTAGCGGAACCGCTCCTGATAGGCTCGCAACGCGCCCGGGCGCTCCCGAAAGAGCCGGAGCGGCAGGGTGATCTGATCGCCGAAATCGAGGAGCCCTTCGCGTCCCAGCAGGCTTTGGTAGAGGCGGTAGGCCTGCGCCAGCTCGGCCTGCTTCCGCGCGGCGTCGGCGAGTTCCGCGTCCTCTGGGGATTGGGCCGCAGCGACGGCCACGCGCTCGGCGAAGGCCAGGTAGTCCTGGGGCCCCGCGTCCTCGTCCTTAGCCCGGCTGAACAGCGCGATGAGCGCCTCGACATAGCGGGTGGGGTCACCGAGGGGGCGGTAGTAGTGCAGCGGGAGTTCGAAGAGGCGTTCCCGGAGGAAGAGCACCTGCTCGGCGCGCGAGAGGACACGCACGTCGGGGGGCAGGCCCAGCTCAAGCGCGTGCTGCCGCAGGACCCGGTCGCCGAATGCGTGGAAGGTCCCGACGGTGATGTCCGTATAGCCATAGGGCGTGAGCACGTCGACGCGTTCCTCCATCTCGGCCGCGGCCTTGTCGGTGAAGGTGAGGGCGAGGATCTCGGAGGGGCGCGCCTGCCGGGCGGCGATCAACCAGGCGATGCGCCGGGTGATCACGGAGGTCTTCCCCGTGCCGGCTCCGGCGACGATGAGCAGCGGTCCCTCCCCGAAGGTCACCGCGCGGAGCTGTTCTTCGTTCAGTCCTTCCAGCGCCCGATCCGTGAGACGCTCGGTGGGCCGATCCACCCCCCGGTCGATCGTCCGGTCGGCGGACTGATCCTGCAGCGTCTCTCTGGCGGCGAATTCCAGGATGAGCTGGCCGCCGTCGGGCCGGTCGGGATGTCGCCGCAACGGGAGCGCACTCACGGAGTGTCCAGAACCTCGTGCTGCGCCCGGCGCCGAAGCGATCCTGCGTTGCGCCGGCCCCGCACCTGCCGTGCGCTCTCTCTGAGAATCGGGGCGATGACGCCGGTGGAGAAGCCGCGGCGCCTGAGCAGACCCACGAGCCGGCGCAGCCGGACCTCGACGGGGAGCGACTGCCGGCGCGCCAGGTAGCGGTCGGCAGCCGCCGCCGCGAGCTGCGCCTCTTGCTCCGGCGGCAGCGCCGCACGCAGCGTCTCGTCAACGATCGCGGGATCGATGCCCTTGAGACGGAGTTCGGCGCGCAACCGGTGCGGCCCGCTCCTGCCCCCGGCGAGACGGCTCTCGATCCAGAGCCTGGCGAAACGGCGATCGTCGATGGCACCGGAGGACGTCAGTTCCGCGAGCACGACGTCGACGGGACCTGGGGCGACGCCGCGGCGCCGGAGCCGACCTTCCAGCTCGGTGCGGCTGCGCGGCCGGTAGCGGAGGAGCGCCAAGGCGGTCTCCCGGGCGCGGGTCTCTTCGGCCAGGGCGGCGAGTCGCGCTTGCAGATCCGCTTCGATCTCCATCCCTTCCGTGAGCGCAAGGGGAAGAGCGCGTTCGGCGTCCACCAGGAAGCGGCGGCCATCAGCGAGCGTCACCGCGCGCAGGTGGCCGCCTCGTCCCGCCGGCCGGATCCGTCCGATCTGCATCTCAGGCTTTGACCTTGACCGGCGCCTCCTTGACTCCTGTGGCTTCGCGCTTGCCCTCGGCGCCGTCACGCAGCGCGGCGCCGTTGCGCCGGGGCAGCCCCAGCGTGTCGCGCGTCCGTGTCTCGAGTTCTCGGGTCAGTTCGGGATTGCTCTCCAGGAAGTCCCGGGCGTTGTCGCGCCCCTGGCCCAGCCGCAGGTCGCCGTAAGAGAACCAGGTGCCGGTGCGGTTGATCAGCCCGGCGGCGTGCGCGGTATCGAGCAGGCTGCCCGTCCGGGAGATCCCCTGACCATAGAAGATGTCCACCTCGGCGTCGCGGAAGGGCGGGGCGAGTTTGTTCTTCACGACCTTGACCCGGGCTCGCATCCCCTTGATCTCCTCGCCGCTCTTGATGGACTCGATGCGGCGGATCTCCAGGCGAACGGAGGAATAGAACTTGAGGGCGCGCCCGCCGGTCGTCGTTTCCGGCGAGCCAAACATCACCCCGATCTTCTCGCGGATCTGGTTGATGAAGATCACCGTGGTGTGGGATTTGCTGATCGTACCTACCAGCTTGCGCAGCGCCTGGGACATCAGGCGGGCCTGGAGGCCGACGTGGGCGTCGCCCATCTCCCCCTCGAGTTCGGCGCGCGGGACCAGCGCAGCCACCGAGTCGATGACGATGACGTCCACCGCCCCGCTGCGCACCAGCATCTCCGCGATCTCGAGGGCCTGCTCGCCGCTGTCGGGTTGGGAGAGCAGCAGGCCGTCGACGTCCACGCCCACGGCCCGCGCGTAGTTGGGATCGAGGGCGTGCTCGGCGTCGATGAACGCGGCCACGCCGCCTTCGCGCTGGGCTTCGGCGATGATGTGATAGCCCAGCGTGGTCTTGCCGGAAGATTCCGGCCCATAGATCTCCACCACCCGACCTCTGGGGACGCCACCGATGCCCAGGGCGGCGTCGAGGGCCACGGAGCCGGTGGGGATCACTTCCACCTGCAATCGGGCAGAGGCTTCGCCTAGCTTCATGATGGAGCCTTTGCCGAACTGCTTCTCGATCTGGGTCAAAGCCAGTTCCAGTGCCCGCTGGCGCTCATTCATCCCTGCCACCCTCCCTCAGCACACGGCGTGCCGCCGGGACCGTTCTGTGGCGTCCCGCGCAGGAACCGTACCAAACAAATGTTCGCATGTCAACTCTGCAAACCGCTTATGATCCGGCCGATGACTGTGGGGGATGTCCTGGCGCATTCGCACCAAGTCCTGGGGTGATCGGCCGTTCCTCGCACCAGATCTAGCGGTGCTTCTCAGGAAGATTCAAGGTTCCTTCCAGAGGAACCTCCTCCACCGTGGTGTACCTGGCGCCCTTGGGGTGGAGATGGCTCTCCATGATGGCCAGCGCGTGCACCTGCTGGGCCCCCACCGCGACGTCCTTGAATCCAGCGAGCGCGCGGACGATCTCGCCCCACCGCCCCTGGTGCTTCAGCCGCGTGATGGTGAGATGGGCGACGAAAGGTCGTCCCTCCCGCGGGAAGCGGTGTCGGGCAAGCGCGTCGTCGAGACGGGCGGAGATTGCGGCGAGACGTTCGCTCCCCTCGCTCACGCCGATCCAGATGACCTGCGGCCGCGCCAGCGACGGAAACGCCCCCACGCCCTGAAGCGTCAGGCGAAACGGTGGACTTCCCGCGGCGGACTCGCGGGTGGCCAGACGAACCTGCGCCATCTGCGCGGGTGCGATCTCTCCTAAGAAACGCACCGTGAAGTGCAGGTTCTCGGCGGCAATCCACCGCAGCGGAGCGCCAGCCTGGCGGAGACGGTCCTCCAGCCGGACGATCTCGGTGCGCAAGGCCTCTTCCAGGTGCACGGCGATGAAGATCCGGTGGCGGTGCGGCGGCGGCGGGGCCACGCCTCCAGCGTGCAAGCGCTCAGGACCGCAGCAGGTGGAGACGGATCAGATCGAGCGCGGCCTGGCTGGCGAGGAAGCGGATCCCGCGGCGGCCGGGCTGCTCGCCGAACCGCCATTCCCGGCTCGCCGCCGATGCGCGATCGGCCAGGGTGATAAAGACCAACCCGATCGGTTTCTCGGGGCTGCCCCCGGCGGGGCCGGCGATCCCCGTGACACCGACCCCCAGGTCGCTATCGGTTCCCTCGCGCGCGCCGCGGGCCATCGCTTCCGCCACGGGCGCGCTCACCGCCCCGTGGCGCTCAATGAGCTCGACAGGCACACCCAGCAGCGCCGTCTTGGCCTGGTTGCTGTAGGCAACGGCGCCCTGGCGGAAGTATGCCGAGCTTCCCGGAAGCGCCGTCAGGCGATCGGCGATCAGGCCGCCGGTGCAGGATTCGCCCACGGCCACCGTGATGGACCGGTCCAGCAACAGCCGGCCGGTCACGGCCTCCAGGCTGTCGTCGTCCCGTCCGAAGACCATGTCACCCAGGCGATCGCGGACGGCGGCCTCGCCGGCGGTGAGGTGCGCCTCCACCTCGGCGGGGGACCCTTTGGCGGTGAGCCGCAGATGCACCTCGCCCAGCTTCGCGTAGGGCGCGATCGTCGGCGCGGGCAGGCGCAGCAGGTCTTTGATCCGCTCTTCCACCGCCGATTCGCCGAGGCCGGTGACCTTGAGCACCCGGGAGCGGATGACCGTCTCGCCGGTCCGCTCGGACAGCCAGGGCAGGAGGAACTCCTCCACCATGCCCTCCATCTCGCTGGGGACGCCGGGCATCATCACGATCGTCGCCCCATCGTGCGTCACAACCACGCCGGGGGCGGTGCCGCGGCGGTTCGGGATGACATGGGCGCCGGCGGGGACGAGGGCCTGCTTGTAGACCGACGGAGGAGCGGGCCGCCGCCGTATTTCGAAGAAAGCCCGGATGGTCTCGGCGACCTCCTCGTCCCGGAGCATCGGCAACGTCAGCGTCGCCGCCACCGTGGCCACGGTGAGATCGTCCTCCGTTGGGCCCAACCCACCCGTGATGAGAATGAGCTCCGCGCGGGTCAGGGCCAGCCGCACCGCCTCGCCCAGGCGGGTGACATTGTCTCCGACCGTTTGCTTGAAGAAGAGATCCACTCCCGCTTCGGCCAGGATCCGAGCGAGGTAGGCGGCGTTGGTGTCCGTGATCTCGCCGAGCAGGAGCTCGGTGCCGACTGAGAGGAGCTCGGCGCGCACGCCCTAGGGTTCCTCGGGCGTCACGGTGAAGCGCCGCGTCACGACCTGGCGGGGACGCCCCGCGAGGCCGAGGTCGCGGCCGTTGACGATCAACGTCACCCCGCCGGCGTTGCCAATCCTGACCTCCAGTTCCCGTTGCGCTGTCCATGTTGCGGTGTCGCCCGGATACATGAGGCCCTGGAAGATGCGCCGTCCGTCCACGGTGACCCGCAGCCAGGATTCCTCGGTCACCGCGAGGGCCACCGCAATTCCCTCCACCGCCTGCGGGGCTGGGGGAACCGGCGTTGCCGCAGGCGACGGAGAGGCGGCGGGCAATGGAACTGCCCCCGGGAGGACACTCGGAGGTGGGCTCGCCGGCGCAGGGGCAGGTGACGGTGAGGACGCCGCGCGTGGACCCGTCCGCACGAAGTCTCGGACGTTGACGTAGAGGACCACGGCGAGGGCGATGACCACGGGAATGAGGATCCAGAGCGCCATCGTGACCAGCCGCCGCAGCCGGGACGGCGGCGCCGGCGGTTCCAGGGGGATCTCGGCGGCCTGGCTCAGCGGCGTCGGCGCCACCGCCGGGAGATGCGCGTCGAAGGCATCGAGCAGGGCACCGGGGTCGAGGCCGAGGGCCGCCGCGTAGATGCGCACGAAGCCTTTCGCGTACGGCCGCGGCGGGAGCGTGGCAAACCGCTCCTCCTCGAGCGCGTCGAGATAGACGGCGCGGATCTTGGTCAGGCGTTCGGCCTGGGCGAGGGAGAGTCCGCGGGCCTCCCGGGCGCGGCGGAGGCTCTCGCCCAGTCCTGGACGGTCGTCCGGCACGATGGGTCTTCTTTACATCCGCAGAGCGGGTCTTCCTTTGATCAGGCCGGAAGGCGCTCCTCAGTCAGCGCCACGGCGATCTCGGCCGCCAGGGCGGCGTTCGCCTCGAGCAGCGCGAGATTGGCCTCGACTGCGAGGCCTCCGGTGAGACGGTCCACTTCCGTGAGGAGGAACGGCGTGAGATCTCCCCCGCGGATGCCTTCACGCTCGGCCTGAGCGATCGCGCGTCCCACCGCGTCGGCGACGGCGGCCGGATCGAGCGCCGACCCGGGCGGCGGGGGATTTGCCACCAGCAGGGCGCTCGGATCGCCCAGCCGTTCCTTGGCACGCGAGATGGCCGCGACCTCGGCGGGAGTCTCCGCCGTCCAGGGCGCGGCGAAACCGCTGTCAGCGATGTAGAAGAGCGGGAAGCGGGTCGTACGGTAGCCGGCCACGGTGACGCCCCGGCTCTCCAGCGCCTCCAACGTCGCCCCCGCGTCACAGATGGCTTTGGGACCGGAGCACACGAGGACGAGGGGGCGCCGGCTCAATTCATCGAGGTCCGCCGAGACGTCCCAGGTTCGCTCGGCGCCGATGTGCACGCCGCCGATCCCCCCCGTCGTCTGAACGCGGACGCCGAGGGCGTGTGCCACGGCCAGGGTGGCCGAAACGGTCGTGCCGCCGCTGGCGGACCGGGCGATGGCCACGCCCAGGTCGCGCCGGGCCACCTTGCGAACGCCCCGGGCGGCGAGAAAGCCCAGGTCTTCGGCGGAGAGACCGACCCGCACCGTCCCTTCGACCAGCGCCACGACCGCGGGCACCGCCCCTCTCTCCCTGACCGCCCGCTCGATCCGCCGAGCAGCCTCCAGATTGGCAGGAGAGGGCAGGCCGTGGGTGATCACCGACGACTCCAGCGCGACAACGGGTCCCCCCAGACCGAGGGTCACTTGGATCTCATCGCTAACGTCGAGTGGAATCGCACTCTGCGGCTTCATCGGTGTGCGCTCCCTTCCTTCAACTCCCCACAGGTTCACTGCGCGAACCTGTGGGACCCTCACTGATCCCTTTCCATACAGTTCCCACTTCTGGGGGCACATTCCCCCAGGTCCCGACGGTCATCGCCGCCGCCTCCGCGGCCGCGGCGAGAATGCGCTCGGGCGCCAGATCTGCGGCGAGCCCGAAGGTGAGCGCGGCCGCCGCGACATCTCCCGCGCCAGTGGGATCGACGAGGGCCACAGCTGGGCGGGCCGGGTGCGTCCACCATCTTCCCCGCGCTGCGCTGGGATGAGGGTCGGCCAGCAGACCCAGTCCCCGAGCGCCCTCCGTGAGAAGGACCTGCGCCGGTCCCAACGCCGCCACCGCGCGGGCGAGCGGTTCTCCACCAGCATGCGCTCCCGCGCCCAGGAGCGCTGCTGCTTCCGCGGCGGTCAGACAGAGCAGCCATGCGTCCCGCAGCAGCGGTCGTAGGCGCGCGACTTTGGCCGGCGAGGTACCAATGAGGACGAGCCGCGAGGCCGACGCCGGGGCGGCCAGCCGCGCGATCACGGAGGCGGAGAGATTGGCATCGAGTACGCGCACGACCCCCTCCGTCCCGGGCCACGCGGGCCACGCGGGGTCCAGCGATTCGACGAGTGACGCGTCGGCGACGCCGGCGCCGTTGACGGTGACGTAGATCCCTGTCTGACCAGGACCGCGAAAAACCGCGGCGCAGTCGACGCCGGCAGCGGTGGTCACGGCGATCAGCCAGTCGCCAAAGGCGTCCGCGCCCACGGCGGTGTGGAGCGCCACCTCCGCCCCCATCCGCGCGAGCGCTTCTGCGACGTTCCGCGCCGCTCCCCCCGGGGCGAGATGGACCTCCCCCGGCGTTGAGCGGCCCTCGGTGGGCGGCGACGCCGTGCGGACCTTGACGTCGACGTTGGCGCCGCCGGCGGCGATGACCGATAATGTCTTCAGCCGGGATTCCTCCTTGACGCCGGAGGGTTCCCTCCCGCGGTTGGGAATCCCCTGCCATGAACGGATTACAGCCATGATCACCGACACCCGGCCCTGCTGGAACTGCGGTCAGCCCAACTCGCCCACCGCCCGCTTCTGCGCCAACTGCGGCAAACCCCAGCAGGAGCTCTGCCCCGAATGCGGCACCCCGGTCGCCGAGGGCGCGCGCTTCTGCGCCAACTGCGGCATCCCCCTCGCGGCTCACGCCCATCCTCCAGCCGCCGGGCCGGTGCTCACGGCGGAGGCGCGCAAGGTGGTCACCGTCCTCTTCGTCGATCTGGCCGACTCCACACCGCTGACGGAACAGCTCGATCCGGAAGACGCCCGAATGGTCGTCGGGCAGTTCTACACCGTCGTGCAACATGCCGTGGAACGCTTCGGCGGGACGGTGGCCAATCTCATCGGGGACGAGGTGCTCTCCGTCTTTGGCCTCCCCGTCACGCACGAGGACGATCCCGAGCGCGCGGTGCGCGCCGGGCTGGCCGTCCGCGACGCCCTCCCCGTCCTCAACGAGCATCTCGCCGCCACGGTGGGAGTGCGGCTGGCCGTGCGGGTCGGTATCAACACCGGAGAGGTCGTGGCGGCATCGGGGTCGACCTTCGACCGGGACTTCCTCGTGGCCGACGCCGTGACGAGCGGCGCGCGCATCATGCAGAACGTGCCCGCCGGGAGCGTGGTGGTGGGGGAGCGCACCTACCGGGCGACGAAGGAGGCGATCGATTACCGGCCGCTGCCTCCGCTCACGGTCAAGGGGAAGTCCGCCCCTCTGATGGTCTGGACCGCCCTGGCGCCTCTCCCGGAGTCGCCCGAGGACCACCGGATCGCCGCTCCTCTGGTCGGTCGCCACGGCGAACTTGGCCTGCTCCGCCATCTCTACCAGCGCAGCCGGGAGGACCGCCTGGTGCAGATGGTGACAGTGTTCGGGCAGGCGGGCGTCGGCAAATCCCGCCTCCTGCGGGAATTCCTGGCCGAAGTGCGCGACGATGATCCGCCGCCCCTGGTGCTGCGGGGCCGCGGCGTGGCCTTCGGCGGGCAGATCGGCTACCACGCCCTGCTGGAGATCCTGCGGATACAGGCCGGGCTGATGGATACTGATCGCCCCGAAATCGTACGGTCGAAGATGCGCGAATGGTTGACCGCGGCGCTCGGCGAGGGGGGCGAGGCCCTACTAGAGGGATTGCTCCTCACCTTCGGCGCCGCCGATGGCGGTCCCGAGGCCGCCGCCGACCCGGAGCAGCTGCGCCGCGCGCTCTTCGACGCGTGGCAGGGGGTGCTGGTGGGACTCGCCGCCGCCCGGCCGGTGATTCTCGCGTTGGAGGACCTGCACTTGGCGGACGATGGGGTCCTCGACCTCATCTCGGCCATGGTGGAACGCATCGCCGAGGCGCCGGTGTTCGTCATGTGTCTCACCCGGCCGGAGCTGCTGGAGCGGCGGCGCAACTGGGGCGGCGGCGGGCGAAACGCCATTTCCTTTGAACTGAAACCGCTCCGCCCCGAGGAGGCAGAGGCCCTCGTGGCCGCCCTCAGCAGCAAGGGCCTCGCCGCCGAAATGCGTCAGGCTGTGGCCCAGCGCGCCGAGGGGAACCCCCTCTTCGTCGAGGAGCTCGTGCGGATGCTGATGGAAGGGGGCGGACCGGGCGGCGCGATTCCTGACAACGTCCAGGCCGTGCTGACCGCCCGCATCGACAGGCTCCCCCCCGATGAACGCCGAGCGCTGCAGGCCGCCTCGGTGCTGGGGCGGGCCTTCTGGCCCTCCGCCGTGCGTGCCCTCGCCGGTCTCGAGGAGAACGCAGTGCAGCCGGCCATCGACGCCCTGATCAGCAAGGAGCTCGTGGTTGCTCGGCCCCGCTCGGCCATCGGCGAACCGGAGTACGCCTTCCGACACATCCTCACCCGCGACGTCGCCTACGGGCTGCTGCCGAAGACCCAGCGCCAGCGAGCGCACGCCGAGGCCCTCCGCTGGCTGGAGGGGACACTCGGCGAACGCACCGAGGATGTGATCGACATCCTCGGCGAGCACGCACGCGCGGCCGGGGACGATGCGCGCGCGGCCGGTTACCTCCACCGCGCGGCCAACAAGGCGCGCCGACTCTATGCCAATGAGGACGCGCTCCGCCTCTTCGATCAGGCCCTCGAGGCGGCGAGCCGGGCGGGCCTCCCTCCGGGTGAGCTCGCGACTCTGGCCCGCGACCGCGGCGAGGTCCATCAACTTCGCGGCAGTTATCCCGACGCCCTCACGGACTTTTCCCAGGCCCTGACGCTGGCGCGGGCGGCAGGCGACCGCAGGCTGGAAGCACAGATGGAGCAGCGTGTGGGCTTTATCCACCACCGTGAGTTGCGGCTCGACGAGGCAGAGGAGCATTTCTCCCGGGCGGCGATCCTGGCGCGCGAGACGGAAGACCGGCGCACGCTCGGCCTCTCTCTGCTCGACCTGGCGAACGTCGGGTGGGACCGGGGAGAGATCGTCCTCCATGACCCGCGGCTGCCGGAGGGCATCGCCTTCCTGCGCCAGGCCGGGGATCTTTCCGGTGTCGCCCGCGGCCTGAACCTGATGGCGATGGGGCACTTCGCCGCAGCGAACGGCGAGGAGGCCTTGGCCGCGGTTCAGGAGGCGCTCGCCGCCGCACGCCGGGCCGGCGACAAGTCCAAGGAGGCCACCAGCATCAGCTACCTCTCCGTCATCCACGCCTACTGGGGACGCTATCCGGAGGCGCTGCGCTATGGCGAGGAGGCATTCGCGCTGGCCGAATCGATCGGCGATCGCCGGCGCATGGGCTTCACCGTCTCCTTCATCGCTCCCGTCCTCCTCGGGCTGGGCCGCTGGGGCGAAGCCCTCCGCCGCCTGGAAGAGATGGTCAGGGAGCTGCGGGAGACCGCCAAGATCCATCTGCCCTTTGCTCTGATGTACCTCGCCCAGGTGATCTACGAAATCGGCGACGTGGGACGCACCCGCGCCCTGCTGGCCGAGGCGCTGGCGCTCGACGCGCCGGCCAACCCCGGGTGGCAGCAGATATGGCTGCTCTCCAGCGTGCTCGCCGCCAGGCTGGATGGGGATCAGGCCGAAGTGAACCGCGCGATCGACCGGATCCTGGCGCTGCCCTGGAACATCTTCATCCCCGACGACGGCGAGGTCATCGGACCGGTCGGGGAGGCGCTCTACGAGGCCGGACGCATCGACGACCTGCGCGCCTTCGTGCGCGATCGGCGGCCGGGCGTGGAGCGCTGGGGCGCGGCGCATCACCTGGCCAGCCTGGCCCTTCTGGAGGCCCTCCTCGCCTACCACGATGGGCGGCCCGGGGAGGCGGAGGTGAGACTCAGGGCGGGCATCGCCCAGGCGGAGTCGATTCAAAACGTGACGCTGCAGCTCGGGGGGTATGAGCGGCTGTGGGAGTGGTTCCATCGCCCAGATGACCGCGAGACCCTGCGCGGGCTCCTGCGTCGCGTCTTCGACTCGCTGCCGGAAGACCTGCGCGCGATCGCCCTGGCCAGCCCCAGGGGAGCAATCCTCCGCAAGGAAGATGATCTTCCTCCGATCGAGGAAGAGGAGCCTGCTCCGCTTCGCGGGAGTTAGACTTCCCCGACCCAGTCGTCGGCGCGGGGGAGGTCCACCCGGCGCGGTCCGCGCTCGCGGGCCGGCCGGAGTCGCATCAGCGCCTCGATCTCGCGGAGCAGATACAGCCGTTCGCGGCGCTTGCCCTGACGGTAGCTGTGCAGCACCCCCCGGCTGACGTACGCATACAGCGTTTGCGGCTTCACTCCCAGTGCAGCGCAGACCTCCGCCGCGCTGAGAAAGGCCTGCTCCTCGATCCAGACGACCATCGTCAGGAGCGAGCAGGTGCAGGTCGGGCGCCGACGCGAGCCTGCAACGGCAGGAAGGCGCGTGGAGCCGGGCCCACGTAGGCGGCCCGCGGCCGGATGAGACGGCCCCCGTGCTGCTCGATGATGTGGGCGCACCAGCCCGCGATCCGCGCTACCGCGAAGATCGAGGTGCAGAGGTCGATGGGGATGTCCAACGCTCGGTAGACAACGGCGGAGAAGAAGTCCACGTTGACCGGCAGATTGGTGCGCGCCTTCATCACACGGTAGACCGCCTCCGCGGTGTCGGCGAGCGCCGCGACTCCTGCCCCTACCGCCACCTGGCGGCCGACCGCCCGCAGGTGGGCCGCGCGCGGATCGTCCACCGTGTAGACGGGATGGCCCCACCCGGGAATGCGGGCGCGGGGCTCGGCGCGTTCGGCCCGAGTCATCCGCTCGCGGGCGGCCAGGCGCGCGCTGATGTAGGCCTCCGCCCGTTCCGGCGCTCCAATCTCTTCCAGCATCGCCAGGACGTCCTCGTTGGCGCCGCCGTGACGCGGGCCCTTCAGCGCCCCCAGCGCCGCGGTGACCGCGGAGTGCACGTCCGAGAAGGTCGCGGTGACCACCCGGGCCGCGAAGGTCGAGGCGTTCAATTCATGCTCGGCGTGCAGCACCAGCAGCGCGTCCATGGCCTCGGTCGCACTCCGATCCGGCGTCGCGCCGCCCAGCATGAAGAGGAAGTCTCCCGCCTGCGAGAGGGCAGGATGTGGGGCCACGGGCGGCTGCCCGTCACGGATCCGCCGCCACGCCCCCACCACCGAGGCGATCTGACCGGTCAGCCGCAGGCAGGTGCGACGCAGCGGTGCTTCGCCCGTTCCCCGGTCCGGATCGTACATGGCAAGATGGGAGATCGCGGTGCGGACCGCTTCCAGCGGGTGCACCCTTCGAGGGTAGGCCTCCATGGCTCTGGTGACCTCCGGGGGCAGGGCGCGACCTGCGCCCATCGCGCTTCGGAGGTCGGAGAGGGCCTCCTGATCCGGGAGCTCTCCGTCCCAGAGCAGGGCGACCACTTCCTCAAAGGTGGCCCCTGCGGCGAGGTCCCCGATTTCATACCCCCGATAGCGCAGCCGTCCCCCGGCGCCGTCGACCTGGCAGATCGTGCTCTCGACGGCGATGACGTCCCTCAGGCCCTGCTCGAATCCCACCGTCATCCCGAATCCCTCCACCCGGACTTGTATATGTTGACACATATTGATTCTCATTGATTCACGAGAAATCCTCGTTGCAACGCCTGCATCCCGCATTGAGCAGTTATCGGCGGGGCGTCTCCAGGATTTCAGTCTGCGCGTGAGTCTCCGCGGCGAGTCTGCCGTGGCTGATCACAACACTGGGCGGTTCGTGCCTCGTCAGGACCTCCTGGGGTGTCTCTCCCTGGAGCACGCAGAGATGCGCCTCCTTTCCCACGTCCAGCCCGTAGCCTGTGAGGCGGAGCACCCTGGCGCCCTGGGTGGTGATCATGTCCAGCAGGGTGTCCATCTCCGCGGCCGTGGTCCAGCCGAGCAGGTGCGAGGCGAGGAACGCCACCTCCAGGAGGTTGTGCTGGCCGTAGGGATAGTAGGCGTCGGCGATGTCGTCCTGCCCCAGGGCGACGGGGAGGCCCGCGGCCAGCAGGTCAGCCGCGCGCAGGTGCAGAGGACCGGTGTGAGGGGCGGTGACGAAGGCCATCTCCGCCCGGCGGGCCAGCGCCACGAGGTCGCGCACAGCCGGTTCGGGATAGAGCGCCATCGCCCGGGCGTGGCAGGCGATGACGCGGCCGGCCCAACCCTCCCGGATGGCCGCGGCCGCCAGCATCTCGGTGGTGCGCAGTGCGGGGTCTCCGGCGTCGTCGGTGAGCATGGCCACGTCCCGGTCGTAGGCGCGGGCGAGGGCCAGCATCCGGTCGACGTGCTCGGCCGCCGCGCCGGCGGTCTCCTCGATCCAGGGGATCCCCCCCACCAGATCCGCGCCCAACTCGAGGGCCTCTCGGACGTAGGCCTCCGCTCCCGCGTCGCGCACGACGCCGTCTTGAGGGAAAGCGACGACCCGCACCTCCACCCTCCCCCTCCACTCCTCGCGCAGCCGCAGCAGAGCCTTGATCCCCTCCAGGCGGGCACGGGTATCGGTGTCGGCGAAGGCAAGCAGGTGCGTCACCCCATGCCTGAGCCCCTCGGTCAGCGCGCGCCGCGCGTTGGCGTAGATCCAGGACTCGTCGTACTGGTCCTTCACCCGGGCGGCGAGGTCGACCGCCGCCGCCGCTCCTTCCATGCGTCCTCCAGCGTACCGCCGGCGAGCCTCTTCGCCGGCCAGTCCGCTCGTATAGACCTTGTCCAGATGGAGGTGGGCGTTGACGAAGGAGGGACTGACCAAGTTCCCAACCGCATCGACGACGATGTGTCCGGCCAGGGGCGCGGGGCCGAGCGCGACGATGCGTCCGTCGCGGATGCCGATGTGGGTGAGAGAATCTCCGGGCCCCCCGCCTCGCAGGCGCGCGTTGGCGACCACCAGGTCGAACGGGCCGGCCATGGACCGGTTACTCCTCTTCTTTGGAGTAGGGGATGCCGTCGGCGGCGGGCATCTGAGCGCGGCGGACAAAACCCGCCAGTACCAGAATCGTGGCGATGTGGGGCAGGACGGTGATGAACTGGTAGGGGACCCGCAGGTTCACCACGCGCAGGCTGAACGCGTCGAAGTAGCCGAAGAGCGCCGAGGCGCCCAGCGCGCCCAGAGGCCACCAGTTGCCGAAGATCATCGCGGCGAGGGCGATGAAGCCGCGCCCCTGCGTCATCCCTTCCAGGTAGCCACGCCCCTGCTCAATCGCCAGGTAGCCGCCGGCGAGACCGGCCAGGGCGCCGCTGATCAGCACGCCCAGGTAGCGCATCAAGATGACGTTGACCCCGAGCGTGTCGGCGGCGAGGGGGTGCTCGCCGACGGAGCGCAGCCGCAACCCGAACCGCGTGCGTCGCAGCACCCACTGTCCCACAACGACGAGGGCGATGGCGGCCGGGATCACCGGGGAGGTGCCGGTGACCAGCGGCGCGAGCCAGGGGATGCGGTCGAGCAGCGGGATGTCGATCGCCGTGAACCCGCCGACCCCCGGGGACTGGGTGGCCACCCGGAAGAAGATGATGTTGAGGAAGCGGGCCAGCCCCGCCGCCAGCAGGTTGATGGTGACGCCGCTGATGATCTGGTCGACGCGGAAGGTGATCGTCACGAGCGCATGCAGGAGCGCGAAGAGCACCCCCATCAGCATCGCCGCCAGCATGCCGGCCAGCGGCGCCAGGTCCGGGGCGGCCGCAACGAGCCCGGGAAACCCCCGGGCCACGAAATGTGTCACCGCAGCTCCCCAGAAGGTGCCCATGATCATCATGCCTTCCAGCCCGATGTTGACCACGCCCCCGCGCTCAGAGAACACCGCCCCCAGGGCGGCCAGGAGGATGGGCACCGTCAGCCGGATGGCCGAGGCGAGCAGGGCGGCGCTGGCGAGAGTGAGGAGCAGGTCCACCTACTCCCCTCCCTCTCCCGTCGCGGCCAAGGCCGGCGCTAGCGGCGGGGCGATCTGCGCCTCGCGCTTGAGCTGCACCCGGATGTAGCGCGTCAGTAGTTCGTACCCCACCACGATCGCCAGGATGATCAACCCCTGGAGGATGGTGATGACCTCGCGGGGGGCGCCGGCGAAGACCTGCACCCCCTGCGCGCCGCGGTCGAGGAAGGCGATGAACAGTGCGGCGGCCACCACCCCGAGGGGATTGTTCTTGGCCAGTAGAGCGATGGAGATGCCCAGAAACCCGTACCCCTTGGGAAAATCGATGTCGAAGTACCCGAAGAAGGCCAGGGTGTCGGAGAGTCCCACCATCCCGGCGACGCCGCCGCTGAGGAGGAAAATGAGGAACTGGACGCGCTGGGTGGAGATGCCCGCCGCCTCCGCCGCGCTCGGGTTGTGGGCCACGGCGCGCACTTCGAAGCCGAACCGCCAGCGCCGCAGGACCCAAAAGAAGAAGACGCACAGCGCCATCCCCAGCGGGAGAAACCAGTTCAGCCGGGAGGAACCGGGAATCTCCAACCCAATCGCCGACAGCGCCGGGTGCAGCAGCGGCATTAGGGCGCTGGGGAGGATGTCGGGAGTGCGCACCCGCGGGGTCCCGGCCTGCGCCGGATCCCGCAGCAGGCCGGGTTCCAGGAGATACAGGACGAGGGCGCCCGCGATCGCGTTCATCATGATCGTGGTGATGACCTCGTGCGCGCCCCGCCGCAGCTTGAGCACGATGGGCAGGAGGGCCCAGAGCATCCCGGCCAGCATGCCCGCGAGGATCGTCAGCGGGAGGTGCACGAGTCTGGGCAGGCCGCCCACGGCGAAGCCGACAAAGGCGGCGGCCACGGCGCCGACGTAGGCCTGCCCCTCCACCCCGATGTTGAAGAGGTTCGCGCGGAAGGCCAGCGCGGTGGCCAGCCCGGCCAGGATCAGCGGCGTGGCCCGGTAGAAGATGGCGGCGACGCTGTCGATGCGCGCCAGGTTGAAGCGCACGATCAGGGGGTAGATCTCGAGCGGATTCTCGTTGATCGCCAGCAGAATGACCGACCCGGCCAGGGCACCGAACAGGATTGCCAGGCCCAGGGCCCCGGCCTGGAGGAAGAAAAAGCGGGTGCTCGAGCTCATCCGGCGGCCTGCTCGGTCGGGGCGCGCTTCGTCCCGGTCATGTACAGTCCCAGCTCCTGCGGCGTGGCCTCCCCCGGGAAGAGTTCGGCCACCAGCTCGCCGCGGTACATCACCCCGATCCGGTCGGAGAGCGAGAGGATCTCGTCCAGGTCGGCTGAGACCAGGAGGACCGCCATGCCCTGGGCCATGGCGCCCATCAGCTGCCGCCAGACGAACTCGGTCGCCCCGACGTCCAATCCGCGGGTCGGATGCGCGGCGAGCAGGACCCCGGGGGCGAAAGCGAACTCCCGCGCCACGATGACCTTCTGCTGATTGCCGCCCGACAGCGCGAGGGCGGGCGTGGTCGTCGCGGGGGAGCGGATGTCATAGTCCCGGATGCGCTCGCGGGCGAAGGCCTCGATCTCCGCCAGATCGAGGAGCGGACCGTTCGTGAAGAGCCCGCGGCGGTGATGGCCAAGGACGAGGTTCTCCCGGACCTGCATGGGCAGCGCCAGGCCCCGATGGTGCCGGTCCTCCGGGATGTGGGCGAGACCGGCCAGGCGCACGCGGCGGGTGCCGACCCGCGTCACGTCGTTCCCGTCCACCCGCACGGTGCCGGAGGCGATGGGCCGCAGGCCGACGATGGCCTCGACCAGCTCCGTCTGTCCGTTCCCCTGGACGCCGGCGATCCCGTAGATCTCTCCGCGGCGCACCGATAGGGTGATGTCGCGCACGACCGGCCGACCGTGGGCCCCGCGCACCACCAGTTCCTCGACGGCCAGCCGCACCTCCCCGGGCGTGATCTCCGGCCGCGTGACCTGCAGCAGCACGGGGCGCCCGACCATCATCTCGGCGAGCTGCCCTTTCGTCGTCTCCACCGACGGCACAGTGCCCACCACCCGGCCGCGCCGCAGCACGGTCACACGGTCGGCGATCGCCAGCACCTCGTCGAGGATGTGGCTGATGAAGATGATCGTCTTGCCTTGGTCGCGCAGCCGGCGCAGGTTGGCGAAGAGCTCCTCCACCTCCTGGGGCACCAGCACGGCGGTCGGCTCGTCGAGAATGAGCAGTTCCGCGCCACGGTAGAGGA
This sequence comes from bacterium, assembly GCA_036004665.1. GTDB lineage: Bacteria > Sysuimicrobiota > Sysuimicrobiia > Sysuimicrobiales > Humicultoraceae > JACQGZ01. The sequence goes on along the minus strand of DASYRG010000008.1, from coordinate 111,380 downwards.
CCTTGATGATCTCCACGCGCTGCTGCTCACCCACGGAGAGGTTGGCGACGAGTTCGCGTGGGTTGAGGTCGAACTCGTACTGTCTGGTCACGAGCTCGATCTGCTCGATCGCCCGAGCGGTATCCAGACGGGCCCGCCGCCCCGGTTCGCTTCCCAGGATGACGTTTTCAGCGACCGTGAAGACGGGGATGAGCATGAAGTGCTGGTGCACCATGCCGATGCCCAGCTCCAGCGCGCGCCGCGGCCCGGCGATGCGCACCGGCGCCCCTCGCACCATGATCTCTCCTTCGTCCGGCTGGTAGAGGCCGTAGAGGATCTTCATCAGGGTGGACTTGCCCGCCCCGTTCTCTCCGACCAAGGCGTGGATCTCCCCGGTGGGGACGGCCAGGCTGATCTTGTCGTTGGCGACGACGCCGGGAAACCGCTTGCTGATGTTTCGCAGTTCGAGAAAGAGATCGGGGGAGGCCATGCGCCCCCCAAGCATTCGCCGGGTCGTCCGGCCTTCCCCCTCGATGCCTCCGGAGGGTCTTGACCCTCCGGTACCCCCACTGACCAGGTCTCCAGAGGGTCGCTGACGCCTCGGTCCCATCACACACAAGCCCGGGGGGATCGCTCCCCCCGGGCCGCTTCCGTCCGCAAACGCGGACGTTACTTCAGCGCCTTGATGAAGGCGTCCAGCGTCTTCTTGTCGGTGGGCACCTTGATCTTGCCGGCGATGATGTCCTTCTTGATGGCTTCCAGGCGCGGCACGATGTCCTGGATCATCGCCTTGTTATACTGGTTTACGGCGTAGCCGACCCCGCCCTCCTTCAGGCCGAAGGTACGGATGCCGCCCTTGTAGTTCCCGTTGACCACGGAACGGATTGCCTCGTGAACGGCCACGTCCACCCGCTTGAGCATGCTGGTGAGAATCTGCTTGCGCTGGTCCGCCTTCACGGTGAGCGACTGGTCGGCATCCACGCCGATGGCCAGCTTCTTCTTGATCACGGCAGCTTCAAAGACGCCGATGCCGGTACCGCCGGACGCGTGGTAGATGATGTCCGCGCCGCGGTCGTACTGGGCGCTGGCCAGCTCCTTGCCCTTGACCGGGTCGCGGAACGCCTCGCCGGTCGTGCCAGCGTAGTCGCTGAAGACCTGAGCTTTGCGGTTGCAGTACTTCACGCCGGCGACGAAGCCGGCCTCGAACTTTTCGATCAGGGGGATCTTCATCCCGCCGACGAAGCCAACCTTGTTTACCCTGGTCTTCAGGCCCGCGGCGCAGCCCACGAGAAACGAGCCCTCGTGCTCATCGAACAGCAGGCTGACGACGTTGGGCTGGTCGGGGATGAACCCGTCCACGATGGCGAACTTGACCCCGCGGAAGTCCTTGGCCACGCGGGTGATGCTGTCGGTGAAGAGGAACCCGATGCCGAGAATCAGGTCGAACTTCTCCCCGGCCAACAACCGCAGGAGCTCTTCGCGGTTCTCCCCGCCGGCGGTGGGCTCGAGTTCGCGGACGTCGCCCAGCCGGGCGGCGAAGTCCTTCTTCGCCTTGTCGAAGCCGGCCGCGGCCATGTCGTTGAAGGACAGATCCCCGCGCCCGCCCACGTCATAGACCAGACCGACCTTGAGTTTTGGCGCCTGCGCAACTGCCCTTTGACTGGCCACGGTACTCATCAGGAGCAGCCCAGCGATGACCAGGGCTGCTCCCATGCGGAGCAGTCTACCCATGCCTCCACCTCCTGAGAACTGCCGGCGTTCCTCCGGCGCGGTTTGAGACTCTCTCGCGGATGGCTCTATTGAGTATTCGCGGCCCGGGAGCGAACCCTCCTTCAACGACCCCAGCGCCTCGCGCGTGAACCGCGGGGCCCCCCGGCATTTCAACCGACACGACCCTGAGATCCGACCGATCGTATCTACGAGTTCTAGGGGGTTTTGGTTCGGATGGTCCGCTCGAGCGCGTCCAGTCCCATCAGCACTTCGCGCGGATTGCTGCCCTGCGCCGGGCCGACGATGCCGCGCGCCTCCAGCTGATCGACCAGCCGGGCGGCGGTGACGTAGCCGATGCGCATCTTGCGCTGTAGCAGGGAGACCGATCCATAGCCTGAGCGCACGACGATGCGGGCGGCCTCGGTGAAGCGCTCGCTGTCCTCCCCGCCCTCGCCGGCGGCGGACTGCCGCCCGGCGGCGAGGATGGACTCGTCGAAGGTCGGTCTGCCCTGTCCGCGCCACCAGTCGACAAGCGCCTGAATCTCCCCGTCCCCGATGAAGGACCCCTGCGCCCGCACCGCCCGGGACGCTCCCATCGGCAGGAAGAGCATGTCGCCGCGCCCCAGGAGTTTCTCCGCTCCCGGGCCGTCGATGATCGTCCGGCTGTCTACCTGGCTGCTGACGGCGAAGGCGATGCGGGAAGGGATGTTGGCCTTGATCAGCCCGGTGATCACGTCCACCGAGGGGCGCTGCGTGGCGACGACCAGGTGGATGCCGGTGGCGCGGGTCATCTGCGCTAGGCGGACGATCACGTCCTCGAAGTCGGCCGGCGCCACCATCATCAGGTCGGCCAGTTCGTCCACGATGATGACGATGAAGGGCAGCGGGTCGGCGTCGGCCAGTTCGTTGTACGCCTGGATGTTGCGCACCCCGGCGGCGGCGAAGCGCTCGAAGCGCTCCTCCATCACGCGCAGCATCTCCTTCAGCGCGCCGGCGGCCGCCCGCGGGTTGGTGACGACGGGGATGAGCAGATGCGGGATGTCATTGTAGTTGGTCAACTCGATCCGCTTGGGATCGATCATGACGAAGCGGACCTCGTCGGGAGTGTAGCGGAAGAGCAGGCTGGCGATGATGGCGTTGAGCGCCACCGACTTGCCCGAGCCGGTGGCGCCGGCGATGAGCAAGTGCGGCATCTCCGTCAGGTCCGCGACGATCGGCTGGCCGGTGAGGTTTTTGCCGAGGGCGACGATCAGCGAGCCGACCTGCGTCTGAAAGGATGGCTGCGTGAGGATCTCCTTGATGTGCACGAGGCTCGATTTCTGATTGGGGATCTCGATGCCGACGGCCGATTTCCCGGGGATCGGCGCCTCGATACGTACGCTGGGCGCGGCCAGGTTCAAGGCGATGTCATTGGTGAGGCTGGTGATCCGTTGTACCTTCACGCCGGAGCCCGGGTGCACCTCGAACCGGGTCACCACCGGTCCCTGCTCCCAGTGCACCACCTTCGCTTCGACGCCGAAACTCGCCAGGGTCTGTTCGAGGGCGCGCGCAGTCTCGCCCGGATCGCTGCGCGGGGCTCGCGTGCCGCGCAGCGGATCGCCGAGCAGCTCGAGGGGCGGGCGCTCATAGACCGCGCCCATTCGGCGCCGCTCCGTCTCCGGTCCGGAAGGGGGTTCGGGCAGGAGCGACTCCTGATGGACCCGCTCACGCGCCTGCTGGGGCCGCCGCCGGGCGGCCGGAGGCACCGGGCGGGGCTCCACCGTGCTGCTCCCCGACCCGACGGCGACGGCAGCCGGGAGGGGCAGAAGTACTTCTTCGAGGGCAGCGGCCTGCGCCCCATTTCCGGCGGACTCGAACGCCAGCTCTGATTCCTCGACGGGCGACACGGCGGCCTGTCTTCGGCGTGAGGCCTGAGCGGCCCGGATCGCGCGGGCAGCCCGGAGACTCTCGCGGGACCCGATTCTCATCAGCACGTACAGGCCGTGCGCCGCTGCCCCGACGCCGGCCAGGGCCAGTCGGGCCACCGCCACCCCAGCCCGCAGCAGAGCCCTGACACTCCACACCACCGTCCGTCCCGAGGCCAGAAGCCAGTCGATGACGCGGGGAAGCGGCACCATGAGCAATCTCAACGCGGCCGTCGAGCTCACCAGCACGATCAGGACCCACAGCCCGACCTCCCCCACCAGAGCGCGGCCGGCCCATGCCAGCACCGCCCCCACTGCGCCGGTGCCCTGCCCCGCCCGGGCGGCCGCGAATTCGCGCCCAGCCGGCACGAAGGCGTGGACGGCCGCGGCGGCGGCCACGGCTCCCAGCAGCAGTCCCTGCACCCGGGGGGTAAACCGCGCGCGCCCTCTGGCCAGGACGATCAGGACGCCGCTGAGGACGGTGAGGAGCGGAATCGCGGGAGCCGCGATCCCAAGAGCCAGTCGCTGCCACCGTCCCAACAGCAGCGCCGCCCCCGTTGCCCGCGGCAGGAATCCCAACGCCAGCAGCACGCCTGCCAGCAGCAGCAACAGCCCGGCGCCGCTGCGTCGCGTGGTGCGTGGCCTGCGCCGGCGGGCCGCCGATCGCCTCAACGGAACGTCCAGAGGAAGACGGCCAGCCCCGCGGCCCAGCAGTAGACGGCGAAGAGCAGGAGGCGGCCGCGGCGGATCCAGTCCATCAGCCAGCGGATGGCGATCATGCCAAAGAGGGCCGAGACCGCAAACCCGACCGCCAGTTCCACCGGGGTGTAACCAAGGATGAAGGCCTCCCCCAGGTCGCGCAGGGCGAAGAGTCCGGCGGCCACGAGCGCTGGGATGGCCATGAGAAAGGAAAACCGGGCCGCTTCCTCCCGCGTCAGCCCGCGCCAGAGGCCCACAGCGATCGTGAGAGCGGAGCGGGAGATCCCGGGGACGATCGAGATCCCCTGCGCCACACCCAGGGCGGCCGCGTCCGGGAACCGGGCGTCCACCATCCGCCGCCTCCCCCGCTCGCGGGCGAGCAGCAAGATGACGCCGGTAATCATCAGCTGCACCGCGGTGCCTCTGACCGAAGAGAACATCCGCTCAAAGGACCCTTGGAAGATCAGACCGATCAGACCCGTGAGCGCGGTGGCGGCGAGGAGCAGCCAGGCGAGCCGCCGGTACCCTGCGTCGAGGCTGGCCCCATCCCGCCCGATCGCCGCCCGGACCAGACGGCGCACTTCCGGCCAGAAGAGCACGACCGCCGACAGCGCGGTGCCCAGGTGCAGGACGGCCTCCAGGACCACGCCCGGCCGCGGCAGCGCGAGAAAGTGCTCGGCGAAGACGAGGTGAGCAGAACTGCTGACGGGGAGGAACTCGGTGAGACCCTGAACGATTCCCAGAATGATCATCTGCGCCATACGTTGCTCCGGTGAAGGGTCCGACGAACTTCTGCCGATTTCACGTACGATGTCAGTCCACTTCGGCAGCTTGACGCCTTCTCCCTTTGGTGGTCAAGCCTGCGGGTGGTGGTGAGCGGATGGGCGAGGGACGCCGTGATCCCGTCGTTCGGCGGCCCCGACCCCATCCGCTCACCACCCATCTGTCAGACTTCCACCACCATAGGGAGAATCATCGGTTGCCGGCGGGTGCGGTCGTAGAGAAACCGGCTCAGGTCGTCGCGGATGGCGCGCTTCACCTCGGCCCAGTCGGTGCCCTGTGTCTTCTGCAGGCCCTTGATCGTGTCGGAGACACGCCCGCGTACTTCGGCCAACAACGGCTCCGCTTCCCGCATGTAGACGAAGCCGCGGGAGACCACGTCGGGCCCGCTGACGACCTCCCCGGTGGCCTGATCCAGTCCCAGCAGCACGATGACCATCCCATCGCGGGCGAGGTGCTGCCTGTCCCGCAGAACGATAGCGCCGACGTCGCCCACACCCAGCCCATCGACGAGGACGTTGCCCGCCTGCAGCCTTCCCGAGATGCGGGGGTGCGCCCCGAACTCGAAGATCGTGCCGTTCTCCCCCAGAAGAATGCGGGAGGCGGGGATGCCAGTCTGCGCCGCCAGGCGGCTGTTCTGGACGAGCATCCGGTACTCCCCGTGCACCGGGATGAACACCTGCGGGCGCAGCAGGTTGGTCATCAGCTTTAACTCCTCCGCCGCCCCGTGCCCGGAGACGTGTACCCCGCTCTCGCGCCCGTAGATCACCTCCGCGCCGCGGCGGAAGAGATTGTCGATCGTCCGCGCGACCACCGCCTCGTTGCCGGGGATCGCCGACGCCGAAAAGATAACGGTGTCCCCGCGCTTGAGGCTGAGGGCGCGGTGGGTGCCCGCCGCCACGCGGGAAAGGCCCGAGAGCGGCTCCCCTTGGCTGCCGGTGATGAGAATGATCACGCGGTCGTCGGGGAGCTGGCGCACCTCTTCCACCGTGGCGAGCACGCCCTTGGGCGCCTTGAGATGGCCGGTCGCCTGGGCGATGCGCACGCTCTGCTCCATCGACCGGCCGACCACGCCGACGCGGCGGCCGATAGCGGCGCCCAGATCGATCACCTGCTGCAGGCGGTGCACGTTGCTGGAAAACGTTGTGACGATGATGCGTCCGCCCACCCCCTCGGCCCGGCGGGCCAGCGCCTCCCCCGCCACCCGCTCCGACGGCGTGTAGCCGGGTCGCTCGCTGTTCGTGCTGTCCAGCAACAGCGCCGTCACGCCAGCCTCCCCCACCTCCGCCAGCCGGGCCACGTCCGTGGGCTGTCCGTCGACGGGTGTCTGATCGAACTTGAAGTCGCCGCTCACCACGACCGCGCGTCCGCCCGCGCGCACCACCACCGCGGCCGCGCCGGGAATGCTGTGGCTGACCCGCACCAGCTCGACCTGGAACGGACCGAGCCCGACCTCCTCGCGGTAGGCGGTGGGTCGCCAGCGCGCCTCCTTACTGCGCTCGGCGGCGCGCTCCTTTGCCATGGCCACGGTCAGGGGCGAGCCGACGACCATGGGGTGTTCACGGTCCAACAGAAAGGACAGCGCCCCAATGTGGTCTTCGTGGCCGTGCGTGAGCACCACCCCATGCAGACGCACGTGCCGCTGGGCGATCAGGGAGAAGTCGGGGATGACCAGGTCGATCCCCAGCAGTTCTTCTTCGGGGAAACGCAGTCCGGCGTCGACGAGGAGGGCGTCGCTCCCAGATTGGATCAGGGTGGCGTTCTTGCCGATCTCCCCGACGCCGCCCAGGGGGATGATCTGCAGCTGCCCGCCGCCCTTGGCCGGCGCCGGCCTCTCCTGGTGAGCGCGAGGCCGCGCCCGGCGGCTCCGCGGGGGACCCCGCCGGGTGGGTGCGGCGGTCACCGGTTCGCCTTCGGCCGGGCCAGGAGGGTGCGAATCTTGCGGGCGTCCGCGCGAAGCGTCTCCGGGGAGACCCCATGAAAGGTGACCGCGGGGTGGAAGAGCGGAAGGATGGTAAGCCCCTCCCGCTGGAACGGCCGGCCGTGCACCGCCGAGAGCCTCGCCGTTGGGTCGAAGGCCGCCAGCGCATGCGCGCCCAGCGTCACGATCAGACGCGGCCGCAGGATCGCCACCTGCTGGGTCAGCCAGTGCCGGCAGGCGGCGGCTTCATCGGGGCGGGGCGCCCTGTTGGGACCGCTCTTACGCTCCGTGGGGTGAGACTTCACGACGTTCGTGATGTAGACATCCTCCCGGGACAGCCCGGCCGCGGCCAGTATCCCGTCGAGCACGCGGCCGGCGGCCCCCACAAAGGGCCGCCCCTGCTCGTCCTCCTGTCTGCCGGGGCCTTCCCCCACCAGCATCACCGTGGCCGTGGCCGGGCCTTCCCCCGGGACCGCCTTCAGACGGGTCCGCCACAGCCGGCAACGCCGGCAGCGGCGAATCTGCCCGTGCAGGGACTCGAGGGCGTGCCGTGTCGCTGCGGGATTCCGAGGAGCGATCAGACGGCCACAGGCAGCAGGGACAGCTCCGCCAGCACCGAGCGGATCTGCTCCTGCTCCTTCGGTGTGGCCTCCACGAGCGGCAGCCGCGGGGCGCCCGCGTCGAAGCCGGCCAGACGGAGCGCGGCTTTGAGCGGAACCGGGTTGGTCGTGATGAAGAGGACCTTGAACAGCGGCCACAGCCGCAGATGCAGCGCCAGGGCGGTGGAGGTGTCGCCACCGTGGAACGCGCGGATCATCTTGCCGATCTCCTCGCCGGCCAGGTGGGAGGCGACGCTCACCACCCCCGTCCCGCCTACCGCCAGCATCGGCAGGGTCAGGCTGTCGTCCCCGGAGTAGATGACGAAGTCCCGGGGCGTGCGCTTGCGGACGTCGGAGGCCTGGTCGAGACTGCCGGTCGCTTCCTTGATCCCCACGATGTTAGGAACCTCGGCCAGGCGGGCCACGGTATCAGGGAGGCAGTTCACGCCAGTGCGGCCGGGAATGTTGTAGAGGATCACAGGCAGCGTGGTGGATTCAGCGACCGCACGGAAGTGCGCGTAGAGCCCATCCTGGCTGGGCCGGTTGTAGTAGGGGTTGACCAGCAGGATGCCGTCGGCCCCTGCGCGCGCGGCTTCTTTCGTCAGGTGGATCGAGTGGGCGGTGTCGTAGGTGCCCGTCCCGGCGATGACCTTGGCCCGCCCTCCCGCCGCCTCTTTGACGATGCGGAAGAGCGTGATCTTCTCCTGATCGGAGAGGGTCGGCGACTCGCCCGTGGTCCCGGCGACCACCAGGCTCTCGCTGCCGTGCTCGGCCAGCCGGCGCGCCAGCTCCCCGGCGCGGCGCTCATCGAGCCGCCCCTCCCGGTCAAACGGCGTCGCCATCGCGGTGATCACGTACCCGAACTGCATCATCGCGCTCCCCTCCTGTCGTCTCTGTTCGCGGGCCCTCGAGCGCCCTCGAGCGCCGCTTGTCCGCTGTCGTTGGAGACCTCCCTCTCCCTCGTCTGTTTAGCCAGGAGCCTCCCGTTCCGACGCCACCGCCTCACCCAGCCCGAACTCGTCGTGCAGGCCGCGCAGGGCCCGCTCCATCTGCTCCCGCCGGACCAGGCAGGAGATGGTGGTGTGCGAATCGGCGGTCTGCAGGATCTCCGCCTCCGCCGCCTCGAGCGCCTTCACCACCCTGGCCATCACGCCGGGGACGCCGCGCATCCCCGCGCCGATGATCGAGACCTTGGCGCAGGGACGGGTCACGGAGGCCTCGTAGCCTTCGCCCTGGAGGAGCCGCACGGCGCGCTCGTAGTCCTCTTCCCGGACCGTGAACGCGAGCAGGTCGGACATCAGCGTGATCAGGTCGATGCTGATCCCCTCGGCGGCCAGCCGCCGCAGCGCTTTGAGGGGATGGGTGAGGGATTCGCCCGCCGGACGGCGCAGCCGCAGCTGTACGACGTCGGGCAGATGGGCGAGGGCGATCACCGGGCGTCCGTCGCTGATCGGCACGCCCAGTTCAGGGCCGCGCACCAACAGAGTGCCTCCGGTCCGTCCGGACCCCATCCGGCGGATGACCACCCGCACGTCGTGCTCGCGGCCGATGTCTGCCGCGCGCGGATGGATCACTCGCGCGCCGAGGGCCGCCATCTGCGAGACCTCATCGTAGGAGATCTGCGAGATCACGCGGCTCTCTGGCACAACTTTGGGATCGGCGGTCATGACTCCTTCCACGTCCTTGTAGATCTCCACCAGATCCGCCGGCAGCGCCGCGCCCAGCGCGATGGCGGTGGTGTCGCTGCCGCCGCGCCCCAGCGTGGTCACCTCCTGCTCGGCGGTCACCCCCTGAAACCCGGCCACCACGGCGATGCGGCCGCCGTCGAGGTGGGCGCGGATCGGGATGGGGTCGATGTGCAGGATGCGGGCCTCACCGAAATCCCCGGTCGTCTGGATCCCGGCCTGCAACCCGGTCAGCGCCACCGCTGGGGCGCCCGCGCGCTCGAGCGTGTGCGCCAGAAGGGCCGTGGAGATGATCTCGCCGCAGCTGAGCAGCAGGTCCAGGGTGCGCGGGGAAACGGTCGGGTCGACCTGGGTGGCCAGACCGAGCAGCGTGTCGGTCGCGTACGGATCTCCTTCACGACCGATGGCGGAGGCCACAACCACTACCCGAGCGCCCTCGCTGCGGGTGGCGATGACCTGGGCGGCCACCTCCTCCCGTCCCTGCGGCGTGGCAAGCAGCACGCCGCCGTATTTCTGGACGATCACGGACATGCGAACGGCAGTCCTTTGACTCTCCTCCCCTGCTCGATCACGCCCGTGCCGGTGCCCGCGGCAGCAGCCGCTGAGCCACGAGGGCTTCCGCAATCTGCACCGCGTTGAGGGCGGCGCCCTTGCGCAGATTGTCGCCCGCGGCGACCAGGAGCAGCCCGGTGGCCGAGGTGGGATCGCGGCGGATGCGTCCCACCAGCACCTCGTCCCGCCCCGCGCTGAGCACCGGTGTGGGGAATCGGCCCGCTTCGGGGGCGTCCACCACTTCGACTCCCGCACTCGCCGCCAGAATCCGGCGCGCCTCTTCGGGCGGGAGTGGACGCTCCAGGTCCAGATGCATCGCCACGGTGTGGCCGACCAGCACCGGCACCCGCACGGTGGTGGGCAGCACCGGAAAGTCGGCGTCCATGATCTTGTGGGTCTCGACGACGATCTTCAGCTCCTCTTCGGTGTACCCGTCTGGGCCCCACTTCCACTGCGGCAGGACATTGAAGGCGAGCGGGTGCGGCGTGCCCGCCGCCCGCTCGATCCGGTCTAGGGGGCCGAACTGGAGGGCGTCCGCCTCGTCCAGCAGCGCCCGGGTCTGCTCGAGCAGGGCGCGCACGTTGTCGGCGCCGCCTCCGGAGACCGATTGGTAGGTCGCCACCACCGCTCGCTTGATGCCGGCCGCGCGATGCAGCGGCGCGAGCACCATCACGATCGTGGCGGCCGTGCAGTTGGGGTTGGCGATGACCCCCTGGTGGGTGGCGAGGAGGTGCGCGTTCACTTCGGGGATGACGAGCGGCACGCGGGGGTCGAGCCGCCAGGTAGAAGAGTTGTCGATCGCCACCCCGCCGCCGTCGGCGACGGTCCAGGCGAACTGCCGGCTGGCATCGTCCCCTCCGGCGAAGAGCACGACCTCATGGCCGGCCAGGGCCGCCGCCGAGGTCTCTTCAATCTCGAGGTCGTGATCCCCGAAGGGGAGGTGTCGACCGGCAGAGCGCGCGGTCGCGAAGAGGCGGAGACGTCTGACGGGAAAACCGCGTTGGGAGAGAACCCGGACCATCTCACTCCCGACCACGCCGGTGGCGCCGACGACGGCGACCGTGAATCCTTCCCCGCTCATTCTCTCGAAATTTCGCTGCGCGTTCGAAGCGTTCCTTGCGTCAGATGTCCGGAGTGACGAAGAGTGCCGCGCCCAGAACGGACCGGTCGACGTCAATACCCAGTCCGGGCTGCGCCGGAGGGGCGCCAAAGCCGCCCCGGGAGCGCGGCTGATAGCCGGCGACATGCTCGTTCACCCAGTCGTTCATGAAGGAGACGGTAAAGAGCGCCTCCGGCCTCACCGTCGCGGCCAGATGGCTCACTGCCGCGGTCACCACGTCCCCGCCCCAGGAATCCTCGATCGTCAACGCGATGCCCAGGGCTTCAGCCAGATCACGGAGCACTCGCGCCCGGCTGAGGCCACCGACCCGGCTGATCTTGAGATTGATCCCTCCGCCTCCACCCTCCCGCACGACGGCCAGCATCGAGGGGACATCGGTGACGATCTCATCATAGATCATCGGCAGAGAGGTGATCGACCGGATCCACGCGCACTCTTCGAGTGTGGGACAGGGCTGCTCCAGGTAGACGCGAGACATCGGTTCAAGCAACCGCGCCGCGACGAGTGCGTCGTTGAGCCGCCACCCACCGTTGGCGTCGGCGATGACCACGTCGTCTTCCTGGGTTGCCTCCACGACGCGCCGGACCCTCGCGGCGTCCTCCCGTGGATCCGCCCCAACCTTCAACTGAAACCGGTGGATGCCCTCAGCCCGGCGGGCGAGGACGTACTCGACCATCGCCTCCGCCGGACCGAGCGGGACGGCCATGTAGAGAGCGAACTGGGTCTGCCGCACCCCGCCCAGCAGTGTCGTCAGCGGCTGGCCCGCGGTTCTGGCAAGAATGTCCCAGCAGGCGACGTCCAGCGGACTCTTCGCATACTCGTGCCCGCGCAGCGCGTGGTCGAGCCGCTCGCCGACGGCCGCCAGGTTGAGGGGGTCGGCGCCGATCAGCGCGGGAGCCAGCACGCGCAGGGCCGCCCGCGCCCCTTCGGCAAACGAGGGTAGGTAGGTGGGACCCAGCGGGCAGACCTCCCCATACCCTTCCGCGTCCGTATCGGTCAGGACGCGGACGACGGTCGAGGGCAGACGGCTGACGGCGCGGCCACCCGACATGACGTACTCTCCGTGTGCATAGGAGAGGTCGTAGCCGTAGACCTCGATGCGCTCGATACGCATAGAGAGACGGTCGGGGCCTACTCGAGCAGGTTCTCCAGGCCGTAGACCAGGCTGCTCAAGGACATCACGCGGCGGATCGCCAGCAGCAACCCTGGCATGAAGGACTCTTCGTTGAAGGAGTCATGGCGGATGGTCAGGGCCTGGCCAGCACCGCCGAAGATGACCTCCTGATGGGCGACCAGCCCGGGCAGGCGGACGCTGTGCACCCGCACGCCGCCCACCGTCCCGCCCCGCGCCCCCGCCGCGGTCTCTTCCTCCTGGACCTTCGGCACTGGCGCCTCGCCCCGGGCGTCGGCAATCATCTGCGCGGTCTTGGCAGCGGTGCCGGAGGGGGCGTCGCGCTTACGGTCATGGTGGAGTTCGATCACTTCAACGTGGGGAAAGTGCCGCGCGGCGGCGCGCGCGAACTGCATCATCAGGACCGCCCCCAGAGCGAAGTTGGGGGCGATGACGGCGCCGACCCGGCGGGCTTCGCACAGCCCTGTGAGATCCTGAACGTCCTGGGGGGCGAGGCCGGTCGCGCCGATCACCGGACGCACGCCCCGCGGAATGGCCGTCCGCGCATGCGCCGCCGCCGCGGCGCCTGGGGCGAACTCCACCAGCACGTCGGGGCGCGTGCGATCCAGCAGGGATGCAAGGTCGTCGTCGATCCGGACGTCGAGAGCGGAGAGCCCCGCGGTCAGGCCGGCATCGTCGCCGACCGCCCGGCTGCGTCCCACCGCACCAGTGAGCGCCAGATCGGCGCTGCCGGCGATGGCGCGCACGGCCGCGCGCCCCATTCTCCCCGCCGCACCACTCACAACCACCCGGATCGCGTCCGTCACGGCGAACGTACCTCTCAGGCTGAGGAACCCATCCTCCGAAACCGAACTACAGGATCACGGTTTCCTCGGATGGGTTCCTCAGCCTCACACGCACGCGATCCCCGCTCGTAACGGGCCCACCGGGTGAGGATTTGTACGCGAGGATGAGACCCGCACCCAAGGAAACCGTGATCCTGTAGTTCGGTTTCCGAGGGTGCGGCTCTCATCCTCTCTTAGAGACCCTTACGCGGTGAGTGCGCTTTCCGCGCGGAAGGCCTGCGTGAGTGTGCGGGAGAGGGATCCGTCAGGGCGGAACGGTCCGATGGCCGCCAGCGCCAGCCGCTCCGGGATGAGGGTCTCCGCCGCCATCGCCTGCACCTGCTCGGCGGTGACCGCGTCGATGCGCGCCAGGATCTCATCAAGGGTGAACTGCCGGCCGAAGTAGATCTGCGAGCGCGCCAGGTTGAACATCCGGCTGTCAGTGGACTCCAGCGACAGCATGATCACGCCCTTGAGGGACTCCTTGGCCCGGCTCAGTTCCTCGGGGGGAATCCGGTCCTTGATCTTCTCGAACTCTTCCATGATGAGCGAGGTCACCTGCGGCGCCGCCGGCGGGCTCATCGCCCCATAGACGACGAAGAGCCCGGCATCCCGGTAGGCGGAGTGGTAGGTGGTAATGGTGTACACCAGGCCGCGCCGCTCCCGGATCTCCTGAAAGAGCCGGCTGGACATCCCCCCGCCCAGGATTCCGTCGAGGATAGCCATGACGTATCGCCCTTCGTCTCCCTGCGGCAGTCCCCGCGTGCCCACGGTGAGGTGCACCTGCTCAGTCTCTTTAGGGCGCAGCGAGATATCGGGACGGACCAAAGGACGCTCGGTTGGCCGTGCGGGGACCGCCCCCTCCCACGCTCCGAGACGTTCGGCCACCAGCCCGACGACCTCGGCGTGGCGGACGTCGCCGGCCACGGCCACGATGACGTTGCCCGGCCGGTAGTGCTGCGCCCGGTAGCGCAGGAAGTCCTCGCGCGTGAGGGCGCGCACCGTGTCCACCGTGCCGATGACCGGCCGGCCGAGGGGATGGCCGTTCCAGACGGTCTGGGCAAAGAGATCCTGCACGAGCTCGTCCGGTGAGTCCTCATACATCTTGATCTCTTCGAGGATCACCTGCCGCTCCCGCTCCAGGGCCTCGGGGTCCAGGGAGGCGCGCAGCAGCATGTCCGCCATCAGGTCGAGGACGGCGGGAAGGTGGTTCGACAGCGCCTTGCCGTAGAGGACGGTGCCTTCCCGGTCGGTGAAGGCGTTGAGCTGCGCGCCGATGGCGTCAGCCGCGCTGGCGATGTCGAGGGCGGTGCGACTCTCCGTGCCTTTAAAGAAGAGGTGTTCGAGGAAGTGGGAGATCCCCCCCAGGGCCGCCTCCTCGTAGCGCGAGCCGGTGCCGATCCAAATGCCCACCGCGGCCGTGCGCACCGCGGGCATCGTCTCGGTGATCACCTGGATGCCGTTCGGCAGGATGGTGTGTTCAGTCCGCTGCGTCATCAGCGTGCAGGGCCGGTTCCGCCTCCGCCCTCTCCCGAAGCCCCTCCAGATCCCCCACTCTCTGAACCGCCCCCGCGCGGCCTTTCCGACCCCCCGCGGGCGCCGGCGCCGCGGTGTTCACCTCGCCCTTGGCTGCGCGGGCCCTGGGGACGCCCGCCCCGGCCACCGTCGGGACCGCGGCCTCCTCCGCTGCGTCCCCGCCCCGGTCGGCCCGGTCCGCCCCGTCCTCCTCCTCGCCCCCGATCGTCGCGCTGGGGACGCAGCGGCGGGGCGGTCATGCCCTGGGGGATCGCGCTCTCTTCGTCGGCCCCGATCCCCCGCCGCGTCAGGTTGACGCGGCCGAGATTGTCGATCTCCTTGACCTTGACCAGCAGTTCGTCTCCCACCTTGACCACGTCTTCGACCTTCTCCACCCGGTCATCGGAGAGATCGGAGATGTGCACGAGTCCTTCCTTGCCGGGAAGCACCTCGACGAAGGCGCCGAAGTTCATCAGCCGCGTGACGCGTCCCAGGTACAGCTCGCCCACCTTCACCTCGCGGACGATCTCTTCGATCATCGCCATCGCCCGCCGCGCCGCCGCCTCGTCCACCGAGGCGATGGCGATCCGGCCGTCCTGCTCAATGTCGATCTTGGCGCCGGTCTCCTGCGTGATCTTGTTGATCACCTTGCCGCCGGGACCGATCACCTCGCGGATGCGCTCGGGGTTGATCTCCATCGTCAGGATGCGCGGCGCGTAGGGGGAGAGCGTTGTCCGCGGCCCGGGCAGGACCTCGGTCATCCGGTCCAGGATGGTCAGGCGGGCATCCCGCGCCTGGGCTAGGGCGCCCAGCAGCAGCTCCCGGTTCAGCCCCTTGATCTTCAGGTCCAGTTGAATCGCCGTGATCCCGTCCCGCGTGCCGGCGACCTTGAAGTCCATGTCGCCCATCTCGTCCTCCATCCCCAGGATGTCGGTGAGGAGGGCGGCCCGGCCCGCATCGTCGGTGATCAGCCCCACGGAGATGCCGGCGACCGCCGCTCGGATGGGCACGCCCGCGTCCATGAGGGCGAGCGTCGAGCCGCAGACGGCGGCCATCGAGGTGGAGCCGTTCGACTCCAGCACTTCCGAGACCAGACGGATGGTGTACGGGAAGGCCTCCGCGGAGGGAATCGCCCACGCCAGCGCCCGCTCCGCCAGCGCCCCGTGTCCGATCTCGCGGCGCCCCGCCCCCCGCAGCGGCCGGACCTCTCCGACGCTGAAAGGCGGAAAGGAGTAGTGATGCATGTACCGCTTGCGTTCGGCCAGACCCAGGTTGTCCAGCTTCTGCTCGTCCTCGCCGGTGCCGAGGGTGGTCACGGTGAGCACCTGGGTCTGCCCGCGCTGGAACAGTCCCGAGCCGTGCGCCCGCGGGAGCAGCCCGACCTGGATGGTAAGGGGCCGGATCTCCGTCGTGCCCCGCCCATCGGCGCGCCGCCCCTCCCCGAGGACCCGGCGCCGCATCTCCTCCTTGGCCAGCGCATCGACGACGTCCGCCACGGCAGCGCCAGCGCCCCCGTAGCGGTCCGAATCACGCTCCATCAGGGTCTGCGCGACCGTGCGCTGGATGTCTCGCAACGCTTCCTCGCGCGCCATCTTCTCAGAGTGCCTGTAGACCTCGACGATCTGCGGGAGGGCCGCCTCGCGTACGACGGCGGCAAGCGCGGGATCGGGAAGGGCCAGGGGGATCTCCCGCCGGGGTTTGGCCGCCAGTTCAGCCAACCTGTTCTGAATCTCCACGATCCGCCGGATCTCGGTCTGGGCGAGGTCGAGGGCCGCCACCATCTGCTCCTCAGGGACCTCTTTCGCCCCCGCCTCGATCATGATGATCGCTCCGGCCGTCCCCGCCACGACTAGATCCAGCCAGCTCTGCTCCTCGATTTGCCGCATGGTCGGGTTGATCACCAGCGTGCCGTCGATGAGGCCCACGCGCACCGCGCCGACCGGCCCCTCAAACGGCAGTCCGGAGAGCATCAGCGCCGCAGAAGCGCCGTTGACGGCCAGGATGGCGGGATCGTTCTCCTGGTCCGTGGAGAGCACGGTGGCGATCACCTGAACGTCGTGGCGCATCCCTTTGGGGAAGAGCGGACGGATCGGGCGGTCCATCAGGCGCGCGGTGAGGATGGCGCCTTCTCCAGGCCGGCCCTCCCGCTTGAAGAACCCGCCGGGGATCTTCCCTGCGGCGTACATCTTCTCTTCGTAGTCACAGGTCAGCGGGAAGAAGTCGATGCCGGCGCGGGGTTCGGCGGCGCCCGTGGCCGTCACCAGGACCAGGCTGTCGCCGTACCGCACCACGACGGCGCCGTCGGCCTGGCGGGCCAGCAGCCCGGTCTCGAAGGAGAGCGTCCGCCCCCCGACTTGAATCTCTACCTGACGTTGTGTCGAAACGATCATGCCATCCTCCTGATGGTTACTGGCTCACGTCGCGGCCGGCTTGCGCCGGCCGCTTACCTTCGGCCCCGGTCCGGGCCTCATGGGCCTACAGCAAGCGGAGCGGGGAGTCCCCCGCTCCATCTCCTCGGTGCTCGATGCTATGCCACCAGCCGTTCATCCGCGCAGCCCCAACCGCTGCACCACCTGACGGTAGCGGTCCACCTCCGACTTCATGAGATAGGTGAGGAGCCGGCGGCGCCGGCCCACCATCTTCAGCAGGCCACGGCGGGAGTGAAAGTCCCGTTTGTGCGCGCGCAGATGCTCAGTGAGCTGGTTGATCCGTTCGGTGAGCAGGGCGATCTGGACCTCCGGAGATCCCGTGTCGCCCTCATGACGGCGGTAGGCCGTCAGGATCGACTGCTTTTCCCCCCGCTGCAGACTCATTGGGTGCTCCTCCGATCCCCCGCCGGATCCGCGCATGGGGCGGCGAGGGCGATGATACAGCGACGCCCGCAGCCGAGAAGCCGTTGGAGCTTCGGCGCTCCCAGCCGGGGCCATCATTGATTCTAGCATAGAGGAGACCCCGCCAGGACCTCCCGCACGAGGGCGACGTCCCGCGCCATCTGAGCCACCAGGTCGGTCACGCTGCGAAAGGCCAGTTCGTCGCGGAGCCGCGAGGCAAACACCAGTTCGATCTCTTGCCCGTAGAGATCGCCGGCGAAATCGAGGAGGTGCGCCTCGACGAGCAGCGCCCCATGCCCAAAGGTGGGACGGACTCCGACACTGATGGCCGCAGGGACGAGGTCGGCTTCCCACCGGCACCAACCGGCGTAGATGCCTTTGGCGGGAAGGATCTTGTCGGAATCGACCTCCAGATTGGCGGTGGGGAAGCCCAGGGTGCGGCCCCGCTGCTCTCCTTCCACTACCCGGCCGCGGACCAGGTACCGTCGCCCCAGGAACCGCGCCGCCTCCTCCATCTCTCCCCTTCGCACCAGGCGCCGGATCAGCGTGCTGCTTACCAGGGTGGAGGCGACGTGCACAGGGGGAACGACCGTCACGCCGAAGCCCAGCTGTGCTGCCCCCGCCCGAAGCGTGTCAACGGTCCCCGCCCGATCTCGTCCAAAGGTGTAGTGCGCGCTGGACACGACCCCGCCGCGGGCAGCCTCTCCGAGTAGGGAGAGCCACTCCTCGGGAGGAGTCTCGCGGAGGGTCTGATCAAAACGCAGCACCACCGCGAGATCCATGCCGAGTCCGGCGAAGAGATCGAGGCGCTCATCGACGGTAGTCAGGAGGATCGGATCGGGGGGCGGGGCGATCACGCGCTGCGGGTGCGGGTCGAAGGTGAGCGCCCCGGCCCGGCTCCCGGCCAGGGCCGCTTCCTCCTTCGTCCGGGCGAGCACCGCCCGATGCCCCAGGTGAACGCCGTCGAACATGCCCAGAGCCAGCGTGACCGGCCGGCTGCTCGCGACCAGCCCCTCAAGCGCTCGGAGGACCTCCATTCAAGAGGGACCGCTCAACACTTTGAAGGGGCGCAGCGCTCCCGCCTCCACGCGCCCCAGGGCGATCAGCGCGCCGCGGTCGCGCAGCCGGATCGACGCGCCCGGCGGCAGAGCCTGCCAGTCCGGTACGCGAAAGAGCGGAAGGGGAATCCCCTCCAGGACGGACCGCCGCTGGCCGGGCGCGAGGTCCACCGCCGGGAGATCCGCCAGCGCCTCGTCCATGTCCAGCAGCGCGCCGGGCAGGCTTCCCTCCTCGGCGAGCCGCGTCAGAGCCTCCAGCGTGCGGCTCTCCTCCAAGGCGAACCGTCCCACCCGCCGCCTGAGCATGAAGGAGGCGTGCGCCCCGACCGACAGCGCCTCCCCGAGGTCTCGGGCGAGGGCCCGCACGTAGGTGCCCTTGGAACATTCCACATCCAGCATCGCTCGCGGGGGTGGCCCCTCCCAGAAGTGCAGCAGGTCGAGGCGGTGGATCGTCACCTCGCGGGGAGGCACCTCGACGATTTCTCCCCGGCGCGCCCGGCGGTAGAGGCGGACGCCGCCCACCTTCACGGCCGACGTCAGCGGCGGGGTCTGCTGGAGCGTTCCGGTGAACCGCGGCAACAGATCTCGCAAGCGCCCTTCCGTGACAGCCGCCGCATCGGTGGTGCGCACGACTGTTCCGAACGCGTCTCCGCTGTCGGTGGCGACGCCGAAGGCGACCTCCACCCGGTAGGCCTTGTCAGAGGCCGTGAGAAACTCGGCGATCTTGGTGGCCCGGCCGAGCACCAGCACCAGCACGCCCGCCGCGCCGGGATCGAGGGTCCCGGTGTGCCCGACCCGGCGCTGACCGGCCAGTCGCCGCAGCACGTCGACCACGTCGTGGGAGGTCATCCCCGCCGGCTTGAGGACGTTGAGGACTCCGTCCATTGTCAGGCTCCGAAGGTCCGGGCGGCTTCCGGAGGTCCCGCGTCGCGCCGCCCTTCGCGCCTGCGCGCCAGTTCCTCCCGCACGGCCTCCAGCGTGCGTGCGACCGCCTCTTCGATGGGAGGCGGCACCGTGCACCCGGCCGCGGCGGGATGGCCCCCGCCCCCCAGGGCCTCAGCGATCAGATTGGCCCGGACACCGGCGCGCGCGCGGATCGAGACGCTGATGCCTTCTGGAGTTTCCTCGAACAGCACCGCCACCGTGACCCCGGCGATGGCCCGGAGGGCGCCGACGATCCCCGCGCTATCTTCGGTGTCCGCCCCCGCCGCCCGGAGGAGGGATTCGGTCAGCGTCGCGTAGGCGACCCTGCCCTCGTCCGAGAGGGTCGTCCGCAGGAGGGCGTACCCGAGCAGGCGGGTGGCGGCCAGAGACCGCTGCTCGTACACGGCTTCCACGATCTCCGTGAGGTTGCCGCCGGCCTCCATCAGGGCCGCTCCGAGGCGGAGCGTCTCCGGCCGCACCGTTGGAAAGCGGAAGACGCCGGTGTCGGTGGCCAGGGCGGTCAGCAGCGCGGTCGCGACCGGCGGCGTGATCGGCACGCCGAGGAGGCGGATCAGATCCGCCGTCATCTCCCCCGCCGCCGCGGCCCCAGGGTCCCAGTCATCCAGGTGCGCGTATGGGGTGTGACTCTCGTGATGGTCGATCGCGGCGATCACGGGCGCCTGCGCGACGAGCGGGGCGAAGCGGCCACAGCGGGAGAGCGTGCTGCACTCCATCGTCAGCGCGACGTCGAACGCGGCGCCGGCCGGTGGCTCCTGCAGCACGCGGTCCGCTCCGGGGAGGAAGGCGAAGGTGGAAGGAACGCCGCCGTCGCTGCCGACAGTGACGCGCTTGCCCAAGCTCTCCAGCACCAGAGCGAGGGCCAGCGTCGAGCCGAGGGTATCCCCGTCGGGATCGACGTGGTTGACCAGCAGGATCCTATCGGCGTTGCGGAGGGAGGCGGCGATGCGGGCGCGCGGCATCATCATCTCGCTCGACCGGGGGCTCCCCGGACTCAGCCGAAGGGTCTTCCTCAGCCGCAGGCGACGGGTGTTGGTCGGACTCGGGGGACTCGGGAGCGCGGTCGGCCGGAGGAACGACCTGACGCAGCAGCGCGTTGACGCGGGCTCCGCGCTCGATGGATTCGTCCAGCCGGAAGAGGACCTCGGGCACGTAGCGCATCCGCACGCGCCGCCCCAGTTCGCCGCGCACGAACCGCGCGGCCCCCTCGAGGGCGGCCATGGTACGGTGCTTGGTCTCTGCGTCCCCGAGCACGCTGACGAAGATCTTGGCGTGGCGCAGGTCCCCGCTGAGCTCGACGTCGGTGACCGAGACGAACCCGACGCGGGGGTCGCGCAGGCGCCGCTGCAGAATGACGCCGGTCTCCTCTTTGAACAGCTCCTGGAGCTTCTCCCGTCGCAGGCTCATAACTCAGAGTAGTTCGCTGGAGGCGTCCAGCAGGGTGACGTCGCCTTCCCGCTCGATCATCGCGGTCACCCGCGCCAGAATCTGACTGGCGTGGGCGCCCTCCGAACTGACGCAGGCGAACCCGAGGACGGCCCGCCGCCAGGAGTCCTGCGCCTCCACCTCGGCGGCCGCGACGCGAAACTGCCGCCGCGCCCGGTCGAGCAGGCTCTGGATGATCCGCCGCTTGTCCTTCAGGCTGCGCACCCCGCCGAGGGACAACTCGGCCCGCAGCACTCCGACGATCACCTGGCCTCCCTGCCGCCGGCGCGCTCAGGCCGGGACTTGCTGCATCTGATAGGCTTCGATGATGTCGCCGGCTTTGATGTCCTGGAAGCGCTCCAGCCCGATACCGCACTCGAAGCCTTCGGCCACCTCGCGCACGTCGTCCTTGAACCGCCGCAGCGAGCTGATGGCCCCTTGATAGACGACCGCGCCTTCGCGCAGCAGCCGCGCGGAGGCGCCGCGGAGGATGCGCCCGCTGGTGACGTAGCACCCGGCAATGGTCCCAACCTTGGGGATGGCGAAGGTCTGGCGCACCTCGGCCTGACCGAGGACGACCTCCTGGGTCTTGGGGGCGTGCAGCCCGCGCACCAGTGCCGCCAGGTCGTCGAGAACCTCGTAGATGATGCGGTAGAGGCGGATCTCGACCTTCTCCTGCTCGGCCAACCGCCGCACTGCCGCCTCGGGGCGCACGTTGAAGCCCACGATCACCGCCCGACTCGCCGCCGCCAGCATCACGTCCGATTCGGTGATCGGTCCCACCGCGACGTGCAGGACCGAGACCGCCACCTCGGCGTCTTCCAGCCTGGCGAGGGCCGCCTGCAGGGCTTCCGCCGAGCCGTGAACGTCGGCCTTGACGATGAGGCGCAGCTCCACCCGCCCCGTCTCACCGATGCGCTCGACTAGGCCGCCGCGCGCGGCCCCCTCAGTGGCCCGGCGGCGGTCGGCCCGTTCCTGCGCCATCACGCGAGCCGCTCGATCCTCGGATGTCACCTCCAGCACGTCTCCGGCGTTGGGCAACGACTCCAGCCCCACGACTTCGACCGGGGTAGCCGGCCCGGCCGTGCCCACGCGGGCGCCGCGTTCGTCGAGCAGCGCGCGCACGCGTCCCAACGTCTCACCGGCGATGACCGCATCGCCTACGCGCAGCGTCCCCTCCTGCACGAGGACCGTCGCCACCGGGCCCCGGCCGCGGTCCATTCGCGCCTCGAGGATGGTGCCGCGAGCCGGCCGTTCCGGATTGGCCCGCAGTTCGTGCAGGTCCGCCACCAAAAGAATCATCTCGAGCAATTCTTTGAGGCCCTGACGCTGCCGCGCCGAGACCGGCACGGTGACCGTTTCCCCGCCCCACTCTTCGGGGACCAGGCCCAGGTCGGAGAGTTGCTGCTTCACCCGATCCGGGTTGGCTTGCGGCAGATCGGTCTTGTTCATGGCCACGATGATGGGCACGCCCGCGGCGCGGGCATGGTCAACCGCCTCGACCGTCTGCGGCATCACCCCGTCGTCCGCCGCCACCACCAGGACGGCGATGTCGGTGACGCGGGCGCCGCGGGCCCGCAGCGCGGTAAAGGCTTCGTGGCCGGGCGTGTCGATGAAGACGATGCGCCGCCCGTCGACGTCGACGGTGGAGGCGCCAATGTGCTGGGTAATGCCGCCGACCTCCTGCGCGGCCACGGAGGTGGCGCGGACGGCATCCAGCAGGCTGGTCTTCCCGTGGTCGACATGCCCCATCACCGTGACGACCGGCGCACGCGCCACCGCCGCCTCGTCCACCGGGGCCGCCGCGCGCGGGCCTGCGGCGCCTGCCGCTTCCGGCCCGTGGACGGCCACGCCGAAGGCCTTGATGGTCCTGGCGGCCGCCTCCTCGGTGAGCTGCTGGTTGATCCCCGCCAGCATGCCGAACTCGAGCAGTTTCTTCACGATTTCGCCGACGGGCATGCCTAGTTTCACCGCAAGCTCGCCGACGCCGATGGGACCCGTCAGGCTGATCGACTCCGGCAGAACGGGGGCAACCTCCGGCACTGGTTCGGGCCTAGCCTCCGTGCGCCGTTGGCGCCGTTCGGCATGGAACCGCCGCGGTGGTGGTGGCGGAGGGAGCCGGCGTTCGGGCCGCCTCGGCGCCGAAGGCGGCGTGACGGGGCGCACCTCCCGGGGCGGGGTTTCGGCCGGCGGAAGCGGAGGTGCGGCGGTCGGCTCAAAGATCTGCGCCATCTCCGCGGGCGCGACCGTCTCGCGGGCGGCTTCACGGGCGGCCTCCCGCGTCGGGGGTTTCACCGGGGCAATGCGGATCGGCGCCCCCTCTCCGATAGCCGGCGCCTTGGGCACCGCCGGGGCGGCACTGGGCGCGGCCGCCGCCGGGCGCTCGAGTTCCTGCGGTCGGACCCCGGGCGCGCGGGAGGGCTCACCCGCAGCGGCCTCGGCTGGAGCAGGCGCGGCCGGCTCCGCCGCCGGTTCGGGGGGCGGAGCGACGATCTTGCGGATCGAGAGGATGCGTTCTCCCGTCGGCGTCTTCACGTCGGCGCGCGCAGGTTCTGGGGATGCGGCGGGCGTGTCCAGGGTCGGCTTGGCCGGGGCCCTCGCCGCCTTCGCCGGAGCGGCTTTCGCCGATGCCTTGCCGGCGGCAGCTTTTCCGGTGGTGGCTTTGCCAGCAGCGGTCTGGCGCGAGGCGTGTCGGGACGCGACCTCCTCCCGGACGCGGCGCTCGGTCACCTCGTCGAGTGTGGAGGAGTGGCTCTTGACCGAAACCATCAGCTGCCCGAGGACCTCGATGAGGTCCTTGCTGCTGAGCCCCAGTTCTTTGGCCAGTTCGTAGACGCGCATGCGCTATGTCCTCTGTGCACTCCGTCCGCGTGTCGCGGGAATCCTGATGACTTTTGGTTCGGCCGACCCGGCCGGCCGGGTGAGGGCGGCGCGCAGCGCCTCGGCGATCTCGGCCGGAATCTCCCTTTCGAGGGCCTGGGCCAGCCGGCGGTCCCGGATGGCGGCGGTCACGCAGGCGTCCCGGGGATCGACATAGGCCCCACGCCCCGCCGCCTTCCCCGTGGGATCGACCTGGATCTCCCCGCCGGGTGTGCGGACCACGCGTACCATCTCACGCTTGGCGCGCATCTCCCGGCAGCCCACGCACATGCGCTGGGGGATCTTGTGGACTCGAGGCGGCACGGTGCTCTCTCCTAACCCGCGGTCTCCCCCGCGGGTTGCGCCGCTTTCTCCTCTTCCTCCTCCGCGCCCGCTTCCCCGTCCTCTGCGCCGCCGGCCTCCCTCGCGGCCGTTTTCGTCCCCTCTCCCTCGACCGCCGCGGCAGGCTCCTCCGCCTCTCCCCCGGAGGCGTCTGCCGGGACCGGAGCCTCCACAGGCGGAGACGGCTGGTCGGCCGGCGTCGCGCCCTCGGACGCTGCCTCCGACGCGGCCGCCTCGCCGACCGGCGCCGGCGCGGCCGCCTCCTCGGGCGGCAGGTCAATGAAGAGCTTCTGCGCCTCGATCTCCTTCAACTGGGTTTCGCTTTTGATGTCAATCCGCCAGCCCGTCATCTTCGCGGCCAGCCGGGCGTTCTGCCCCTCACGTCCGATGGCCAGGGAGAGCTGGTGGTCGGGCACGATCACCTGGGCGGTCTTCGTCTCCTCGTTGACGTCGACGCGCACCACCTTGGCCGGCGAGAGCGCGGCGCCGACGAAGAGCGCCGTGTCGATGTTCCAGAGGATGATGTCGATCTTCTCGCCGCGCAGTTCGTCCACGATCGCCTGCACGCGCGATCCCTTTGGCCCCACGCAGGCGCCGACGGCGTCCACGTTCTTGTCGCGCGAGGCCACGGCGATCTTGCTGCGCGCCCCGGCTTCGCGGGCGATCGCCTTGATCTCCACGATGCCTTCATAGATCTCCGGCACTTCCAGCTCAAAGAGCCGCTTGAGGAGGCCAGGGTGCGTGCGCGAGACCACGATCTGCGGCCCGCGCGTGCCCTGCCGCACCTCCACAACATACGCCTTCACCCGCTCGCCCTGGCGATGGGATTCCCGCGGGATCTGCTCGGGCGGCGGCAACACCGCCTCGATCCGCCCCAGATCGAGATAGACGTTCTTCCGCTCGATCCGCTGCACCACCCCGGTGACGATGTCGCCTTCGCGGTCGCGGAACTCCTTGTAGACCATCTCCCGCTCCGCCTCGCGCAGCCGCTGGACGACGACCTGCTTCGCCGTCTGGGCAGCGATCCGGCCGAAGTCCTTGGGCGTCACCTCCAACTCCACCATGTCGCCGATGGCTGCGGAGGGGTCATACTGCCGCACCTCGGCCAGGGCGATTTGGGTCGTGGGATCCTCAACCTCTTCGGTGACGGTGCGGATCTGAAAGGCCCGCACTTCGCCGGTGTCCCGATCGACCTCGATCCGCATGTTCTGGGCGGTGACGCCGAAGTTCTTCTTGTAGGCGGAGAGCAGGGCGGCCTCAATCGCTTCGACGATGACCTCCTTGCTGATCCCCTTCTCCTCTTCCAGCTGCTCCAGCGCGCGCACGAGTTCCGCGTTCATCCGTCTCTCCGGCCTCCTTTGGCCAGGTCTTGCTTCAGCATCTCTTGGTCCACCACCAGTCGGGCTGCCGTCACCCGGTCGCGGGCCAGCCGCACCGTCTCCGTTCCCGCTCCGGCGCCCAGCTCCAGCTCCACTTCCTGCCCGCCAATCCCCCGGAGACCGAGCAAACGCCCCTTGAAGTGGCGCCGCCCTTCCAGCGGAGGGTCGACCCAGATCTCGACGGACCGTCCCGCAAAGCGTGCGAAGTCGGCCTCACTCCGCAGCGGGCGGTCCAACCCCGGCGAGCTGACCTCCAGCGTGTAGGCGTGCGCGATCAGGTCGTGCGCGTCCAGCTGGCCGGACAACGCCTCGGACACCCGCGCCAGGTCGTTCACCGTCACGCCGTCGATTCCATCGGCCAGGACGCGGACGACGGTCCGGGGTCCCTCACCCAGCACCTCCACGTCGACGAGGTCCAGACCCCAGCGGGCTGCAATCGGCCTGGCCAGGTCGGCCACCTGCTCCGCGATGAGACTCCGTGTTTTCGCCACGTCGTTAGTCGGCTCAAAAAAAAGAGCGGGCCGCAACCCACTCCGTATCCCTACGATGGGCGATCCGGTGCCTCTCCGGATCGGTCTTCGTCACACACTATACCACAGCGAGGTCGCAGAGACAATCAACGGCGATTCGTGGACCGCGGTCCGGGGTAACCTCTCGATGGAAACGGTGTCCACGATCGCGGGGTGAGATAAGCAGTAGAGGGAGGGTGTGATGGCCACCAGAAAACAGCGGGCGGCAGCCCGCACGAACGTCAAGAAAGCGATCAGGGCGGCGAAACGGAAACGGACGATCGCCCATCTGCCGGCCCGGACCCGCACCGCGCTCGGCAAGGAGGGCGCGACGCCGGCGAAGCGCGCGCGGACCCGGCGCCGGCGCACTCCCACGACGATGGAGGCGGCACCGGAAACGACGCCGCGTCAATTCGACCGATCCCTCGCCCCCATCCTCTTGGCGCTGGCGCAGGAGGGTGCCGACGAGGTCGCGGGGCCAGAGGTCGAAGAGGGGCACCTCTGGGCCGCCCTGCTGCGCGACGGCGCAGAGATTGCGCGGCGGACGCGCGAAGCCCTGGAAGACGCGCAGACGAACGGGGAGCCCCCGGTCGATGCCGGAGAGCTGCGGGCGCTTGAGGCGGCGGCGGGCGTCATCGTCACGCGGGAGAGCGAAGGGGCGGTGACGGCTCAGCCGTATGCGTCGGAGGAAGAGCTCGCCGCTGCCTGGTCGACTCTGCTCGCCGACCTGGAACCCTCAGAACCCGGTTCAGCGGCGGTGGGGTCTCCGGAGGCGGACGAGAATCCGACCTAAGCAAGAGCAGAAACGCACGCCCTCTTAAACCGAACTACGGGATACAGTTTCTGAGGGCGTGCGTTTCTGCTCTCACACAGGCCGGGTGTCATCCGCTTCCACGACTCATCAGCGGACGTACTCCGTGTGGCTGCGGGCCACACCGGAGCAAACCGCATCCCATCGTTCGGTTTGCGTAGGTGTGGTCTGCAGCTCTAGGGAGTAATCCGGTTGATCAGCCGGGGAAAAGGAATGGCCTCACGAATGTGTTCGAGGCCGCAGATCCAGGCCACGGTGCGCTCGATGCCGAGACCGAAGCCGGAGTGCGGCACAGCGCCGTAGCGGCGCAGGTCGAGGTACCACTCGTAGGTCTCCCGCGGCAGCCCCCACTCGGCCAGCCGCCGTTCCAGCAGCGCCAAATCCCAGATGCGCTCGCCGCCGCCGATGATCTCTCCGTACCCTTCCGGGGCTAGCAGGTCCGCCGAGAGCACCACCTCCGGCCGATCCGGGTCAGGCTCCATGTAGAATGCCTTGGCGCGCGCGGGATAGCGATGGACGAACACGGGTCGATCGAAACGCGCGGAGATGACCGTCTCTTCGTCGCCGCCGAAGTCCTCCCCCCAGGGGATCGGTTTGCCGGCCGAGGTTAGGATCTCCCTGGCCTCGTCGTAGGTGATCCGGGGAAAGGGCGGGAGCACCCGCCGTAAGGGTTCTGGATCCCGGCCGAGGGTGTCCAACTCGCGGGCGCGGTGAGCCACCACGTCACGGACAATGGCGGCGACGAACGACTCCGCCAGGTCCATGTAGCCCTCCAGGCCGAGGTAGGCGACCTCCGGCTCGAGCATCCAGAACTCGATGAGGTGGCGGCGGGTCTTGCTCTTTTCGGCGCGAAAGGTGGGGCCGAAACAGTAGACGCGGCCGAACGCCGCGATCGTCGCCTCGTTGTAGAGTTGGCCGGATTGGGCCAGGTAGGCCTTCCCCAGGTCGAAGTAGTCCACGTCGAAGAGCGTGGTGGTCCCCTCCACGGACGCCGGTGTGAGGATCGGGGTGTCGACGCGCAGGAAGCCCTCGCCCTCGAGGAAGGCCGTGGCGGCGCGGATGACTTCCGCGCGCACGCGTATGATCGCCCACTGGCGCGGCGACCGAAGCCAGAGGTGGCGGTGGTCCATCAGGAACTCCACCCCGTGCTCCTTGGGCGTGATCGGGTAGGGGGCAGCTTCCTGGAGCGGCGTGAGCGCCCGCACGGTCAGCTCCACCCCGCCGGGCGCACGCCGGTCAGCCCGCACCGTCCCTGTGACGATGAGGCTGCTCTCCTGGGGGAGGTGATCGGCCCGCCCGAAGGCGTCCACGTCGGCCCCTTTCCCCGAGACGACCGCCTGCACGACACCCGTGCCATCGCGCAGGAGGAGAAAGTGGATTCCCCCACTGCTGCGGCGCGTGACCAGCCACCCACGCAGCTCCACCGTCTCCCCGACATGCTGAGAGAGGTCCTCAATCGTCACAACAGGGTGATGCGGCCTCATCTCCCACCACTGCCGTCAGGCGGATCGCTCCCGGCCTAGATGCACGCTCTGGTCAGATGAGGTCAGGATCCCTCCGCCGATCCAGGCGAACCCGATGAACTGGACGGCGCCGCCGAGCAGGCGGAGCGGAGTGTTCCAGAAGGGGATGGCCAAACCAAGAAGGATGACGATGAGCGGAGCGGGTGGAGCCGCCCGGGCTGTGCGTGTCGACCACCAGGAGCAGCAGGCCGAGCAGTAGCGTCGTCTTGTCAGCGTCGAGGCCGACGTGCCGTCTACCAGAAGTGCCGGTACTTGGCGGCGAAGCGCCGCTCCAGCTCGTCCTTGTGGAGGTGGTAGACGGGACACTCCCGCGTCATGCACACCTGAAGCGCCGTGTTGCAGAAGGCCTCCGGCACCTCCCAGCAGTGCCGGTTGATGAAGTAAGCCTGGCAGACGCCCTTCTTGGGCAGCAGCATCGGCATCTCAGGGAGGACCGGCTCCGCGACGGGCGCTGGAGAGGCCGCAGGCGCATGGGGCACGGCGGGCTGCGCCGGCGTTGTGGGAACCGTGGCCGCAGAGGCCGGGTCGCGCACCAGCCGGAGGATCGGCCGGGCCTCGACGGTATGGTGGACGTGCGGCACCGCCGCCTCGGCCAGCGCATCCATCTCCTGCGATGCGCCCTCGAGGATCTCCCTAACGCCGCGCCGCAGCTCCTCGCGTCCTTTGCTCATGCGCGATGACCTCCTTGGCCAGTTCGAGGTATTGTTGAGCGCCGCGGGACTCCGGCTGGGTCACGAAGAGCGGAACCCCGTGCATCGACGACTCCACCAGTTTGATGTTGAAGTGAATGGTGGACGTGAAAACCAGCTCCCCGAAGCGTTCGCGGATGCCGGCCAGGATCTCGTTGCTAATGTTGGTGCGCGAGTCGTACATCGTGGGCAGCACACCGATGATCTCTACCTGATGGCCGACCTCTTCCCGAACCATCTGCAGCGTGCGCAGGAGCTGGCGCATGCCGATCAGGGCGTAGTAGTGCGTCTGGATGGGGATGATTACCCCGTCGGAGGCCACCAGCGCGTTCAGCGTGAGCAGTCCCAGCGACGGTGGCGTATCCAGGATGACGAATTCGAATGAGGAGGCAGCGGGGAAGAGACGCTTGCGCAGCGCCTTCTCGCGTCCCAGCCGCGGCGCGAGTTCGAGCTCGGCGGCCGCCAGGTCGATCGTCGCCGGGGCGAGGATGAGATTCTTGACCTTCGTCTCGGTGAAGATCTCCTCTAGCGGCGGCCCCTGGCCGTTCTCGCCACCCTCCACCAGGACGTGGTAGATCGTCCGCCCGAGGGTGGACGGGTCGACGCCCAGGCTGATGGTGGCGTTGGCCTGGGGATCGAGGTCAATCAGGAGGGTCCGGCGGCCTGCGTGCGCGAGGGACGCGGCGAGGTTGACCGCCGTGGTGGTCTTACCGCAGCCGCCCTTTTGGTTGACGAGCGCGATGACGCGGGTCTGGCCTGGTGCGTGCAACCGTTTCCTCCATGGGCGGCCGGCAGCGGCCGGCCGCGCTGCCCCGCCCCTCAGTGCAAGAGGGGCGTGGTGCGACGTTCTGCTGCGTTGAGCACCGCCCGCACGGCCGCCTCCTCAGGGATGCGGTCGCTGACGGCGCTGCCAATGAGTCGCTCTTCCACCTCCTCCGAACGGAGTCGGAGCTGGACGATGACCGCCTCGCGCTCGGCCACCGACTGCAGGACGGCCTCGTCGAAGCGCAGGTGCCAGGGCGCGGGCAGGAACTGGTTCAGCGCGGACACCGCCGCGGCCGCGGCCGCCTGCACGGTGCCCCGCACCCCCTCCCCGGTTTCGGCGCGGCCGAGCATGGTGCGCTCATCGTGAGCCAGCTCCACGTCGACGCGCACCCGCCCTCCCTCCCGTTCCACGGTCAGCCTGCTCACCCGCAGCCGCGCTGCGCTCATCTGTCAGGATGTTCGACTCTCCCCCCACATTTCCTCTCCCCCGGCCTCGCCGACCACAAGATACGGTCACCGGAGTCCTGCAGCCGGGCAGGGGGCCGCCCGCCCGCGCCCATCGCCGGCGCGGGGACGCTGGCGGGGGCGCCGGGCGGAGCGGTACAATCGAAGGCGAACCGTCACCCGTCATCCCAACTGCCGACATTCATGAGAGGAGGCCGCGCATGCGGATCACGGTCAGTCTAATCAAGGCCGACATCGGCGCCATTGGAGGGCATACCGCTCCTAGTCCCGAGGTGCTGGCCATTGCCCGCGAGCGGATCGGCAAGGCGAAGGGGTCTCTGCTCATCGACGCCTACATCGGCCATACCGGGGACGATCTCGCCTTCGTGATGACGCACACGCATGGGGTGGATGACGCCCGGGTGCACCAGCTGGCCTGGGACACCTTCCTGGCCGCGACGCAGAAGGCGAAGGCTCAGGGCCTCTACGGCGCGGGACAAGACCTGCTGCGCGACGCCTTCTCCGGCAACGTGCGCGGGATGGGACCGGGGTCCGCCGAGATAGAACTCGACGAGCGCCCCAGCGAGGCGCTGATGATCCTCGTCGCGGACAAGTGCGGTCCCGGCGCCTTCAACCTTCCTCTCTACCTGGCCTTCGCCGATCCAATGTACTCGCCGGGGCTGCTCCTCAGCGAGGGGCTGCACGACGGGTTCACCTTCCATATCCTGGACATGGATCATACGGAGGGCGATCGGTCGATCGTCCTGGAGGCGCCGGAGCGCCTTTACGACATCGCCACGCTGCTGCGCGATACCAACCGGTACGCCATCGAAGCGATCTGGTCGCGCAAGCATCCGGAGGAACAGGCGGCGGCGGTGGGGACGACCCGCCTGCGCAACATCGCCGGGAGATACGTTGGAAAGGATGACCCGCCGGCGATCATCCGGACCCAGAAGATCTTCCCAGCTACCGAGGAGTTTGGCCCGGTCTTCGGCCTGGGACCCTACGTCGGCGGCGACACGCGGGGCAGCCACAACCTGCCCTTGATGCCCGTGCCGATGAACACGCCGGCCTCGACCTTCTTCTGCGTCCCCATGGTCTCGGCGTTGGGGTTCTCGATGCACGAGGGCATCCTGACGGACCCGATTGACCTCTTCGCCGATCCCGTCTGGCAGCATGTCCGCGACCGCGTCACCGCCAAGGCGATCGAGA
Organism: bacterium; assembly: GCA_036004665.1. GTDB lineage: Bacteria > Sysuimicrobiota > Sysuimicrobiia > Sysuimicrobiales > Humicultoraceae > JACQGZ01. The sequence goes on along the minus strand of DASYRG010000008.1, from coordinate 80,171 downwards.
TGCGCCGGCAGGGGTTCTTCGAACCCGCGACGCTGCCGTTCTCCGAACTCGAGTACGGCGGCATCGTGGTCCGCCTGGGGAAGCTCGACAGGGAGTTCAGCATCCGCGACGGCGCTCGCGACGCAAGGGCCGCGCCGATCGGCGCACCCGCTGGCGTTGAGGATCCGGACTAAGTCACAAATGGGCTGAGGAAGGCAGGCCCCGCTCCAGAAAGACAGGATACTTCCGCGGGGACTGCCTTCCTCAGCCTACTCCTAACCTCGCCCGAAGCGTCAACCCACTGGCGCGCCAATCAGAAACCGCCCGACCGCTAGTGCTCGTTCGGACGTTTCTCTCCCTTCAGCACCGTCCGATTTAGGAGATTGATCAGGCCGGGGGCGATCGAGGGCAGCAGCGCGCCCACGACCAGCATGGCGCCCAAGAGGATGGCGAAGATGATGAGGGCGTCTCGCTCGCTCATGGGCTGTCAGTTCCGTTCGGAGGAGGCGTTCTCCTTCGGAAACTCCCGCGCCAGCAGCGCCAGCGCCTCTTCTCGGGTGCGGATCGCTCCTTCCAGGTGGGCGTCGTCCAGCACGTCGAGCATCTCGCGAAAACGCGGTCCGGGCGGATAGCCGAGAGCGATCAGATCCTCGCCCGTGACCAGACGGGGCGGACGCCGTTCCTCTTCGGTGAGCCGGGCCGCCTGCTCTCGCGCCCATGCCCAGGTGGAGAGGTCGCCGTGGCTGGCGAGGCAATCCACGCGGTGTAGCTCGAGGTGATCGGGGAAATCCGGCCGCGCCAGGAAGCGCTTCAGGCGCGGCGCGCGCATCTGCCGCACGTCCATGATGCGGAGGTGATCCCGCACCAACGCGACGACACGCTCGGCCTCGTCGGCGCTCAGCCGGAGACGGCGGCAGATCGTCTCCGCCATCTCCGCCCCCACCTCGGCGTGTCGGTTGAAACGAATCCGGTCGGCGCGCTCGAAGGTGGGAGGCTTGCCGACGTCGTGCAGGAGCACGGCCAGCGCCAGGACGGGCGAGGGATCGCGCAGGTGGGAGAGGGCCAGGCGCGTGTGAGTGAGCACGTCGCCCTCGGGATGAAACTCCGGCGGCTGAGCGACGCCTTCCATCGCCGCCACCTCGGGGAGGATCTCCGCCAGCAGCCCGGAGCGCCGGAGCGTCTCCAGAGCCGTGGCCCGGCCGGGCGCGGTGAGCAGGCGCAGGAGTTCATCGCGAATCCGCTCTGCGCTGACGTCGCGAATCGCCGCCGCGTGGCGCGCGAGGGCCGCGGCAGTCTCCGCCTCGATCGCGAAATCAAGTTCGGCGGCCAGCCGGACGGCGCGCAGGATGCGCAGGCGATCCTCGGCAAAGCGGGCGTCGGGATCGCCCACCGTCCGGATCTGACGGGCGGCCAGATCGGCCTGCCCTCCCACGAGGTCCAGAATTCGATCCTCAACCGGATCGTAGAGCAGCGCGTTGACGGTGAAATCGCGCCGCCGGACGTCTTCCTCCAGGGAGGCGAATTCTACAAAGGCGGGACGTCGTCCGTCGAGGTAGGGACCTTCGCGACGAAAGGTCGCGACCTCCACGGGTCCCTCCTGCGTGGCGACGCGCACGACGCCGAAGGCCGCACCCACGGGGATCGTCCGGGGAAAGAGCGCGGAGACGATCTCGGGACGGGCGGCGGTAACGACGTCCTGGTCGTGCGCGGGGCGGCCAAGCAGGCGATCCCGCACCGCCCCGCCGACGACAAACGCCTGGTGGCCGGCGCGCCGGAGCGTCCGGACGATCTCCAGGGCTCCGCTGGGAAGCGGCGCCGCGTCAGACGAGCTCGAGCCGGTGGTCAGTCCTCCAGCGCCGATGGCGCCTCGGAGCGCCCGCGCTTCAACATCTCCTGAGCCCGGTCCCGCAGGTCTTCGACCGTATCCCGCGCCTTCCCGCGCCACTCCTCGGCGGTGTCTCGGGCGCGGCCGCGCAGGTCGTCGGCCGTCTCACGCGCCCGGCCCCGCAATTCTTCGGCCTTGGTGCGCGCCGTCTCGGCCATCTCTTCGGCCTTGGCCCGGGCCCGCTGACCCATCTCCGTCCCCCGCTCGCGGAGCGCCTCCCGAACCTCTGGGCTCGACCGCGCGGTCAGATACAGAGCGACCCCTCCTCCGATCACGGCGCCGAACAGAAATCCCCTAGCGAAGTCGTTGCGATCAGCCATGTTGGTTCACCTCCATCAGTGATCCATCCGAAATACGTGCGTCGCGTCCTGGCGCGACAGAAGCGGCCGCGCGCTCGATGATGCCTCCTCCCAGGACGACCTCGCCCTGATAGAGCGCCACCGCCTGACCCGGGGCCGCCGCGCGCTGGGGTTCGTCGAAGCGCACCCGCAGGGCACCGGTAGGCTCCAGCCAGGCCAGCGCCGGCGTGTCCCGCATTCCGTGCCGCACCCGCGCCGTCACCTGCAGCGGCTCGCGCGGCGTCGTTCCGCTGATCCAGTTCACCTGGCGCGCGATGACCTCGCCCGCCAGCAGATCCTCCCCCTCTCCCACGACGACGGCGTTGCGCGCCGGATCGATCGCGGTGACGTAGAGGGGCCGCCCCGCGGCCAAGCCCAGGCCGCGCCGCTGTCCAATGGTGAACCGCCCTACGCCGGCGTGGGTCCCGACCTGCGCTCCGGTCCGATCGAGGATCGGACCAGGCCGCGCCGCGTCAGGGCGACGCTGCGCCACGAGATCGGCGTAGCTCCCCCTGGGCACGAAGCAGATCTCCTGGCTGTCCGCCTTGTCGGCGACGGGAAGCCCCAGGCTGCGCGCGATCTGGCGGATGCGTGGCTTGGTGTGCTCACCGACGGGAAAGCGCAGCCGCGCCAGCTGGGCCTGACTCAATCCGAAGAGCACGTACGACTGATCCTTGGCCGGGTCGTGCCCCCGCAGGAGAAGGTAGCGCCCCCCTGCGACATCGTGGCGGATCCGAGCGTAGTGGCCGGTGGCCAGGCCCTCCAGTCCCATCGCCTGGACCTTGCGCAGCAGTAGCGAGAACTTGATCGCCCGGTTGCAGGCGATGCAGGGGTTAGGCGTTCGGCCGCGGGCGTATTCATCGACAAACTCGTCGATGACCGCCCGCTCAAACTCCTGGCGCAAGTTCAAGACGTAGTGGCGAATGCCCAGCTGGTGGGCCACAGCGCGGGCGTCCCCGATCGCGGTGACGCCGCAGCAGGCGCGAAAGGCGTCGTCGGGCTCAGGGAGCCACTCCGGCCAGAGGTTCATGGTGAGTCCGACGACCGAGTGCCCCTCCTCCACCAGGAGAGCGGCGGCGGCGGCGCTGTCCACTCCGCCGCTCATCGCGACGGCAAGTTCAGCCATAACAGATCAATTATACCCTGGTGATTCTGATCGCCCAAGACAAAGCGAGGCGATCAATCGTGGTGCGCTTCACCGCGCACCGCCTCGGCGCCCTCCCCGGCGATGAGCGGGGTCATGGCCAGCGCCGCCACCGGGTCGGCCCACCACCAGCCCAGGAGGGCATTGAGCCCAAGCCCCCCGAGGAGGATCAACGACAGGTAGGTGCAGATGCTCGTCTGCAGCGCGTCCGCCTCGAGGGCGCGGCTGTTGATAGCGACGGCCACCCGGCGCTTCCTCCGGGCCAGGAGCGGCATGACGATGAGGGAGGCAAGGGCGAGGATGATCCCCGGCACGCTCGTCGAGGGCGCCTCCCGGTGGAGCAGAGCGCTCCCTGACTCATAGATGATGTAAGCCGCCAGCAAGAGGAGCGACAGCCCCACCAGACCCAGCGCCGTACGCTCGGCGCGTTCGGCGGTCTCCCGATCCCGACGGCTCTGAAGGCGCCAGAGCAGCACGACACCCGAACTCATCTCAATGAAGCTATCGATGCCGAACCCGACGAGAGCGATGCTGCCGGCGAGGACACCAAGCACGACGGCCACGATGCCCTCGGCGCTGTTCCAGAGAATCGTGAACACCTCGAGGTGACGACCCCGCCGGAGCAACGCTGCCCGATTCACGGCGATCACGGATCTAGGCTTTGGGCGCGGCGTACCGCTTGATCCCTTTCCACCAGGCCGCCAGGCGCCGGCGGATCTCCTTCTCCAGGCCGGAGTCCGAGGGCCGGTAGTACTGTCGATCGCGCAGGTTGTCGGGAAGATACTGCTGGTCGACGAAATGTCCGGGGTATTCGTGCGCGTACTTGTAGCCCTTGCCGTGTCCCAGCCGGGCGACCGCCGCGCGGTGGCTGCTGTCGCGCAGGTGGCGGGGCACCGGTTCGGCGCGCTCCGACTCCACGTCCCCAGAGGCGGCTCCGATCGCCTCCACGACCGCGTTGCTCTTGGGGGCGGTGGCGATGTAGATGGCCGCCTCGGTCATCGGGATGCGGGCCTCGGGCAACCCGACGAACTCCACCGCCTGCGCCGCTGCGGTGGCGACCACCAGCGCCATCGGGTCGGCCAGCCCGACGTCCTCTGCGGCGTGCACGACCATGCGCCGGGCGATGTAGCGGGGATCTTCGCCCGCGGCCAGCATCCGCGCCAGCCAGTAGACGGCCGCGTCGGGATCGCTGCCGCGCATGCTCTTGATGAACGCGGAGATGGTGTCGTAGTGGACGTCGCCCTCACGGTCATAGAGGAGCGCGCGCCGTTGAGCCGCTTCTTCCGCCATGGCGAGGGTGATGCGGCGGCGGCCGTCCTTCCCCGCCGGGGCGATGAGGGCGGCGGCCTCTAGAACGTTCAGAGCGACGCGGGCGTCGCCGTTGGCGATGTTCACCAGGTGGGCGAGGGCGTCGTCGTCGACGCTGACCCGTTGGGCGGCGAGCCCCCGCTCCTCGACGAGAGCGCGCTGGATGATCGCGCGCAGGTCGTCTTCGCGCAGCGGCTCCAGTTGCAGCACGCGGGCGCGGCTGACCAGGGTGGCGTTCACCTCGAAGAACGGGTTCTCAGTGGTCGCCCCGATGAGAATAATCGTGCCGTCCTCCACCGCCGGGAGGAGCACGTCTTGCTGCGCCTTGTTGAAGCGATGGATCTCGTCGATGAAGAGGATGGTGCGCGCCTGATAGTAGGCACGGCGGTCCTGCGCCTCCGTGATGATCCGCTTGAGGTCGGCCACCCCCGCGGTGACGGCGTTGACCTGCTCGAAGTGCGAGCGGGTCATCTGGGCGATGATCGTGGCGAGGGAGGTCTTCCCGGTGCCGGGAGGTCCGTAGAGGATCAGGCTGGGCAGGTCGTCGGTCTCGATGGCGCGCCGAAGGAAGGTGCCGGGGCCGACGATGTGGTCCTGCCCGACGAATTCGTCGAGCGTCTGCGGCCGTATGCGCGCGGCCAGCGGCGCGCCTTCCGGCAGGCGGTCCTGAGGAAAGAGGCTCACGGTCTCGTCAAGTTAGACAAATCCCCGCCGTACCGTGGGCGCCGGAGTTCCCGAACCTGTCCTCGACAGGTGGGTGCCCTCCTGTCCGTTTCTGACAACTCCGGGCGGGATCACCGACGGTGGTGCGCCGGGTCCCGGGAGCTGTCATCCGCGGCCAGAGTCCGGGCTCCCGTTTACATGGTGTTGGCTCGGAACTTCTGGCGCGCTCGAGTACGGCAGGGATCGCCTGCTTGCGGCCATTTTACCACCCACGCGCGGAGCCTAACAACATGGGTCTCGTGCTCAATTTCCTTGGCAAGGGCGGTCTTGCCGGAGCCGGGAAGACCGCAGATCAGGAAGAGGGTCGCCACGTTCCTGAATTCCGTCTCGAGAACTGGTAGAGAGCGTATCCTCTCTTCAGATGAGCTCAAGTTGGTCGGCTACCGCTTCTCACCAATCGACTCGTCGATCCTGATGTGCACCTCTTCCAGCTGGCGGGGATCGACGGCCGAGGGAGCGCCCGTCATCGGGTCGGCGCCGGTGGTGGTCTTGGGGAAGGCGATGACGTCGCGGATGGTCTCCTCCCCCGCCAGCAGCATGACGAGACGGTCGAAGCCGAGGGCGATGCCGCCGTGGGGCGGTACGCCGTAGCGGAAGGCCTCGAGCAGGAATCCGAAGCGCTCCTGCGCCTGGGCCTCGGAGAGGCCGATCAGCCTGAAGACCTCGCGCTGCAGCTGCGGGTCGGAGATGCGGATACTCCCTCCCCCCACCTCCACACCGTTCACCACGAGATCATAGGCGCGCGCCCGCACAGCCAGCGGCTCGGTCTGCAACAGCGGGCGGTCGGCATCCTGGGGCGATGTGAACGGATGATGCACGGCCGTGAGCCCACCCTCTTCACTGGCTTCGAGGAGGGGAAACTCCGTAACCCAGCAAGGCGCCAGGCGGTCCGCCGGGACCAGACGCAGCTCCTCGGCCACGGCGGTCCGCACTCGCCCCAGCGCCGAGGCCACCTGCGGCTCGTGGCCCCAGCAGAAGAGGAGCAGGTCGCCGGACCGTCCGCCGAGGCGCTCAGCGAGCCGCCGCGCCAGGTCGGCGCCCACCTGGCGGCCCAGGGTGCCGGCAGGTCCCTCCGGCGTGATCGCCAGGGTGGCCAGGCCCCGCGCGCCACCCTGGCGGGCGAGGTCCGTCAGCCGGTCGACCTGTTTGCGCGAGAGGCCCGCCGCATCCGGAACCGCCAGCCCACGCACCACGCCGCCCGAGACCACGGCCTCGTGAAACAGCGCGGGACCGTCGGCCCCACCCGCGACGTCGGTGACGTCCCCGATGGGGAGGTCCACCCGCAGGTCCGGCTTGTCGATGCCGTAGCGCGCGATCGCCTGGGCATAGGTGAGGCGGGGGAAGGGGCGGGGCAGCGTGACGCCGGCGGCGTCGGCGACGGCGTCGGCGAGCGCGGCCTCGGTGATCTCCATGACTTCCTCTTCGTCGGTGAACGAGAGCTCGACGTCAACCTGCGTGAACTCGGGTTGGCGGTCGGCGCGCAGGTCCTCGTCGCGAAAGCACCGGACGATCTGAAAGTACCGGTCTTGGCCTGCCACCATCAGGATCTGCTTGAACAGCTGCGGCGACTGCGGCAGGACGTAGAAGTGCCCCGGCTGGAGGCGGCTCGGCACGAGGAAGTCGCGTGCCCCCTCGGGGGTCGATTTGATCAGCATGGGCGTTTCGATCTCCACGAACCCGCGCGCGTCAAAGGCGCGGCGGACGGCCATGGCCAGGCGGTGGCGCAGGCGGAGATTGGCGGTCATCGCGGGGCGGCGGAGATCGAGGTAGCGGTAGCGCAACCGTAACGCCTCGTCGACCGCCTGCTCTTCGGTCAGCGGGAACGGTGGCGTATCGGCGCTCGCCAGGACGGTGACGCGCTCCGCCCGCACCTCCACCGCTCCTGTGGCCAGGCGGGGATTCTCGGTGCCGGCCGGGCGGGCCCGCACCTCGCCTTCCACCGCCAGGACAAACTCCCCGCGCACGCCCTCGGCCTGGCGATACGCCTCGGCCGTCTGTGGCTGGACGACGACCTGGACGATCCCCTCCCGGTCGCGGAGATCGATGAAGATCACGCCCCCGAGGTCCCGGCGGCGGTGGACCCACCCGGCCAGGCGGACCTGGCGACCGGCATCACCGGGGCGGAGGGCGCCGCAACCGTCGGTGCGGAAGGGCCTCATCAGGGTTCCAGCCGGCGCCGGTCTCGCGGGAAGAGAGCGGCCCACCGCAGGTTCGGCGCGCCCACGAGTTGAGCAGTCAGCCGTTCCAGGCCGATGGCGAACCCGCCGTGCGGAGGCATCGCGCAGGCAAACGCCTCCAGATACCCGGCGAAGGCCGTGGGGTCGAGCCCGAAGCGCTCCATGTTCTCGCGGAGCTGCGCCAGGTCGTGAATGCGCATACCACCCGTGGTGACCTCGACGCCTCGGAACAGCAGGTCGAACGAAAGGGTGAGCGACCGATCGTCCGGATCGGGCGCCGCGTAGAACGGTCGCGCCGCCGCGGGGTAGTGGGAGACGAAGACGAACTCCTGGCCTTCCTCCCCCAGCATCTCGCCGAGGAGGCGCTCCCCCGCCGGGTTGAGATCTTCCTCCGGGGCGTAGGTCTTTCCCCGGGAGGCGAGTCGCGCTTTCGCCTCGTCGAGGCGGAGGCGCGGGATGCGGCCGATCGCCGGAGGGCGGACTCCCAACTGATCGAGTGCGAGCGCGGCCGATCTGGCCACCTCCTCCAGCATCGCCGCCAGCACCCGTGTCTCCAGATCGAGCAGGCCGTCCAGGTCCAGATAGGCGGCTTCCACGTCGAGGCTGGTGTACTCGTTGAGATGGCGCGTGGTCGCATGCGGCTCGTTGCGGAAGACGGGACCGATCTCAAAGACGCGCTCGAAGGCGCCGACGCAGATCTGTTTGTACAGTTGAGGGCTCTGTGCCAGGTAGGCGGCGCGGTCGGGATAGTCCACGCGAAAAAGCCCGGCGCCACCCTCCGTGGCGCTCCCGACCAGTTTGCTGGTGTGAATCTCCATGAACCCCTCGTCAGCGAGCGCACGGCGAAATCCGCCGGTGAGCGCGGAGGCGACCCGAAAGATCGCCCCCGTCCGGGGGTGGCGCAGGCTGAGCGCCCTGTGGTCCAATGCCGTATCCAGCTCGGCATGCAACACCGGTTTGCTGACGTCGAACGGCAATCGCCCAGCAGGCCGCGAGATCACCGTGATCTCCGTCGCTGCCACTTCCACGCCTCCGGGCGCCCGCCCCTCGCTCCGCGCGGTCCCGGTGATCTCGACGACCGCTTCGCGCGGGACGTCGAGGTCGCCCGGCGCCACGACCTGGATCATGCCGGAGCGATCACGCAGGATCAGGAACGCCACACCGCCCAGGGTGCGGACCGTGTGCACGGACCCGGCCAAGTGTACCTCCGGCTGCTCCGGTCGGACCGCGGCTGCCAGCGTCCGGGGCTGCGCGGAGAGGCGGCGCTGCATGCCGCCGAGCGCCATCAGACCTCCTCGACCCATGCGCGCACAGCCGCCGCGGCCTGTTCGGCCGGCACGGCTCGCTCCTGCCCGGTTCTCAGGTGGCGCAGCGTGACCTGGCCGGCTCGGTCCTCTTCCGGACCGAGAAAAATCGCCACGGGGATGCCCGTCCTATCCGCATAGCGGATCTGGTCGGAGAGGGGCCGACGTTCCAGGAAGACCTCGGTGTTCACGCCGGCCTGGCGCAGCCGGCCCGCCAGCCCCAGCGACGCCGGAAGAAGGGCGGCGTCAAAGACGGTGACGAGCGCCTGGGTGACCGTCCGTCTTACGCCGGCGGGGAGCATGTTCCTCTCCTCCATCACGTCGATGATCCGCTCGATCCCCAGCGACGTCCCGGTGGCGGGCAGGTCGCGGCCCGTGAAGAGACCGATCAGTCTGTCGTAGCGACCTCCGCCGGTGAGACTGCCGATGCGGGGACGCTCCACGACCGTCTCGTAAATGGGCCCGGTATAGTATTCCAGCCCCCGCACCATCGCGAAGTCCACGCGCACGCGATCCCGCGCCACCCCCATGGCGTCGAGGAGGCTGAGGATCTCCTCGAGCTCACCGATCCCCTCCCCCGCCTCGACCGACCGGCCCAGATGGTCTCGCAGTTGCCCGAGGACCTGATGGCTCTCGCCGCTGACCTGGAGCAGGGTCATCAGCCGTCCAACGGCGTCGCCAGCGATGCGGTTGCTCTCCAGTTCCTGTTGCACGCCCTCGAGACCAATGCGCTCGAGCTTGTCGATCGAGCGGTAGAGGCCTGGCAGGAGATCGGCCGGCACGCCTGCGATCTGCCCAATGCCGTTGAGGATCTTCCGGTTGTTCAGCCGGATGGTGAATTCGGAGAACCCCAACCGGGTCAGCACCTCGTAGACGACCTGGACGATCTCCGCGTCGGCCAGCATGCCGGGAGCGCCCACGGTGTCCACGTCGCACTGGTAGAATTCGCGGTAGCGTCCTTTCTGCGGCCGCTCCGCGCGCCAGACCGGCGCGATCTGGTACCGCTTGAACGGTTTCGGCAGATCCTGGTGCGCCGCGACCACGCGCGCCAGCGGAACCGAGAGATCGTAGCGCAGCGCCAGGCGGTCCTTGCCCTCCGCGTGCCGGGCCGAGTACATCAACCTCTCCGCCTCGGCGCCGTACTTGCCGAGCAGCGTCTCCTCGCGCTCCAGCGCCGGCGTCTCCAGCGGACCGAAGCCGAATGCCTCGAAGACCTCACGCACGCGGTCCACGACGTGACGGCGCCGGATCATCTCCTCGGGGAGCAGGTCGCGCATCCCCTTGGGGAGTCGCGGTTCAATCCGTCGCTGCATCAGGTTCCTCCGCCCGGGCGCCCTGCCGGGCGCGGCGAGAATGGAAAACGCTCCCGTCCTCCAGGGACGGGAGCGTGCCCGTGGTACCACCCTGCTTCCGCCCGGGGTCACACGGTGACCGGGGGCGGCGCTTGCTCATCGTCACGGGATGAGGGCCGGCGGGCGGGAGCACGCCCACCGCTCAGGGCTGTCTTCGGAGGCGAGGGCCTGGAGATGCTCTCCACCACGGCCGGGCCGGCATCCCTCGCTGCGAGGATCGCCTCCTACTCCTGCCCGTCATCGCAGGTTGTCCTGATTGTAGGAGCCGCTCGCGGGGACGGTCAAGCCAGCAGTTCGGAGGCGACCTCAAAGTCCTCGGGCTCGTCGACGTCGACGGCCACCTCGGGATGGGGCAGCGTCACCGGCACGAGACCGATCCCGAAGCGTCGTGAGGCGATGGCCGCCATCTGGCGCAGCGTCAAGAGGTGGAGGAAGTGCACGCCGATGACGTAGGCCAGCCCGACGGACAGGCCCAGAGCGAGGGCGGAGCGTAGCTCACTCTTACGCGCAGCGTACATGGCGTTGATCCGCTCCATCGCTGCCGCGTTCCGCAGGATGCGTGGATCGGCGAGTGCCAGATTACCGTGCCCATAGACCCCGTCGCGGAAGCGGTTGATCGCCTTGTGTGTGCGGGCGAAGGGCCCGATGAAGTCCTCTCGGCGGACCACCGAGATGTACAGGTTCTCCGGACGTCCCGTTGGGGCGGCGCCGCAGGCATCGATGAACGCATCGACGATCGGCCCCGTGAGGAGAGGCAGGTCGGCCGCCGTCACCAGGACCTCTTGGCTGCTCTGGAAGACTCGCAGTCCGGTCAGGAAGCTCCCCAGGGGGTTGTCGTCGGCCGGCCGGTAGGTCACCGCCCGATCGCCTACCGCGGGGGCCAGGACTTCCTCGGCGCCCACCACGCAGATCTCGCCGACGGACGAGGAGGCACGAAGGGCGTCGAGCACGTAGCGAATGCATGGCCGACCGCCAATTTCCACCAACGCCTTGTATCCAGGACGGTAGCCGTCATAGAGAGGAATCTCGTTGACTCCACCCGCCAGCACCACAGCGTCGAGCCGGTGCGGTCGCTTTCTCATCCCCTCTCCCTCCCCTCGTGGCCAAATCTAGCACCCCTCGGCTCGGTCGGGTCAGCACGGCCGGTCCAGGCGGATCTGCCGACGGGGTCCTTCTTCCCAGGACCGGCCGCGGACATGGGCAAGGAGACCCCCGCGGATTCGGGAAATACCCCTCCCGAGATGCAGGCGATTGTGCTGGCGGGGGGCAAAGGCGAGCGCCTCCGTCCTTTCACGGTCGATCGGCCCAAAGCCATGGTCGAAGTTCACGGCGTCCCGCTGCTGGCCTACCAGCTGCGGTGGCTGCGCGAGCAGGGGGTCGACCAGGTGGTCATCGCCTGCGGCTATCGCCACGAAGCGCTGCGTGACTACTTTGGCGACGGCGCCTCCTGGGATCTGGGCATCAGCTACTCGATTGAAGAGGAGCCGCTGGGACGCGGCGGAGCGCTGCGCCGGGCCTTCAGCGCCCTCAGCCCCACCATCGGGGTCTGCGTGGCCACCAACGGAGACATCGTCACCGACTTGCCTCTCGCCCCGGTGCTGGACCAGCACCGCCAGGAAGGTGCGAGCGCGACGGTGGTGGTGACGCCCTTCCGCAGTCCGTATGGGATCGTCGACGTGGATGAAGCCAACCGGGTACGGGGGTTCCGGGAGAAACCGGAGCTCCCGTATTGGATCAACGCGGGGATCTACCTGCTCTCCCGGAGCATCCTTCCGCTGCTGCCCGAGCGCGGCGATCACGAGGTGACAACCTTCCCCCGCCTCGCCGCCGAAGGACGTCTCGCCGCCTACCGCTCGCGCGCCTTCTGGCGCGGGGTGGACACGGTGAAGGACCTGGAAGAGGTCGCCGCGGTCCTCAGCCCGGACGCCGTGGCGCGCTGACCGCGGACAGAGGTCAGTCCCGGGCCTCGCTCCGTTCGCGCTCCAGCAAGATCGTCACTGGGCCTGTGTTGCGGATCTCCACCTCCATGACCGCGCCGAACCGGCCGGTCGTCACGCTGAGACCGCGAACGCGCAGGGCTGCATTGAAGGCCTCATAGACTCCCTCTGCCTCGGCGCCCGTGGCCGCCTCGATAAAGGAAGGACGGCGCCCGCCGCTTGTATCGGCATAGAGGGTGAACTGCGAGACGCTGAGAACCGCCCCGCTCACATCCAGCAAGGAACGATTCATCTTCCCCGCTTCATCGCCAAATATCCGTAGGTTGGCGACTTTCTCCGCCAGCCACTCCGCCTCGGCTGTGGTATCCGACGCGCGGACGCCTACCAGGACGGCCAGCCCGGGACCGATCTCACCGACCACGGCGCCGTCGATGCGGACGGCGGCGCGGGAGACCCGTTGGATGAGCAGGCGCACGGCGGTCAGTCAACGCCGCGGCGGGACAGAGCGGTCATCGCGTCGATCGCGCGCTGATGGTCCTCTGGGGTGTTGTAGAAGTACGGGGACACGCGCACGACGCCGGGACGGGCATCGACGATCACGCCGGCTTCCCGCAGGCCCTGTACCGCGGCCGGGGGATCGCGTCGGGGGATCGTCACGATCCCGGCGTGATGCGTGAGATCGGCGGGGACGCGTGGGGCCAGGCCGGCTTCTCGTGCCCGCTCGACCAGATCCGCGGTCAATGCCAGCTGCCGGGCGCGGAGGCGTTCGGGGCCGATCTCCTCCACCAGGGCCAGCCCCGCGCTGGCCGCGTAGACAGCCGCCACAGACGGCGTCCCGCCCTCAAAACGGCGAGCGTCCTCCGCGTACTCGAACTCGGGCGCAAAGGCGAACTGGTCGCGGTGGGCGAACCAGCCCACCACCTCCGGCCGGAGACGAGGCAGCAGGTCGCCTCGCACGTACAGGAAGGCTAGCCCCGATCCGCCCAGCAGCCACTTCAGCGCGCCTCCTACGAGGAAGTCCACCCCGGCGGCCCTCACCTCGAGAGGGAGCTGGCCGACCGACTGGTAGGCGTCGATCAGACAGAGCGCGCCCCGAGCGTGGGCGATATCCGCGAGGGCGACGATGTCCTGGATGATCCCACTGGTGAAGTAGACGTGCGAACCGACCACCAACGCGGTGCGGCCGTCGACGGCCGCTTCGTACTGTTCGGGGAAGACGCGCATTCCGTCCGGGGACGCCATCTCCACAGTCTCGACGCCGCCCTTCACCTGCCACTGATAGCGGGTCGTCGGGAACTCCAGGGCGCTCATGACCACCCGCGGCCGGGCGCGGTAGTCCAGCGCCGAGGCGACCGCGCTCAGCGCCGCCGTGATCGAGGGAAAGAGCGCCACTTCGTCGGTCGTCGCTCCAACGACGCGCGCGACCCGGGCGCGCAGGGTGGCGATCTCTTCCCACCACGGTCCGTACCAGGCCGAGGAACCCACCGCATGCCAGAGCCGCAGGTAGTCGTGCACGGCGGCCTCGACGCGCCGGGCCAGCGGCGCCAGGGAACAGGTGCTGAGGTAGGTGGCCGTCTCGAAGATGGGGAATTCGCCGCGGTACTCGGCCCACGTGCGCAGTGCGGTGCCGTCGCGCGTCTTCATCATACGTGCTGCAAGTGCGTCTCCCGGAACGCGGTCGGGTATTTCAAACCGAAGCCCAAGGCACGGTCAGCGCCGATGTGGGTGGCCCAGATGAGTGCCAGCGACACCACCAGGGGGCTGTTGGCGATGAATCCCGCGCCCGCGAGGAGGACCGGCAGCACGTACGTGTGCACCAGGTTGTAGGTGGCGGCGCCGGCGGCCGCGCCAGCAAGGTAACCGATAATCGCCAGGTCGGGGGCCAGCAGGAGCAGGACAAAGCGTACCCAGGACTGATCGGTGCGCGCGTACAGGATGATCGCCGCTGCAGCGACCACGGCGCCCTCCAGCCGCAGAAGCGTTTTCGGATGAGCCAGTATCATCGCCCAGCCACCTCCCGCACCCGCGCCAGCCGGCCGGAGACCTGCGCCAGCGTCTCGGGGCGTTTGGGAAAGGCGAAGCGCACGTAGGACCGGCCCAGGGTCGCCTCGTGATAGAAGGAACTCCCCGGCACCGTCGCCACGCCCCCGTCTGCCACCAGGGCGTGGACGAAGGCGACGTCGTCGGTGGCGCCGAAGCCGCTGATGTCGCTCATGATGTAGTACGCGCCGCGGGGGACGAAGGCGCGGAAGCCGGCTTCCGTGAGAATCCGCAGCATCAGGTCTCGTTTGCCGCGGTAGAGGGCGGCCAGGTCGTCGTAGTAGCGGGCGGGGAAGTGGAGCGCCGTGACGCTCGCTTCCTGCAGCGGCGCCGCGGCACCGACGGTGAGGAAGTCGTGCACTCGGCGGATCCCCACCGTGATCTCCGGATCACGCGCGATCGCCCATCCCACTCGCCAGCCGGTGACGCTGTAGGTCTTGGACATGCTGTTAATCGTGATGGTGCGGTCGGCCATCCCCTCCAGGGCGGCGATGCTGACGTGGCGGGTGTCGTCGAAGAGGATGTGCTCGTAGACTTCGTCGGTAATCGCCAGCGCGTCGTGGCGCCGGCAGAGATCGGCGATGTGCTCCAGTTCTTCTTGGCCAAAGACCTTGCCCGTCGGATTGTGCGGCGTGTTGATGATCACCGCCTTGGTCCGCAGGCCGAAGGCGGCGGCGAGTTCGTCGCGATCAAAACCGAAGTCGGGGTCCTCCAGGTTGAGACGCACGTAGCGGGGAATGGCCCCAGAGAGCAGGGCGTCTGGACCGTAGTTCTCATAGAAGGGCTCGAAGATCACCACCTCGTCGCCGGGATCCACCACCGCCAGCAGCGCCGCCATCATCGCCTCGGTGGCGCCGCAGGTGACGGTGATGTGCCGTTCCGGCTCGACCTCGACGCCGTTGTAGGCGGCGAACTTCTCGGCGATGGCCGCCCGCAGCCGCGGCGAGCCCCAGGTAATGGCGTACTGGTGGTAGCCTTCGGCCATCGCCCGGTTGGCCGCTTCGATCAATTCGGCGGGAGGCTCGAAGTCGGGGAATCCCTGCGCCAGGTTGATCCCCCCGTGCAGGTTGTTGAGGCGTGTCATTTCTCGGATGACCGATTCGGTGAAGAGGCCCACGCGTGCGGCGGTCGGCTTGCCCATGAAATGATGCCTACACTCGGCCTAGGAGCTGGCGGACCAGGTCGCGTGCATCGTAGTAGACGCGGTGGCGGCGGATCAGGCCACGCCGGACCTCCAGAAACGCTGCAAACGGATGCTCGTAGGTGCGCTGCGGCACGGCCTTGCGCCCGGGGATCTTCAGGTGCAGAGTGCGGTGGCGCCCCCGCACCGTCCCTTCCGCCGCGACGACCTGCACACCGAAGACCAGCTGAGACAGCGTGATCTCCTCCTCCCAATCGGCGAAGAAGCGGGCGAAGGCCGCGCGGATCGCCTCCCGCCCGCGCACCACGGGGCTGGCCGGGAACTCCAATACCGCGTCGGGAGCGTACAGCGCGATCAACGCATCGAGCGCTTGACGATTCAGCGCGGCGACCTGGCGCCCCACCAGATCGGCGAGGGCGGCGCGTCGGACCGGCCGGTGCTTAGGACGGGAGCGCGCGTTCGACGCTGTAGACATCCGTGACCTGGCCCACCCGCTGGAGCACCGCGCGCAGCTGCTCGACGTTGCCGACGTCCAACACGAGGTTGACGATGGCGACCTTGTCCTTGCGCACCCGCGCGTTCACCGAGACGACGTTGGTGCGGGACTCGCCGATGGCGGCCAGGATGTCCTTGAGGAGGCCCACCCGGTCGATCGCCTCCACCTCCACCTCCACCGGATAGGTGCCATCGGTGAGCGTCTCCCACTCCACCTCGAGCAGCCGTTCCGGGTGCTGGCGCAGGAAGGCCATGTTCGGGCAATCCTCGCGGTGCACCGCCACCCCCCGCCCGCGCGTGATGTAGCCGACGATGCGGTCGCCCGGCACGGGAGTGCAGCAGAGCGAGAAGCGCAGGAGCGCGTTGTCCACCCCGCGCACGCGCACGCCGCCTCGGGGTACCTGCGCGGGGAGACCCTCCACCGGCAGGGTCTCTGGCAGGGGCGGCGCGTCGGGGCCGCGGACGGCCTGGACGACCTGCAGCATGGAAAGGTCCCCGTTGCCCAGGGCGGCGAGCAGTTCTTCATCAGAGGGCAAACCGAAGTCCTGCGCCACCTCGCGCAGTCGCTCGGTCTTCATGTACGCCGCCACGCCCCCGCCCGCCCGGCGCAGCTCCCGTTCCAGCAGCTCCCGCCCGCGCTGGATGTTCTCCTCGCGTCGTTCCCGCTTGAACCACTGCTTGATCTTGGTCTTGGCGTTGGAGGTGACGACGAACGCCAGCCAGTCTCGGCTGGGGCCGCCGCTGGTCTTGGCCGTGGTGATCTCGACGATGTCCCCCGTATGCATCTGATAGGAGAGCGGCACCAGCCGACCGTTCACCTTGGCGCCGGTGGCGTGGTGGCCGACCTCGGTATGGATGCGGTAGGCGAGGTCGATCGGCGTAGCGCCCGCCGGCAGGTCGACCACGTCCCCCTTGGGCGTGAAGACGAAGACCTCGTTCTGGAAGAGGTCCAGTTTGACCGACTGGACGAAGGCGCGCGCGTCATGCACCTCCTGATGCCACTCGAGCAGCTGGCGCAGCCAAGAGAGCTTGCGCTCGAACTCCCGCTCGCCGGCCCCGTCCTTTCCGGGGCGGTCCGGCCGCTGGCTGTACTTCCAGTGCGAGGCGATGCCGTACTCCGCCTCGTGGTGCATCTGCGCGGTGCGGATCTGGATCTCCAGGGGCTCGCCCTCGTAGAGGACGGCGGTGTGCAGCGACTGGTAGCCGGTGGTCTTGGGGTTGGCGATGTAATCGTCGAACTCGCCGGGGATGGGCCGCCAGAGCGCGTGCACCACGCCCAACGCCGCGTAGCACTCCTTGACGTCATCGACGACGATGCGCACCCCCAGGCGGTCGTAGATCCGCGCCACGGAGTGGCCGGCGTACTTGGGGCGCTGCATCTTGCGCCAGATGCTGTAGAGGTGCTTGGGGCGCGCGGTGATGTTGTATCGCTCGACCTTGATCCCGGCGCGGTTCAGTTCCCTGTGCAGCACCGTGATGACGCCCTCTAGAAAGGCCTGGCTGGTGGCCTCCGCCTGGGTGAGCTGTGTCGTCATCTCCTGGTGCGACGCCGGGTTGAGTTCACGGAAGGCCAGATCCTGCAGCTCCGCCTGCAGCTGCCCGATGCCCAGGCGCTCGGCCAGCGGCGCGTAGATGTCCAGGGTCTCCTGGGAGGTGCGCTTGCGCTTCCACTCGGGGAGGTACTGCAGCGTGCGCATGTTGTGCAACCGGTCGGCCAGCTTGATCAGGACGATGCGGATGTCGTTGGCCATCGCCAGGAACATCTTGCGCAGCGACTCGGCCTGCCGCTCCTCCCGCGACTGCCACTCAATCTGGCCCAGTTTGGTCACACCGTCGACCAGGGTGGCGATCTCGGCCCCGAACCGTTCCGACACTTCGGCCAGCGTGACGCCGGTGTCTTCAGCCACGTCGTGCAGCAGGGCGGCGGCGATGGTGACGGGATCCATCCGCAGGTCCGCCAGGATGTCGGCCACGGCGTAGGAGTGGCGGATGTAGGCCTCGCCGGAGGCGCGGGTCTGCCCGGCGTGGGCGCTTTCCGCGAAGAGATAGGCCTCACGCAGGACGTCCAGGTCGGCACGAGTGAAGTGCGCTCGGACCTTCGCAATAAGCTCTTGGGCGTCTTTGGGGAGGTCTTGAAAGGCGCTCTGGGCTCTACGCTGCTCGAGCCACTTCATACTTCTCCTTAGACTATCACGGCCTGTCCCATGGCGCGACCTGGGGACCTGAAAGGTGTGGTACGGCTCGGTTGATCTCAGGTGGAGGTGGTTTCTCTCGCGTCGGCGCTCGCCAGCCCGTGCAGGATCGCAGAGGCCGGGCCAAAGGCCATGGGCATGAGCCCGTCTACTGCCCCCCGCTCGCGGTCGCCTTCGACATAGCGCAGGGAATCGGTCAGGTCCCGCCGGCCACCGTCCGTCAGTTCAATGCGCCAGCGGCCCTCGAGGATCTCACGCTGAATCACACCGGCCTGTGCCAGCGTATCGAGGGCGCTCTCGCTGCCCTGAGCAGACCATCCAGCGCCGGCCAGCGCCGATCCCAAGGCTTCACCGGGCCAGAGCAGCGCCTCCCCTCCGCTCGCCTGAACAACCGTACGGAGCAGTCGGTAGAAGGCGGCCAGTCGGTCCCGCGACGGGAAGCGTTCTTCGACGTCCGCGAGGACGCGGGCCGCATCGTCGCGGCGATAGGCCAGGACGACGGTCGCCGGCTTCCCGGAGAGTCCGGCGAGCGCGGCCATCTCCTGCAACTGCGTGCGGCTCTGGGGAAGGCCGCCCAGGATGACTTGGGCGATGTCGCCGGGGGCGAAGGCTTCTGGAAAGGCGCCCGTCGAGACCAGCACGCCGACCTTGCCGTCCAGGAAGAGTTGCTCGATCACCCGGCGCACCCTGGCTGGGAGGCCGCCATGGTAATAGGCCACCGCGCCCATTCCCTCCCGGCCGCGCAGCGACGTCGCCAGCGTGACGGCGTCGCCGCGGCGTGGTGTGAAGATCAGCGTCTTTTCATCGGGGGCGGCCAGCGCCGCCAGCAGGCTCTCATGGTCTGCGTCATCACGCCGGTCGACCAGGCGCAGGTTCGCCCTGACGAAGCCGTCCTGAACGACCCCGACTCCATCCGGATCACCGGCCGCGTCAGAGTGAGACGCACCACTCTTCCACTGGAAGCGAGCCAGGCCCCCGCCAGGCGGGAGGTGCGGGGAGACGGCAGCCGCCAGAACACCGGCGGTCTCGCCCGGCATGTCGGCGTCGGCGATGATCACGGCCGAGCGCAGCCCGTGCGGCACCGTCTCCACCCCGCCCCGCGCGAGCCACGCCGCGCTGGCCAAGACGATATCGGCGCGCCCTTCCTCCAGCGCGCGGGCCAGCCGCTGTTGGGGGCGCAGCGAGAGCGCGCCGTGGGCGCGGTAGACGCGAAAGCCGACCTCGCGCAGCAGCGGCCCGAAGGTCTCGAACCAGCGGTCCACCTGGCTGATCAGCGAGAGAGCAATCACGACGGGACGCGCGCGCTGCGCCGCCAGGGCCGCAGCCGCCATCATCGCGGTCACCGCCCCGCGGCGTCCCGGCCTCAAGGCTGTCGTTACCTTCCCCTCGATGAGCAGCCGTTCGATCGTCTCCGACTGCGCGTGGCGGAGGGGCCGCCCCCCATGCAGGAGGATGCGCAGCCGCTCCAATAGGGCATCCACCGGCAGGGGGCGCCAGGAGGACCAGGCCATCCCGTCCGCGCTGACCGCGGACTCCTCCCGCTGGATGAAGACGTTCAACCCATAGGAACGGTCTCCGCCCCCAGTCAGTTGCGAGGCGGTCGCCATGTAGCGCGTTCCCGCATCAATGGAAGGCGCCAGCCGTCCCGCGATCCTGGCGCTGAGGAAGCCGAGCTGGCGCCCTTCGGTGGTCAGGATGGCGATGGCGTGGGGATCGTAGGGATTCGAGGGCTGCCGGACCAGATGCAGCGGTTGTCCCGGACGGATCGAGGACAGCCACTCCTGCCGTCCCTCGAAGGTCACACCGGCGACCTTTGTGTAAAAGGACCACGCGCCTTCGATGCCGCGGAAGCCCGTCCCCAGATACTCCTGCGCGCGCGCGAAGAGACGGTCCAGCAGCAGATCCCCGTCCGCCAGCACCGCTTCCAGATCCAATCCGGGCGTGCTCAGATCGCGCAGCACCAGCGAGACCCGCTCTCCCTCCCCCCACCGGTCGAGCTCGACGGCCGCGGCGACGTCCACCCTCGCGCCGGTGAACGCCAGCAGTTCGGCGACGTCGCCGCGGGCGAATCCGATGGCGTCGACGAACGCGCGCCCGTCGGTGAGGCCCACTCGCAGGTGGCCGTCGCCTACGACGCGCGTCGCCGCGGCGCGCAGGCCGCGCAGGACCACCAGCGGTTCGGGGTTGCCGGGACCGAAGGGCGCCATCTGTTCGATCTCCCTCGCCAGCGCTGGGATGAGGGCGGGCAGGTCCACTTCCGCGTCGATGGTCAGGGCCGGCGCGAGATCCTCGGGAGTGAGCCGGCGCCCCGCCTCCTGGGTGAAGCGGCGGCGAAAGTCTTCGATGCGTTCCGCGGCGATCGTCAGCCCCGCGGCCATGGCGTGGCCGCCGAAGCGGCTGAGCAGGTCGCCGACCGCGCCGAGGGCGTCCACCATGGGCAGCGGTTCAATGGACCGGGCAGATCCCCGCCCGACGCCGTCCGCGACGGCGATCATCACGACGGGACGATTGTAGCGCTCCTTGAGGTGAGAGGCGACGATGCCAATCACCCCGGCGTGCCAGCCCTCTCCAGCCACCACCAGGGCGGGCCCGTCCTTCCACCCAGCCTCCTCCACCTGCGCGGACGCGGACGCGAGCACCGCCTCCGTGATCTCCTGACGTCTCCGGTTCTCTTCGTCGAGCGTCCGGGCGAGCGCGGCGGCTTCGGCGGGATCGTCGGTGGTCAGCAGCGTCACCGCCACCGTGGCGTCGCCGAGACGGCCGGCGGCGTTCAGCCGCGGCGCCAGTCCAAAGGTGACATCGCGGATCCGCACCGCGCCCGCGACGTCGGCCACGCGCAGCAGCGCCGCGATCCCTACCGACGGCGCCTCGGCCATCCTGGCCAGCCCCTGCCGGGCGAAGATCCGGTTGTCCCCGACGAGGGGGACGACGTCGGCCAGCGTTCCGACCGCGACGAGATCCAGCAGGTCGACCGGCTGATCATCCCGCCCGGCCAGCCGCCAGAGCGCGCGGACAGTTTGATAGGCGAGCCCGCACGCCGCGACGGGGGTGACCGCAGGCTGCCCTTCTCGTTTCGGTCCGACGACGGCCGCCGCAGGGGGCAGCGCTGAGCCGGGAAGGTGGTGATCGAGGATGATGACCTGCAGTCCCTGCGCGGCCGCCTGGGCGACCTCGTCCACCGCCGTGATCCCGCAGTCCACGGCGACGAGCAACCCCGGACCTCCCAGGCGGGCGATGGCGTCGCCGTTGAGACCGTACCCCTCCATGTCCCGGCGCGGGATGAAGACCTCCGGCCGGGCGCCCAGGGCGCGCAGTCCCCGCACCAGGATCGCCGTGGAGGTGACGCCATCGGCGTCATAGTCGCCGTAGATGATGATCCGCGTCCCGCCTCCCAGCGCGGCCAGCAGCACCTCCGCCGCCCGGGGAAGGTCGAGCAGGTGGGCGGGCTCACTGAGATCCTCCAGGGCGGCCCGCAGGAAGACGCGGGCGGCGGCGGGATCAGCCAGCCCTCGGTTCAGCAGCATTTGGGCGGTAAGAGGGCTGATCGACAGGTCCGCCGCGAGGGCGGCGGCGCGCTCGGGATCGGGAGGCTTGATGATCCAGCGGGCGGGTGGAAGGAGCGTCACAGTCGTGCGGTCACGATCAGGCCTTACCCGCGATTATACCAAGTGTGATGAACGAGGCTGGCCCGCGGTCGGGGATCGCCTGGTGCTCAGGCGCCGGATGAAGGGCTCTGGGGGGGAAGCGCGGTGCGCTGCCGTTCGAGTTCGGCCAGACGGGATTGGGCCGCCCTCAGGCGGGCCTTCAATCCCTGCTGCGCCGCCAGGCTGGCGATGTAGACGACCAGCGCCCCGGCGGCCGCCGCCGCGATCATGGCGAGGGCGAGGGTGGTGCCGTATCTCCAGGCCAGAAATCGGACGGTCACGGCGGTGGGGTTATTGAGTGCAAAAATGGTCACCGCCGCCAGCAACACGAGGGCCAGAAGCAGCAGCACACGCATCGTGGTAATTCTACCTCCGTCTCCGACTGCGCCGCCGGCGCGGGACGGGCGTAGGCGCCTTTCGCCCGTCGGGACCGCCCACCGCAGCCAGTTCAGGCACCGGGCGGCCTTCCGCTTCGGCCGGCGCCTGGGGTTTTCCCCGCCGCCGCTCGCTCCAGTTGTGCCACTCCACCAATACGGGGCTGGCGATGAAGATGGACGAGTACGTTCCGGTGATGACGCCGATTCCCAGCCCGAGGACGAAGTCCTTGATCGTCGGACCCCCGAAGAAGTAGATGATCAGCAGGGCGATGATCGCCCCGAACCCGGTCGTGAGCGAGCGCACCAACACTTCGAGGATGGATCGGTTGACCAGGCGGGGAAAGGGCTCCCGGCTGCGCAGGTTCTGTTCCTCACGGATGCGGTCGAGGATGACCACCGTATCGTTGATCGAATAGCCCACCACCGTCAGCAGCACCGCGACGAACGACGAGTCGACCTCCTTGCGCAGCAGCGAGTAGATGCCCACGACGATCAAGAGGTCGTGGATCAGCGCGATGTCGGCGGCGATAGCGAAGCGGAACGAGCGGAAGCGCCAGGAGATGTAGAGGACCTGCAGCAGCAGGCCGATCACGACGGCCTGGATGGCGCGGGCCCGCAGTTCCTGGCCGATCTTCGGTCCCACCCGCTCCGCGCGCAGGACCTCCACCCCGCTAAAGCGGTCGCCGAAGGCCTTCTGCAGGCGGGTCATGTCGGCTTCCTCGATCAGCCGCGTCCGGATGAGGACCTGGCGCGGACGTTCCGGCGACTGCTGGATGACCGCGTCGCCATGGCCGAAGGGCTCGAGGACCGCCCGGACCTCCTGGAGGCTGGCCTCCCGGCCGAGGCGTAGATCCAGCAGCGTCCCGCCGGTGAAGTCGATCCCCAGGTTGATGCTCCAGACGGCCAGGGCGATCGCTCCGGGGATGATGACCAGCAGCGAGAGGAGGTAGCCCCAGCGCCGGTTGCCGATGATGTCCCAGGTGCGCATGGCCATCTACGCGCCGAACCGCAAGAAGCGGTCGATGGGCGGGCGGGCCACGGAGTCGACGAGCACCCGCGTGACCAGGATCGCCGTGAACATGCTGATCACGACCCCGATGAAGAGCGTCGTGGCGAAGCCTTTGATCGGACCGGTCCCCAGGGCGAAGAGCACCGCGGCGCCGACCAGCGTGGTGACGTTGGAGTCCAGGATGGCCGACCAGGCGCGGCTCCACCCCGACTGGATGCCCGCGCGCAGCGTCTTGCCGGCGCGCAGTTCCTCCTTGATCCGCTCGAAGATGAGCACGTTGGCGTCGATGGCCATGCCCACCGAGATGATGAAGGCGGCGATCCCCGGCAGGGTCATCGTGGCCCCGAGGGCGGTCAGGGCGGCAAAGAGAAAGAGCGCATAGAGGAGCAGGGCCGCGTCCGCCAGCACGCCGGGCAGGCGATAGAGCGCGATCATGAAGGCGACGATGAGCGCCACCGCGATGGCGCCTGCGCGCAGGCTGAGGTCGAGGGAGTCGCGGCCCAGGGACGGCCCGACCGTGCGGCGCTCGACCACCTCGACGGGAATCGGCAGCGAGCCGGCGCGCAGCAAGACGGCGAGTTCGCGGGCCTCCGCGATGTCGCGGAAGCCACCGCTGATCTGGCCCGACCCCCCACCGATCTTCTCCTGGATCACAGGAGAGGAAATCACCTCGTTGTCCAGCACGATCGTGAGGTACTGGCCGACGTGGCTGGCGGTGAACTCCTCGAACTTCTTCCCCGCCGGCCCCTTGAACCGAAAACTCACAATCGGCGTGCCGGTCGTCACCCCGCTGCCCTGCTGGAACCCCGCCTGCGCTTCCGCCAAATCGGCGCCGGTGAGGATCACGTCTTTCTTCAGGTTGATCGTGCGCGTCTGCGGCCCCGGAATTGTCACAGCCGTTCCCTGGGGGTTCCAGCGGGATCCCTCAGGCAGTTGGGTCCGGCCGGTGTTGGTGAACTCCAGGAGGGCGGTTTTGCCGATCAGCCGGAGGGCGCGCTCGGGGTCTTCGATCCCCGGGAGCTCAACGATGATCCGTCGGTCGCCCACGCGCTGGATCGTCGGTTCCACTACCCCCAGCTGATCGATACGGCTCTCGATCACGCGCATCGCCGCCTCGACCGCTTCGGGCGTGGCCTTGACGGTTGCGGTATCCTGCGCTTCCAGGACGAGGTGGCTGCCGCCCTGGAGGTCGAGGCCGAGGTTCACCCGCAGCCGGGGGGCCTGCAGCCGCGGACGGTACCCCTCGAATCCGAGCGGCGCCGTGGCCAGCTGGGCCGCCAGCAGCGCCACGACGACAACGAAGAGGAGTCTCCAGGTGGTTCGGGACATGACGGTCGTTCTCCACGATCTGGACGAATCTCGATGGCAAACGCGACGCCAGTATACCAAAGGCGGCGAGCGCAGGACTGTCCTGCCCTGGAGACGGGCATCTGAAGGGTAGAACAAGGCATCACGTGCGACTGCCGGAGCGACGGATGCGCGCCTTGAATCGGTTGTTTCCTGGACCTCTGCTGGTTCTTCTCCTTCTAACCTTGCTTCTCGCGGCCAAACCGTCACGTGGCCAGTCTCAGACGGCGGTCCTCAGTCAGCCGGATCCGCGCGGCATTGTGCCGCTGGTCGGCCGGAGCGGAACCCTCTTGCAATACGGCACCGGCGTGGTCGTCGGGCGGGACACCATCGTCACCGCGGACCACCTCCTGTCGCAGAGCGTTCAGGTCCTCTTACCGGATGGGACCAGAGAGGGCAAGCCCACCTGCCGCACGCAGATCGCCGGGCTGGCCGTGGTGAAGGCCCAGCTTCCGCCGGGAACCCCCCAGTACAGGGTGACCTTCAGGGAGCCGTCGGTCGGCGAGACGGTCACCATCGCCGGCTATCCGCAACGGAAGTGGCAGGTGAGCACCGGCCGCATCATGCACCTCCTCGAGTCCGCCACGCTCAGCGGACGGCTCATCGCCGCTCCCATGATGGTGATCGATCCGGCCTTGGATTACGGGGCCAGCGGCTCGCCGGTGCTGGACGGCGCGGGTCTGGTCATCGGCATCGCGGTGGCGTCAAATCAGGAGGAGAACTACACGATCGCCCTCCCCGCCGGCAGCGGGCTCCGCTCCTGCCGGGCGTTCGTGAAGTAAGAGGAGATCGGGAGCACCTCCCGAAGGGAACCAGCGGACGTACGCTGTTCATGATCGCCGCCGCCCGCACACCCCACCTTCTCCTTACCATGTTCCTCGTTCTCCTCCTCCCCACGCCTCCGGCCCACGCGCAGGCCCCCGCGCCACCGCTCTTGAAATGGTGTACGCTGCCTCCACCGCGGAATGTGCTCGGGAACTGGTCCTCGCCTCAAATGGTGCGAACCGATTTCAACAAGGACGGCTCAGCGGAGGTTCTGGTGACAGGCCGCTTGAGGTCTCAGGTACTCCTCCCCGCCTCCGGGGGCACCGTCCCGATCCTCGACGGTGTCTACTTGTTCCAATCCGCCTCCGCAGGAAACGCTGAGGTGGAGCTCTCCATCACCATGTTGATGTTCCGAGAGGCGCCTCAACTGGAGGGGCAGGGCTGCACCGCCGATGTCAAACAGACGCTGCGCGTCTCGGGGAAAGAAGCCGCCTTCTTTTCGGCTGACTCGGATTTCGGCAAAGCCTTCCTGGGATTCTATCGGAAGCACGGGGCTACCGAGGCCCAGCTGGGGACCCTTATCCCCCGGTACCGGTGCGCCGATCCTCCGCAGTGCACCCAGTGGGAGACGACGATTGTCCCGAGCGAGCTCCTCCTTGCGCCGGCGCCCGCGACGAGCCCCACCCCCACTCCCATCCCCAGTCCTTCCCGCTAGGAGCACCTGCTTGAAAATGCCTCCGGCTGCCCTACTATCAAATCCAGGATGAATCTGTTCCCCGACGCCGGGGGCGCGCCTGCGGCGCCTCTGTTCCACCGGGACTGCCAGATCTACACGGGTACCTGCTCCTGGGCCGACCCCAGTTTCGTCAGCGAATTCTATCCTGAATCGGTCCGCGCCAAGCCGCGCGCGCGACTGCGCTACTACGCCGAGCTCTTCCCTGCGGTCGAAGTGGACGCCACCTACCACGCCCTCCAGCCGGTGGAGCGCGCGGTGCAGTGGGCAGAGACGGTGGCACCGCCTTTCCAGTTCACCATCAAGGCCTTTGCCTGGCTGACCTGGCACGAGAGCGCTCCCAACCGGCTGCCTCGGGACATCTTCGTCCTTCTGCCGAGGACGATGCAGGCAGAGCGCTCGATCTCTCCGATGCGCCTTCCCGAGGAGATCGTCACAGCGACCTGGGACTACTTCGCGGCCTTCATCGACGCCCTCCGGGTGCGGGACCGGCTGGGCTACGTGCTCTTTCAGTTTCCGAAAGGACAGCCCTTCACGCAGGAGCTCTTCAAGTATCTCGACGCCTGGGCGCTCTATCTGGAGAACTGGCCGGTGGCGATCGAGATCCGCCATAAAGATTGGCTGCAGGGGAAGGCCCGCTCCATCTTGATGGGGTATCTGCGCGAGCACGGGTTCGCCTACGTCATCCCCGACCTGGCCCAGGCCCGCTACCTGCCACCCCCGACCGTCGAGACCACCACCGACTTTAGCGTGGTCCGCTTCCACGGGCGCAACGCGGCTTTGGCGGAGAGGGGCGTCAGCACCAATCAGGCCTACGACTACGAGTACTCGACCGAGGAGCTCGCGCCATGGGCGGAGACGGCTGAACGTCTGGCCTGGGACGTGCGGCGGCTCTATCTCATGTTCAACAACCACTTCCGCGGCCAGTCCGGCCGCAACGCCCGGGAGATCCAGACGATGCTGGCCGAACGGCTCGGCCACGCCGTCTCATCTGAGCCTTCGGTACCTCAGGAGAGCGTCACCGAATAGCCTCAGCAGAATCTTCCCCGGCTCGCTCCTTCATCGTCCGCTCATCGCTCCTCCGTTCCGCTCACTCAGGGGCCGCCAGACTTCCTCCCTGAGGCGATCTGCCGTGTACCCGAACGGCTCAAGCACCGTCTCGGCGGCGCGGAGGAGGAGTTCGGCGTACCGTTCCAGATCGTAGACCCAGTCGGCCCCCAGCAGCGCCAGCGGCCGCACCCGCTCGTCCACCAGTTTGGCGTCGGCATCCGTGATGACGTACTGAATCGCCTCCCCCGGATGGAGGTGGATGCCGGCAGCGGCCAGGGCCCGCGCCGCCACGGCGACGGGGTGGTTGCTGCGGTACTCCGAGACCTCTTGCGAGATCGTGGTCGTCAGGGCCAGCTCGCCTGGACGAACTGAGCCCTCGCGCAGCCGCACCAGCGTCTCTTCCAGGACGGCCAGTATCCGGGGGAGGCGGACGATCAACGCTTCGATCGTGGGCGCGGCAAACATCTCCTGCAGCATTCGCGCCTGCATCTCCTCAATGAGCACAGGGGTGTCCGAGCGCCGGACTTCGATCCCACGCACTTTCGTCTCACCGTCCTGGAAGACCCCCAGGTAGCGGTTCGGCACGCCCACACCGGGATGTGTTTTAGAAGGAAGAAAGGAGACCCAGCCGTAGACGCCCTCGACGGCGACCGGGAGGTTGGTGACGCGCTTGATGTCGCGGGCCAGCGTCTCGTACGCGTGATGGTCCGCTCCCGGCTTCTGCAGCCACATGGAATCCACGATGGCGTGCAGCATGCGGTAGCCTTGCGCCTCAGCAACTTCCTTCGCGCGCAGCAGCATCTCGCGCGAATAGGCAGTCGTCGACTCGTGCGCTTCGATGCGACCGTAGCGGGCGTTACGGTACCCGAGGTAGCCAAAACTGTTGGAGGTCAACACATTTCCTTCAACAACAAATGCGTGTGGCTCATCCTTGAGCTGAAAACAGTACACAAACTGCCCTGGCGAGAGCGTCTCCTCGATTGAAATCACGGGCGCGAAAATCATGGGCGATTCAAGTAGCCGCCTGAAATCAGGCAGCCGGCCTCGAAGCTCCTCACCAAGACGTCCGCTTCGCTGAACCACCTGGTTCAACTTCACATGCGCCGTCGCTTGAGAAATCATTTCGAGACTGGACACCCGAGGCGCTCGTGTCACCCGGACTGCACGGCTGAACTCATATATCCCACTGGGATGCACCGGTATCTGCGGAAGTCGCGGGACCGGGGTTACTGACTCGCGATAGCGTAACGCCCTGAGATGCTTTCGAGAAACAGGGGCGCCCTCATACAGAATCTTCCGAGTTTCGCCCATGTTGCGCGTCTGAATGCTGTGCAGACGTCCATGGAAGCCCAGTCGGTAATCCACACCCAGCAAGGAGAACAGAAACCCGAGTTCTTTTATAAAGGACCGACTGGCACTCGCTATGCTGACAAAATCCCGAACTCGGCTGACATTTCCATCGCTGGCTATTAACCCCAGGACAAAGCCCCTCTGAGCATCGCGCGGGCCGTTCAGAATAACATCGGGGATACGCAGTTTGCCCGTTCGCGCCGATCCTGCCACTCCGCACGCATGCTTGAACACCTCGACAAGAGCCACACTGTTTGCCTGCAGGACGTACATTCTTGCCCTTCGCTCACGATAGACACGCGCGTTGATGCGAAACTTCCGAAGCAAGATGTGTCGCAACCTCGGCAGGTGTTCTCTTTCGTTCGCCCCAACATCGAAGCGAATCATCGTTCCAGTCGCACTTCCATCTCCCACGAAGAAACCAAGGAGAAACCCCAGGTCCTCATCCACGTCCACGACAGACGGGGTCTGTCTGATTACTCCTCCGGACAACTTGCCCCGCCCCAGGCGGATCTCGGGCCGCTCTTCGATCCTGAAGTCCTCCGGTTGAACGAAGGAAAGCGGCAAATAACCGTACTCCCGCCAGTTCCAGATCGTTTTCGCAGCGTACTTGTCTCTGGCCCGGGCTGCGAACTCTCTATAGCGCTCTCTGACAACTCTTTGCACTGGTCTCCCAAATACTCGCCAGCGGTCCTGATCTTCCGCAGAAAGACTCTGCTGCAAGGCACGTATGACATCGATCTTTGAGTCGAGTTGCCCAAGAAGGCCTTCCAGCGACCCTACCAAAGGAACCCAATCACCCACATGCAACTCATCGGCGCGCACTACTCGAAGCCGACCGCCATGGAGAACGTAGCATCGATGGTTGGGCGTCACTAGCAATTCCCGTCCCCACCGCATCTTGACCCGAAGCATCTTCGCGGGAGCTAGCGCCTTCATCACCAGTTTCACAGGCTTAGCACAGACTCGAAGTTCCGAATCAATTCCGCCCACCGTTAGTTCTGTGACTGCTTGAGTTCCCCACTGCTCGCCGGGAAGATACGAATCAACGATTTCCCCGATAGGCGCTACTTTCCAGCGACCGTCCCGGCGATGTAGTACGAGCGTTTCCCCTGTAAGGCAGGTAACGAGACACCATTTCAGCGCCGTCTGCCGTTGGTCGTATACGGCGCGCGGCGCGCCCTCCGTCTCCCGCTTGCGCCGCTTGTAATACTCGCGCCGCACCAGCAAGTGATCCAGCACCTGCGGGACCAGGCCACGTCGGCGCTGGCAGATGGCGTGGCCGATCTCCGGCACGGGCTCGGCAATCGCGCAACAAGAACAGTTGATCGTTTCCGGCGAGACGTTGAAGCGGGCCATGATGGTCGGGTACATGGAGGAGAAGTCGAGCTCCCCCACTCCCTCGTAGACGCCCACCAGCGGCTGGTAGGTCAACCCCCCCTTGTCGGTGATCAGCAACTCCGCCGCGGTCTTAAACCCCTCCGGCTCGCTCTTGTGCCAGGGCACGAGGATGCCGGTCTGCACGGCCCGCGCGAGCTGCATCGAGGAGATGGCGGTGCCCGTGGAGGTGCGGGCCAGGCGCTGCACCGGCAGGCGGGCCAGTCGGGCGATCTCCAGCAGCCCGGCCATCTCCGACTCCGTATAGATGAAGGAATTGCGCAGGTCGAGGTGCCAGCGGCCAGCCAGGATGTGCGCCCCCGCCTGGTAGACTGTCTTGCCGTACGTGACGTAGGAACGGCCCCGGCGCACGCCGATGCCGGCGCGCGGGTCGCGGTTGAAGGCGAGGGGGACGCCCGCCAGCGCGCTCAGCCGCAGGAGCCGGGGGATGAGAAAGGGATCCCCCCAGTCGGTCAGCAGGACGTCGGGGTCATAGCGGGCGAGCAGGCGGTTGAGGCTGCGACAGAGATCCTCAGGGTACTCTCCGCTGAGGACGACGTGCTCCCCCGGCACCGCCACCTCCAGCTCCCCACGCCACCCGTGGTTGGGGTTGACCGGGTCGCCGTCGAGGCGCATCCGCATCACCAGGAGCGGCGGGGGTTCGTACTCCATGTCTTCGGGGTGGGTCAGCGGTGTGGCCTCGCGCAGGACGCCGTCGGCCGCCGCGACCTCGTACCGGCCCAGCGGAAAGAACCCGCTCTCATAGAGGAAGAGTTGCGCCGCGCTGAGGTCGCAGGTATAGAGGGTAAGGGCCGGAATCGCCGCGGCGCACCCGACCGCAGTGGGAAAGAGCAGCGGCCGGTGGACTGCCACGCGCATCACCGGCAGCTCGGCGCCGCTGAACAGTTCCTGCCGGACGACCGGCGTGAGGTCGGCAGCGATGCGCCGGCGAGTCAGGTCACGGGAGAGGCGCTCCACCGCCGCGGCGGGGCCCGCAGCGTAGAAGGCCGGATGGTACTCCGTGCGCAGCGGGTGGGGGTGGCCGTCCTCGTCCAGAAACCACAGTGTCATCCCCTCTCCCGAGGGATAGACGTCGAAGAGCCAGCCGCGCACCAGCCGCCATCACCGCGGGTTGCGCGTGCGCAGCCGCCGCTGCCCCCCTCCGGCGAGAGGCAGCGAGGCCGGCGGTGGGGCGGCGGGCAGGGCAGGCTCCGACAGCGCGGGCCCGGTGCGCTCCGGCAGCGGCGCACCCGGCTCCTGTTCCACCAGCCGGCGCTGCAGGCCCACCACCGCCTTGCTCAGTTCGAGCAGCATCGCCAGCAGGATGGTCTCAAAGGGCGACGCGTGCGACTGGTAGGCGGCCGGCGCGGCGTGGTGGCGCGCGGCGGCGAAGAGGCGGTCGAAGATCTCCTGGTCTTCCTTGCGCAGGGCGCGGCGGAACTGGCCGAAGTTGGCCGCCTCCTGGTCGACCACCTGCGTCATCGTAGCGACGGTCCGTCCCATCGGTCACCACCACCTCCTCGCCACGAGCGCGCCCACCTGCGGCTGCCACAGCCAGCTGCCGCCGCCCGCCTCCTCGTTGATCCGCCACCCTTCCTCTTCTACCGTCACCCGGAAGACTTGATCGGCCCGCCGCCGGATCTGAGGGAGGAACCACTCCCGCCCGGGCGGCGGAGGTTCTGTATCAGGGCAGGCGGCAACGACGGTCCAGGGCCACTCCCGCACGCGGTCGAGGGCGGTCAGGATCCGGCGAAAGACGCGCACCGCCTCCTCCCGCTGGATCTCCTCGTCGAGCAGCGCCTCCAGCGGGCCCGAGAGGAAGAGCCCGTAGGGATCGAACCGCTCACGCACGCGCGGCAACCGTTCGTCCAGGAGCGCCTCCAGTTGATAGCAGGTGAAGACCCGGGAGATGCGGATCTGCCGGAGGAGCGCCGCCGGCGCGAGGCCGATCCGCCGGGCGATGGTGGAAATCAGATAGGGGTCGAACGCGTTGGCGCCGTCGATCACCAGCAGCGGGCGCCGCTCGATCTCTGCCTGCAGCGCCAACAGCAGTCCCACCGTCAAACAGGCATCAGGCCCTGTCAGGACAACCAGTCCCTGCGCGACGGTTGGTGGAGGAAGCAACTCCTTCATCTCTTGGCCCTGTCGGTACGCCCAGTATACGAACAAATGTTCGTATGTCAATGCCGAACAGTTCAGAGGGGCTTCAGCGACGTCTACCGGAAAAACAAGCCTGGGTAGCGACGGATCAGACGGAAGAGAGCGTCTTCAGCGCAGCCCCTTCAACCGCAACCGGAGATCGTTGGGGCTGTCCGCGGCCGCCATCGCCGCTTCGACGTCGACCAGCCCCTGCTGGATCAGCTGGTAAATGGCGTAGTCGAAGGTCTGCATCCCCTCCTGAATGCCGGCGGCCGACTGCATCACCGTGCGGATACCCGCCAGGTCGGCGTTGCGCAGCAACTCGCGGATGCGCGGCGTCGAGAGCAACACCTCCACGGCAACCACGCGCCCCGTCCCGTCGGGGAGAGGGACGAGACGCTGGGAGACGAGACCGATCAGGTTGAGGGAGAGCTGCAGGGCCACGCCCACGTGGGCGACCGGAGGAAAGAAGTGCAGCAACCGCTCCAGGGTCTGGCTGGCATTGGTGGAGTGCAGCGTGGAGAGCACCAGGTGGCCGGTCTCGGCGAAATGGACGGCGGCCGTCGCAGACTCCTCGTCGCGGATCTCCCCGATCAGGATGACGTCAGGGGCCTGGCGCAGGGCGTCCCGCAGCGCCAGGCTGTAGGATTCGCAGTCGGTGCCGATCTCGCGCTGGCTGACCAGGCTGGCGGCGTCGGCGTGCACGAACTCGATGGGATCCTCGATCGTGACGATGTGCCCGGCCCGCTCGCGGCTGCGGTGGGCGACCATCGCCGCCAGCGTCGTGGACTTGCCCGATCCGGTCTGCCCGGTCACCAGCACCAGTCCGCGCGGGGCGAGGGCCAGGTCGGCGACGACCGGCGGGAGGCGCAGCTCCTCGAAGGACGGGATCTGGCTCCGCACCCGGCGGATCACCACCGCGGGCGAGCCCCGCTGGACGTAGACGTTGGCGCGAAAGCGCCCCAGCGTTGTAGAGGTATAGGCAATGTCAGCGCGGCGGCGCTCCTCGAAGTCGCGGCGGTGGCGCTCGGTCATCATCTCCTCTGCCAGCCGCAGGATCGCCTCGTCGGAGAGGGGCGTCTCCCCGGCCGGCCGGAGCGTCCCCGCCACGCGCAAGACAGGCGGCGATCCGGTCTTGAGGTAGAGGTCGGAGGCGTCGTGCGCCTCCATGCTGATGAGCAGGTCGTCGATGTGCGTCACGGCCGGCGGGGGGCGGGTCCGAGGATGTCGGCGCCGGCCAGGGGAGCGCGGTCCTGCAGCAAGGCGTCGGGGTGCTCCGCCTTCTTCAGCGCCTCCGCCTGATCGATCTTGCGCAGTTTCACCAGCGTCTTGAGGTGCTGGTCGAGGCTCTGCATCCCGTCGCGGGCGCCGGTCTGGATAGCGGAGGGCAGCTGGTGCGTCTTGTTCTCACGGATCATGTTGCGCACCGCGGGGGTTGCCACCATCACCTCGATGGCGGCCACGCGCCCTTTGCCATCCGCGGTGGGAATGAGCGTCTGGGCGATCACGCCCAGCATCGCCTCGGCCAGCTGCGTGCGGATCTGCTCCTGCTGGTACGCGGGGAAGGCGTCGACGATGCGGCTGACCGTTTGCGGAGCGCTGTTCGTGTGCAGGGTGGCCAGGACCAGGTGGCCGGTCTCGGCGGCGGTGAGGGCCAGGGAGATCGTCTCCAGGTCGCGCATCTCCCCGACCAAGATGACGTCGGGGTCCTCGCGCAGCGCGCCACGCAGGGCGGCGGCGAAGGAGTCGGTGTGGGGACCGACCTCCCGCTGGTTGATGTTGCACTTGCGTGGGGCGTGCACGT
Organism: bacterium; assembly: GCA_036004665.1. Taxonomy (GTDB): domain Bacteria; phylum Sysuimicrobiota; class Sysuimicrobiia; order Sysuimicrobiales; family Humicultoraceae; genus JACQGZ01. Next base: position 46,561 of record DASYRG010000008.1, on the reverse strand, counting down.
ACTCGATCGGATCCTCAATCGTGATGATATGGTCGGCCCGCTCCTCGTTGCGGTGATGGACGATCGCCGCCAGCGTGGTCGATTTCCCCGACCCGGTCGGTCCGGTGACCAGGACGAGCCCGCGCTCGCGCAGCGCCAGATCCTTCAGCACCGCCGGCATGCCGAGCGCATCGAGGGTGCGTATGTCGGCGGGAATGAGGCGCATCACCATCCCCTCCCCCAACCGCTGCATGAAGGCGTTGACGCGAAAGCGGCCGACCCCGTCGAGTTCCAGCGAGAAGTCCAGATCGTGCGTGGCCTCGAAGCGCGCCTTCTGCTGATCGGTGAGGATGTCGTAGAGCATGCCGTGGATCTGCTCCCGGCTCTGCGGCGCGCCGTCGAGACGCACCAGGGTGCCGTGGACGCGCAGCGTCGGCGGGGCGCCCGCCGTGAGGTGCAGGTCGGAGGCGCCGCGTTCTTTAGTGAGCACCAACAGGTCAGTGATGTCCATGAATCGCCCTCGATCAGCCGACGCCCGTCAGGCGTCCTCGATCAGCCGCGCCAGTTCCGCCGGGGAGGTGAGGCCGTCCTCCACCAGTGAACGGCCCTGCTCCCGCAGGGACTCGGCGCTCTCCCGGGCCACGCGGTCGTACAGCGCCTCGGTCTGTCCGGCGCGCAGGAGCCCCCGGTCGTCCCCGTCGACGAGCCACAGCGCCGTGAGCAGGCGCCGGCCGCGGAACCCGGTGAAGCCGCAGGCTTCGCACCCTCGCGGGCTGAACGTGTGGGCGCCTCTGGCGAGTCCGGCCTCCGGGACTGCGGCTTCCGGTATCGTCGCCTCCTTGCAGGAGGGGCAGAGCAGCCGGATGGGCCGGGCGGTCACCACGGCGCGCAGCGCCGCCGCAGCCGAGGCCGCCCCCGCCGCCTCGACGAGGAGCGCCAGAAGCCCGGCAGTCTCGTCGTGCGGATGGGCCGCCAGGATCATCCGGGCAGCGCCGATCTCACAGGCCGCCGTTAGCCCCCCGCGCCCTCCGATGTCGTCGAGCGCGAGGAGGTCCGCCCCCGCCGCCGCGGCAGCGCGCAGGTGCGCGGGGGCCTCCTCCGGCCGCACGAACGTGGTCTGGTTGAGCGTCGGACGGCGGTAGACCGGCAGCGTCTCCAGCGTCCACACCTTTCCCCGCTGCACCTCCGGGAGCAGGGCGTGCAGCAGCGTGGACCGCAGGAGGCCATCGGCGCAGCCCACCAGGACCAGCCCCCGCGCGGCCCCCAAGGCTTTGCGGACGATGCCCACAGTCCGCTCCGGCACGCCCAGTGGCAGGAGAGAGGGGACCTCCGCACGGCGGGGATACAGCGTCACGGTCGCGGCCGGGCCGGCCGTGGTGGGCAGGAAGGCCGCCCGAAGGTAGAGGTCATGGCCGGCCGCGATAACAGGGGCTCCGGCGACGGTGGCCGCCTCCTCTCCGGCGCCCGTGAGGCGACGCAGGTGACGGAGGACGGCGGCGTGCAGTTCGGCCGGCTGAGCGGCTCGATCCACCAGGTCGCCCCATAGCCGGTACCGCACTCTGGCCTGCCCTTCGTCGGCCGGATCGAAGTGGATCTCCACGGCGTCCTGCTGCAGCGCCTGGACCAGATGGAACTGGAGGTATTGCGCCTCCGCGGTGACCTCGGCGTCTGGGGTGGCGCGCGGCCACGCGAAGAGACGGTCGAGCATGGCCTCGATGTTCGAGCCCAGCGCCAGCGCCCGCTTCACGGCGAGCCGCGTGCGGCCGGCCACCTCGTCCACCGTGCGCTGATCGGTGGGGTCGGCCATCGCCAGAGTCATCTCCTCGCCAAACCGCAGGATGGGCAGCACGCGCCGCTGCCGCAGGAAGTCGTCCGGGAGCGCCCGCGCGGCGCCCTCGTCGATGATGTCCGGCGTGAGAAAGATGTAGGGGTAGCCCAGCTGGCTAGACAGAGCCCAGGCGATGTCGTCTTCGGAGACGGCGCCCTGTTCGACGAGGATCTGGCCGAGGCGTTTGCCGCTGGACCGCTGGATCGCCACCGCCCGGGCCAGTTGCTCCGAGGAGGTGAGCCCCGCCGCTACGAGGATGTCGCCCAGGCGGTCGCGTTCGGCCCAATCCCCAGGCAGGGCGAAGGGCTGCTCCGCCCCGTCCTCCGGCGCGGTGAGAAACCCGATGACGGTCTCGACGAACGTCGCCACCGTAATCGGCTTCTCGATCGCACCCAGACAGCCCGCGCGCAGCCAGAGACGCTGATCCTCGGGATTGGCCAGGGCAGACATCGCCACCACCTTCAGGCCGGCGCCCCAGGCGCTCTCACGGAGGCGGCGCAGGACTTCCAAACCGTGCATGTCCGGCAGGTGCATGTCCAGCAGGATGAGGTCGGGCGGCCGCTCCCGGGCCGTGGCCAGCGCCTCCGCGCCCGAGCGCGCCTCCCCCACTTCGAAACCCGCCGGGGTGAGGATCTTCCGCACCAGCGTCAGGTTAGCCGGCTGGTCGTCCACGGCCAGAATGCGAGGCGGTCTCGACCCGTTGGGTCGTTCCACCGTCGTCATGGGCCTCCACGTCCTCTTCCGTCTCCCTGAGCGTCGAGCCCGGCCTCAAGGACCTTGACGACCTGGCGCACGTTCACGGGCTTTGGAATGTACCCGCTGACCCCCTGGGCCAGCAGCCGCTCGATCTGTCCCGAGGTGGCATCCCCTCCGATCATCACCACCGGAGTAGCCCCTGCAGAGGGAAGGGCCTTGAGCCGGTAGAGCATCTCCTCGCCGGTCAGATCGGGGAGGTCCATTGCCAGCAGAATGAGATCGGGACGCTGCCTTGCGGCCAGCTGCAGTCCCACGGCGGCGCTGGCGGCCGTGGTGAAGCGCACCCGGAAGCGGCCGGTGACGAGGGATCTGAGTAACTCGAGATCGGCGGGGTTCTCATCTACGTAAAGCACGACCGGCACACGGTCCTCGGCGCGGGCGGCGCCAGGCGGAGGATCCTCCTGTACCACAGATGACGCGGCGTTGGCGTCGACATCCGCGAGCGGGAGGTCCACCCAGAACGTACTCCCTTCTCCCACGACGCTGGCGACGCCGATGCTCCCTTCCATCAACCCCACCAGCGCTTTGGAGAGCGCCAGCCCGATGCCCACTCCCTCCACCCCGGCGGCCTCGGCGCCTGGACGCGCGAAGGGTACGAAGACGCGGCTCATCTCCGCGGCCGGAATCCCCCGCCCCGTATCCCGCACCTGAATCCGTAGGCGCCGGCCGGGGACCTCTTCACACGAGAGGGTGACCGTCCCGCCGACCCGGTTGAACTTGACGGCGTTGCTGAGCAGGTTGACCATGATTTGCTTCACCCGCTGGCGGTCTGCCTGTACGGTCCACGCGGTCGTCGCCGTCGTCTCATAGAGGTGCACCGACCGTTCCGCGGCGAGGGGGCGGATCATGTCCACAGCCTCCCGGAAAACGGCGGCCACCGGCACGACCTCGCGAGAGATGGTCAGGTGGCCGGCCTCAATCCGGGAGATGTCCAGCACCTCATTGACCAAGGCCAGGAGGTGCTCGCCCCCCCGCAGGATGTGGGCCACACTCTCGCGCTGGTCGGGTGAGAGCGGGTCCAGGTCCAGGAGTTGAGCGAAGCCGAGAATGGAGTTGAGCGGCGTGCGCAGCTCGTGGCTCATCCGGGAGAGGAACTGGCTCTTGGCCCGGTTGGCGGCATCCGCCGCCGCCTCCGCCTCCCGCCGTTTGCCCAGCTCGCGCCGCACCCTGTCGCTGAGATCGCGCAGACGCCCGATGGTCGCACCGACGAGCAGCAAGGTGAAGGCACCTGGCGCGCCCTGACGGTACATCGCCCCAACGCCGGAGAGCCGTTCCAGGACGTCCAGCTGGAGGACGACCAGCAGCGAGATCGTGATGGCGCAGAGCAGCCCGCCTCTCATCCCCCAGAACGCCGCAGAGAGAATCGTCAGTACCACGGCAAAGGCGGGGGCGCCGCCTCCGAGCATACGATAGAGGGACGGAAACACCAGCACGTGAGCGTAGATGGCCGCCAGGATGACAAGCCCGCGCCAGTAGCGGTGCGGCAACCGGCGCAGCCGGCGGAACGGCGCTCCGTCCGCGGTCAGGCCGTCAGCGGCGCGGGTCCGCAGCCACCTGAGGACGTCTGCCGCTTGCGGCACCGTCGCCATGGTGGACCACCTCCTCCGGCGGCCGGTCGATCGCGTCCGCCAGCGCCTCCACGACCTCTTCATCCCACTGCGACCCCGCGCCACCCCAGAGAATCTCCCATGCGTCCTCTTGTGGCAGGGCACGGCGGTAAGGACGATCCGAGGTCATCGCGTCGAAGGCGTCGGCCACCGACACAATGCGCGCCTCCGGTAGGATCCGATCGCCTTCCAGGCCCAGCGGGAACCCGCCGCCATCCCAGCGCTCGTGGTGGGTGAGCGCGATCTCCGCTGCCAGCTGCATCAGGGCGAAGCGGCTGCCTCCGAGGATCCCGGCGCCGATGTTTGTGTGAGTCTTCATCACGTCGAATTCCTCGCGGGTGAGCGTGCCGGGCTTGAGCAAGATCCGGTCCGGGATGCCGATCTTGCCGACGTCATGAAGGGGCGCCGCGCGCCGGATTATCTTCACGCGCGCAGCCTCCAGCCCCAGGGCCTGAGCGATGTCCGCCGCCAGGCGGCCGACCCTGTAGGTGTGCTGGCCGGTCTGGTCATCGCGAAACTCCGCGGCGCGGGCCAACCGGTCCAGCGTTTCGAACTTGGCCTCCTCCAGGTCCAGGGTGCGCTCGCTCACCTTCTCCTCCAGGATCACGTTCTGGCGCGCCACCTGCTGGTAGAGGAAACGCGCTTCCAGCAGGTTGCGGATGCGCAGCAGCACTTCCATCGCGTCGAAGGGTTTGGTGAGAAAGTCCTTGGCGCCCCCCGAGAGCGCCCGTTGCTTGGCATCGGCTGTGATGTCGGCGGTGAGCACCAGAATGGGGAGATACCCTTCCGCCTCCAGGTGCGGCTGCAGTCGGGCCAGCACCTCGTGGCCGTCGAGGTGGGGCATCAGGAGATCGAGCAGGATCAGGTCTGGGGGAGCGGCGTCCACCATCCCGGCGACGTCACGGGGATCGGTGGTGGTGCGCACGTTGGCATAGCCGACCTGGCGGAGGATGCGCTCGAGGAGGCGGACGTTGGCCTCCTGATCGTCCACGATCAGGATGCAGGCCTGCTTCAGTGCGGCGTCATCAATCATGCGTCGGTTCCCCTCATCCCGCCGCAGAGGGCCGGGCCGCGACGATCTGGTCCAGCAGGGACAGAAACTGTTTGACGTCCAGCGGCTTGGTCAAGTAGGCTTGCGCGCCCGCGGCCAGCAAACGCTCGATCTGCGCGGGGATGGCGTCGGCGCTGATCACGACCACGGGGACCTCCCGGGTCTGCGGCGTCTCGCGGAGGTGGCGCAGCACCTCCTCCCCGATCATATCCGGGAGATGCAGGTCGAGGAGGATGAGATCCGGCACCTGCGTGCGCGCCATCTCCAGCCCCGGCTGTCCCTGGGTGGCCACCAGCAGCGTCACCCCCGGCCGCCGAGCCAAGACGCGCTGCACCAACTCGAGATTGGAACGGTTGTCCTCGATGTAGAGAATGGTGGTCACGGCCGGACCCCGCTCCGTTCGGTCAGCGCCTCGGCCAGCGTCGCCTGCAGGCGCCTGAGATCGAGCGGCTTCGGGAGGAAATCGCGCGCACCCAAGGCCAGCAGTCCCTCGGTCTGGCCCGGCGTCGTGTCGGCGCTGATGATCACCACGGGGATGCGCGCCGTGGCGGGATCGCTCTGCAGCCGCCGGAGGACCTCCTCGCCGGTGAGGTCATCCAGGTGCAGGTCAAGCAGGATCAACGCCGGATGGTGCTGCCTGGCGAGGTCCAGACCCAGCCGCCCCTGCATCGCGGCAACCAGTCGGACGTCAGGCCGCTGCGCCAGGAACCGTTCCATCAGCGTATGGTTGCTGAGGTTATTGTCGATGTAGAGGACGGTGCGGGTGGAGTGCGGGCGCACCGGGGCGACCGCCATGGACGCCCCGTCCAGATCACGGCGGAGGGAAGGATCCTCGGATGGAAGCAGATCGACCCAGAAGAGGCTTCCTCTCCCCGGCTCAGTCTCCACGCCGATTTCGCCGCCCATGGAGTCGACGAGCGCCCGTGAGTGCGCCAGCCCCAGCCCCGTCCCCTCCACCCCGATCTGCTCGGCCCCCAAGCGCTCGAAGGGGATGAAGAGGCGGGGCAGCCGGTCGTGCGGGATGCCCACGCCCGTGTCGGCGACCCCGATGCGCAGCCGGCCGTTGGGACGGTCCTCGCAGGAGAGCCGGACGATGCCCCCATCCCGGTTGAATTTCACGGCGTTGCTGAGCACATTCAGCAGCACCTGCTTGAGCCGCTGGCTGTCCGCGTGCACGTAACGCTCCCAGGCCTCGGGGGTGGCATTGACCACCTGGATCTGCCGCTGCGCCGCCAGCGGCATGATCAGATCCAGGCTCTCCTCCACGATGGCCGCCAAGCCGACCGGTTCCAGTGAGGGAGGTGTGTTCCCGGCCTCGATGCGGGTGATGTCGAGCACCTCGTTGACCAGACGAAGGAGGTGCTGCCCTCCCCTGAGGATCTGGCGTACGGAGTCTCGCTGCTCCTCGGCCAGCGGTTCCATCTCCAGCAGCTGCGCGAACCCCAGGATGGCGTTGAGCGGCGTGCGCAGTTCGTGGCTCATCCGAGAGAGGAAATCCGACTTCGCCCGGTTCGCCCGCTCTGCTTCCTCCTTGGCGTCGCGCAGTTCCGCGGTGCGCTCGATCACCCGCTGCTCCAGCTGCACGTTGAGCCGGCGGATCTCGTCCTCGATCAGCCTCCGTTCGGTGACGTCGCGGTAATTGGCGACGATCGCCCCCACGCTGGGTTCGTGCAGCAGGTTGGTCGCCGACCCTTCCAGCCATCGCCAGGACCCATCCTTGTGCCGGACCCTCACGTGAACCGCGATACTTCCCCCGGGGCGGGCCAAGAGGTCGCGGTGGAAGCCGCCAACGCGATCGAGATCATCGGGGTGGATGAACTCAAGAGCCCGGCGGCCAATCCGCTCACCAGGGGCGTAGCCCAAGATCTGTTGAGCCGCAGGGCTTTCGTAGACCAGGACCCCTTCGGCGCTGACCAGCGAAATGAGATCGAGCGACCGCTCAATCAGCGCCCGGAACCGCTGCTCCGTCTGGCGCCGGGACTCCAGGGCGGCCTTTTGCTCCGTAACGTCCTCCGCCACCTTGATGAAGTGGGTGATCGTCCCATCGGGGCCACGCAGCGAGGAGACGGTCGCACGTTCCCAATAGCGGCCGCCGTCCTTCTTGTAGGCGTGAAACTCGCCTTGCCAGGTCCGCCCCGCCTCCAGGGCGGCCCGCAGCCGCTGCTGGTCCTCGGGCGGGAGGTCCTCAGCGAGCCTTGTCGCCGGCCGTCCCAGCACCTCCGCCGCATCGTAGCCGGTAATCTCGGTGAAGCGCGGGTTGACGTACTCGATGCGCTCGTCCGTGTCTGTGATCACCACGATGCTGGGGGCCTGCTCGGTGGCGCGGGAGAGTTTGCGCACCTGCGCTTCGGCGCGTTTGTGCTCGGTGATGTCCTCCATGCTGCCGTCGTAGTACAGGAGGCGACCGCCCGGCCCGCGGATGGCCCGCGCGGTTTCGCGCACCCAGATGATCGTCCCGTCCCGCCGCCGCACTCGGATCTCGTGGCCGCGCACCGCCCCCTCCCGGTCCATCATCTCGATCCAGCGCAGGCGGTCACGCGGGTCGACGTACAAGCTTCCAGCATCGGCGGCGGCAAGCTCCTCGGGGGTGCGATAGCCGAACAGCGAGGCGAACGCGGGGTTGACCGCGAGAAAGCGGCCGTCTGACGTCGCCTGGAAGAGCGCCGTGGGGATGTTGGTGAAGAGCTCGCGGTACCGCAGGTCGCCCGCCTGCTCGAGCCGCCGGCGCTGCAGCCCGACCATCGCCGCGATCGCCGGCGCGGCCGCTGCCCAGACCGCCACGCGCCGGAGGTTCTCCGCGTTGTATGTGAAGGGGCGTCCGGGCAAGGAGAAATAGACCGCGATGTAGAGGCAGGCGATGGCGGCGGCGATCAGCCCCGTTCGAAGCCCACTCCTGAACGCGGCAAAGACCATCGCCACCAGCAGGAACGCGGGGGGATTCGGCACGCGCAGCGGAGTCCCAGAGAGCGCCTGCAGGACCGCCACCGTGGCCACCATGACCCCGATCCCTTCGGCCCAGCGGCGCCACGACCGTACCTTGACGTCCGGGCGAAGGTCGCTCATGGAGGTGGCACGGCGCGCGCCGGAAGAGTTCTCTCGGCTGCGGAGGCGAGGGCCTCATCCAGGATCGCCAGCAGCTGTTGCATGTCCAGCGGCTTGCGCAGATAGGTCTGCGCCCCGGCAGCGCGGACCCGTTCGGCCTGTGCCCCGGAGGTGTCGGCGCTGATCACCACCACAGGGATGTGGCGCGTCTCCGGATCGGCGCGCAGGCGGTCGAGCACTTCCCCCCCGGGAATATCCGGTAGGTGGAGATCCAGCAGGATGAGGTCCGGCTGGTGCTCGCGGGCTAGGTCGAGGCCGATCCGCCCCTGCATCGCCGGCAGCAGCGTCACGCCGGGCCGGTGCGCAAGCAGGCCGCGGATGACGCCGACGTTGGAGAGATCGTCGTCGATGTAGAGAACGGTCCGACCCGCCTCCCCGGCCTGCACGGAGGCCGGCGCCGCACCGCCGTCGCCGGAGCGGTCGGGAGGCGCCGGCGGGTCCGCCGGCGGGAACTCCACCCAGAAGATCGACCCCTCCCCCTCCGGAGCCTGCAGCCCCAGCACACCGCCCATAGCTTCGACCAGACGCTTGGAGAGGGCCAGACCGAGCCCCGTTCCCTCGATGCCGCTGCGGTCAGCGTCCAGGCGCTCAAAAGGCACAAACAGTTGGGCCGCTCGCACGGGATCGATGCCGGGACCGGTGTCGCGGACGCTGATCCGAATTGCTCCCTCGGGGGTCTCCTCGGCGGCGACGGCCACCCGCCCCTCGCGCCGGTTGTACTTGACCGCGTTGCTGAGGAGGTTGAGCAACACCTGTTTCAGCCGCTGGCGGTCGGCCAGGACGTAGCGGGAACGCCCGCCGGCCAGGCCGTCCTCCAGCCGGATCCCCTCTGCGGCGGCCAGCGGCGCGATGAGGGCCAGGCTCTCGCTCACGATCTCCTGCACCGGAACCGCCTCCGGAGATATGGCCAGCCGGCCCGCCTCAATGCGCGCGATGTCGAGAACTTCCGTGATCAGGTCGAGCAGGTGCCGCCCCGCCTTGAGGATGTACTGAACCGCCTCCTGCTGGTCGGGGGCCAGCGAATCCATCTCCAGCAACTGGGCGAACCCCAGCACCGCGTTCAGCGGGGTACGCAGTTCGTGGCTCATCCGGGAGATGAACTCAGATTTCGCGCGGTTGGCCTGCTCCGCGGCTTCCTGACCCACGCGGGCCACCTCCGCCCGCCTGCGCTCGGTGACGTCGGTGAAGACGATGACCGCCCCAACGACCTTGCCGCCTTCTCGGATGGGCGTGCTCGTGTAGGCGATGGGGAAACTGCTCCCGTCCTTCCGCCAGAAGACCTCGTCATCTCCGCTGTGGACGGTCCCGTCGGAGAGTGTGGCGTAGATGGGACAGTCCCCATCCGTACCGGAGCTCGCGTCCGGGCCCTGATGGTGGATCATGCTGTGGATCGGCTGACCAACGAGGTCCTCGGTGCCCCACCCCAACATCGCGGCCGCCGCGGGGTTGACGAAGGTGCCGTACCCTCGCAAATCCAACCCGAAGATCCCCTCGCCCGCCGCCCGCAGGATCAGACCCAGCTCCCGGTTGGACCGCGTCAGCGCCTCCTCCGCGCGCCGGCGCTCGGCCAGGTGATCGTCCAGGGCTGCCGCCATCTCGTCGAATGCGCGTCCCACCCGGCCCAACTCGGTGGCGCCGGCCAGGCCGCTCCGCGCGGTCAGGTCCCCTCGGCGCAGCCGTTCGACGGCGGCCGCCAGCGTCCGGACCGGCCGGAGGATGAGCGCATTGCCCGTGACCCACGCGCCGAAGACGGCCAGGGCCGCGATCAGCGCCAACGCCGCCATTCCCTGCGCCAGCGTCCGCCGCACCTCCGCCAGCGCCACGGCGGTGGGGATCCCCACGCTCACGTACACCCGGCCCGGGTCCGTGGAGGTCGTCACAACGGTGACTCCGATCAGGCGGGAGCCTCCCCCTGGGTCGACGCCTTGTCCTGTCGCATCGGAGCGGCGGGCCAGAATCGCCTGTCGCACCGCACCATCCTCGACGCGCTCTCCGATCCCGGGGAGGGGCTGGGGAACGCCGGCGAGGACGACGCCGTCGGCGTCGAAGATCCTCACCGTCGCCCCCTGGGGGAGCGCGATCTTCTCGGCGCCGCGCGCGAGCCAGCCGAGGTCAAGCGCTGCGACCGCCACGGCCACGACGCGCCCTCCCGCGATGACCGGGTAGGCCGCGGGCAGCGTCGGGCGGCCGGTGACGGGCTCGCGCCGGTACCGTCCAACGGCAAACGCCCGCTTCTCCAGGGCGGCCCTGAACTCGGGGCTTTCCCCCAGCGTCACCGGCCGGCGGGGCGTCACCGCGCTGCAGAGGACCTCTCCCCGCAGACCGGCCACGGCCAGGTTGACGAAGAAGGGGCTCATCAGGGTGGACACGACCGCGTTGCACCCTGGACGCTGCCGCGCTTGTACCTGGGGGTGTTGGGACAGGACCTTCAACAGGTCCTGGGTGCCCGTCAGCGACTGCTCCTGCTCGAGGGCGGCCTCACGCGCCAGACGAAGTGCTTCCGCCCGGCCGTGCATCAGTGCCTGGGCCCGCTGCTGAGAGAAGCTGTATAGCGACAGGGCCAGCATCGGCACCACCGGCAGCAAGACGAGCAGGATAAGCCGCGTGCGCAGGCTGGTGAAGAGCAGACGGGGCATGAGCATCCTCATCGGCGGCCGGGAAGGCGCACTGCGGCGACCCGGCGGCCCACTGAGGATATGCACCATCAGGAAGGCTTCCTAGACGTTGCCGAGAGCCTCGTCAACGATCCTCAGGAAGGGCGCCGGAATTTCTTTTTCCTTCGACTGAAAGCTTAGTGACACAAGACTTCTTGCCCATGCGGACAGACGGCTAGACCCCGGGACCGTGGAGGGAGAGGAAGTGCCGCTATCCGGTCAGCGAGCCGCCGAGGGGACGGCGGGCGCCTTCCGCGGCCCAGCGCAGTTCTTCGGCGCGCACCCGGTCGCTGACGTCGATCGCCACCGCCGTGAGGCCCGTGATCGAGCCGTCGGCCCCGCGTACCGGCTCCACGTGCGCCTGGTAGGTCCGTCCGCCCCACTTCATCTCGTACGCGACGGCCGTCCCCAGAAGGGCCTCCCGATGCGCGGCGATGGGACGGAACTGCGGATCTCTCGTGGCGAAGACCTCGTAGAGCGAGGTGCCCACAAACTGGTTCGGGCGCAGCCCGAGGATGGCCAGACCCGCCCCGACAAACGAGGTCAGGTGCAGGGCGGTATCGGTCGTCCAGATCAAGGCCGGAATGCCCTCGACGAGCCCGCGGAGCCGCGCCTCACTCTTCCGGAGCGCCTCGTCGGCGCGCCGGCGCTCGGTGATGTCCTCGAGCATCCCTTCGTAGGCCAACACGGCCCCGCCTTCGTCACGGACCACCCGCGCGGAGTCGCGGACCCAGATCGTGGATCCGTCCCGCCGCCGGAGTTCCATGACGAAATCGCGAGCCACGCCGCGTCCCTCCACGGTTGCCCTCCACGCGTCCCGGATCGCGGCGTCGGCATGCAGCGCCGCTGCGTTGACCGCAACCAGCTCTTCCCGGCTAGCGTAGCCGAGCATGTGCACCAACGCCTCATTGGCATCGAGGATCCGGCCCTCGGGCGTGGTGCGGTAGAGCGGGATGGGGACACCCTCGAAGAGGGCGCGATATCGCTCCCCCCTCACGCGCAGTTCCCGCGTCAGCCGCCGGTGCACCCGACTCTTCGCGCGCGCCTGCCGGTGGGTCTCCCGGACAAGCAGGCCCGCAACGCCCGCGACGAACAGGAGGTAGGCGACGCGGATCAGGGCCTCGGTCTGGTGCGCACCGAGCTGGCCCAACAGCGCGAGAAGCGCCAGGTAGCTCCCGGCGTACCCCACGGCGGCGAGCACCGTCTCGCGGAAATCGAAGCGCAACGGCACCGAGACCACTGCCGGATAGAGCGCCACGAAGAAGGGGGAGGCGAAGCCGCCCGTGGCGTAGAGCCAGAGCATGGTCAGGACGGCGTCGGTGACCACGGTGAAATAGACGGACACCGGCAGGGGAAAGCGACGCGAGGGCGCCAGCACAGCCACACCCAGGGCGTACAGCCAGGCCAGGGCCAAGAGCAGGTACGCCAGGGGCGGGATCGTCCCGGCCTTCTCCATCACCACGTAGAGATAGGTCCCCAGTGCGATGATGGCCACGCGGACCCAGGCCGCGCTCTGCTCGCCGGCCTGTGCCCGTGCCAGGTGGTATGGTTTCCTGCCCGCTGGACGCGGCGGGCGATCAGTGCGGACCCACATCTCTCGACCCCAGGAAGGTGGACTCAGGAAGGTTATGCCACGAAGAGGGGGCTTCTTAGACCCCGCGCACGGCGCCTCAGGCTGCGGCGGGTTTGAGTCGCAGAATGACGGGAAACCGCTTCGTCTCGAGATAGTAGGAGGCCACCATCTGGCGCCCATACTTACCGGAGAAGAGCTCGGTGATGTTCGTCAGCTCGGCGGCGGGATCGTCAATGGCCTCCCACTCCACGTCAAAGCGCCGATCCCCCACCTCGACCATGCCGTCACGCGCGCGCCGGAGGTTCTGGTACCAGTCGGTGCCCCGGCCGTGCCGGCGTGCATAGGCCATCAGGTAGAGACGGCCCGCCTGGTGCACGAACCAGAGGGTCACCCGGTGTGGCCGGCCGGTCTGCCGGCCCCGGGTGGTCAGGACCATGTCGCGCTGGCGCTTCAGGTAGACGTCGTCCGGCAGCGGAGGGCGCGAGGCGCGTATCGTCGGGCCTGACTTCTGCACGTGGCGGCGTGCCGGGCCGCGGGGCGCGGGTCTCACTCGCCGGGCGGACGGAACCGCTCGATCGGATTGCGGCAGTCGCGACAGTAGTAGATGGCGCGGCAGAGTGTCGGCCCGAAGGGGTTCTCCAGCGTGGTGTTCGTCGATCCACAGTAAGGACAGGCCACCGGCTCGCCGCCGGCCGCTCGGGGGAGACTCAGCCCGAAGGCCGAGAGCGCCGCGCGCCCACGCGGGGACATCCGGCCGATCGTCCAGGGGTCGTCGAAGACCAGGGTGACGGCGACCTCCTCCACCCCCGGCAGGGCCAGCAGGCGCGTCCGGATGTCCCGCCTGATCACATCGATCGCCGGGCAGGCCGAGAAGGTGGGGACCAGGTCCACGCGCACGTTCGATCCATCCACCGTAATGTCCCGGATCAAGCCCAGGTCGGTCACGGCAATGGGCAGTTCGGGATCGCGGACCTCCTCGAGCGCCTGACGGATCTCGGCCAGGGAGGGGGGTGAAGAGAGGGCCGCCGAGGTCTCTACCATGTCGCGCCGGGGTCGCTCCGCCACACCGACGTCATCTCCTCGAGCAGCGCCGTCAGGTCGGGCGAATGCAGGCCGCGGCGTCCGCCCAGGGTCGGCGAAACATCGGGCAGCCGAAGGCCGAGAGGATGCACCAGCGCCCGGACCCGTTCCTCCCACTGCGCCGCCTGCGCCGTCGTCCTCTCCGCCAGGAGTCCCGCCTCGGCTAACCCTTCCTCACCCTCGACCGGCTCGAACAGTCCGCGGGCCTCCGGCCACACGGCATCCAGGGCCGCCTGGACCCGTCCGTGGCTCTCCGGCGTTGCCCCCGCCAGACGAGCCAGCCAGGCTTCCCCGTAGCGGCGATGGTACTTCTCCTCTCGGCCCAGCGTGCGCGCGAGGTCGGGGACCACGTCGAGGGAGCTGCGCGCCCAGACCTGGAGGCGCACCTCATCGGCGAGATCGTAGAGGACCAGCCTGAGGATCGAGAATCCCCAGTCGCCGTTCGGCCGTTCCACCAGGACGGCGTTGAGGAACTCCCCGGGGGGCCGACCGTACGCCAGCGCGTCCACCTCTCCCTCCCCGCGTCCGGCCAGCGCCAGGGTCTGCTGATAGAACAGCCTGGCGTGTCCCATCTCTTCCTGCGCAATCGAGGAGAGCGCAACGTCCGACTCGATGTCGGGGCCGAAACCGGTCCACTCGGCGTGCCGATGCCCCAGCAGAAACTCGTCGTCGGCGACGGCCAGGAGGTGCGCGGCGAGCGCCCGGCGGGTCGGCGGGTCCGACATGGACACGGTGGCCCGCGCCACCTAGCCGCCCCGCCGCCGGTAGACGCGCTGCTGCTCGCGGTAACTGCCGCCGAAGCGGTAGCTCTTGTCAATGGCTGGATCGAACATGTCGGCGTCGTCGGGATGGCTCGCGTCGATCGCCGCGTAGGGCGCCACCCAGAGACTGACACAGGGGTCGCGGCGGGCGAATTGCTCCTTGGCCAGCAGGAGGGCCATCTCCGCGTCACTCGCGTGCACGTCGCCGACGTGCACGTGCGCGTCGCCCTTGGTGTCCTGCCGGAAGACGGCGAAGACGTGCGAGGCGCCCGGGGTAATCTCGGAGAGTTTCATCGCACGGCGGGCCCTACGCCGGAAGGTCCTCCCACGCAAAGGTCAGGTAGGAGTAGTCGAGGTCTTCCACCGGCGCGCCCAGGTGACGCAGCATCGCCATCGCCTGCGCACGGTGATGCACTTCATGCAGAACGAACTGCGCGGCCATGCCGCCGGTCGTGGCCCGGACGCGGTAGGTCGGCTCTCCGGGTCCCCCCGGGGCCACATAGACCAGCGGCCGACTCCAATCGTCGATTTCCTCGAGCGTGCGTCGTGTTTCGGTCCCTTGTTCCAGCCAGGCGCCCTCCAGGGGCGCGAACTCGGTCTCGTAGAATCGAGCAAACGGCCGCTCCTTCCAGGGTGGGAGCGGCTGGGTCTCCCCCTGCAGGCGCCGCATATAGGACCACTCGGCCTGGGGCAGCTCGACGAGGGTATTGCGCAGACTTCTCAGCCCGAAGGGGAATTCTCTCGTGTACTGCTCGAGCGTGAGGCCGCGGGCCCGCTCGAACACCGGGCTGCGCGCCTTCACTAGGTACTCGTAGAGCGCGACGGGATCGAGCCCTCCCCGCGCCGCGGTCACGCCGCTACCTCCCAGCGCTGCACCGCCTCGCGCACCCAGGCGTGCCGTCGCCAGACGTCGTTGCGCAGCGCCAGACGGGCGGCGGACTTCGGCCCCTCGCCGCGGATGACGCGCTTGAACTCCTCCCAGTCCGGCTCGGTGTAGACGTAGGCTCCCTGTCCCTCATCCCAGCGCAGGGCGGGGTCGGGCACCCGCATCCCGTATTCGCTGATCAGAGGGACGAACTGGCGCAGGAATTGCTGGCGCAGTTCGTCGTTGCTCTTCACTTTGATCCGCCAGCGCATCATCGTCTCCAGGTGAGGCGAGACCGTGTCGTGGGGTCCGAAGAAGTGCATGATCGGGGTCCACCACCGGTCGAGGGCGTCCTGCAGCATCGCCCGCTGGCCTGCCGTCCCCTCGGCCAGCGCCTTGAAGTTATCGATGCCCAGACGGATGTGAAAGTCCTCCTCGTAGCAGATGCGCTTGAGCACGCGCGCGTACGGCGCGTAGGAACAGGAGCGCAGCGAGCCCTGCGTCTGCATGGCCGCCCCATCAACGAAGACCTGGATGATCGCCACGTCCGCCCACGTCTCGGCCGGGTAGTGGAAGACGTTATGGAATTTGCTGCGCCCGGCCAGCAGGTCCTCGATCATCTGCGCGCGGGGCTTGCCCAGGTCCTCGGCCACGCGGTAGAGCAGCTGGCCGTGCCCCACCTCGTCCTGCACCTTGGCCACCAGCTGCATCTTGCGGGCCACGGTGGGCGCGCGAGGGATCCACTCGCGTTCCGGCAGCGCGCCCATGATCTCCGAGTTGGCGTGCATCTGGATGAGGCGGAGGCATTCGAAGCGGTACTGGGCGGGCATCCACTCTCCCGCCTCGACCCGGTCGCCGCCGGCCAGCCGCTCCTCAAACGCGGCGAACCGCTCGGGATCGTCGGCCGCGGCAGCCTTCTGGGTCTGGCCCTCGTCCGCCATGGCGATCCTAGTATGCCAGATTTGCATGCGTCCGATTGGGGGATTCCCCGCTCCCTGCTCCGAACAACGCCCTGCGCGCATCCCTGGGTCAACCTGGACCTTCGCGCCGGTCACCAGAAGGTCGCGGCGGCCTCAAGGGGAGGGCAGCGGCGTCCTCAAGGAGAGATCATCGATGGATGTGCCTGCAATCGTCATCCGCCTGGCCGCGGTGCTAGTGCTGGTGGCCGCGAACGGGATGTTCGTGGCTGCCGAGTTCGCCATCGTCGCGGTGCGCCGCACGCGGCTCATCCCCCTGATCGAACGGGGGTCGCGGACGGCGCGCCTCGTCCTGCGCGCGGCTGAGGATCCCAACGCCTTCCTCGCGGCAACGCAACTGGGGATCACGATGGCCAGCCTGGGTCTTGGATGGATCGGAGAACCCGCCGTCGCCACGCTGCTGGAGCCCGTGCTGCGATGGCTCCCGGGAGGACTCCTGGAAGCGACCACGCACACCATCGCCGTCGTGCTGGCCTTTGCGCTGATCACCGGGCTGCACATCGTCTTTGGCGAACTGGCGGCCAAGAGCGCGGCGCTCTGGCGGCCGGAAGCGACCGCTCTGGTGGTCACCCCGCCCACCGACCTCTTCTATCGAATCTTTCGCCCGTTCATCTGGGCCCTCAACTCCACGGCCAACGCCACGCTCTCTCTCGTCGGGCTGCACGCTCCCAGCGGTCGCCACGTCTACTCTTCCGAGGAGATCGGCCTGCTGATCACGGAGAGCCGCCGCGCCGGGGTGGTCGAGGAGGAGGAGGCGCGGTTGATGCACCGGGTCTTCAAGTTCGCGGACCGACTGGTCGAAGAAGTGATGGTCCCGCGCGTCCAGGTGCGGGGAGTGCCAAAGGATGCCGGGGTTTCGGACGCGGTGGCGGTGGTCCGCGAAGCCGGCTACACTCGCCTGCCGATCTTCGACGAGGACCTCGACCACATCGTCGGCATGGTCCACGCCAAAGACTTGCTGCTCGCCCAGAGCGAGGACCGCGGCGCCGGCACCCTCGCGCCGTTGATGCGCCCCGTGCTCTACGTGCCGGAGATGAAACCCGTGGTCGATCTCCTGGAGGAGATGCGGCGCGGGGGCATCCAGCTGGCGGTGGTGCTGGACGAGTTCGGGGGGACCTCCGGCATCGTCACGATTGAGGATCTCCTCGAGGAGCTGGTCGGCGAGATCCCCGGAGAGTTCCGCCGGGAACAACGCTTGATCGTGCTGCAGCAGCCCGAGCGCATCGTCGTCGACGCGGCCATCCCCCTGGACGTTTTGAACGAGTCCTTCCGCATCAGCCTCCCCACTGATGAGGCGAACACGCTCGGTGGCTTTGTGTTCCACCATCTCGGCGCCATCCCAGAGCCGGGGGCAACCTTTCGGGTCGATCAATTGGAGTTCAAGATCGAAACGGCCACGCGGACCCACATCGGGCTTGTCCAGATCCGGCGACTGAAGGCCTAGCCTCAAAGGCTGAGGCTTCTAGCGCAGGGCATCACCAGCCTCGAGCGCGACGGCGGCGGCGAGGCGGGCGGCGTCGGCCATCTTCTGCGGCTCCAGTCGGTCCAACGTGTCGCCGGGCGTGTGGATCGCGGGATCGTCACCCGTGTGGATGAAGAGGGTAGGAATGCCGGCGCGTTCGAAAGAGACGTGGTCCGACTGCCCCAGGCGGAAGCGGCCGACACTCAACCCCAACCGCGCCGCGGCCCGTGCGCCCACCTCGACCAGCCGGCCATCGCTGCTCGAGTTGCCAATGACCAGCGCGCCCCGTCCCACCATGTCCATGTTCACCATGCCCGCGACGCGGCTGCCGCGCACGCGCACGTAGTGGGCAGAGCCGTACAACCCCAGTTCCTCCGCGCCGAAGCCGACGATCTCGACGGAGAGCGCCAGCGGCGTCCCCGCGAGCAGACGCGCTGCCTCGAGAGCGGCGGCGATACCGGAGGCGTTGTCGTTGGCCCCCGGGCTGACCTCGACCGAATCCAGATGGGCGCCGATGACGATGGTGCGCGCCTCCCGCCCCGCCCGTCGGCCCACCACGTTCCAAGTGGGACGCTGCTCGGTCAGGGTCTCCACTCGCAGGTGCACCCGCACCGGACCCTGCCGCAGTTGCGCCAGGAAGCGTTCGCCCGCTTCCTGCGTGATCAGCACGGCGGGGATGCGCGACGGGGCTCCCAGCGTCGCTGCGGGAGCGGCGCCGGGCCGATTGTTGTAGATCACCGCCGCGATCGCCCCGGCGGCCGCGGCGGCGTCCACTTTCTCGCGGAAGGTCAGTTCTCCTCGCTCGATCAGCGCGATCCTCCCGCCGACGCTCGCCCGCGCCACCTCCTCGGCCCGTCCCAGGCCGGCCGGGGCCAGCGTCCCTTCGACGCCGGCGCCGGAGGTGGCGGCCGAGTACTGGAGGATGGTGGGGCGCAATTCTCCCCCCTCCGGGCCGCCGACCCGCAGCCTTGCAGCGCGCGCTTCGAAGTAGAGAACGGTGAAGGGCTGGCGCTCGACCTCATAGCCCATGGCGCGGAGCTGCCCCTCCATGTACTCCACCGCAGCAAGGTAGGACGGTTGCCCCGCAGGACGTGGACCGATCTGGCGGCTGAGGGCGGCGGCGTAGCGGAGCGCATTGTCCGAGGAGGCTGCGGGAAGGGCCGGCGGCGCCGCCCGCAGCGGCGCTGAGGCGAAGGCAAGGGCAATGAGGAGAACCACGGCGGCGAGGCCGCCGGATCGGGAGAGGCGGGAGACGCTCACGCGTGCGTCAGGACCAGCAGCCTACCCAGCCGGCGATTCGCCGCCTTGAGGGTCGCACGGACGACGGCCGAGGCGTCGGTGTGCGCGTAGGGCACTGTTCCCATCAGCAATTCCTCCCCTGCCGGGGTGGCCAGCGCTAGGGCCACCGACACGGCGTCACCCAGCGGGAAGGAGGTGTAGGCGATTTCCTCGACCTCGGCGCCCCATCCCGGCGGCAGCAACTGGGCCACGGCGGAGACCGCCGCCTCCGCCAGCACCCGGACCGGGCTGTGGCCGATCGACGACCCCTCCGCTGTGCCTGTGTAACGCCGGCCTTCGTGCTCCAGTTCCACCGCGGCCGACGAGCGCTCCCCCTCCACCGTAAGGCGCACCCCGGCCAGCCGCAGGCGCATCTCCTCTTCGGGAAGGGCCTGAGTGAGCGCCTCCATCGCCTCCATCTGATGCGCCTGCAGGATGGACCGCTCCAGCGTCTTGGCGGCGGTGGAGGCGCGGCTGGCCAGGGTGATCAGATCATCGACGGTGGCCTCGGGATGCGCCTCGCGTTCCTCGAGACGCCGCCCGCCGGCCAGCCCGATGCTCGCCCCCAGCACGAACCCATCCGGCTCAGGGACGCGCAGCCCCTGGAGGCCTGTGAGGATCGTCTCCGCGAACGCCTCCGCCTCGGTGAGGCTGCGGGTTGCGACGATGGCGAACTCGTCCCCGCCGTACCGGCAGAGCAAGTCCTTGGCGGGGTCGACCAGCCGACTGAGCACCCTCGCGGCGTCGATGATCAAGCGATCCCCCGCGACGTGCCCGAACCGTTTGTTCACCTGTCGAAAGCGATCGAGATCGATGAACAGCACGGTGATCTCCCTCCCCGCGGCGAGGAGGGTGGCCGCGTGGTGCCGCAACGTGCCCGGCCAGGGGAGGCCGGTCAGCGGATCGGTGAGTTTGCCCAGCTCGCGGAGGATGTCGGGACGGCTGACCAGACCCACCAGTTCCCCGTCCTCGACAACGGGAAGCCGCGCCACGTCGCGGGTCTCCATCAGATGATACGCGTCCGTGATCGAGGCCTCTGGGGCGATGGTGGCAACCTCGCCGGTCATGACGTCCCCGACTAGGCGGTAGAGGGCCTGGCCCAGGAGGTCACGCGCGGTGACGATGCCGACGACACGGCGTTCCTCCACCACCGGAATGCCGGTGATGCCGTGAGTCAGCATCGCCTGCATCGCCGCCGCGACGCTGCTCTCCCGCCCCAACGTCACCACGTCGGAGGTCATGACCTCCCGAACGCTCTTCACTCCCGCACTCCGTCCCCCCGGACCGAACCTTCCTCCCATCATAGAGAACTGCGCGGGACCTACCATCTGTCATCAGGAGGAATTTGCTCTTTCGATCTGCGGAAAACGACCCCTAGGATTCTGCGGCGGCCCCGAGTGCGGCGAGCGCGGTGGCCAGCTTGTTATAGGTGGCGCCGAGATGCTCGGGAATCACCTTGGCATCTCCCAGAACCGGCATGAAATTGACGTCGCCGACCCACCGCGGCACCACGTGGAGGTGCAGGTGTCCCTCCAGACCCGCTCCCGCAGCCCGTCCCAGGTTGACGCCAAGATTGAATCCGTCGGGGGCGAGGGCGGATTGGAGGACGGAGACAGCAAGGGCGGCGGTGTCCATCAGATCGAGCCGCTCCTCGGCGTCGAGATCTTCCAGGGTGGCGACGTGCCGGAAGGGCGCGACCATGAGGTGGCCGGTGTTGTAGGGGAAGGAGTTGAGGACGATGTAGACGCGGCGGCTGCGGTGCAGGAGAAGGCGCGTGCGATCGTCGTCTCCGGCGGGGGCCTCACAGAGGAAACAGCCGTCGTCCTTGGGACCAGTCACGTACCCAATCCGCCAGGGGGCCCACAGGATGTGCATCGGAGGCCCCCCAGGGATGTTCACCGCCCGCGGGGGGCGCCGCGGCGGCGGTCGAGCCAGCGCAGCGCCTCTTCCGCCGCGGCCTGTTCCGCCTCCTTCTTGCTGCGTCCGCGCCCCTCGCCGGCCACCTGCCCCTCCACTTCCACGCGGGCGCGAAAGGCCCGGGCGTGGTCGGGACCTTCCGTCTGAATGATGCGGTAGCGGGGAAAGCGGCCGGACTCCTGAAGGCGTTCCTGCAGGAGGCTCTTGTGGTCGGTGCCGCTCTCGGGGAGCGCCTCCAACAGCGCATACAGCCAGCGCGTGGCCACCGCGTGGGCGACCCCGTAACCGGCGTCCACGTACACCGCCCCGAGTACGGCCTCGACCGCGTCGGCCAGCAGCCCCGGACGGTCACGCCCCCCGCCTTTCTCCTCGCCCCGACCGAGCAGCAGGAAGCGGCCTAGCCCCAACGTCCGCCCCAGGTGGGCGAGGGCCCCCTCGTTCACCAGTCGAGCGCGCTGCTTGGCCAGCTCGCCTTCGGAGTGATCGGGAAACTGGCGAAAGAGGTAGTCCGAGACGACCAGGTTGAGGACCGCGTCGCCCAGGAACTCCAGCCGTTCGTAATGTTCGGCCCGCGCGCCGCGCTCGTGGGCAAAGGAGTCGTGGCGCAGGGCGAGATCGAGCAGATTGCGGTCGCGAAAGCGCACCCCCAGCGCGCCTTCGAAGCCGGCCAGCTGCTCGACGCGGTCCGGCAGGGTCGCGGCGCCGTCGGCGCCCTGCCCTCGCGCCGTCACCTCACGACATCCGCTGCACGATCAGGATCGCGTTGTGCCCACCGAAGCCGAAGGCGTTCGACATCGCCGTAGTGACCGTCGCTTCGCGCGGGACGTTGGGGACGTAGTCGAGGTCGCAGGCGGGATCGGGATGCTCGTAGTTAATCGTCGGCGGCAGGGCGCCGCGCTCGATCGCCTGGACGCAGGCGATGAACTCCACTCCGCCCGCGGCCCCGAGCAGGTGCCCCATCATCGACTTCGTCGAGCTGATCGCCAGGCGCCGAGCGTGGGCGCCGAAGACCTTCTTGATGGCCTGGGTCTCGGTGCGGTCGTTGTAGGGTGTGCTGGTGCCATGGGCATTGATGTACTCGATCGCCTCCGGCGCCAGGCCGGCGTCGTCCAGCGCGTTGCGCATGCTGCGCGACGCCCCCTCCGCTTCGGGATCGGGCTGGGTGATGTGGTAGGCGTCTGCGGACATGCCGTAGCCGACGAGTTCCGCGTAGATGCGCGCGCCCCGCCGCTCGGCCCCTTCCAGGGCCTCCAGGATCACCACCCCGGCCCCCTCCCCCATGACAAAGCCGTCCCTTGCGGCGTCGAACGGCCGCACCGCCTTCTCCGGGACGTCGTTGCGCGTGGACATCGCCTTCATCGCGCAGAAACCGGCGACGCTGAGGATGGTGATCGCCGCCTCCGTGCCCCCGGCGATCATGACGTCGGCGTCGCCGCGCTGGATGATGCGCATCGCGTCGCCGATGGCGTTGCCGCCTGTGGCGCAGGCGGTGACCACGCACTCGTTGGGGCCCCGGGCGCCGGTGAGGATGCTGACGACCCCCGAGGCCATGTTCATGATGATCATCGGGATGAAGAAGGGGCTGACCCGATCGGGGCCGCGGGTTTCCAGGATGCGGTGCTGCTCCTCCCACGTGATGGCGCCGCCGATGCCCGAGCCGATCAGGACCCCGACGCGCTCGGCGTTGGCGCGGGTGATGGAGAAAGCCGCGTCCTCCAGAGCCATCCGGGAGGCGGCGTAAGCAAATTGCACGAAACGGTCGTTCCGCCGCGCCTCTTTGCGCTCCATGTATCTCGAGGGGTCGAAGTCCGGCACCTCGGCGGCGATCTGGGTCGGCAGGGCCGAGGGATCCCAGGCGCTGATGCGGCGCACCCCGGAACGGCCTTCCATCAGGCTGTTCCAGAACCGGTCCGCACCGATGCCGACAGGGCTTACCACCCCTAGCCCGGTGACGACGACCCGCCGCCTCTCCCGACGTTCGGCCATGGTCAGAGACCGATCACCTAACCGCCCGGGGCGGCCTCGGGCATGTGCTGCTCGATGTACTTCACCGCTTCCGCCACCTTCACGATCTTCTCAGCGTCCTCGTCGGGAATCTCGATCTCGAACTCCTCCTCCAGCGCCATCACCAGTTCCACCACGTCCAACGAGTCGGCGCCGAGATCGTCGACGAACGAGGCCTCGGGAGTGACTTCCGCTTCATCGACGCCGAGTTGTTCGGTGACAATGCCTTTTACCCGGTCGAACACCGTCGCCATCCAGCCGTCCTCCCTTCCCTCTGGCTGCCGGTCACGCCGCCGCGGCCCGCGCGGCGAGTGACCCGCCGAGACTAGCGCATCACCAGCCCGCCGTCCACGTTCAGCACCTGTCCCGTCACATACCCCGCTCCGTCGGAGGCCAGGTAGACGACGGCCGCGGCCACCTCCGCGGCGGTGCCCAACCGCCCCAGCGGCACCGCTTCGACGAACCGCTGCACCTGATCGGGGCTGAGGCGCTCGGTCATCCCCACCTCGATCATCCCCGGCGCGACGGCGTTGACGGTGATCCCCCGCGAGGCCACCTCCCGCGCGGTGGCGCGGGTCAGCCCGATCATCCCGGCCTTGGCCGCCGCGTAGTTGGCCTGGCCGGCGTTGCCCATCTGCCCCGCCACGGAGGTCACGTTGATAATCCGGCCGGCGCGCTGACGAATCATCGGGCGCAGCGCCGCGCGCGTGCAGCGGAAGGCCGCGGTGAGGTTGGTGGCGAGGACCTCGTCCCACTCCGCATCCTTCATCCGCAGGATCAAGGAATCACGCACCACGCCCGCGTTATTCACCAGGATGTGCAGACCGCCCAGGGCCTCCACCGTCTCGTCGAGCACGCGGCCCGGCGCCGCTGGATCGGTGAGATCTCCCCCCACGAGGGCGGCGCGTCCACCAGCTTCGCTGATCGCGCCGGCCACCGTCTCCGCCTGCGCCTTGTTGACGGAGTAGTGCACGCCCACCGACGCCCCTTCCGCCGCTAGGGCCATGGCGATGGCTCGCCCCAACCCTCCTGAGGCGCCTGTGACGAGCGCGACCCTCCCATCCAGGGAGGCCACCCTCAACTCACCCGGGCCCCGAGGGACTCCACCGTATCGTCGAGGGTGCGCGCATCTTCGACATGCCGCACCGCCACCCCCGGGATGCTCTTGCGGACCAGGCCGGAGAGCGTGGTGCCCGGGCCCACTTCCACAAAGGTGTCGGCGCCGAGGAGGGTCAGCGCTCGCAGGGAGCGCTCCCACTGCACCGGGGAGGCGACCTGTCGGATGAGGAGATCCCGGATGTCGGGGGCGGACTGGACGGGCTCTCCGCTGGCGTTGGCGACAACCGGAAAGGCGGCGTCGCGCAGGGTCGCGCCGGTCAGCAGCGGCGCCAGACGGGCCGCCGCGGGCGCCATCAGGCTGGTGTGGAACGGGGCGGAGACAGACAGGAGCACGGCACGCCGCGCGCCTGCCTGTTTCGCGGCGGCGACGGTCGCCTTCACCGCTGCCGCGTCGCCGCCGATCACGACTTGCCCCGCGCCGTTGAAGTTGGCTGGCTCGACAACCCCGAGGTGGCGATGGGCGCGGCAGAGGCGCTCGACGGCGGCGTCGTCCAGCCCAATCAGCGCGGCCATCGCGGTCTGCAGGCCGGCGGTGGCGTCCTGCATGAAGAGGCCGCGGCGCCGAACGAGAGCGACCGCGTCCTCGAAGCCCAGCGACCCCGCGGCGGCCAGCGCCGCGTATTCGCCGAGACTCAATCCCGCCGCGGCGGAGGGGCGGATGCCGCGCGCCTCCAGCGCCGCGGCGCAGGCCAGCGAGGTGACGAGAATCGCCGGCTGCGTGTTCTCGGTCGCCCGCAACTGCTCCTCGCTCCCTTCCACGCACAGGGCGAGCAGGTCGAACCCCAGGACCGCGCTGGCGCGCGCGAACAGCCGGGCGGCCGCGGGCTCCCGCGCCGCGATGCCGGCCCCCATCCCCGGGTACTGCGCCCCCTGGCCTGGAAAGAGGAAGGCGATCATCCCGCCCCCTCCGGCGCCGCCTTCGTCCAGCGCAGCGCGCAGGCTCCCCAGGTCAGGCCCCCGCCGAAGGCGACCAGCACACCCAGATCCCCGGGCGCGATGCGCCCTTCCGCCCAAGCCTCGTACAGCGCCACCGGGACCGAGGCGGAGGAGGTGTTGCCGTAGCGTTCCACGTTGACGAAGAACTTCTCCCGCGGGGCTCCCAGCCGCTGCGCCGCGGCGTCGATGATCCTGATGTTGGCCTGATGAGGGATGAAGAAGTCCACCGCTTCCAGCGGAATGCCGGCGCGGGCGGCCGCCTCCTGGATGGCCCGCGGGATCATCCGCACCGCAAACTTGTAGACCTCCCGTCCGTTCATCTGGATGAAGTGCTGTCCCCGTTCCACCGTCTCGAAGGACGCCGGCGCCCGCGAGCCGCCGCCGGGGAGGCTGAGCAGAGGACCGCCCGACCCGTCGGAGCCGAGGACGAAGGAGAGGAAACCGCTGCCCTCCGGGGCGGGCTGGAGCACGGCCGCGGCGGCCGAATCGCCGAAGAGGACGCAGGTCGCGCGGTCCTTGAAGTTGGTGATCCGCGACAGCGTTTCGGCGCCGACCACCAAGACCGTCTCGGCCAGCCCGGCCGCGATGTAGCCGTGCGCCATGGCGACGCCGTACATCCATGAGGTGCAGGCGGCCGCGGCGTCAAACGCCCCAGCCCGCCTCGCACCCAGGCGGTCCTGGAGCAAACAGGCGGTCGCCGGAAACGGCATGTCCGGCGTGGCCGTCCCGACGATGATCAGGTCGAGCTGCTCGGCTTCCACGCGGGCGTCGGCCAGCGCTTCCCAGGCCGCCTCGTAGGCCAGGTCCGAGGTCGCGACCCCGTCGGGAGCGATGCGGCGCTCCCGGATCCCCGTGCGGGTGACGATCCACTCATCGGTCGTGTCCACCAGGCGCTCCAGGTCGGCGTTGGTGAGGGTGCGGCTGGGAATCGACCGCCCCAGGCCCGTGATCGTGGAGCCGCGCCCGCTCAACTCTCTGCTCCCACGACGCCGGGGCCACCCAGCGGCGGCTCGCCGGCTACGGCGGCGGTGGAGAGGCGTGACTCGATGGCGGCCATCTCGTCGCTGATGGGCTGGACGATCTGCCGCTGCGCGGCTTCCGCGGCGACGCGGATGGCGTTGCGGATCGCCCAGGCGTTGCTGCGCCCGTGGGCGATGATACAGACGCCGTTCACCCCCAGCAGCGGGGCGCCGCCGTACTCGCGGTAGTCGAGCCGGCGCCAGATGCGAAGCCCCCGCCGTTTCAGCGGCGCCAGATACAACTTGAGCAGGACTCCGGGGGTGCCGCGCAACTCGTCGCGGAGGATCTGGCGCAGCGAGAGCGCCAGTCCCTCTCCGAACTTGAGCACGATGTTGCCGACGAACCCGTCGCAGACGATCACGTCAGTCTGCCCGGAGAAGAAGTCCCGCCCCTCCACGTTGCCCACGAAATTGAGCCCGGAGGCGCGCAGCAGATCCGCGGCGCGGATGGTCAGGTCATTGCCCTTGCTGGCCTCCTCCCCGTTGCTGAGGATGCCGACGCGCGGGGAGGCGATGCCGAGGACGCGGTGGGCGTAGACCGCCCCCATCACCCCGAACTGGAGGAGGTGCTTGGGTTTGCAGTCCACGTTGGCCCCGACGTCGAGGAGAATGGCGGGAGTCTTGCCGAGGGTGGGCAGGATGGCGGCGATCGCCGGACGGTCCACCGCGGGGATGCGGCCGAGCGTGAGGAGCGCGGCGCCCATGGCCGCCCCGGTGTTGCCGGCGGTCACGACGGCGGAGGCCCGACCGTCCCGTACCTGCTGCAGCGCGACAACCACCGAGGAGCGGCGTTTTCGGCGCACCGCCATTGCCGGGGCCTCGTCCATGCCGATGACCTCTGGGGCGTCGACGACCTCGATGGAGAGGCCGCGGGTTCGTCCGCCGAGGGCCCGGTGGATCCGCTCGGCCGGACCGACAAGCGTAATCTCGACGCCGAGGGCCGCGGCGGCGGCGGCGGCGCCGCCGACCACCTCGTCGGGCGCGTAGTCCCCGCCCATGGCATCCACGGCGACCCGCACCTTCATCGGGACCGACCGACTCCCCGGATCAGGCGCGCATCCTCTGCCGTCTATGTGCTGGTTTCCTCACGCTCGATGACCCGCCGGCCGGCGTAGTAGCCGCAGGTGGGACACACCCGGTGGGGGCGCATGGGCTGGTGGCACTGCGGACAGCCCACCAGCGTCACCGGCGCCGCCTTCCACTGGCTGCGCCGCCGGGCCGTCCGGGCTCGGGAGTGCCTCCGCTTCTGAATTCCCAACGCCTCTCCTCCTCTATATGGCGCCGCGCGCGAACTACTCTGCGGCGGGGCGAAAGCCGCGCAGCACTTCCAGGCGCGGGTCCACCGCGTCGGCGGGGCAGTTGCAGTCGCCCTCATTGCGATCTGCCCCGCACCTCGGGCACAATCCCCGACAGTCCCGCCGGCACAGCGGCGCCATCGGCACCGCCAAGATGAGGTGCTGGCGGACCACCTCGGTGACGTCGAGGAGGGAGGCGGCCAGCGTCACGATGACAGGGGCTCCGCTGCCCTCCTCCTCGTTCTCCTCATTCTCTGCCCCGCCCGCCCGGTACCCCTCGCGAAAGGTCCCCACCAGGCGGTGCTCAAAGGGTCGCGCGCACCGCGCACAGAGCAGCGTCACCTCGGTGCCGACCTCGCCGCGGACCCAGGTGACGTCGCCGGCGCGCATGAAGCGCATGCGCCCTTCCGCCGGCCGCGAGAACGGCACCTCCGCGCCGCTCTCAATCACCTCCGTGAACGGGAGCGACGTCCCCCCGCGGTCATCCAGATCGAGCTGGTCCAGATCAACGATCACGCCGGATCAGATCCCCCGCGACAAACTCCTGTCATTATACTGACCCAGAGACCCCGGTCACAATCTCACTGTCTACCGTCCATCCGATCCCAGCAGTGTCCTGCCGCGTTGGATCGCCCCCAGAATTCTGCCGACGTGCGCCTCGAGATCGGCGAGCACGCCGGCCGCGTAGTCGTCCGCACCGCGGCGGATCTGTTCGGCCTCCGCCCGCGCGTCTTCGACCATCTGGCTGCGCCGCAAGGCGAGCTCGGACTGCGCTGGCCCCTCCTCGTACTGCCGCCGCACCAGTGCCTCCGCGTCCAGAATCATGCGCCGGGCCTCGTCCGCGGCGCGGCGGTGGAGCGTCTCTGCCTCCTCCCGAAGCCGCTGGGCGTGATGGAGTTCGGCGGGGAGCGCAGCGCGGATCATGCGCAGGACGCCGAGCGCCTCCGCCGTCTCCGGCCCTCGCCGCTCACCCCCTCCGCGGCCCCGGGCGAGGAGACCCTCCAACCGGTCCAACAGCGCGATGACGGATTCCATCAGGGCCCGCGCCCCGTCCGTCGGCGTCCCCGTCCGCCGGGGGCGGTGAGCCGCCGCGCTACCGCCTCGGGGACAAACGCGGAAGCGTCGCCGCCCAACCGGGTCACCTCCCGGATCAAGGTGGAGCTCACCTGCGTGTGCAGGGGCGACGGCAGGAGGAAGAGCGTCTCTGGGCCGCCGAGGTGCCGGTTCATCAGCATCTGGCGCGCCTCGGCGGCGAAGTCCTCCGGGCCGCGCAGCCCCTTGACGATGACCTCCGCCCCCACCGACTGCGCGAACACCGCGGTGAGCCCGCCGTAGGCGACCACCTCGACGCCGCGCAGCCCGGCGGTAGCCTCGCGCAGCATCTCGGCGCGCTCCTCGACGGAGAACAGCCCGTTCTTCTTCGCTTCCCGCGAGACGGCCACGACGAGGCGCTCAAAGAGATGGGAGGCGCGCACGATGACATCGAGGTGCCCGAGGTGGGCGGGATCGAAAGTTCCTGGATAGAGCGCCGTGGTCACGCTCCCGCTCCCCTGCGTGCGTACTCCCACAGCGCGGTCTCGCCGTAGCGGGTCTCCCGCACCAGCGTCAGTCCCTCTGGCAGACGCGGCGCGTCCCGCCAGTGTCCTTCGGCGACGATGCGCCCGCCCGGCGCCAGCATCGCTCCGCCGGCGAGCGCCTCGAGCGTCAGGTCGAGCAGGCCGCGGCCGTACGGTGGATCGAGCAGGATAAGATCGAATCGCCGTCCCTCCTCACTCAGGCGTCGCAGCGCCGTCGCCACAGGCGCCCGCCAGACCTCCGCCTGCGCCTGCAGGCCCGTCGCCCGCAGGTGGTCTCGGAGCCGGCGCGCCATCGTCGCGTCGCGCTCCACGAACACCACCGCACGTGCTCCCCGCGCCAGCGCCTCCAGCCCCAACGCGCCGGTTCCCGCGAACAGGTCGAGGACCGCCGCCTCCTGGACGCGTGCGGCGAGACTGTTGAAGAGCGCATCCCGCACCCGCCGCGCGGTCGGCCGGACCCCGCCCCGTCCGCCGGCCCCGCCGCGCACGCGGCCCGCGGCCACCTAGCTGACCAGCGTCAGGCTGGCCCCTGCAAACCGGCGCTTCACCGCCGCGCCAAGCCCACGGTGAGCGTGGTCTGCGAAGGCGGGATCCGCGCGCAGGATCTCCGCGGCGGCGGCGCGCGCCTCCTCCAACAGCGCCAGGTCCGTCTTCAGATCGGCGACGCGCAGGTCCGGCAGCCCGTGCTGCCGGGTCCCCAGGATCTCCCCCGGGCCGCGCAGGAGCAGATCTTCCTGAGCGATCCGGAAGCCGTCGGTCGTGGCGGTCATCACCTCCATCCGGCGGCGCCCCTCTTCGGTCGACGGGGAGGCGATGAGGACGCAGTAGGAGCGGTGCGCCCCGCGTCCGACGCGTCCCCGCAGTTGATGCAGCTGCGCCAGCCCGAAGCGGTCCGCGTCCTCGATCACCATCACCGACGCGTTGGGGACGTCGATCCCCACCTCGATGACGGAGGTGGCGACCAGCACGTGGATCTCCCCTGCCCGCAGCGCCGCCATCGTCCGCTCCTTCGCTGGGCTGGCCATCCGGCCGTGCAGCAGCGCAACGGTGAGGTCGGGGAAGAAGGTGGCGCGCAGCTCCTCGGCGAGGGCCGCCGCCGCCCGGGCCGCCAACTTTTCCGAATCCTCGATCAGGGGACACACCACGTACGCTTGCCGGCCGGCCGCGATCTGCTCGCGGACGAACGCGTACACGTTCGGACGCGCCGAGGCCTGCCGCCAGTGGGTGGCGATGGGACCGCGGCCGGGGGGCGCCTCGTCCAGGGTGGTCACGTCCAGATCCCCGTACAGCGTGAGCGCGAGCGTGCGCGGGATGGGCGTGGCGGTCATGACCAGGACATCCGGCGCGAAGCCCTTGCGGCGCAGTCGTGCGCGCTGCAGGACGCCGAACTTGTGCTGCTCGTCGACGATGACCAGACCGAGCCGGGCGAACGCGACCTCCTCCTCCAACAGCGCGTGCGTGCCGACGATAAGGTCCGCCTCCCCGGCCGCCACCGCCTCGCGCCGCTGCGCCCGCTCGCGTCCGCGGCTGCCCGTGAGCAGAGCCGCCTGCACCCCCAGCCCGTCGAGCCACGGTCCTACCGTGAGGTAGTGCTGCTCCGCCAGAATCTCCGTCGGTGCCATCAGCGCACCCTGAAACCCGCCCTGGATGCAGGTGAGGAGGGCGACGACGGCGACCACCGTCTTGCCCGAGCCCACGTCGCCCTGCAGCAGACGGCTCATCGGCTGCGCATGGCCCAGGTCGGCCGCGATCTCGCCGATGGCGCGCCGCTGCGCGCCCGTCAGCGGAAACGGTAAGGAGGCGAGAAAGCGGTCCGCCAGCCCACCGGCCCTGTACCGTTGGGGCTTGGCGGCGGCCCGCCCCTGCTGGCGGCGGAGCAGCACTCCCAGTTGGAGCACGAGCAATTCCTCAAAGGCCAGGCGCTGCCGCGCACGCACCTGCGCCTCGACGGTCTCGGGGAAGTGCAGCGCCCACAGCGCCTCTGCCTCGCCGCTGAACCGGTGACTCCGGCGCAGCTCCTCGGGAAGGATCTCCTCCACCTCGCCGGCATGCGCGGCGAGGGCGCCGCGCACCAGGTTGCGGAGGATCCGTTGGGAGAGGCCTTCCGTGGAGGGATAGATGGGGACCAGGCGCCCGGTGTGCCAGGTTTCCTCCGCCGCGTCCTCGATCTCTTCAAACTCAGGCGCGGTGAGGCGGATCTCCCCGTAGCGCCGCTCCACCCGCCCGAAGAAAAGCGCCCGCATCCCCCGCCGCAGCTGCGCTTTGAGATAGGACTGGTTGTACCAGATCGCATACCCGATGCCGCTGCCGTCGGTCAGAGCCGCTTTGGTCACGGTGAGGCCGCGCCGCGGGCGGAACTCGCTCACCGCGGCCACCGTCGCCTCGACGGTGCTCTCCTGGCCGTGCGGCAGATCGCGCAGTGGAAGGAGACGGGTGCGGTCGTCGAGCCGTCGGGGCACGTGGAGGAGGAGGTCTTCCACCGTCGCGATGCCAAGCCGGGCGAGGGCGGCGGCACGCGCGGGGCCGACGCCCTTGAGGTACTGCACCGGAGCGAGCAGAGGGGATCCCGCGGCCGGCCGGGGCGGAGCGGAAGGAGTCTGGGACCGCGCGCTCAAACCGCGCATCCTCTTCTCTGCGTGTGTCGCCTTTCCTTTGAGCACATCGCTGAGCACACCGCGCCGTTGCGGGCTCGTCCGGCGCGTGTTAGCATGATTGACGTTTTGGCCGCCGCGGGTGGTTCCGGCGCCGCGCGCGGCGCGGGAGGAGAGAAGGAATGGCTCGACAGTGTGAGATCTGCGGAAAGGGGACGGTGACCGGCTACTCGCTCAGCCACTCTCACATCCGCAGCAAGCGACAATTCCGCGCCAACGTCCAGCGCATCAGAGGTGTCATCGGCGGCCGGGTGCGGCGGGTGCACGTCTGCACGACGTGCCTCCGCTCCGGCCGGGTCACGCGGGCGCGCTGAAGAGCCCCCGCAGCTCCTCCGCCCCAAGCACGTAGCGGTCGCCACAGAAGCGGCAGGTCACTTCCGCCTGGCCCTGCTCCTCGATCAAGCGCTCCACCTCATCCTTCCCCAGCGCGATCAGGACCGCCTCCACACGGGCTGGCGAACACCCGCAGGAGAAGGCGATCGGGCTGCCGCCGAGCGAGCGGGGAGCCAGTTCTCCCAGGCCCAGATCCAGGATGGCCTGCGGCTCCATTCCCTCGCGCACGAGATCTGTCACCGCGGGGAGCGATCTGACCCGATCTTCCAGATAGCGCGGCAGGTCATCGGCGGCTCCGGGGAGGACCTGCAGGATGTACCCGCCCGCGGCGCGCACCTCGCCGTCGGGATTCACCAGCACGCCGAGAGCGACCACCGACGGCACCTGTTCGGACACAACCAGATACCGGGCCACGTCCTCCCCGATCTCTCCGGAGATCAGCGGCACACTGCCGTGATAGGGATAGCGGAGACCCATGTCTCTGGTGACGTGGAGCGTGCCCCGCCCCACGGCGCCTCCGACGTCCAGTTTCCGGCGGGCGGTCACCGGCAGGTCCACATCTGGGTTGGCGACGTAGCCGCGGACCTCCCCCCCACCGGTGCCGTCCGCGATGATGCCTCCTAGCGGGCCATCGCCCAGCACCCGAAGCGTTATGCGCTGATCGTCCTTCAATCCCGCCCCCAGCATCGCCGTGGCCGTCAGGGTCCGCCCCAGCGCAGCGGTGGCGGTGGGCGCGGTGGCGTGGCGGCGGCGCGCCTCCTCCACGGTCGTGGTGGCGACGGCCGCCACGCCACGAACGCCGCCGTCGGCGGCAATGGCGCGCATCAAGGTGTCCGGCACGCGGGTATTGTAGCATCACCCTGCGCCGTGCCTTGCCGTGGGCCGCCGGTCGGTTCGGTCCCGCCCCGGTCAGCGCGGCGCACGCCGCGGCGTGTGGATCACCAGCACGTCGCCGCCACGGACGCGCACGGAGGCCGGCGCTGTGGTGATCTCGTTGCTGATCCCCCGGGTGGAGCCCCGTCGCAACGTTCCCCCGCGCAGGGGGTAGCGCAATCCGGTGGTGACGATGCCCCGGACGGCGGGGGTAAGGGGCAGCAGCGAGACCAGATCACCGGAACGCCCCTCGATGCGCGCCGTCCCCGACGCGAGCCACGCGGTCGCCCGGCCGTCGGTGAGCCAGGCGCGCGCCCTAGCCGACCGCGCGGTGACGAGGAGAAGGAGGTTGGCGAGAGCCTGATCCATCCGTCCGGTCAACGAGGCGAAGATCAAGATCTCCCGGGCGCCGCGGCGGAGCGCCTCCCGGAGCGCCAACTCCGCGTCGGTGGCATCCTTGACCACGGGAAGACGACGGCGGGGAATCCTTCGGCGGCGTGCCCAGCGGGCGGTCTTCGCATCGAGGGAATCGAAATCCCCGATGATGAGGTGGGGCACGAGGCCGGCGGCACGCGCCACGCGGGCGCCGCCGTCGGCCGCGAGGAGAAGATCGGCCCGCTCGGCCAGACTCCGCAGGGACCGGCGGGCGCGCGCCGGGCCCTGGGTGACGATGAGGGCGATCACCGCATCGCGGGGGTCAGGCGCGCCATTGCGCGCAGGAGCAGGAGCGTCAGCGCCACGCTGATCGCGACCTCCGGCAGCATGAAGCTCCCATTGTACACGGTGGAATAGAGCAGCGGGCTCATGCCCTTGGGCGCGAAGGACGCGAAGAAGACCACGCCGGAGAGCACGTGCGCCCCAAACCGCAGCGCGCCGCCTACGATGATGGCCGCTACCGGGAGCCTGCGGAGGAATCCGGCGATCCCGAGGGCTCCGAAGGCGACCGGGTAGTCGAGGACCCACTGCAGCGGGTGATAGTACTGGGGATCGATCCAGTAGTTGATCAAACCACCGAGGGCGCCGGTGAGTATGCCCCAGACACCCCCCCAGCGCAGGGCGACAAAGAAGATCGGCACCATGCTCCCTGCGGTGACAGACCCGCCCTGCGGCATCTTGAAGATCGGCGGAATGAGGTTGAGTACCGCCACCAGGGCCAAGGCCAGTCCTGTCTCTGTGAGCCGGCGCAACGGTTCACGTGGCATCGCGACTCCTCCTCCCAACTGGGACACGCAGACGCCGCCGGCCCGACAGGACCCGGCGGCGAGATGAACGGCTGTCGCTTCCCCACGCCAGCATGACCTGGATCGGGTCCGAGGGGTCTGCAGCAGTGCGTCCGGCTGCACTCTCAGCCCGGCTCGACCGGGCTCCCCCAGCACGTGCTATGCGGTTCTCATCCCATCGTACCATGGCGCCGCGCCAGTGAAACCAGGCTAGCGGCGCTGTTCGAGGATCCTCCAGAGTTCATCGCGTTCGGGTGGAGACAGCGGTTCGGTGCTCGCCCCCCGCCGCAGCGTCCGGCCGTCGTCCCGCATCTCCCCTATCTGGACCGCCGCGATCCCCGCCTCGCGGAGCGCCGCCAGCGTCCGCTGCGGGGAGGCGGTGGCGATCAGCATCGCGCCGCTGCCGATCAAGACCAGCGGGTCCGCTCCCACTTCGGCGCAGAGGGCTGCCGTCTCGGCGCGAACGGGTAC
Organism: bacterium; assembly: GCA_036004665.1. Lineage (GTDB taxonomy): Bacteria > Sysuimicrobiota > Sysuimicrobiia > Sysuimicrobiales > Humicultoraceae > JACQGZ01. The sequence goes on along the minus strand of DASYRG010000008.1, from coordinate 12,173 downwards.
GGCGTCCGCCCACAGGTCGACCCCGCATCGCGAGGCCTCGGCCATCTCCCACACGGCGGTGATGACCCCTCCCTCGGTGACGTCGTGCATGGCCGTGGCTCCCGCCCCCAGGGCGATGCGTCCTTCCGGCACGACGCTGACGTCCTCGATGAAGCGGCGCGCCCGCTCCAGCACTTCCGCGGGCACTCGCGCCGCTAACTCCGCGGCGAGGTCAGTCGCCAGGATTGCCGTGCCCTCGATCGCCGCCGCCTTGGTCAGCAGCAGCGCCTCGCCGGGGCGCGCACCCCCGGCGTGGACGTATCCGTGTGCGGCGGCGCGGCCGATGCCGGCGACGACAACCACGGGGTGGGTCACACGGACGGTCACCTCGGTGTGCCCGCCTGCGATGGCGACGCCCAGTCTCGACGCCGCCTTCCCCGCTTCTCGCATGATCGCTTCGATCTCAGCTTCTACGGCCGAGGCGGGGAGCAGTACGGTCAGCAAGAGCGCCACCGGCTCGGCCCCCGTTGCCGCGATATCGTTGCAGGCGACGTGGACCGCCAGACGGCCGAGATGCTGCACCGCTCCAGTGATGGGATCGGAGGTGGCCACACAGACGGAGGAGCCGAAGTCGAGGATGGCGCTGTCCTCACCGACGGCGGCGGCGACCAGGACGTCCGGACGGCTGGGGAGATGAGGGTAGACGAGGCGGCGAAGCAGGGGGGGGAGCAGTTTTCCCTGAATCATCGCCGATACTATAACACCATGGTGGAGACCGCCTACTTTCTGATCACGCTCAACCGCCACACCCCAGCGGAGGTCGCGCGAGCCGTCCGGCGCGTCCCCGGCATCACCGAAGCGGTCGTCACCATGGGGGACGTGGACATCATCGCCCTCGGCCAGATGGATGGCACCAAGGGATTTCCCAGCCTGGCCGATCAGCTCCAGAAGATCGAAGGTGTAGCGAAGGTGGCGACGTGCGTTGTCGTGCGCCCATGAAGCCTGTAAGGATACCGGAGGGAGGGGCTCACCCGGCGAGTAAAAACGCAGTCGAGCCGGTGAGCCCCTTCCTCCGGCACCGACACTTCAGACGCGGACCGGTGGCGTAATCCGGACCATTCGCCTGAGGATGGTTTCAGTAATCTCCAGGGCCCGGCGCCCATCCTCGCCTCCGACCAAAGGGCGGCTACCACTGCGCACGCACTCGACGAAGTGACGTAGCTCCAACTCCAGGGGCTCTTCGCCCTCCAGCGTGATCCGCTGCGTCTCGCCGTTGAAGAAGCTGATGGCGATGCTCTGCCGCAGGAGGTCCAGGTGGATGGCCCGGTCGGCCATCGTCACCTCCATCTCCGCGGTCTTGCGGGCCGCCACGCGGCTGGCGGTAAAGGTGACCAGACAGCCGGTGGAGGTGCGCAGCCGGGCCATCGCCAGATCCTCGTGGGAGTTGTGCACGCACACCCCGATCGCCTGGGGGTCTTCGAACGGCCCCGGCACCATCGAGTCCACGATATCGATGTCGTGGATCATCAGATCCATCACGACCCCGGTGTCCATCGACCGGCCGGGATCGTAGGGCCGCATCCGCCGCGCCTCGATCGCCAGGGGGTCGGAGACCAGGCGGAAGAGACGCTGCACCGCCGGCTTGAACCGCTCGATGTGCCCGACGAGGAGCACGCGCCCCCGCTCGGACGCCAGATCAGAGAGCGCCGCGGCTTCCTCTGCGGTAGCGGTCATCGGCTTCTCCACGAGCACGTGCGCACCCGCCTCCAGGAAATCCCGGGCGATGGCGTAGTGCAGCACGGTGGGGACGGCGATCGTGGCCGCTTCGACCTGGCCGAGGAGGTCCCGGTAGTCCCTGTGCGAGCGCGTGCCGTAGCGATGGCCCAGGTGGGCGGCCTCCCGCGGGTCGGTGTCGGCGACACCGACCAGGTCGACGTCGGGCAGGTGCGCCAGGATGCGGGCATGGTGACGCCCCCACTGGCCGAGTCCGACCACGGCCATGCGCACGCGGCGGCTCATCTGGGGTGAAAGGCGGTCACGACCTCGATGATGCGCCGTAGGTCCTCATCCGTCAGGGCGGGATGCACGGGCAGCGAGAGGACCTCCCGCGTCCAACGTTCGGCGACGGGGAACTGACCGTCGAATCCCAGCGCCCGGTAAGCCGGCGTGTGGGGAATGAGCATCGGGTAGTAGATCTTGTGGCCGATCCCTTCCCTGGCGAGATGCGCCATCAGGGCGTCCCTCGCCGGAGCCCGCACGGTGTAGGCGGTGTAAACGTGCGTGGCTCCCGCCGGCTCCACCGGCGGGGTCACCCACGACAGCCGCCGCATTCCTGCGGTGAGCGTTCGGGCGTTGCGGCGGCGGGCCTCGTTGAGGCGGTCCAGGCGGCGCAGCTGTGGGAGGCCCATCGCGGCCGCGAGGTCGGTCATGCGGAAGTTGTAGCCGATCACGCTGTAGACGTACTCGTCTTCCGCGCGGGGATCCACGAGGAGACGCGCCCGCCGCGCCACGTCGGCGTCACGGGTGAGCACCATGCCGCCTTCGCCGGTCGTCATGTTCTTGGTAGGGTAGAAACTGAAGATGGCCGCATCGCCGAACGACCCCACCTTGCGTTCCCGGTAGACCGCGCCGTGCGCCTGGGCGCAATCTTCAATCAGCAGGAGCCCGTGCCGCGCGGCCACCTCGCCGAGGGCGTCCAGGTCGGCCGGCAGCCCATAGAGGTGCACGGCCAGGATCGCTCTGGCCCCCTCCCGGCGGACCGCGTCCTCGACGCTCGCCGCGTCCAGGTTGCCGGTCTGTCTGTCGATATCGGCAAACACCGGCCGCGCGCCGGCGTGGAGGATGGCGTGACTCGTCGCGGCAAAGGTGAAGGGGGTGGTGACCACGCGGTCGCCCGCCCCGATGCCCAGCGCCTCGAGCGCCACCTGCAAGGCGGTGGTGCCGGAGGAGGTCGCCACGGCATGGGAGACGCCGATATACGCGGCGAAGGCCTCTTCGAACTCACGGACCATCCGGTCGGCGACGAGAATCCCCGACTCGAGGACTTCCAGGACTCGTTGCCGCTCCTCGTCTCCGATGAAAGGGTGGGCGATGGGGATTTTGGCGGCCGTGCGCATGGACCTCATCTTATAGTCTCCATTCGGCACCATCAACATTCTCCCGGGCCGCATCCACGCGGGTCCGCACCGGGAGGGTATTCCTCAGTCTGTGCGCTACCAAAGAGAGAAGCCGCAGCGACCGCTGCGGCTCCGGAGGCCGAACCGGCGAACGCGTTACTGTACGACGACACGCCCCCCCGTCAGCAAAAGCCAGAGGACAAAGAGGATCAGGAGGATGACGATCACGCTCTGCCCTTGCTCGTTGCCAGTGGAACGCACCGCGCCCATCCGAACCCATGTAGTGAATTGAGTGATCATCCGTGTGTGCCTCCTTGAGAGTCTCTCACCACCGCGCCGATTTCCACGCCGCCGCGGCGGCGCTCCTGTGGGTTTACCCTCCCCTCATCGAGATAAACAGACATCACCGCCCTGCTTCGATCTGCCCTTTCAGGGCGGAGAGCATCCCCTCGATGTTCTTGCGCATGAGCGCCTTGAGCAGGTTGCTCAGCAGGGCCCCGGCGAGAGGAATCTCGAGTTCGAAATCGACCTCGATCGTCGTGCGGGTGCCTTCCGGCGCCGGCTCGAAGCGCCAGCTTCCTTCATACCTGGTGAAATCGCCCTCGCGCTGGCGGAAGTCGCAGCGATAGGCCCGATCGTCCCAGAGGTCCTCCTCCACCCAGCGGATCTTGCGCCCCTGCACGAGGCCGACCCAGCGGCTCACCGTGTTGCCGTTGAACCGCTCCAACACCTCGACGCTCTCCAGGTCGGGCATGAATTCCGGGAACGTCTCCACCGCCCTGGCCGCGGCGTAGACCTGCTCGATCGGAGCGGCGATGGTGGTGGAGGCGCTCACCTGGGCCACGCGCAGACCTCCCTCATGAGGGCTCGCCTGCCGGCGTCGCCGCGATGCGGCGGGCCGTGGTGATCAGACCGGTGTGCGCGACCATCCGGTGCGCCGGGCGCACGGACAGGCCTTCGATGTTCCAGGGACGCAGCAGCGTCTCAAAGGTGTCAATCAGGACGAAGGCCCTCGCCGCCCGCAACGTCTCCACCGTCTGAGCGGCCTGGGGCACGGTGGGGACGTAACTCACCCAGATGCCGCCTGGTCGCAGCGCCTCGGCCGCATGCGGCACGACGCGCCACGGTTCGGGCAGATCGAGCAACAGGCGGTCCATCGGCGCGTCGGGGATGCCGTCATAGATGTCGTGGGCCCTCAGCGTCAGGGTGTCCGGCTCACCCATCAAGCGGGTGATGTTGCGCCGCGCCTGCCGGGCGAAGTCCTCGCGGATTTCATAGGAGAAGACCCGTCCCGCCACTCCGACCGCGCGCAGCAGCGTCATCGTCAGGGCCCCCGAGCCGGTCCCTGCCTCGACGACGGCGGCGCCTGGATAGACGTCTCCCCACAGCGCCATCATGGCCAGGTCCTTGGGGTAGATCACCTGGGCCCCGCGCGGCATCTCCAGGACGAACTCCGCCAGCGTGGGACGGAAGACACGCACGCGCTCGCCGCGGCTGCTTTCGACCGCGCTGCCCTCATCGCGGCCGATCATCACGTCGTGGGGAATCCGCCCGCCGCGGAGATCATGGACGCCGCCGGCGGCCAGTGTGATCAGGTACCGGCGCCCCCGCCGGTCGACGAGCAGGACGACCTCGCCCGCCGCCAGCGGCCCGGCCCGGACGGTCAGGTGGTGCTCCCCCGAGGCGTGACGTGCTCGCGGACCCACTCGGTGATCTCCTGGAGGGAGGTCCCGGGGGTGAAAATCGCCGCGATCCCCGCCTCGCGCAGCGCCGGAGCATCCTCTTCAGGGATGATGCCGCCGGCGAAGACGACGACGTGGCCCGCGTCCCGCTCGCGCAGCAATTCCATGATCTTGGGGAAGAGCACGTTGTGGGCGCCGGAGAGAATGGAGAGGCCGATGGCGTCCACGTCCTCCTGGATGGCCGCGCTGACGATCATCTCCGGGGTCTGGTGCAGGCCAGTGTAGATGATCTCGAACCCCGCGTCGCGCAGCGCGCGGGCCACGACCTTGACCCCGCGGTCGTGGCCGTCGAGGCCGGGTTTGGCCACCAGGATGCGAATCTTGGCGTCCGGCATGGCTGAGGCGCCGCCGTGGCCGCGCCTCTCGCCGTATTCTAGCAGACAGGCTTGACCCTGCCCTCGGCGGAAAGCGCAGAATGGTCAACATGAAGGAGCTCGACCGCTTCATTCCCTCAGCGCGCCCTGAGTGCGTACGCGCGGCTGAGGGAGGGGACCACCACCATGCCTAAACGCCGTGTGGCGTGCGAGCAACTCTCGGCGGTCCCCCTCAAGGTGTCTTGCCGCTCGGAGGGTCCCTAAATGGTCCCTGAGTCGCTCCCGGAGGAATTGCAGCGAGAGGTAAACGGAATTATTGGATTAGTCTAAGATCTTTGGATCATTCGATCTCAACCGATCGTAGCAAGGGAGGCGAGGCGAGATGGCGGAGGTGCTCCTATTCCACCGCGCACAGGGTCAGACGGCAGGCTTCAACGCCTTCGCAGACGAGCTGCGGCAAGCCGGCCACACCGTGCACGCTCCCGACCTCTACGACGGCCGCACTTTCGCCACCCTGGACGAGGGTATGGCGTACGCCGAGGAGATCGGTTTCGGCGAGATCATCGAGCGCGGGGTGCGCGCCGCGGCCGGCCTCCCCAGCGAGCTCGTCTACGCCGGCTTCTCGCTCGGGGTACTGCCGGCGCAGAAGCTCGCTCAGACTCGCCCGGGCGCCCGAGGCGCGCTGCTGTTCTACTCCTGTGTGCCCACGTCGGCGTTCGGCACGTCGTGGCCGGCAGACGTCCCGGTGCAGATCCACGCGATGGATGCAGACCCGCTCTTCGTCAACGAGGGCGACCTCGACGCCGCCAACGCGCTGGTCGCGTCGGCCGAGCACGCCGAGCTGTTCCTGTACCCCGGCGCGCAGCACTACTTCGCCGATCCCAGCTTGCCGTCCTACGACGCCGACGCAGCCGCATTGCTGACACGCCGCGTGCTCGACTTCCTCCGAACCCGCTGACGTCTCGGCATGAGTGAGGCTCCATCGAGGCAGGAGCTCGAGGCGGCGCACTGCTGGGAAGCGGACGACCGGGTGCCGGGGCGACCGGAGATGACCGACTTCCGTCGACGGTTGCGCTACCACCAGGCGCGGTGGCGCGAGTCGAGCGGCCACCCCATCGGATCGCAGCCGATCGTGCCGCGTGAAGGGACGCCGGCCCGTCTTGTCGGGAGCCGCCTCCCGCTCGCCTACGCGCGAGAGACCGGCGCTAATTTTCTCACCCCTGGGGCGCTCGAGGCGGCGAGGGCCCGAACGTCCATCACGGAACCTCACCAGAGCTTCGATCACCAGCGACTGTGGGCCGACCTCCTGTGGTCGCCGGCCCTGGCCTTCAACCTCTTCGGCGACCTTGCCGCCGACCTTGGGCTCGCCGACCAGGCCGTCCACGCCTGGTGGCCGGACGTGCCCGGCTCGGTGCGCGATGTCCGCTTCGCGCACTCGCCGGGGCGCCTCGATCGGGCCTACCTCAGCAACCTCATCGCCTCGATGTCGCGTTCGTGCTCGACCTCGGCGACGGGAGGCGAGGGATCCTCAGCGTCGTCGACACCAAATACCACGAGCGCATCGAGCGGAGGGAACCGAAGCCGAGCCGGCTTCCGCGTTATCTGGAGGTCACCGAGAGGTCGGGCGTCTTCAAGCCTGGAGCGATCGATGCGGTCAACGGAACGGACCTCCTCGTGATGTGGCTCGAACACCTGCTGGTGCTGTCGATGCTCCAGCATCCGAGCGGCACTCGGCGCTGGGGTCGCTACGTCGTCGTCTACCCCGCCGGCAACTCGGACTTCGCCGAGGCCTGCGCCAGGTACGCAGATCTCCTCGTGGACCGGTCGACCTTCTCCTCCATGACCGTCGAGGGGCTGCTCGACGCCGGCGCCCTCCCGCCGCCGACGGCTGCGGCCCTCCGCGACCGGTACATCCCGGGTTGACGACAGACCCGATCTCCGCCGTGTCCGCGATCGTCGCGGATCCGCGTGTTCTGGCGCTTGGGGAAGACAGCCGGACTGGCCTCGCCAACGGACGACGGCCTGTCGACGTCGTCGATGGTTCATAAGAAGTCTTCCCCCTAAACCTTTGTGTTGACTCCAAACGGGAGCGAACGTCCGCGAAGATGGCGTTCCATGAGATCGAGTTACTATAGGATTCCTCACTGAAGACGGTACTCACAGTGTGTTTGCGGAGTGCCAATGTCCACATCGTTGCGATCTCTAACAGAGGTTTCGTTCTTGTAGGACCCGTGTCGGAACGTCTCATAGTGCTCGTCCCGAGGGCGTCCCGTATTGCTTCGTGAAATCTGGCTAATAGATTGTTCCTGAGAAGAAACAAACCACAAACACACAAAGGGCATGAAGCGGTTTTTTCGCCTATGGAATCGCGTATTTCCCTCTACATCGCTTTTCCAATTTCCGCCGTCATCCTTGATTCTTTGTTTCGCCCTTGCCGCTCTCGGCGGCATCGCTGATAATACGCCCGCCATGCCGCCAAAACTACCGCCACCCGAGATCACCGTACGCAAGGAGCAAGCCCGCCGCTTCCTAGTACTCCACCACCGGCTGGCGCCGCCGCGGAAGCTGCGCGGCAAGCAGGGTGTGCTGGATTATCTAAACCGCGTTGGCTGCATCCAGTACGACCCGCTAAATGTTGTCGGCAGCACTCCTGACTTGGTGCTGCAGTCCCGTATCTCGGGTTACACACCGAAGCTTTTGCAAGAAATGCTTTATAAGGACCGCACCCTGATCGACGGGTGGGACAAATTGGCTTCGATCCATAGAACAGATGAGTGGCCCGACTTCAGCCGTCGTCGCCAGCGGCTGCAAGCTCATTATGGCAAGCAGCTACAGTCAGATGGGAAGCTGAAGGTCGCCGCCAAGGTGAAAACCGCAATCCGAAACAGCGGGCCGCTCTCCTCCATCGAGATCGAACACGACGAACGCCTGGATTGGCATTGGGGCGTTTCAGTTCGCGCCGTGCGCGCTTCCATGGACGCGCTCTTTGCCATGGGCGAACTGGGTATCCACCACCGAGTGAACACGCGGCGCGCCTTCGATCTCATCGAAAACCTGCTGCCGTCCTGGCTGCTCAAGTCCAAGGATCCAAACAGAACAGACGAAGAATACGTCGATTGGCACGTTGCGCGTCGCGTCGGCAGCATCGGACTGGCCAACCCCAGACCGAGCGAAATGTGGCTTGGTATAGTTGGGCGCAAATACACATATGGGGTGCAGGGAAGGGAGCGCAGAGAGGCGCTGGAGAGACTTGTGGCACGCGGCGAGGTTTTCCGGGTGGCAATCGAAGGTTTGCCGAAGCAGGAATTCTATGTGCGCCATCTAGATCTGCCCACCCTTAAAGCAGCAGCCAAGCCGCCGCGCGGTAAGACGGGCGCGGCGTTCATCGCACCACTCGATAACCTCATGTGGCACCGAGACACGATAGACATGTTGTTCGATTTCTACTACCGCTGGGAGGTCTATGTGCCGGTGCCAAAGCGCCAGTATGGTTACTACGTGCTTCCGGTTCTGTACGGGGACCGCTTGGTAGCGCGCATGGACCCGACGTTTGACCGCAACACCGGCGTGTTCACCATCCAGAACTGGTGGTGGCAAAAGGGCGTGGACAAAAAAGACGACGCGATGCTCAGCGCGCTTCAGGAATGCACAGCGGCCTTCGCCAAGTACTTGGGAGCCAAGAGCGTGACGTTGGGCGAAGCGATCAAAAAAGACAAAGTGTTGAAGGAGATCGTAAAAAGTAAATCTGATCTGTCATTCCCAGCAGCTTCGCCTCCCCCGTTTTTCGAATAACAACTTGACAACGAGCCGCAGCCCTTGCCGAGCGTGGCGCCTTAGCTATCTCATGGAAGATTGGGCCCTACTTCAAGCGCTATCGGGAGCGCCCCGGTTCCCGGAGATCCTCACGGGCTATAACGCTCTGGCCGGGGTGGTTGAAGCGCCACGGGCACCAGATGGCCGGGCACCCGCGGGATCGCCTGGCCGTTCAGGAGCGCCTAGATGACGGCCGGCTCGCGGTACTCCCCGTAGACGGCGCGGAAGACGTCGCAGATCTCCCCGAGAGTGATGTGCGCCTTTACGGCGTCAACGATAGGGTACATCGTGTTACCGCCTGAACGGGAAGTCTCAGAGAGTCGGGCCAGTGCTTCGGCCGCCCGGCGCTGATCTCGCTCTGCGCGGCCGCGGCGAGTGCGTTCGATCTGCCGGCGCTCCACCTCGGGGGAGATGCGCAGGATTTCGAGTGCGCGTTCCGCCTCCGCGCCGTCGGGCCCGGAGATGAACTCGTTAACCCCCACCACGATCTTCTCGCGGCGTTCCAACTGCTGCTGATAGTGGTAGGAGGCCTCGGCGACCTCCCGCTGGGGGAATCCCGCTTCCACCGCGGTAGTCATGCCCCCCAGCTCGTCGATCCGGCGGATGTAGTCCCAGGCTTGCCGTTCGATCTCGTTCGTGAGCGCCTCGACGAAGTACGCCCCTCCCAGCGGATCCACCGTCTGCGTGATCCCGGTCTCGTGCGCGATGATCTGCTGGGTGCGCAGGGCGACGGTCGCGGCTTCCTCGGTCGGCAGCGCGTAGGTCTCGTCCATCGAGTTGGTGTGCAGCGACTGGGTGCCGCCGAGGACCGCGGCAAACGCCTGCAGCGCGACCCGGGCGATGTTGTTGCGCGGCTGCTGCGCCGTCAGGGAGACGCCGGCCGTCTGGGTATGGAAGCGCAGCCACCACGAGCGGGGACTGCGCGCGGCAAAGCGCTCGCGCATGATCTTCGCCCACATCCGGCGGGCCGCCCGAAACTTGGCGATCTCCTCGAAGAAATCGACGTGGCAGTCGAAGAAGAAGGAGAGCCGCGGCGCGAACTCGTCCACCTCGAGGCCCGCGTCGATGCCCGCCTGGACGTAGGCGATACCGTCGGCCAGGGTGAAAGCCAGTTCCTGAGCCGCCGTGGAGCCCGCCTCGCGGATGTGGTAGCCGCTGATACTGATGACGTTCCAGCGGGGCAGTTCCCGCACGCCGAAGACCAGCATGTCCTGGATCAGCTTGATGCTGGGACGCGGAGGGACGACCCACTCCTTCTGCGCGATGAACTCCTTGAGCATGTCGGTCTGCGTGGTGCCCCCCAGCCGGTCGCGCGGGGTGCCGCGCCGGTCGGCCACCGCGACGTAGAGCGCCAGGAGCACGTTGGCCGGCGCGTTGATCGTCATCGAGGTGGTGACCTGGTCGAGCGGCAGCCCGTCCAGCAGGATCTCCATGTCGGCGAGGGAATCGACCGCGACCCCCTCACGGCCCACTTCACCGAAGGCGCGGGGGTGGTCGGAATCGTAGCCCATCAACGTGGGCATATCGAAGGCCACGGAGAGCCCGGTCTGGCCTTTCTCCAGCAGGTAGTGGAACCGGCGGTTGGTGTCCTCGGCGGTGCCGAAGCCGGCGAACTGCCGCATCGTCCACAGGCGGCCCCGATACATGGACGGATAGACGCCCCGCGTGAAGGGATAGGCGCCGGGGAACCCGAGGTCGCGGTCGTGGTCGACGTCCACGTTGTCGGGGGTGTAGAGCGGCTCGTTCTCGAGGCCGCTGATCGTCGAGAAGAGCTCGCCCTCGCGCTCGGGCGTCACCTCGTAGACCTCGTTGCGCCAGGCGTCGGTGGCGTCGAGCCTCGGGTCGGTCGTCGCCATGCGCCTGATTCTAGGTGCGGCCGAGCGCCGCCTCGACGGCGAACGCCACGGCGATCGCGAGCAGCGCGGCGCCGATGGCGCGCCGGAGCGTCTCCTCCGACGCGCGTCCGGTGACCCGCGCGCCGAGCCAGGCGCCCGGCAGCGCGCCGGCGAGACCCGCGGCGAGGAGATCCCACTCGACCTCGAGCCGAGCCGCGTGCGCCGCGAAGCCCGCGACTCCGAGGAAGAAGCCGACGACGAGGTTCGTGCCCACCGCCTTCGCCGCCGGGAGGCCGACGGCGCGCAGGAGGGCGGGCATCCTCAGCGTGCCGAGGATGACCCCGAGCGCGCCGCCGACGGCGCCGATCAAGAGCCCGAAGACTGCGGCCGGCGCAACACGCGGCTGCGCGCGGGGATGCTCCCGGAAGGGCCTCGCGACGAGGTCGAGCCCCTGCCACGCGAGCACGATCGCGACGCCGCCGAGCAGCGCCCGTTCCGGCAGCCGGTGACCGAAGACGCCGCCGAGGACGGCCCCGGCAATCGAGGGCGGCGCCATCCAGAGGACGATGCGGCGGTCGACCCGGCCTTCGCGGGCATGCCGCAGCCCGCCGGACGCCGCGGCGGCGGCGCTCACGGCGATGTTCGTCCCGGCCGCAGCGCTGGGGCTCGACGCGAAGACGAGCATCAACGGCAGCCGGAGCGTGCCGAGCACCAGCCCGACCGCCGAGCCGAGGTAGCCCGCGACGAAAGATCCGGCTAGGACTGCCGCGAGCTGCCAGGCTTCCAGAGCGGCTCGTCCTCCCCCGCGTCGGCGTTCGCGGCGCGCGCGAGAATGAACAGCAGGTCGCTGAGGCGGTTGAGGTAGGCGTGCACGGCAGGGTTGACGTCCGGGGCGCGCAGCGCTTCGAGCTCGGCGCGGCGACAGACGGCTCGGGCGACGTGCAGCCGGGCCGCGGCCTCCGTTCCGCCCGGCAGCACGAAGCTCTTCAGCGTTGGGAGACCAGCGTTGAAACGGTCGCAGTCGGACTCGAGCGCGTCGACCCCGGCGCGCTCGACCCGCAGTCCCTCCTTCCCGGCGGGCAGCGAGAGGTCGGCGCCCAGGTCGAAGAGCTCGTTCTGGACTCGCTGGAGCACCGCCCGCATCGCGTCCGGCACCTCCCCGGCGAGCACGAGCCCGAGCTGGGAGTTGAGCTCGTCGACCGCGCCGTAGGCGACCACGCGCGGATCGGTCTTCGGCACGCGCGAGAGGTCGCCGAGGCTCGTCTCGCCGTCGTCGCCGGTCCGCGTGTAGATCCGCGTCAGCCGGACGGGTTCGTCGCGGCTCCGAGCCATTAGCCCTGCGCCATCGCCCGCTGCGCCAGCCCGAGGATCGAG
>DASYRG010000007.1:0-30971 GCA_036004665.1 bacterium | reverse complement strand
GCCTGTCTCGGCCAGATTGTTCAGGAAAGTAGAAGAGAGGCGCTCGCTTTCTCCGGCTTTCCACCGTCTTCAACCGCGTCGCCGGGTCCTACCGCCTCTGAGGCTGATCTTGGGGGTTACCCCCCAAGAAGACCTTCCGGGCTCTCGACGTCCACGTGCGCGGTGTTTGAGTCGGCTACTTCGCCGTTAGGCTCGCGCCTCTCTGACGTGATGCTATGCGTGGGCTTTCATACCGTCAATCCCGAACCTTCGTTCATCGATTGTGGATGCCGTGGATTGTGTGGGCTGATTTTGGAGAGACAGGGACCTTCGTCAAACCGAAATACGAGCGCACGGTTTGCCTCAGGTCCCTGTCTCTCCTTGACCAGGATGTCTCATCAAGGAGAGACTTGAGGATCTGAGGAAAACACTGAGCATGCAGGTCGTCACCGCCGAGGAGATGGGCGAACTCGACCGGCGGGCGGAGGAGGAGTTCGGCCTTCCCCGCGCGCTGCTCATGGAGAACGCCGGGCGGCGGACCGCGGACGTCGTCCACACCTACGTGGCGCCGGCGGGGCGTCGTTGCGTGGTCCTGGCGGGCAAGGGCAGCAACGGAGGCGATGGCCTCGTCGCGGCCCGCCATCTCGTGGCGCGGGGATGGCGCGCCGAAGTCCTGCTGCTGGCGCGGGAGGACGAGGTGCGCGGCGAGCCCCGCCGCAACCTCAGCCTGGCGCGTGAGGCCGGCGCGGAGGTCACCCCCGTCACCAGCATGGCGCTGGTCGGGGCCCGCGAGCACCTGGGCGGGGCCGACGTGATCGTCGACGCCCTCTTTGGCACCGGGTTCAAGGGCAAGCCGATGGGGCTGGCCGCTCAGATGATCGAAACGGCCAACGCCGCGGCCGCCCCGGTGGTGGCCGTCGATCTCCCCTCGGGCATGGACGCCGACACCGGAGCGGTCCCCGGCGCCGCCGTCCGCGCGACGGCCACGGTGACCATGGGACTCCCCAAGATCGGCCTCCTGCTCTATCCGGGAGCGGCCTACGCCGGCCGCGTGTACGTCGCCGACATCGGGTACCCCGCGGCGCTGCTGGAACGGTTCAAGGCGGGGGCCGCAGCGATTACTCAAACGATGGCCCGCGCGGCGCTGCCCCTCCGCCCCGCCGACGGCCACAAGGGGACCTTCGGACGCGTGCTCGTCTGCGCCGGATCGGTGGGCTTCACGGGGGCCCCATCGCTCTGCGCGCTGGGGGCGCTGCGCGCCGGAGCCGGCCTGGTCAGTCTGGCCGTTCCGGAATCGATCTACCCCATCGTGGCCGCGCGGGAGGTGGAAGCGATGCCTCATCCTCTCCCCGACGCCGACGGTGCGCTCTCCGAGGCCGCGTGGAGCCGCTTCGCGGAGCTGGCGGCGGATGCCGACGTGGTTGCGGTCGGTCCCGGACTGGGCACGGGGCCCGGCGTCGCCGCGCTGATCCCGCGGCTGCTGCGCGAGTTCCGCATCCCCCTCGTGCTGGACGCCGACGCCCTCAACGTCCTGGCCGGACAGGATGAGCCCCTCACGCGCGGCAAGGCCCCGAGAATTCTCACTCCCCACCCCGGTGAGATGGGGCGGCTGCTCGGGCGTTCCACGGAAGAGGTGCAGCGCGACCGGCTGGGGACGGCGCGCGAGGCGGCGGGCCGCTTCGGCGCGGTGGTCATCCTCAAGGGAGCACGCACCGTCGTGGCGACGCCGGAGGGGATGGCCTACATCGTGCCCGCGGGCAATCCGGGGATGGCCACCGGAGGGGTGGGCGACGTTCTCACAGGGGTGATCGCCGCCTATCTGGGGCAGAAGGCGCCGGCCCCGGTCGCGGCCTGGCTGGGGGCCTACCTGCACGCCGTGGCGGGGGATTTGCAGGCCGAGCGGTTGGGCCCCGCGGGACTGCTGGCGCGCGAGGTCGCCGACGCCATCCCACGCGCGCGCCAGGCCGTGCTCACCGAGCCTCTGGCCAGCACCCTCCAGATCCTCGCGTGACCGCCCCGCCGCCCGAGATGCGTCCCTGGGCGGACGTCGATCTCGACGCCGTCACGCACAACCTCACCGCTGTCGCCGATCTGATACGCCCCGCCCTTGTGCTGGCCGTGGTGAAGGCGGACGCCTACGGCCACGGCGCGGTGGCGGTGGCACGCGCGGCCGCCGAGGCGGGCGCGGCGATGCTGGGCACGGCGAGCGTCGCCGAGGGGCTTGCGCTGCGGCGGGCCGGAATCAGCACGCCGATCCTGGTGATGGGCCCTGCCCAGGGCGAGGAGGACGCGGCCGCCTCCGCCGGTCTTGGTATCACGCTCTTCGATGACGCCAGTCTGCGCTGCGCCGCCGAGGCGAGTGAGGGGGGGACGCCGCTGCGCGTGCATCTCAAGTTCGACACCGGCATGACGCGGCTAGGATTTTCTCCCGACCGGGCCGAGGAGGTGGCTGACCGGGCGGCGGCGCTGGGTCTGGCCGTGGAAGGGGTCTTTACTCATTTCGCCGCGGCGGAGGATGACGCGGAATTCACCCGCCGTCAGATGGAGCGGTTTGCTCCCGCGGCCCAGGCGGTGCGCGCACGTTTCCCGGAGGCGATCCGGCACGCCGCCGCGACCGCGGCCGCCCTGGCCTATCCGGACTCGCGTCTCGATCTGATCCGCCTCGGCCTCGGCCTCTACGGCCTGCTCCCCGCACCGCACCTCGCGTCGCGCATCGCCCTGCGTCCCGCCATGACGCTGTGGGGAAAGGTGGCGCAGGTGAGGCGGATCTCCCCGGGAGAGACCGTCGGCTACGGGAGGACCTTCAGGGCGGCGGCGGCAGAGTGGATCGCCACGGTCACGATCGGCTACGGCGACGGGTATCCGCGCGTCCTCAGCGGCAGAGGGCAGTTCGTCGCCGGGGGGCGCCGCGTCCCGCTCGTCGGGCGCGTGAGCATGGAGTACGTCACCGTGAACCTGGGGGCCGGGAACGCCGCGCCCGCCCAGCCCGGCGATGCGGTCCTGGTCTTCGGCCCCGGGCTCCCGGTGGAAGAAGTGGCGGAAGGCGCCTCCACGATCTCCTACGAGATCCTCACCTCCATCGCTCCGCGTGTGCGGCGCATCTACCGCCGCGGTGGTCGGATCGTGGGGATGCGGGATCTGCTCGGCGCCGACGGCATCGCCGCTCCCCATGCGGTCGCCGAGACCCACCGGACGTGACCCCTGCCGCCCGCATCGCCTTTCAGGGGGAACCCGGCGCCTACAGCGACGAGGCCCTCGGCGCGCGGTTCGGTGAGATCGAGCGCCTCCCGCGCCGCTCCTTGAGCGCCGTCTTCGCGGCAGTGGCATCGGGCGAGGCCACCGCGGGGATCGTCCCGGTGGAGAACTCCTATGCCGGTAGTATCAACGAGACCTACGACCTTCTGTTGACCTCTCCGCTGGTCATCGTCGGTGAGCTCACCCATGCCGTGAACCACTGCCTGCTCGCCCTCCCCGGAGAGACGATAGGCACAGTCGTGCGCGTCCTCTCGCATCCCCAGGCGCTGGCCCAGTGCGCGGCGTTCATTGACGACCACGGATGGCAGACCCTCCCCGAATACGACACGGCCGGGAGCGCCCGCCGCGTGGCCGAAGAACGTCTCGCCGGCAGCGCGGCCATCGCCAGCCGGAGAGCGTCCGAACTCTACGGGCTGGACATCCTGGCTGAAGGCATCCAGACGGCGGCCCGCAACCTGACGCGGTTCCTGCTGCTGGCCCGCGAGCCCGTGCCGCCGTCCGTTCCGGCCAAAACGTCGCTTGTCTTCGGGACGGCCAACGCCCCCGGAGCGCTGCACCGCGCTCTCGGCGTCTTTGCCGCTCGGGGACTGAACCTCTCCAAGTTGGAATCGCGGCCCGCCCGCGATCTCTCCGCCGCCGATGCGGACTGGGAGTACATCTTCTACGTGGACATCGACGCGCACGCGAGCGAGCGGCCCATGGCCGCCGCCCTCGTCGAGCTCCGCGCGGCCGCCACCTTCGTCCGGGTCCTGGGCGCCTACCCTCGGGCCGCCGGCTGATGCAGCTCGGGCATCTCCCCCGCATCCCCCTGGCCTTCCGGCCGACGCCGCTCCAGGAGGCCGCCCGGCTCAGTGCCTATCTGGGCGGCCCGCGCATCCTGATCAAGCGGGACGACCTCACGGGGCTGGCCCTCGGCGGCAACAAGGCCCGAAAACTGGAGCTCCTCCTGGGAGAGGCGCGGGCGCAGCAGGCCGACGTCATCATCACCGTCGGCGCGATGCAATCCAATCACGCCCGCATGACCGCCGCGGCCGCGCGTCTGCTGGGGTGGGAGGCCATCCTGGTGCTGACGGGAGAAGAGCCGGCCGAGGCGCAGGGCAACCTCCTGCTCGACCGCATCCTCGGCGCGGAGGTGCGGCTGATCAACACCACCGAGGATTACGTCCTCATGGGGGTCGTGCAGGATCTCGTGCGAGAACTCACCGACCGGGGGCGCCGTCCCTACGTCATCCCCCGCGGGGGATCGACCGGCCTGGGGGCGGCCGCCTACGTGGAGGCGGGGGCGGAGGCCTTCGCCCAGTTGAACGCGCTGGGGGCCCGCGCCGACGCCATCGTGCACGCCAGCACCTCCGGGGGCACGCAGTCGGGCTTGCTCACCGCGGCGAAATGGAGCCGCGCCGGGGTCTCGGTGGTGGGGATCAGCGCCGGCCCCCCCGCCGCCGCAGTGACGCGGCGCGTCACCGGCATCGTCCGCGACCTCGCCGCGCTGTTGGGGACGGAGTGGGAGGTGCACCCCGACGACGTCCTCGTTTATGATGACTACGTCGGCGAGGGGTACGGAATCCCCACAGTGGGCACAATCGAAGCGATCAAAATGGTGGCGCGGACCGAAGGCATCCTGCTTGATCCTGTCTATACGGGCAAGGCCATGGCGGGCCTGATCGACCTGATCCGGCGCGGCACCTTTGCCCGAGGGCAGACCGTGCTCTTCTGGCATACCGGCGGAGTGCCGGCGCTCTTCGCCCACGCCCGGACGCTGGGGGGTCCCGATTGAGGTTCAGGTTCCGTCTCGCTATGGTCGCTGCTGCCGTCCTGATCGCCGCCCTCGCGGCGGGAGCGGTACCAGCGCGCGCCGAGGCCGATGCCCGGCTGACACGGGCCCTCGGCAGCGTCTTTCGCGCGGAGGTGCTGCGCATCGACGCTGTCCCTGATCTGTACGAAGGCGGGTATGCGCGGATCAGCGTCTACGCGCGGCGGGCGCGCGTGGCCAGCGGAGGGCCTGTGATCGACGAGGCCTGGACCCGGTTGCGCGGCGTGACGCTCAACGCAGCCGAATTGCGGCGCGGGTCGTTCGATGTGGAGTCCACTCGCTCGACCGCCATCTACTTGCGGGTGAGTCTGCGCAGCCTGGAGCGGTACTTCGCCGCGAATGACTACGAGGACATCCGGCTCTGGTCTGATGGGGCGGCGGTGTACGGGACCGGTATGGTGCCTGTGTTCAACAACCGGAGGACCCGCGTGGAGATGAAGGGCGCCTTCGCGGTTGAGGGGACCAAGGACCTCTTCTTCCACGTGGAGAGCCTGCGCGTTAACGGGTTTCCGGTCCCGGAGCCGCTGCTGCGCTGGCTGGAGAAGAAGTTCAATCCCATCCTCGGACAGCAGGACTGGCCGGTCATCTACACCTTCCGCTCCGTGCGCCTCACCCGCGAGGACGTAATCGTCAGCAGCGAAACTGACCCCACGGTCTGCAGCTTCTGCGCGGACGTTCGGCCGGAACGGTGAGGCGTCCGCGCATCGCCTTTACCTGGCCGCGGCGGGCTCCCCGCACGCCCGATCACTACCTCGACGTGCTCGTGGCCGCCGGGGGAGAACCACTGGTGCTCACGCCAGAGACCGACCTGGCGGCGCTGGCCGCCGCCGACGGAGTCCTCCTCGCCGGCGGGCTCGACGTCCACCCGAGTCTCTACCATCAGGAAATCGATCCGCGGGTCGCCGAGACCGTGGAGATCGACGGGGAGCGCGACCGCCTGGAGATGATGGTCGTCGGG
Organism: bacterium; assembly: GCA_036004665.1. Taxonomy (GTDB): domain Bacteria; phylum Sysuimicrobiota; class Sysuimicrobiia; order Sysuimicrobiales; family Humicultoraceae; genus JACQGZ01. The sequence continues at coordinate 24,969 of DASYRG010000007.1, read as the reverse complement.
GCGGCGCTGGGGCGAGATCTCCCGATCTTCGGGATCTGCCGCGGCCACCAGACGCTCAACGTCGCCCTCGGCGGCACCCTCGTCCAGGACCTCTCCCTCCGCGGGATCGAAGTGCCGACCCACCACCAGCGACGCCGCCAACCCCGCCCGGCCGAGTCTGAACCCGTGCATCGCATCCGCGTGGCGCCGGGCTCCCGGCTGGCCGCCATCCTCGGGAGCGAAGAGGTGGCGGTGAACTCCTTCCACCACCAGGTCGTTGACCAACCCGCCCCGGGCCTGCGTGTCGTGGCCACGGCCGAGGACGGGGTGATCGAAGCCCTCGAGGCCGAGGACGGCCGGTTCCTCCTGAGCGTGCAGTGGCACCCGGAGCGGATGGCCCGCACCGACGATCGCCAGGCCGCCCTCTTTGCCGCCTTCGTCGAGGCCGCCCGCGCCCGCTCCCGCACCGCCGATCCGCTGACCCGGTGACGTCCCCCTCCGGGGAAGGGGCGCCCCCGCCGGTCCTGGCCGAGGTCTGGCGGGGACCGGCCGTCGAATCCGTCCACCGCGGCGGGGTGGTGGCCGTGGACGCCACGGGCGCGATCGTCGCCTCATGCGGCGACAGCGGACTGCGCTCCTTCGCCCGCTCCTCGATCAAGCCGATTCAGGCGCTCCCGCTGGTCGCCGGCGGAGGCCTGGAGCGTTTCGGCTTCATCGCGTCCGAACTGGCGGTCATTTGCGGCTCGCATAGCGGGGAGCCGTTCCACATCGAGGCCGTCCTCTCCATCTTGAAGAAGATCGACCTGCCCGAGGCGGCGTTGCAGTGCGGTGGCCACATGCCGTTCCACCAGCCCACTGCCGACGCCATGCGCCTGCGCGGCGAGACCCCCCGGCCTGTGCACGACAACTGCTCCGGGAAGCACGCCGGAATGCTGGCACTGGCCAGGTTTCATGGCTGGGATCCTCAGGGCTACCCCGACCCCGGCCATCCGGTGCATTGGCGGATCGCCGAGGCGCTTGCGGCCGCCGCGGGCAGCCACGCCGCCGTGGCCACCTCCGCGGTGGACGGCTGCGGCGTGCCCACCTATCACATCTCCCTCCTGGAACTGGCGACCGCCTTCGCCCGCCTGGCCGCCCCGGCGCAGATGCCCGAGGCCTGGCGGGCCCCCGCCCCCGTGATCACCGGCGCGATGATGTCGCACCCGGAGATGGTGGCGGGGACGGGACGGCCTGATACCGTGCTCATGCGCGCGGCGCCCCACCGGCTCTTCGTCAAAGGAGGCGGCGAGGCGATAATGGCCGTCGGGGTGCCAGGTCGAGGGCTCGGTCTGGCGGTCAAGATCGAGGACGGCGGCTCCCGCGCCCTGGCCGCCGTGGCGATCGAGGCCCTCCGTCAGTTGGAAGTGCTGACCGAGGATGATCTCGCCGTCCTGAACGCCCACCACCGGCCCCCGATCCAGAACCGGCGAGGCCTTCAAGTGGGGGAGATCCGGCTCGTCTTGACGCTGGAGTAAGGCTCCACAGCATTCTGTCTTGCTCTCCCTCCCATCAAGGTCCGGTTCGCTACAATGACAATAATGGATTCTCGGGGCGCGCAGGCGCCCTTTCACGACTTCGCCGAGACGCTGGATCTGGTCGGCCGGACCGCGAGCAAGCTCGAGAAGGCCGACCTGCTGGCGCGCTATTTTCACACGCTTGGCGACGAGGATCTGCGCACAGCGGCGATCTTTCTCACGGGCGCGGCCTTCCCCGCCGGCGATCCGCGCAAACTCACCGTCGGCTGGTCTGCGCTGGTCTACGTGGTGCAGACCCTCACGGGCAAAAACGACGCCTGGCTGCACGACGCCTACCTCCGCCACGGCGATCTCGGGGACGTGGCCGCAGAGGCCTTCGCCACGCGGCGCCCGGCGAGGCCGGCTCTCCCGCCGCTCACGCTGGCCGGGGTTCGGGAGGCTTTTGAACGCATCGCCGCCGCCTCGGGCAAGGGTTCCCGCGGGGCCAAGACCGCCGCGCTCTCCGACCTGCTCGCCGCCGCCTCGCCGCTGGAGGCCAAGTATCTCGTCCGCATCATTACCACGGACCTACGTGTGGGACTGAAGGCCGGGCTGCTGGAGGAGGCGATCGCGGCCGCGTTCGCCCCGCCGGGAGCCGCCGGGAAGCCCAACCGCCGCGGCTTGCTGCCTTTGGTGCGCCAGGCCAATATGCTGATCAGCCACGTCGGCGATGTCGCGGTGATGGCGAGACAGGGACACCTCGCCGAAGCACGCCTGCAGCTGCACCGGCCCTTCCACTTCATGCTGGCCGAGACCATCTTTGCCCCGGAGGAGGCGTTCACGCCGCTGCGCGGAGACGGCTCGGCGCCCGCGCTGCTGGTGGAGGATAAGTACGACGGCATCCGCGCGCAGGTGCACCTGGCCGGCGGACGCCTGGCCATCTACTCCAGGACGCTGGACGACATCAGCGGTTCCTTCCCGGATCTGCACGACGACCTGCGCGCCCTCGGCCATCAATACATCATCGACGGCGAGATCCTGGCCTGGCGGGGAGAGCAGGCGCTGGCCTTCTCCCTCCTGCAGCAGCGGCTGCGCCGCAAGGACCCCGGCCGCCTCATCGAGCAGATCCCCGTCACGCTGATGGTCTTTGATCTCTTACATCTCGACGGGGAAGAGTTGCTGGACCGTCCGCTGCGGGAGCGGCGGGAGCGGATGGAGCGCCTGGCCCTCAGGGGCCGCGTGCGTCCCTCCCTGGCCACGATCGCCGTCGACCCGGCCGACCTGGGCCGGCGCTTCCGGGAGGCGCGGAATCGGGGCAATGAAGGACTCGTGGTGAAACGCCTCGACTCCCCGTATCAGCCCGGGCGGCGCGGCCGTCTCTGGGTGAAATTGAAGGAGGAACTGGCCACCCTCGACGTCGTCGTCGTCTCCGTCGAGTGGGGACACGGCAAGCGAGCGAAGGTCCTGTCCGACGTGACCTTCGCGGTGCGGGACGGCGACCGCCTGGCGACGGTGGGCAAGGCGTACTCCGGTCTGACCGACAAGGAGATCGCCGAGATGACGCGCTGGTTCCTGGAGCATACGATCCGGGACCTGGGGCGGGTGAAGGTGGTGCGCCCTGAGATCGTGCTGGAGGTCGCCTTCGACGCGGTGATGGTGAGCGATCGCCACGACTCCGGGTTCGCGCTGCGCTTCCCCCGCATCAAGCGCTGGCGGACCGACAAGAGCGCCGACGAGATCAACACGCTCGACGAGGTCCGGCACATCTACGACCGTCAGATCGTCAAGCCGGCCTCGGACGAGGTCGCCCCGCTCGGGGCTGGAGGGAGTTGAGAACGGTGGTCACGTCACGAGGCGGCCTCTCCTGGCGGCTGAGCCTCGCCATTCTCTTCGCCGTCACGGGTCTGACCATGGTGACGGCGCCCGTGCCACCCGGGGCAGCGGCACCCGCGGGCCCGCCGACCGCGCCTGCGAGTCCCCAACCCGCTGCCGCCCCGGCCGTTCGAGTGGTCCACCGCATCGATGTGGAGGGGGTGATCGCCCCGGCCACCGCCCGGTATGTCTTGCGGGCCATCCGCCAAGCGGAGGAGGCCCGCGCGGACGCGCTGCTGATCCGCCTCGATACGCCGGGCGGCTTGGTCCAGTCCATGGACGAGATCACCAAGGCGATGCTCAACGCCACCGTCCCGATCATCGTCTACGTCGCCCCCGAGGGCGCGCGCGCCGCATCGGCGGGGGTCTTCATCACCTACGCGGCGCACGTTGCGGGGATGGCGCCTGCCACGCGCATCGGCGCCGCCCACCCCGTCTCTATCGGCGGCGGTCAGGGGGAAGGGGAGGGGCAGCGGCAGGACAAGACCCTCCTCGAAAAGGTCACCAACGACGCGGTCGGCAACATCCGCGGCATCGCCCGCCGCCGGGGCCGCAACGCCGACTGGGCGGAGCGGGCGGTGCGGCAGAGCGTCGTGGCCACCGCGGAGGAGGCGCTGCGGCTCCATGTCATCGACCTGATCGCGACAGACGTGGATAATCTGCTCCGCGCCATCCACGGCCGGACGGTGACGATGGTGGATGGGCCGCGCCGCCTGGCCACCGCAGGGGCGCGGATCGAGCGGGTGAATCAGGACATCACCGAGCAGTTCCTCCGTCTTCTTGCCGACCCCAACATCGGCTTCATCCTGCTCAACATCGGGATCATCGGCATTTTGGCCGAGCTCTACAATCCCGGCCTGATCCTCCCCGGCGTGGTCGGCGCGATCTCGCTCATCCTCGGGCTGGCCTCGTTCGCCATCGTGGAGGTGAACGCAGCCGGCCTCCTGCTGATCGGCCTGGCGGTCGTCATGTTCATCGCCGACCTGAAAGTACCCGGGCACGGGGTCCTCACCTTCGGGGGCGTGATCTCCTTCGTCTTTGGGGCCATCCTGCTGACCTCACGCCAGGCCCCCTTCCTGCGCATCTCCCTGCAGTTGATCATTGGCGTGGCCGCGGCGCTGGCCGCCTTCTTCCTCTTCGCCGTGGGCGCGGGAATGCGCGCCCAGCGGGCGGTCGTGCGCAGCGGCGCCGAGGGGTTGATGGGCGCGACGGGGGTGGCGCGGACCGTCCTCGAGCCCGAGGGGATGGTCTACGTGCAGGGGGAGATGTGGACGGCGCGGGCTGACGGCGGCACGATCGGCGAAGGGGCGCGCGTGCAGGTGGTCGGCCTCGAGGGCCTGCGTCTGCGCGTGCGCCCGGTAGAATAGGTGCGTTCTCAGGGTTCGCCGTTCGCGTGACTCTCACGACCCGGAACCAAGAGGAGACGTTGGACCTGGGGCGCCGGATCGGCCGCGCCCTGGGCCGCGGCGATCTCGTGGCGCTGGTCGGCGAGTTGGGGACCGGCAAGACCGTGCTGGCGCGGGGCATCGCCGAAGGACTGGGTGCCTCCGGCTATGTCGCCAGTCCCACCTTCACTCTGATCCGCGAGTATCAGGGGCCCACGCCCATGTATCACGTAGATCTCTTTCGGCTCACCCCGCAAGAAGCCGCCGACCTCGGTCTTGAGGAATCGATGGAGCAGGGAGTGATCGTGATCGAATGGGCCGAACGGGCGCCGGGTCTGCTCCGCCCACCCCTGCTGCGGATTGACCTCGCCTTCGGCGAGGCGCCCGAGGAGCGCGTCATCAGGTTCTCGGCCGAGGGGGAAGGCCCGGCCGCCGCGCTCGCCGCCGTCTCCGCAGCGGGCGCGCGGACACCGGCGTAGTCCGCGCGTGCGCGTCCTTGGATTCGAGACGGCGACGCCGTACGGCAGCGTCGCCGTGGTGGGGACAGAAGGGCTGCGGGCGGAGATGACGGCCCTGGTGCCGATGCGGCACCTGGAATGGTTGATGCCGGCGGTCGAGCACCTCCTGACCGAGGCGGAGATCCGGCGAGAGGAGATTGAGGGGCTCGCCGTTTCCGTTGGGCCGGGAGGCTTCACCGGATTGCGCATTGCCATCGCCACCGCCGCCGCCTGGGCGCGCGCAGCGGGGATACCCGTGATCGGCATCTCCACCCTGGAGGGGTTGGCCGCTACGGTCGCCGGCCCCGGGCTGATTGCTCCTCTGCTGGATGCCAAGCGCGGCGAGGTCGCCGCGGCGCTCTTCCGGCGGGAGGAGGATCTGACGCTCACCCGCCTCCACGACGACATCGTGCTCCCTCCCGATCGCCTCGGCGAGGTGGTGCCCGCCGATGAACCGGCCCTGCTCCTCGGCGATGGGTTGGCGCGGTGGGGCGAGGCCATCCGCGAGGCGCTGCCCGCCGCACGACACGGACCTCCGGCCGCCTGGGTGCCTCGGGCGGCCGTGGTGGCTGCCCTTGGGCGCGAGCGGCTGTTGGGGGGTTGGAGCGACGATCCCTACCGGCTGGCGCCCCACTACGGCCGCAGCCCTGCGGTAGCGACGATGGAGTAGAATGGGGGCCGAGCCGTGATCACGATAGGCTGCCGCCGTGGTTAAGGAAATCACCCGCACCGAGATCGCGCCGATGTCGTCGGCGGATATCCCCGTGGTGCTGGAGATCGAGCGCCGCTCCTTTCCCACACCCTGGCCGCGCGACGCCTACGTCCACGAACTAGAGAACAATCGCACCGCCGTCTATCTGGTGGCGCGGCGCGATGGGGTTGTCGTTGGCTTCGCGGGCATGTGGGTGGTTCTCGACGAGGCGCACATCACGACGATCGCCGTCGACCCCCCGCAGCGCGGTCAGGGGATCGGCGAGTCGCTCCTCATCGCCATGATCGAACGGGCCAGCGAGCGGGGATCGCGCTGGATCCAATTGGAGGTGCGCCGCTCCAATAGCGTGGCCCAGGCGCTCTATCGCAAGTACGGGTTCCGCGACGTCGGCGTGCGCCGCAACTACTACAGCGACAACAGCGAAGACGCCATCGTCATGTGGACCGGAAACATCTGGGAGCAGGCCTTCCGCGACCGCTTCGAGGAGCTCAAAACCGCGTTCGACCGCTCGCGATAGCACGCGTGCTGCTGCTGGGGATTGAGACCTCCTGCGACGAGACGGCCGCCGCCGTTGTCGCCGACGACTTTCGGCTGCGCAGCAACGTCATCGCCTCGCAGGCGGATCTGGGGCGGCGTTTCGGCGGCGTCGTGCCCGAGCTCGCCTCCCGCCGGCACATCGAGCGGCTGCTTCCCGTGATCGACGACGCCCTGGCCAGCGGCGGAACCTCCCTGGAGGCCATCGGCGCCCTCGCTGTCACCCGTGGTCCCGGGCTGGTCGGCAGCCTAACCGTGGGACTCGCTGCGGCGAAGGCGCTGGCCTTTGCCCGCGGGCTTCCCCTCATCGGCGTCAATCACCTGGAGGGGCACATCTACGCCAACCGGCTCGACCGCGACACCTGGCCCCTGCCCGCAGTGGTCCTCATCGTCTCCGGCGCTCACACGGATCTGATCTTGATGGAGGGTGAGGGACTGTACCGGGTGCTGGGGCGCACGAGGGACGACGCTGCCGGCGAAGCGTTCGACAAGGTGGGCCGGATGATGGGGTTGGGGTACCCAGGAGGGCCTCCCCTGGACAGCCTGGCCGAGGAGGGAGACCCCGATCGGGTCGACCTTCCCCGCCCCTTCCCCGGAGGCGAATACGAGTTCTCCTTCAGCGGCCTCAAGACCGCGGCACTGCGCGCCTGGCAGGCGCATCGCCACACCGATGAATTCGCCCGGAACTTTGCGGCCAGTTTCCGCCGGGCCGTGGTCGAGGCCCTGGTGGCTAAACTCCTGCGCGCCGCCGACGAGCACCGCCCCCGCGGACTCATGCTCGCCGGAGGAGTCGCGGCGAACCGGCTCCTACGCCGCCGGGCCGAGTCAGAGGCATCGGCGCGGGGTCTTCCCCTCCTCGTTCCGCCCTCCATTCTCTGCACAGACAATGCGGCCATGATCGCCGCCGTGGGGGTGGCGCGGCTGGCCAGGGGGGAAAGAGATGCCTTGACCATGCGCGCCGCCGCTGAACTGCCGCTGGCCTGAGTCCAACCGATTCCGCCTCGGAGGAGAGGTCGTCCACGGGAGGAGCACCCCACGTTAAGCATTTCCCGGGAGAAACGCGTTTCGGCGACGGACTAATGTTCGTATTTCCCGCGAGGCCACGGGGCTGTGGATAATGTGCACAAACCTGTGGGCAAAGCAGAATCCGCGCTTTCTCGGCTTCCGGGGAGCCCGTCCGGAGTTAGCCGATCGTTCACATCTTGGCAACGGGCTCTAAAACCCCACAGCGCCTGGGCTGCAAACTGGGTCTTGAAACGTGGCGCCCCCCTGCCTACGATAGCAGGTGGCTTAGCACTCCCACCGTGAGAGTGCTAATCGACTACTTCGACGCCGGGCCCCTCGCGCGGCCCGGGTCCTGAGCAGGAGGGACGTCATGCAGCTCAAGCCACTCGGCGACCGCGTGGTCGTCAAGCCGCTGGAAGAGGAGGAGCGCACCAAGGGCGGGATCGTCCTCCCCGACACGGCCAAGGAGAAGCCTCAGCAGGGAGAAGTCATGGCGGTCGGTCCCGGCGAGTGGGACGACGAGGGAGAGAAGCGCCGCCCGCTCGACGTCAAGGTCGGCGACCGGGTGCTGTTTGCCAAGTATGCCGGCACCGAATGGAAGTACGAGGACGAAGAGTACTTGATCCTCCGCCAGTCCGACATCCTCGCCGTGGTCGAGCGCACCCCGGCGAAGGCCAAGGCCTAGCGCGCGACCATACCGGACGGAGGTGAACGGTAGTGCCGAAGATGCTCTCGTTCAGTGAGGACGCGCGGCGGGCGATGGAGCGCGGGGTGAACAAGCTCGCCGACGCCGTGCGCATCACGCTGGGCCCCAAGGGCCGCAACGTGGTGCTGGAAAAGAAGTTCGGGGCCCCCACGATCACGCACGACGGCGTGACGGTGGCCAAGGAGATTGAGCTGGAGGACCCCTTCGAGAACGCGGGGGCGCAGCTCGTCCGCGAGGTGGCCACCAAGACCGAGGACGTCGCCGGCGACGGCACCACGACGGCGACGATTCTCGCCCAGGCAATGATCCGCGATGGGCTGAAGATGGTGGCCGCCGGGGCCAACCCGATGGCCCTCAAGCGCGGCATCGACCAGGCCGTGGAGACGGTCGTCGAAGACATCAAGGGCAAGGCCCGCCCGCTGGAGACGCGCGAGGACATCGCCCACGTCGCCAGCATCTCCGCCAACGACCCCGCTATCGGCAAGATCATCGCCGACGCTATGGACAAGGTCGGTAAGGACGGCGTGATCACCGTCGAGGAATCCAAGGGCATCGAGACGCTGGTCGAGGTCACCGAGGGGATGATGTTCGACAAGGGCTACGTCTCCCCGTACTTCATCACGGACCCCGAGAAGATGGAAGCCTCGCTCGAAGAGCCGATGATCCTGATCACGGACAAGAAGATCAGCGCGGTCAAAGACCTGCTGCCGGTCCTGGAGAAGATCGTCCAGGTGGGCCGGCCGGCTCTAATCATCGCCGAGGACCTGGAGGGCGAGGCCCTCGCCACCCTGGTCGTCAACAAGTTACGCGGCACGCTGCAGGTCGTAGCCGTGAAGGCCCCCGCCTTCGGCGACCGCCGCAAGGCCATCCTGCAGGACATCGCCATCCTCACCGGCGGCCAGGTGGTCAGCGAAGAGGTCGGCCTCAAGCTGGAGAACACCACGATCAACCAGTTGGGCCGGGCGCGGCAGGCGAAGGTGCGCAAGGAGGAGACGATCCTGGTCGGCGGCGGCGGCAGTCAGGACGAGATCCAGAAGCGCATCGCCCAACTGCGCAAGCAGATTGAGGAGACCGACTCGGACTACGACAAGGAGAAGCTGCAGGAGCGCCTCGGCAAGCTCAGCGGCGGCGTGGCCGTGATCAAGGTGGGCGCGCCGTCAGAGGCCGAGTTGAAGTACCGCAAGACCCGCACCGAAGACGCTCTGCGCGCCACCCGCTCGGCGGTGGAGGAGGGCATCGTCCCCGGCGGCGGCGTCGTGCTGGTTACGGCGGCGAAGGGGTTGGCCAAGACCGACGCCCAGGGGGACGAGGCGATGGGCGTGAACATCGTCCGCCGCGCCCTGGAGGAGCCCACCCGCCAACTGGCGCTGAACGCGGGTCAGGAGGGCTCCATCATCGTCGAGCAGATGCGGGAGCAGCCCGCCGGGCACGGGTACGACGTCATGTCGGGCCGCTTCGTCGAGATGCTGAAGACCGGTATCGTCGACCCGGCTAAGGTTGTGCGCTCGGCGCTGCAGAACGCCGCCAGCGTCGCGGCCCTGATGCTGACGACGGAGGCGATGGTGGTGGACAAGCCGGAGGAGGATAAGAACGGCGCCGGCACTCCCCCCATGCCGCCGATGTAACCCGCCGTCCGCTGCAACGGTCGAGAGGCCTCCCCACCGTGGGAGGCCTCTTGGTTTCCCGGCAGGCCGTCGAGGTTTTGGTCAGGTGGGTCCCGTATTGTTCCAGCGTGAAGGGGGGAGAGGTCACCGTTCCCGACTACCCCGCCCTCATTCGGCAGGGGTTACCCCCGGCCGGCCGGGCCAAGAAGATCGTCATTGTCGGCGCGGGCATGGCGGGTCTGGTCGCGGCCGATGTGCTGCTTCGCGCCGGCCACGATCCGTTCATCCTCGAGGCACAGCACCGCGTCGGCGGGCGGATCCAGACCATTCGCGATCCCTTCGCGCCCGGGCTCTATGCGGAGGCCGGCGCCATGCGGATCCCTCGAACGCACACGCTGACGCTGGCGTACGTCGAGAAGTTCGGCTTGCCGGTCGCGCCCTTTGCGATGAACAACCCGAGGGCCTTCTACCACCTCCAGGGCAGGCTGGTGCGGATCGCAGACGCAGACGCCGACCCCACGCGCCTCACGCCCGGCCTTGGCGACCGCGAGGCCGACCGGACCGTTGCCAAGCTCTGGAACGCGGCCCTCCAGCCGATCACCAGCCAGCTGGAGAGCGAAGGTGGTGAGAGCGCCTGGTCGGAGATCGCCGCCCACTACGACGCCTATTCCGTGCGGGAGTTTCTTGAGGCCAACCAGTGGCCGGAGGAAGCCATCGAGTTGTTCGGCCTGCTCTGGAATCAGGAAGCGCTGATGAATTCTTCCTTTATGGAGCTCCTGCGGGAAGAGGTCGGCCACTTCTACACCGACATGCTCCAGATCGAGGGAGGGATGGACCGCCTCCCCCGGGCCTTCCTCCCCGCGCTCGCCGACCGCGTCCGGTTCAGCGCCAGGATGAACGCGATCGATCAGACTCCGGACGAGGTGATCGTGCACTATCGGACGCCCGCGGGGCGGGCCCAGGCGCGGGGCGACTACGCCATCATCACCGTGCCGTTCTCTGTGCTGCGCCACGTCGAGACGTTGAAGCCCTTCTCGCGACCCAAGCAGCGGGCGATCCGGCAACTGCACTACGATGCTTCGGCCAAGATCTTCTTCCAGTGCCGGCGCCGCTTCTGGGAGGAGGATGAGGGGATCTTCGGGGGAGGGACCGTCACCGATCTGCCCATCCGCAACCTCTACTACCCGGAGCACGGGCGGGAGACGGGGCGCGGGGTCCTCCTGGCCAGCTACACCTGGTCGGAGGATGCGCACCGGTGGGGGTCGCTGGCACCGGAGGAGCGCATCACCCAGGCTCTGGAGAACGTCGCCCAAATACACCCGCAGATCCTGGACACCTTCGAGTTTGGCACCTCGAAGTTGTGGCACCACGACGAATTTGCCGGCGGTGCGTTCGCGCTCTTCGATCCCGGCCAGCAGACCTTGCTGCACGAAGCCATCATCGCCCCCGAGGGCCGCATCCACTTCGCCGGCGAGCACGCCTCGCTGACGCACGCCTGGATCCAAGGAGCCATCGAGTCGGGGTTGCGGGCCGCCGATGAGGTCCACGGCGCGTGATGGCGACCGAAGGGACGGCTCAAGCGCCCTATGCGTCCATCGGGGACCGATTCCTGGCCCAGCTCCTCGACCTGGTGCTGGCTTTCAGCGTGTTCGTCTTTACCGGGCTGACGCTCGCGGCGCGCGTCGGCGGCCGCACCCAGGGCGGCTTCAACCTGGAGGGCTGGCCGGCCCTCTTCGCCCTCACCCTCACCGCACTTCCCGTGCTGGCCTATTTCATCCTCACCGAATGGCTCTTCGGGGCCACGCTGGGCAAGGTGGTGGCGGGTATTCGCGTGCAGCGGATCGGCGGGAGGAAGCTTGGACTGGGCGCGGCGATCATCCGCAACGCACTACGGGCTGTCGACATCGTCCCCTTCTACATCTTCGGCGCCCTGTTGGTGATGGTGACGGATCGAAAGCAACGCCTGGGTGATGTTGCGGCGGGTAGCGTGGTGGTGCGGCGGGAGACTCCGCGGGCTGCGCGCATCGCCGCGCTGATCGCCGTACTCCTCCTCGCCGCCGCCGGCTTCATAGGAGGAGTGAGATTCGGCGGCCCGTCCCCTTCAGGGCCGAGAGCCGGGGTCGCTCGGCAGGCGGCCACATCGGGTCTCCTCTGTTCGGGTGGGTCTGCATACGTGGACGGAGATTTCTGTGCTGAGGTGATGAGATGAACGTTCGAATGACTCTTGCGCTTGTGATGGCCGTCCTGCTCACGGCTGGGTGTGGCGGCGGGTCGGCTCGGGGCACACCCCGGGTGGTCACCGCCGTGGTGACCAACGACCAGACGACCAAGGCCGAGAAGACGGTCTTCACGCCCGACACCCCGCGGATCTTCGTCTTCTTCACCATCGCCGACGTGCCCGCCAACACGACGATGAAGTCGATCTGGATCGCTGAGAACGCCCAGGGCTTCCAACCCAACGAGAAGATGGACGAGGCCACGCTGCCGGTGGGAGGCAACGTGACTGAGGGCAATTTCAACTTCCGGCGTGACGAGCCCTGGCCCAACGGGAGTTATCGAGTGGAAATCTACATCGGCGAGACGCTCGCACACACCGCGCGCTTCCGCGTCGAGGGCGTCTCGGCTAACCCGGAGGCGATGATCCCTCCCGTCGGCCCGGCGCCTGCATCCGGTCCGGCCGGCCGTCTCGGAGCGATCCTCTTTGCCCGCGGCCAGTCCGACAATGACCCGGTCCAACCGACGACGCAGTTTGAGGAGGGGGTGGGCGCTGCCTATGCCTTCTTCAACTTCGCCGACCTCGAACCCACCGATGTGGTCGCCGCCGTCTGGACGAAGGACGGCCAGCGGTTGTTGGAGCAGAAGGCCACGCTGGCGGAGATCTTCACCGGCCGGACGCCTCCCCGGCGCGGCCACCTCTGGTTCTCCATCACCTTCCCCAGCGGCGCCAGGCCGGGGACGCTGAACATCGACCTGAGCCTCAACGGCACGGCGGCGCAGTCCGGCAGCGTCGTCATCAGCGGCTCGGCGGGGGCTCCCGCGGCCACGCCTGAGGCGGGGCTGGCGACGCCCAGTGGGGCCATGCCCTTTGGGCCCATCCTCTTCGCCCGGGGTGAGTCGAACACCCAGCCGGTCGAGCGCGGCGACCGTTTCCCCCGAGGGATCAAGGCGATCTACGCCTTCTTCAACTACCAGGGCCTCAAGCCCGAGCATGTCGTCGGGGCCACATGGTACCGCGGGGATGAGAAACTGCTGGAGCAGCAGGTGAAGATGGCGGATCTCTTCAAAGGCTCTCCACGGGAGGAAGGCCACCTGTGGTTCTCCATCACTTTCCAGCAGGGGGCGCCGACCGGATCCTACCGGCTGCTCCTCTTCTTCAACGGCGCCCCGGCGATCGAGGGGACCTTCACCGTGGAGTGACTCTGGAGGAGGCGAAGCGATGGGGTGGTTGGACAAACCAGGCACGATGACCGCCTTTGGGCCCGTGATTGCGCTGCCGGAGGGACGCCTCCACTTCGCCGGCGAACACACCGACACGGTGCAGGGGTTCATGGAGGGCGCCGTGGCCAGCGGCCGCCGCGCCGCCGGCGAATTCGTGCGGCGGGCGCAGGGACGGCTGGACCGACTTGCCCACTGGTGGATAGACCAGCACCTCCGCCGGCTCGAACGAGCGGCGCTCTCTGCGCTCGTAGGAGGCTAGCCATGGAAATCACGGTTTCGGACCAGAAGGTCTTCCTGATCGCGCCGGTGGTCCCGTTCGAATCGGCGCGCGAGAAGGCGTGGGATCAGAAGATGGCCGCCTTCGGTTCGTTGTCGCGGCTGCTCCTGCGCCCCAAGGCCGATGAGATCAAGGTTGCCTCGATCGAGAAACGCTTCGAGCCGCTCTGGGAGGTGAGGGCGCACAAGCGCATCGTCTTCGACCGCGGGCGGGAGTACCGTGTCCCCGTCGGCGACGCCACGGTAAAGGCGGTCACGGTGGCGGGCACCGACTACGCCGCCGCCGCCGGTCCGCCGCGCCATTTCATCATCCGGGGCATGGAGCACTGCGAGGACGACGTCCGCCTGGAGCGCTTGGTCGACGGGCTGAGCGGCGAGGAGATCACCGCTCCCGAGGTCGCCGCCGCCCCGCGCGAGGAGATCATCGACCTCTCCACCTTCGCGCCCGCGGACGCGATCGTCGTGCCGCCCGAGGTCAAGGCCTCTACCGTGGTCCAGCGCATCGTCACGCAACTGATGACCCCCTATGAGGCCGACCAGGTCTTCGAGGAAGGGATCGAGATCGAGGGGCTGCACGTGCTCTACCATCCCGTCTATGCCTTCGAGTACGTCTGGGAGGCACGGAGCAAGAAGGCGGTCGTCGAGTTCGACGCCGTCACCGGCAAGGTGAATACTGACGGCCGGGCCTTCCAGCAGCAGATGCGCCGCATCTTCAACCGCGACGTCCTCTTCGACGTGGGCGGGGAGGCGGTCAACCTGGTCGTCCCCGGCGGGGCGATCGCGTTGAAGATCGGGAAGGCCGTCGTCGACCATCGGAAGCAGCAGAAGAAACCGTAGGGCGGAGGGGAGATCGACCGATGGTCCCGGTCCTGGCCATCCTGGCCGCCTTCATCCCGGCCATCCTCTGGCTCTGGTTCTTCCACAGCCGGGACCGTTACGAGCGCGAGCCGAAGGCGCTGATCATCAAGCTCTTCCTCTGGGGCGTCCTGGCGATGCCGTGGGCGGCGGGATTCAACGAGCTGTTCCAGCGGATCCTGGGTCCCACCATCGAGCGGGCGGGCGAATCGGGCATGATCCCGCTGGCGGTCAGCCTCCTCGTGGTCATGGTCGTCAACCTGGCGCTGAACGAGGAGGCGCTGAAGTACCTGGTCACCGCCAACAGCGTCAAGGGCGATCCCAACTTCAACGAGCCCGTCGATGGGATGATCTACATGAGCACCGCCGCCTTGGGATTCGCGGCGGCCGAGACGGTCTTCTACGTCATCCGCGGGTTCGTGGGAGTGGCCAGAGAGGAGACCATCGGCGCCGCGTTCGCGTTTGCCTTCGGCAACGTCGCGGTCCTCCGGGCCCTCACCGGGACAATCGGCCACGTCACGTACTCGGGGATCGTCGGGTACTCTCTGGCGCAGTACATGATCCTCAAACGGCCGGGGAGACTCGTTCCCCTCGGAATCGCCCTGGCCACCCTCCTGCACGCCAGCTGGAACCTGACGTGGTGGTTTCAGGGGATCTTCGCGCCGGACGTGCGGACGTGGTGGATCATCAATGTCTCCTGGTACTTCGCCCTGGCCATGGTGATCCTGGCGGTGGGGATCGGCGTCTACCTCCTGCTGCTCCGCCGGGCGCTGGCCGCTTCCCCCTTCCGGGCCAAGCAGCTCACGGCAGCTCCTACGCCTCCCGCGGCGGCGGAGAGCCCGCCTGCGACGTAGGGTGGGCGGCAGGAAACCGCCGCGCTTGGCGAATCAAAGACGGGAGAGGCACTTCAGCGAGGAGGCGGGAGGATGCAGCAGCCGAGCACGCAGCCGGTCAGCAACGAGAACAGACTTCTGGCGGCCCTGGGGTATCCCTTCGGGATCATCGCCATTATCGTCTTGCTCACGGACATGAAGAACAACCGGTTCATGAAGTACCATGCCGTCCAGGCGCTCCTGCTCATCCTTGCCGCCATCGTCGTCTTCGGTGGGGCGAGCATCATCATCGGCATCCTCACCCAGATCTCGCTGGCCTTCGCCTTCTTCGGGTTTCTCATACCGCTGGTCTGGCTCGGCTGGATCGTCCTCACGATCTACTACGCGGTACAGGCGTACAATGGGAAGGTGTTCTCCATCCCCGTCATCGGGACGTACGCCACGAGGTTCGCGCCGGCGCCCTAGCTCCCGGCGGTCCTAGCTCGCCAGCAGCACCGAGACCGCCGCGCCCGTGGCGGCCATCAGGAGATTGACCGCATCGTTGGTCATCCACGAGATGCCGCCGGCCAACGTCCTTGTGCCTCCGCACGCGCATTCCGTCATCTCGCCTTCTTCGCCGCAGGCTGAGCAGCGGTAGCGGGCCTGCACGGTCGCACCGAGGAGGCTGTCGATGATCATCCCGGCGATCCCTCCGGCCGCCACCGGCGCCCATCCCCTCCCCAGCCCGAGAACGCCGACGAATATGGCGCCACCCGCGCCGCTGATGGTCCCAACGGCGGTGATCCCTCCTGACCGGCCCCGCGCCACCATCTTCCCGGTCGTAATGAGGCGTGGTCCGGAAACGCTGAGCAGACCGATCTCGGTGGCCAGCGTGTCCGCCGTCGAAGCGGCGATCGCGCCCGTGGCCCCGACCAGCGCCCAGGAGAAGTCGAAGGCCGCCCCGGTCACCGCCAGCGCCGCCGGGATGAGGCCATTGGCGAAGACCTGGATCGCCGACCGTCCCCGCCGGTGTTCGGGTTGTTCGGGCTGGATTTTCTCCCGCCGGCGGTAGCGCGTCGCCGCACCGGTCAGCGCGAAGGCGGCGATGAGGGTGAGCGCCAGACCCCATCCTCCGCCCGCGAAGACCGCCGTCCCGATCCCCACGGCGGCGAGGGCACCGCCGGTCGTGAGCAGTCCGGTGAGGCGGGCGGCGAAAGCGGCCCCGGCCGCCAGACCGAGCCCGATGAGCACCGAAGTCACGGTGCGGGTTTCCAAGAGCGCGGAGCCGGTTCCTTTCTCGTGTACCAATCGCCCCTCAGGGGGTGACGAAGGGTTATACTAGGAGGGTAGGCGAACAGGTGGGTTCCACCGGCCCCGCCGTTTGGGCAGCGCGGACGGGCCAGGGGGTAGTGCACCAGCCATTGACAAGCCTTTCCACCGAGTGGTAGAAATAGTAGTTGCCTCGGGGCACCAAAATCCCCGCGCGAACCTTGAAAACTGCATAGTGGTAAGGAGCCGCATCGAATCCCCGGATCCTTTGAGTGGGCAGTTTCTGTCCACCACGAAGAGTCCGACGGAGAGTTTGATCCTGGCTCAGGACGAACGCTGGCGGCGTGCCTCAAACATGCAAGTCGAGGGAGGGTTGCTTGGAGCCTTCGGGCTCTGAGTCAACTCTACCGGCGAACGGGTGCGTAACACGTGGGCAATCTGCCTCGAAGACGGGGACAACCTCGGGAAA
This sequence comes from bacterium, assembly GCA_036004665.1. GTDB lineage: Bacteria > Sysuimicrobiota > Sysuimicrobiia > Sysuimicrobiales > Humicultoraceae > JACQGZ01. Next base: position 8,063 of record DASYRG010000007.1, on the reverse strand, counting down.
CCGTGGCTAATACCCGATACCCTCACCGGGTCGCATGGCCTGGTGCGGAAAGGGTCCGCAAGGTCCGCTTCGAGATGAGCCCGCGGCGTATCAGCTAGTTGGCGGGGTAACGGCCCACCAAGGCGATGACGCGTAGCTGGCCTGAGAGGGTGGTCAGCCACACTGGAACTGAGATACGGTCCAGACTCCTACGGGAGGCAGCAGTTGGGAATCTTGGGCAATGGGCGCAAGCCTGACCCAGCGACGCCGCGTGAGGGATGAAGGCCTTCGGGTCGTAAACCTCTTTCGGGAGGGAAGAAGCCGCGCAAGCGGTGACGGTACCTCCAAAAGAAGCCCCGGCTAACTACGTGCCAGCAGCCGCGGTAAGACGTAGGGGGCGAGCGTTGTCCGGATTTACTGGGCGTAAAGCGCGTGCAGGCGGCCCGTTCCGTCCCGTGTGAAAGCCTTCGGCTCAACCGGAGGAGGTCGCGGGATACTGGCGGGCTTGAGGAAGGCAGAGGATGGTAGAATTCCCGGTGTAGCGGTGAAATGCGTAGATATCGGGAGGAATGCCAGTGGCGAAGGCGGCCATCTGGGCCTTCTCTGACGCTGAGACGCGAAAGCTGGGGGAGCAAACGGGATTAGATACCCCGGTAGTCCCAGCTGTAAACGATGCTCACTAGGTGTTGGGGGGTCACTCCCTCAGTGCCGCAGCCAACGCATTAAGTGAGCCGCCTGGGGACTACGGCCGCAAGGCTAAAACTCAAAGGAATTGACGGGGGCCCGCACAAGCGGTGGAGCATGTGGTTTAATTCGATGCTAAGCGAAGAACCTTACCAGGCCTTGACATGCCGGAAGTACCGACCTGAAAGGGGAGGGACACGTAAAATCGTGGGCCGGCACAGGTGGTGCATGGCTGTCGTCAGCTCGTGCCGTGAGGTGTTGGGTTAAGTCCCGCAACGAGCGCAACCCCTGTCTTTAGTTGCCAGCGGGTCATGCCGGGCACTCTAAAGAGACTGCCGGCGACGAGCCGGAGGAAGGTGGGGATGACGTCAAGTCCTCATGCCCCTTATGGCCTGGGCCACACACATGCTACAATGGCCGGGACAACGGGCTGCGAGGTCGCAAGGCCAAGCCAATCCCTAAAACCCGGTCTTAGTTCGGATCGCAGGCTGCAACTCGCCTGCGTGAAGCCGGAATCGCTAGTAACCGTCGATCAGCACGCGACGGTGAATACGTTCTCGGGCCTTGTACACACCGCCCGTCACGTCATGGGAGTCGGCTTCACCCGAAGCCGGTGGCCTAACCCGCAAGGGAGGGAGCCGCCCAAGGTGAGGTCGGCGACTGGGACGAAGTCGTAACAAGGTAGCCGTACGGGAACGTGCGGCTGGATCACCTCCTTTCTAAGGAGAACTAACCCGACCGGAGTGGAGATCGGTGCCACCCGATCGGGCGCGGCTTCCTTACCACTATGGAGTTTTCAAGGTGAAGGCCTGCTCTCTTGAGCAGGCCTTTCATTACTTCTTCCACCCTTGAAATCCTGGCATTTGGTGCCGATGCATTTTCGATGACCGACCAGGATCAGGTCGTGGCTCCCATTCTGGCCGAAATCCAGGCCGTTACACCAGAGGAAGCTGAAGCATACCTCTGTGGCGCGGCGCGGGATGGTACCTTCAACCGCCTCCACTCGACAACCAGAATCTCCCAGGCGGACGTACGCTGGTTGCACATCTTGCGGGCAGTGCTTCAGAGGTGTGGAAAGGGCGGTTGGATCTACCGAGAAAGCCGCCGTAGTGTTTGGACGATCGAAACGACGTGGCAACCGTACTCGATCGTAGAGAATCGATCTTCCGCTGAGCAGATCGCCTTTGCCAGAGGCTACTTCGATGCCGAGGGAGGCATCCCAACTGAGCACTCTTCCAGGTTCTACATCCAGCTGGTGCAGAAGATTTGAACAGCCTACGGCAGATTTTCTTGAGGGCTGGGATTGGTTGCGGAGAACTTCACAATCCAAGCTGGCGGCAGGATCCAAACTACTGGCGGTTCTACGTGCTTGCTTCATCGCATTTCGAAGTTCATTCGGACAGTCGGATCCTTGCATCCTAGGAAACGCCCAATCTTGCTTCGAAACTTTGAACCAAGCCGCCCACCCGTTACCAGATAACCCTTGGGCGGCACGAAGTAAGGTGTGGAGGTGACTGCGATGCAAGGCCTGATTGGGCTCGAAGAACAGGGCTGGCAAGCCCTTTCGAGCGAACGAGAGATTAGTAGAAAATTCTACTATTCCGTTCTTCGCGACGATGCGATCATGCTATTCCCGGGGGGCATGGTCATAAACGGCAAGGAGAAGATCCTGGAGGCTATGGATGCAGCTGAACCTTGGAGATCGTTTCAGATAGAAGAACCACGAGTGATTTCTCTGTCTGAGGCTGCCGCAGTGCTCGTATACAGGGTTACTGCTCAACGCAAAGGGAGGGATCCCTATAAAGCGTTGATGAGTAGTGCGTATGCACTTCACGATGGATCGTGGAAGTTGGTCCTACACCAGCAGACGCCAGTATGATTGCCGCGCACCAAGAGTGCGGCGGACGGCCTCGCAATGCTCACACGGTAGCTAACGGCGCACGCTCGGAGTGGGGGCTTCTCTCTTTTCTGGGCTCGTCTTTTCAGAGCGCCACTGTAACAAGTTAGCCCGTACGGGAACGTGCGGCTGGATCACTTCCTTTCTTAAGGAGAACTACCCCGGCGCATCCGGAGATCGGTGCCGGTGCGACGGGTGCGGCTTCCTTACCACTATGGAGTTTTCACGGTGAAGGCCTGTTCCTTTGGGGACGGGCCTTCTTCTTATGCCCTCCAATCCGGGCGACAGCTGCCGATGTGTAGGCGGGACTTCGGTCCTCTGGTTTCCGAGGAGAAGTTGAATGCGCGCATCCACGTGGGTTATGATGAAATCGTATTACAAACTCCTGATCGATCGGAGAGAAGTATGGAAACAACCACCGTGTCACCGAAGTACCAGGTGGTCATTCCCTTGCGGGTGCGCCGGGCGCTGAAGATCCGTCCGGGGCAGAAGGTTCAGGTCATCCCCTACGAGGGTCGGGTCGAGCTGATCCCGCTCAAACCGGTCAAAGCGGCCCGAGGCTTCCTCAAGGGTATTGACACGGCGGTCGACCGCGAACGCGACCGGGTATGAACGTTGTCGACTCCTCGGGGTGGCTGGAGTACTTTGCTGAAGGCCCCAACGCGGCTTTCTTCGCGCCCGCGATCGAGAAGCCGTCCGAACTCCTCGTGCCCACAATCAGCCTCTACGAGGTTTTCAAGAGAGTCCTGCAACAGCGCGATGAGGGCCAGGCGCTCAGAGCCGCGGCCGTCATGCAGCAGGCCACCGTCGTGGAGCTCACGGCTGAGATCGCTCTGAGCGCGGCCAAACTCTCTATCGACATGAGCCTTCCCATGGCCGACAGCGTGATGTTGGCCTCGGCGCGAGCGCACGATGCGCCGCTCTGGACGCAGGATGCCGACTTTGAGGGGATAGAAGGCGTCCGGTTTGTCGGAGCTCGGAGATGACCTGCTTAGGTGTCGCCCGGTACGCTAGCCCGCAAAGGAAGGGGAGCCGCCCAGGGTGAGGGCGGGGCGTCTCCTCCTTCCGCTGTCCGCTGCTCTGTGGAGTGGGCCCCGAATCCAGTGCAGGTCGTGCCGATAACTGATCAGGGGCCTCGGACGTTCGGCGGTGTCGCATCTCGAGCCGAAAGAAGACTCGCCTTGAGAGATCTCGGTTCAACTGGTCCGCAGGGGCCACGACTCTTCGACCGGGTACGTGACGCCATAACGCACGCTCCACTACAGCCGTCGCACGGAGGAGGCGTATATTGCGTGGATCCGCCGGTACATCCTGTTCCATGGCAAGCGCCATCCGGCGGAGATGGGCGCCGGGGAGATCACACAGTTCCTCAGGTCGCTCGCCGTTCAACGCAAGGTGGCGGCCGCCACCCAGAACCAGGCGCTGAGCGCGCTGCTGTTCCTATACCGCCAGGTGCTTGGTCAGGAGGTCCCGTGGCTGGACAGCATCGTGCACGCGAAGCGCCCCCGGCGGCTGCCCGCCGTCCTGACCCGCGAAGAGGTTCGAACCGTTCTCGGCCAGCTCACCGGCGTACCGCGCCTGATGGCGCTCCTCCTGTACGGGGCGGGACTCCGCGTGCTGGAGTGCGCCCGGCTACGCGTGAAAGACATCGACTTCACATCGAACCAGATCATGGTGCGCTCGGGCAAGGGTTCCAAGGACCGGGTGACGATGTTACCCGCCGCCGTCAAGGCCGATCTTGCGCGGCACCTCGAGTTGGTAAGACGGCAGTACGAGCAGGATCTCAAACGCGGTGCCGGCTGGGTCGACCTTCCGGCGGCGCTCTCATGCGGAAGTACCCGGACGCGGGCCGGGAGTGGGGCTGGCAGTGGACTTTCCCGGCCACCCGGGTCTACGTGAATCGGGTGACCGGCCAGCGGCGAAGCACCACCTGCACGAGACCGTACTCCAGCGCGCTGTCAGGGACGCCCCCCGCCGGGCCGGCATCGCCAAGCACGCGACGTGCCACACCTTCCGCCATTCGTTTGCGACCCACCTACTCGAGGACGGGCACGACATCCGCACGGTCCAGGAACTGCTCGGGCACCGGGACGTGAGCACGACCATAATCTACACGCACGTGCTGAACCGTGGCCCCGGGGCGGTCCGCAGCCCGGCCGACCGATTGGCCGGGCCGTAGCGGATGCGGGTGAGCCCCAGGGCGCAATAGCCGGGGAGGGCTCCTCCAGGATTGCGGCGGCATCCGGGAACCCGATAATGGGGGCCATGGGCGGTCGGCGCTCAGGGGTGGGCTGTCGGCAGACGATCAACACGCGACGGATTAGGCAGGTCTGTCTATCACATCGGGCGGCAGGATGTTGCCGTGCGCGCATTAGAGGAAGCTGAAAGGAGTGAAGTCATCACGACCCTCACTCCGACAGGTGTTAGACTGCAGTGGTTGCCGTGTTGGCGGTGTTGGGGGAGTTCTGTCTAATTCTTGTTATCCGAACCGCAGATGGCCGATGTGATTCTCGGCCTTGTACACCACCAATCACCGAGACTCGGTCTGCCGCTGCCGAAAGTGTGAGACCTGAGTCGATGCCGTGACTGGCACGAGCTGGCCCGAAGTGGTGAGCGCCCTCGGAACCGCCGGCGCTCTCATAGCCGCGATTGTCCTGCTCTGGTTCGAGTTTCGTGCGCTGAACCGCCAGAGAGAGCAAGACCGACGAGCGCAAGCCAAACTGGTTGCCGCGTGGTTCGAAACCCTCAGCGTCTCCTCCCCTGATTCTCCAACGCTCTGGGGCACGGTGATCGTGCAGAATCTCAGCGATGAGCCCGTCTACGACCTCCAAGTAAGTATCGAGGCGGCAGTGTTTCGCCATTTGCCTCTGGGACCTTCGGCGACGGCCGTAACGCCTGCCAGACGACATTCATGGAGCAGGGGTCATCCACTTGCCCCTCGTCCCACCACGGACCAATGAAAAGCACGAGTGGGCGAGGAAGGGGAACCAAACGCGGCCCGGTCCCGCCGCGCCCCCGGCTGACGAAACCTACCCCCTACCGGCGTGGGCGCTCGCGCTTCGCGTATCGTTCCGAGACGCGACCGGTTTGATATGGACTCGGGGCCCCGGCGGACGGCTGGTAGAGGGCCGTTGAGGACGCTGGGTTGCGACGGCCGGATAACACGGCGATGCAGCAGCCCACGCGCCCGCCGTGCGAGGCTACTGATGATGCGAGGGCGGTGTGGCGGGCGCGTGGCTGCTGATCGCCTGGGTCGTTAGGCCGGTCCGCCCACGCTGGTACCTTGATGTCAAAGGTCTCATTCCCCGAGGTCCCTATCGCAGAGTTCACCGTGACACGTCCTTTCACGGCTCCGGGTCTCTTCGCGTATAGGCAAATGCAGGTGGATCAACTCCTAAGCTTCCCAGACTTCGGCGCTGGCGACATGAGTGAACAGCAACGGCACGAAGCCCTTCAACGTGCGATTGAGCTCCACCGACCACTCGGCGCTCTCGCAGTCTTCCTCGCTGTCGTCGCACTCGAGGACTTCATACGGGACCTGGGGGCCAGACTTGCAGACATCCCAGGTGTTGACGACCTCTTCCCCGATGTCCAATCTCTCCGTCTCCAGCCTCGACTGGCCGATCCGCAAAGGCCCTTTGCAAGACTCGACAGCGACCCCGCCCCATTCCTGGATTTTCACAGAGTCAACGCCCTTACGCCTTCGCCATTGGCCTTCAACCCATCCCGGACGCCGAGCTACCGCGCCTCTACGACCTTTCCATATGCCGCCACACCGTTGCCCACTACGGTGCCGTCTTCCGCGCAGTTGATGTGCCGAGATTCCAGTACTACGAGGTCATCGCGGGAAGGGTGATCAACCCTCCGATCGAGTTCATCAAGGACACTTCCACCTACATATACGGGATCGGACGTGCGTTCGAGGAAGAAGTTCGAGACAGAGTGTTCAGTGCCCTCATGCCGCGTCTTCCGCAAGGATGGCAGCGAACCCCACCTGCAATCCTCACCGCCTTGCTTGAACTATTCAACTACTTCGGGAATCTGCTCCCGTCGGGAGGTCAATCCCCGCCCATGCACTCAATGGAGGCGTACCAAGAGTGGGCTAGGGAACAAGGTGCCAAGGCCAGGGATGAGCTCGTTCGCGTCTGCTTGGACCAGCTCGATAAGGGCAATCTGCCCCGACGCCAATTGCCGGCCTCGTCATAGAACCCTCAACAACCGCTCCAGGTCCATGCCTCGGAGCGGCCTAACAACTCGGTGGAGCCGACCCGGCCAGCTGCGGCGAATCGGGTTCGTGCTAGTATCCAAGAGCTGGCCGGGCGGCTCATCTCGAGGTCGTTGGGCAGACAAGGACTCCACAGTTACCGGGTGATGTCGGGATCGGCAGGTTGGTTCGTCCTAGGGACGGAACAGGAGAGACGCATGAGAAAAGTGATCGTCGGCGCGATGGTTTCGATGGACGGCGTGATGCAGGCCCCGGGCGGGCCAGAGGAAGACCCCACCGGCGGATTCAAGTTCGGCGGCTGGGTTGCCCCGCTGGGGGAAACTGACCCGGTGTTCGGCGAGGAAATCGGCAAATTGTTCGGCGAGCCGTTCGACTTGCTGCTGGGTCGGCGCACCTACGACATCTTCGCGGCCCACTGGCCCTATGCCGAAGGCGGGCCGTACGCCGATATTGCCAAGACCTTCAACCGGATCACGAAGTACGTGGCGACGCGCAAAGGCGTCGACCTCACCTGGAAAGGCTCGGTGGCGCTACGCGACGCCGCCAGAGAAGTCGCCAAGCTCAAACAAGAAGAGGGCCCCGCGCTCGTCACGCAGGGGAGCACCGAGCTCGTGCACGCTTTGCTCGCTGCCGGCCTCGTGGACGAGATCCGGACGTTCACGTTCCCAGTGCTGCTGGGCGAGGGCAAGCGCCTGTTCGACGCGAGCAGCCAGCCCCGCGCGTTCAGGCTGACGCACAGCGCTGTCTCGCCGAACGGTCTGATCGCCGCGACCTATGTGCGCGATGGCGAGGTGAAGACGGCGACCATCGGCGGCGCGCAGGAGCCCTCGCCTGCCGAATTGGCCCGGCGCGAAAAGCTCAAGCGCGAAGGCTAGCCGTCCACAGCAGGCGGCTGGAGGACGCGAGAAGGAGCTTCGCGGTCGATGAGAGCGCGTACCAACTTGACGCCTGCCCAACATGCCATTGCAGCGGACGTGGTTCCTCGCTTACGCTCGGATCCACGCCGCTGACTGGCCATTCCGTTCGGTGACACACTGAGCCGTTTGCGCACGTTAGTTCCGGGAGCATCGAGCCTAAGCGAGCATGAGGAGTGGTCGGATGGCTGAAACGACGACGGAAAACGAGAGGGATGTCCAGGCCGTCCAAGAGGCGGTGGCCGCTTGGTGGGCTGCGGTTAACGCTGGTGACGCTGAACGCCTCATCGCATTGTCCTCGCAGCGGCTCGAGATGATCTCGCCAAACGAAGAGCCCGTGACGGGTGAGGCCGCGCGTGAGGTT
>DASYRG010000006.1:0-60953 GCA_036004665.1 bacterium | reverse complement strand
TATCAAGATGGAAGAGGGCTCGGCTCGTTCGGCTGACGAGCAGGAGAGCCTGATCTTTAGCGATCCTTTCTTGCTGAAGCGCCCACTCTTGCGCGCGATCAGCGCGAAGTCTGAGGCGCCGGTCCTGTTGATCGACGAAGTCGATCGCGCGGACGAGGAGTTCGAAGCGTTCCTGCTCGAAGTTCTTTCCGACTTCCAGGTCACGATTCCAGAGCTGGGCACGATCGCGGCGCAGCACCGCCCGTACGTGGTGCTGACCTCGAACCGTACCCGTGAGCTGAGCGACGCCCTCAAGCGTCGCTGCCTGTACCTCTGGATCGACTACCCGACCTTCGAGAAAGAGCTGCAGATCGTCACCGGCAAAGTCCCCGGCGTCAGCGCCGACCTTGCCGCCCAGGTCGCTGGGTTCATGCAGTTGGTGCGGCAGGCCAAGTTGGAGAAGACTCCCGGCATCGCTGAGGCGATCGACTGGGGCGCGGCGCTGATGGCGCTGCACCGCAATCACCTCGACCGCGCCACCGTCGAAGAGACCCTGGGCGTGCTCTTCAAGAGTCAGGAGGACGCCCGCACCGTGCGGACGCAGTGGCTGGACCTTTGGCTGCGCGGGCTGGAGCGTCTGCGCGCGGAGCCGCGTCCCTGGACGCAGGCGACCCTCGAGCGTGTAGCCGCCGAGGGCGCCCTGCGCCGCTGACGCGAGTCCGTGAGGCGATGAGCCCCCTCACCCGTTCCGGCGACCTGGCCGCCAACGTCGTCGGCTTCAGCCGACTGCTGCGCCGGCGCGGCATCCCTGTCGGCCCCCGCGAGGCCGCCGACGCCCTGCGCGCCCTGGCCGCCGTGGATCTGCTGGATCGCCGTGAGACCTTCCTGACGCTGCGCGCGGTGCTCATCGATTCCCGCGAGCACTTCGACCGGTTCGCGCAGGCCTTCGCCGAGTTCTGGGGCGCGCCCGACGAGGACGCCGCGCGGGAGGGCGACGACCCGGCGAAGGGTGCCGATTCTCTGCCCGGCGGAGAGGATGCGGAGCGGCTGCTCCGGCAGCGGGTGCTCGTGGAGGAGCCGGCCGTCGAGCCGCCAGAAGAGGACGGCGGAGGTCCTGACGGCACGGACGAGATCCCCGCCTACAGCCCGGCTGAGGTCCTGACGCGGAAGGACTTCTCGGCGCTGTCGGCGCAAGACCTCGAGGACATGGCCGCGCTGGTGGCGCAGATCGCCCGTCGCGTCGCCACGCGTATGAGCCGGCGGATGCGGGCCGCCCGCCGGTCCCACCTGCTGGACATGCGGCGCACCGTGCGCCACAGTCTGAGGCGGGGCGGCGAGATCATAGAACTGCTGCGCCGGCGCCCCCGCATTCAGAAGAGCCAGGTCGTCCTCCTCTGCGACGTCAGCGGCTCGATGGACCTCTACAGCCGGTTCCTCGTGCAGTTCGTCTACGCGCTCCAGCACGCCGTCAGCCGGATCGAGACCTTTGTCTTCAGCACCTCCCTCACCCGCGTCACCGACGCTCTCTCGGAGGTCGAGCTGCGCCGGGCGCTGGACCAGGTCGCCCGCACCGTGCCCAACTGGTCCGGCGGGACGAAGATCGGGGCCAGCCTGCGCCAGTTCCTCGACACCTACGGGCGGGCCCTCCTGAGCGACCGCACCGTCGTGATCACCATCAGCGACGGCTGGGACACCGGAGACGCGGAGGTCCTCGCCGCAGCGATGCGCGAATTGAACCGCCGGAGTGCGCGCGTGATCTGGCTCAATCCGCTGTTGGGCGGCAGCGGCTACGAGCCGCTCTGCCAGGGCATGCGCGTCGCCCTGCCCCACGTCGACGTCTTCGCGCCGGCCCACAACTTGGAGAGCCTGCGCCGGCTGGAGCGGCACCTGGCGCTGGCGCGGTAGCCGGGGAGAAGAGGATGAAAGAACTGCGCGACATCCTCGAGGCGGTCGACGCCGGGATGGCCCGCGGCGAGCGGATGGCCCTGGCCACGATCATCAGCGTGCGCGGCTCCACCTACCGGCGGGAGGGCGCCCGTCTGCTTGTCGCCGGTAGCGGAGCGATGGTGGGCAACATCAGCGGCGGCTGTCTCGAGGGCGACATCGCGGTGGTCGCCGACCAGGTGATGGGAGACGGGACGCCGCGCCTGGCCACCTATGACCTCACCGCCGACGACGACGTGGTCTGGGGTCTCGGCCTGGGCTGCAACGGCGCCGTCGACGTCTTCGTCGAGCCCGTGGAGATGGCGTCGGAGTTCCTCCGCATGGTGCGGCGCACGATGGAGGAGGACGCGGCCGCGGTCGTCGCCCTCGTCGTCGCAGGAACCGCCGGCGTGGCCCCGGGCTCCCGCCTGATCCTGCACGAGGACGGGCGCGCCGAAGGTGACCTCGGCGACCGCGCCGCCGCGGACCGGCTCCGCCGAACCATGGATGCGGCCCTCCGTGAGGGGCGCAGCGCTCGCCGCCGCATCCCGGCGCAGGAAGGCGATCTCGACGTCTTCATCGAGGTGCTGCGCCCGCCGATCCGCCTGGTGGTCTGCGGGGCCGGTCATGACGCCATCCCCGTCGTCACGCAGGCCACCGCGCTGGGATGGCGCGTCGTCGTGGTCGACAAACGCGACGCCTTTCTGACCCAGGAACGCTTTCCCGGCGCAACCTTCCTCAAGGCCGCGTTCGCCCAAGCGGGGATGGAGATCCCCGTCGACGGCCGCACGGCGGTGCTGGTGATGACGCACAACTACCTGAACGACCGGGACGTCCTGCGGTGGCTGCTCACCGGCCCCGATCCGCTCCCCTTCTACCTGGGCATGCTCGGCCCACGAGAGCGCACGGAGAAGCTCCTCAAGGACCTGGCCAGCGAAGGGGTGGCGCCGTCGGCGGAGGCGCAGGCACGCCTCTTTGGGCCGGTCGGCCTCGACCTGGGCAGCGAAGGCCCGGAGGAGATCGCCCTGTCCGCCCTCGCCGAGATCCTGGCCGTGGACCGGGCGCGGAGCGCCGGCTTCCTGCGCGACCGGCCGGGCTCGATTCATGCCCCTGTTTCGCCGTAGCGCCGATGTACCGGACCCCTCGACCGAGCCAGCCCCGTTTGTTTCCGCCCTGATCCTCGCCGCCGGCCCGAGCCGGCGCATGGGCACTGCCAAACTCGCTCTCCCGTTCGAGGGCAGCCCGATGCTGCGCCGGGTGGCCGAGGCGGCGGTGCGCTCGCGCTGCCGGGAGACCGTCGTCGTCCTCGGGGCCGACCAGGACGCCTACCGGCCGGTGCTCGAGGGCATACCGGTGCGCATCGTCGAGAACCCGGAATTCTCCCAGGGCATGTCCACCTCAATCCGCGCCGGGGTCGGGGCGCTCTCGGACGAGAGCGAGGCGGTGGTCATCCTGCTGGCGGACCAGCCTCGCATCACCTCCGAGATGATCGATCGGCTGATCGAGGCGTATGTACAGGAGGGGAAGCGGATCGTCGCCTCGGCGTACCAGGGGGTCGTGGGGGTCCCGGCGCTGTTTGACGGCGCGCTCTACCTCGAACTGCTCACCCTGGAAGGGGAGGGCGGGGCGCGTTCGGTGATCGAGACCTATCCACAGCACGGGATTGCGATCGCACTCGAAGACGGCTCCTGGGAAGATATCGACATCCCCGAGGACCTCGCTCGAGGCCGGGAAGCCACTCAGTAGAGGGGCGGGGGGTCCTTCCTCAGCTGCCGGCCGGGGGCGCGACCCTGACCTCTACCCGATGCCAGGCATTGTTGACATACCCTTTCCAGTTCCAGATCGCCCCGACATCCTCGGGTTGTGTCTGCGCCGCCGAGTCCCAGGCTCGCACTACGATCTGGCACGGTCCGGGAGCAACAGTCACCTCAGCCTCCCACAGCCGCCAGGCCCAGGGATGAGAGTTCCCCAACAGGTCGGCGGTCGTCCACGTCGCTCCCTTGTCGATGGAGAGATCGACCCGTTCGATGCTCCGCCCTCCTCCGGCGAGGGCGTACCCTCGAACCACGATCCGGCCCGCCGGGACCCGCTCCCCATCGACCGGCTGGCAGATGACGGCATTCACCGGTACCTCCCCCAGCATCAGTCCGTCCGCCCAGTCCGCCTCTGCGGCTCCAACCTGAGGGGGAAAGAGCTTATAGGCATGGCTCTGGAAGTGGTTCGTTGAGGGAGCCGCCTGAACGACGATCTCCGCCAGCCACTTGACGCTGCGAGCACCGATATAGCCGGGGACGACGACCCGCAGCGGAAAACCGTGCAGCGGGGCAAGGGGCGCGTCATTCATCGAATACGCGAGGAGGACCTCCTGGCTGATCGCCTTCTGTATGGGAATGGAGCCTCCAAACCCGAACGTCCGCCCCTCTCTCTCGACTTCGTCTAGCCCGAGAAAGGCGACGTGCCGAGCGTCCGCCAGGACCCCGGCGGTGCTCAAGAGGTCTCGCAAGGCCACACCGCGCCAGATTGCGTTGCCGGCGGCCTCGGCGCCCCAGGGGATTTCTCCTGGGATGGGCCTGATGGCGCTGAACTCACTTCGCCGGTTGCCGGCGCACTGGACCGTCGCCGTCACGGTGGTCGGCGTATGGGTGTCGCGGAGCTCAGCCAGGGACATGCTGAGGGGTCTCTTCACCAGACCCGTGAGGGTGAACCGGTAGCGCCCCGGATCGACACTGGGGACCGTGCCATGATTGCGCACGAAGAAGAGTTCCTCCGGCGTGACGAAGGTCTGATGAAGGAGTCCCAGCGGAGGCCCTGCATTGAACGGTTCTTGACCACGGATGACGAAGGCCGGGTGCTTCCCAATGCGCTTCACCGGACCTAGGGTCGAACGACCAGGAGGGCGTCGCTCACCGGACGCTCGCCGCTCTCGTCGGAAGGAAGGTTCACCACGGTCCCGCGCACGACCAGCGTGGTGGAGCCGCCGCCGTCCAGGTTGACCGCATCGGTGGCGCCGAGCGCGCGCAGGAACGTGGCCAGTTCGGGCAGGGTCATCCCGAGGCTGTGATAGGGCTGGCGTCCATCCACCACGACGAGCAGCACGCGTCCGTCGGCGACGCGGGCCACGGCGGTGCGCGGGTGGCGGCGGTTGGTGAACCCTGAGGTGAAGCCCTCCCCGCCCACGTAGCGTCCGTCCGCAAGGATGCGCGGGCCCCCGCCGATGACGTGGATGACGTGCTCCCAGCGCGGATCTCCCGACGCTGGAACCAGCCGGAGCCGCAGCGCCACGCGCTCGCCGGGGCGCAGATGGTCGCGGATCCACCCTCCGGCGCGGCCGTGGCCGGAGAGGACGTAGCCGTCGAGAGGGATGGGTGCGCTGCCGCGTCCGTCCAGGACCTGCTGGACCACGTCGCCGATGACGACGGCCTCGGCGCCATGCGCGTTCGTGCGCGTGGAGGAGCCATACGCCCGGCGGTAGACGACGAGTTCGTCACTCCGCCGCTCCCGGTTGACCCCGCCCACCGCCGCCGTGGCGCTTTCGGTCGCGGCCTCGCCGGCGAAGGTCAGCGCGTCGAACAGCAGGCCGCCATCGGGGAGAATGCCGACGCAGGAGCGACCGGGGACCGGCTCGCTGAGCAGGACGCCGTCGATCATGAGACAACCCAGCGGATCGCCCACGGACGAGAAATAGCTCCCGTTGACCGCCGCCAGCGCCGCCTCACGCCGGGCGATCGCCGTGGTACGATCGCGGGCCAGTCCTTCGACGCGCGCCGCTGCCGGGCGCAGGCGGATGCCCGCGGCCGGGCCGTCCAGCAGCAGGACGGCGGTCCAGACGGGGCCGGGGAGCGCGTCGAAGTCGCGCAGCGTGAGGATCACGAAGGTGGGCAGGCCTTCCCCGGCGAGTTGTCCTGCCACGCTCTCCGCCTCCGCCTGGCTGCTGAAGTTACCGACGCGGACTTTGTAGAAGATGTCGACTGCCTCGACGATGGCGGAGAGGCCGCGCTTGCGCATCTCATCCGCTAGGCGCGCCGCCCGTTCGGGGTCGGCGAAGGCGCCGACCTGGACCCGCCAGACCGGAAGTGTGCGCAACGCCCCGCGCTTGTCCAGCAGGAGGGTGATGCCCTCTCCGAGGGGGAAGGTCGCACGCAGCGTGGCAGGCTGATCGAGCGTCTGCAGGTACGACCAGATGAGGCTGGCCGCCTCTCCACGGGTCATCGGCTCACGGGGCCGCAGCCGGGTGGACGTCGGCTCACGCAGCAGCGGCGGGACAGAGAGCGTGGCCACGCCGACCGCGCCGCGCAGCGGAGGCGGCAGGCCGTTGAGGTCGCCGTACGGGATCGCCGTCCCCGACATGTAGGCGCTCTCGAAGGTGTGCCCCAGTGCGCGCACCGTGTAGTAGATGGCGTCGACCCGGGTGATCGGGTCGCCGGGACGGAACTCCGCGTTGGTGGGGACGATGCCGTGCAGGTGCGCCGTCTCCAGATGGGGCGAGAGGGGATGGGTGGGCGGCACGTCGGAAAACGCCGGCGAGTCCACCCGGATCAACGGCACGCCCTTCACCGCGACGAGCCAGGCGATGAACCGCGCGCGGCTCACGGTCTCCTGTGGGCGAAAGGTGCCGTCGGGAAATGTCTCGACGATGCGGCGGGCGACGAGATCGCGGATCCGACCCTCCGCCCAATGGCCGTCGACGTCCGGTGGCGACGTCTGCGCGAACGCGAGGGCGGGCACGAGGAGGATGAAGAGCGGGACGAGGTGGCGTCGGCGCACGGTCATCTGTTCGTCGATCGGACTGGTGAAGGTCGATCGTGCTCTTTACAAAGATTCTACGTCTGGTGGCTGTCGGGGAGAAGGAATTTCACATGTGGTAGCGAACTCCAGTACGACGGCATAGTCCGTCCATCTCGGAAAGAAAAGGAGGGTGGGACGGTGGCTAAGAAAAAGGCTGCGAAGAAGAAGGGTAAGAGGTAGAGTTCTCTACCTTGCCCCCAAAAGAGGAGAAGGCGGCCCCCGCGGCCGCCTTTTTCTTTTCGCCTAGAACGCGTCGAGCCCGGTGATATCGCGGCCGAGGATCAGCGTGTGGATATCGTGGGTGCCCTCGTAGGTGTCGACCGACTCCAGGTTGTTCGCGTGCCGCATCGCGTGGTACTCGAGGGTGATGCCGTACGCGCCCAGGATCGAGCGGGCAGCCCGAGCGATCGTGAGGGCAGCGCGGACGTTGCTGCGTTTTGCCAGTGAGACCTGTGTGTAGCGCACGCGGCCGCCGTCTTTGAGCTGCCCCAACCGGTAGGCGAGCAACTGCGCCTTGACCAGTTCCTGCAGCATATCCACCAACCGCTCCTGGATCAGCTGGGTCTGCGCGATCGGCCGCCCGAAGGCGATGCGCTGCTGCGCGTAGGCCAGCGCTTCCTCCAGGCAGGCTCCGGCGGCGCCCACGGCGCCCCAGGCGATGCCGTAGCGAGCCTGAGTGAGGCACATCAGGGGGGCGCGCACCCCGACCGCCTCGGGCAGGAGTGACTCCTCATCAACGCGGACACCCTCGAGGACCAGTTCTGAAGTGTCGGAGGCCCGCAGTGAGGTCTTTGTCTTGATCTCGTGGGCTGAGAACCCCGGCGTCGCCGTCTCGACGGCAAAGCCGCGGATCGCTCCTTCGTCGTCCTTCGCCCAGATGACCGCCAGCTGTGCCAGCGAGCCGTTGGTGATCCACATCTTCGTGCCGCTGAGTTCCCATCCGCCGGAGCGCTTCCGCGCGCGCGTCTGCATCGCGGCGGGATCCGAGCCGGCGGTCGGCTCGGTCAGCCCGAAGCAGCCGATCAGTTCTCCCTTCGCCAGGCGCGGGAGCCAGCGGCGGCGCTGCTCTTCCGTCCCGAAGGCGAAGATCGGATACATGACGAGCGAGCCCTGCACCGACGCGAAGGAACGCACCCCCGAGTCCCCCCGCTCCAGTTCCTGCATGATCAACCCGTAGGCCACGTTGCTCACGCCGGCGCAGCCGTATTCGGCGGGCAGGTTGGCGCCGAGCAGACCCATCTCGGCGATGGGGGCGATGAGGTGTGTGGGGAATTCTCCCCGCAGCCACCAGCCGCCGATGTGGGGGATGACCTGGCGGTCGACAAAGCGGCGGACGGTGTCGCGGATGAGCCGCTCCTCATCGCTCAGGAGCACGTCGATGTCGAAGTAGTCGGCGACGCGCGAAGCGAGCTCCTTCACGGTCCTGATTGTAGCATCGCGCACACCGAGACCAGGACTACCTCACGCTTCTATTTTGAAGAGCGTGTCACCGAACCACACCCACGGCCTTTCGGGTTGGAGCGCCTGAGCCCTGGGGAGAAATGTCTTGAGGAACCGGGGGTCCTGGTCGAACTCTTCGTGCTCGGCCATTCCCCGCGGCTCGAGGTGGAGGATGTAGTAGCGGAATCCCTGAGGAGGCGGATAATCGCCATCCTGGACAGGCGTGAGGGAAGCGGACAGGAACTTGCCCGCCGAGACGAACTCGCGCCAGAGCGGAAGGATCTCGTCGGCGAACATCTGCTCGAAGGTCTGGGTGTGTTCTTCCCCAACTTTCAGAATAATGGCAACCGTCTGGGACATGCCTCTCCTCCTCCTGATCGTCTTCAGCCTTGCACAATCTGTATTCGACGATGACTCTGGCCAATCAGCAGGTTGCAACAGCACGAAAACTGCTTGAGGGGTCCGAGGCAAGTGGAATCATGCGGCAGGGAACGCAGATGGCTTTTGCGAAGGTGATAGGCACCCACCATGAAGGGACTCGTACTGGAGGCCGACTGGCGGCCGCGGGATGACTACGCGCCGTCCCAGTGGGAAGTCGAGACGCGCAAGGCGGTGACGGGCAGCAGCATTTGGCACCATCCCCGCCTGACGCTGGCCGATCTGCCCGATCCCGCCCTGGGAGCGACGGACGTCCTCATCCGTCCGCAGGCCTGCGGGATCTGCGGCTCCGACGTGCACTTCGTCGAGACCGACGAGAACGGCTACATGCTCTACCCCGGGCTCACGCGGTTTCCGGTCGTCATCGGTCACGAGTTCTCCGGGGAGGTCGTCGAGGTCGGCCGGGAGGTCCGCGACCTCCGCGCCGGCGACATGGTCACCTGCGAGGAGATGATCTGGTGCGGCGAGTGCATCCCGTGCCGCAACAGCTACCCCAACCAGTGCGAGCGGCTGGAGGAGATCGGCTTTACCATCAACGGCGCCCAGGCCGGCCTGATCAGCGTGGGGGCCAAGTACTGCTGGAAGATCAACGCCCTCGCCGAGGTCTACGGCGACGTGAACAAGGCGTATGAGGCCGGCGCGCTCACCGAGCCGACCACCGTCAGCTACAACGGGATGTTCACTCGCGCCGGCGGGTTCAAGCCGGGGGGCTATGTCGTGGTGTTCGGCACCGGACCGATCGGCTTCGCCGCCATCGCACTGGCCCGAGCGGCCGGGGCGGGGCGCATCATCGCCTTCGAGGTCTCCCCGCTGCGCCAGGAGCTGGCCCGCAAGGTCGGCGCGGATGACGTCTTTGACCCCATCGCGCTGGCACAGGCAGGCAGCAGTCCGCGCGAGGCGATCATGGAGGCCACGCGCGGCGAGGGGGCGGACATGCACGTGGAGGCCGCGGGGGCGATGAGCCGGACGATTCCGGAGATGGAGGCCACCCTGGCCATCGGCGCCAAGATCGTCATCATTGGGCGGGCCGCCGAGCGCGCCCCTATCTACCTGGAGCACTTCCAGACCCACGGGGCGCAGATCTTCGGCACACAGGGCCATTCCGGGTATGGGAACTTTCCCAACGTGATTCGGTTGATGGCGGCGCGGCGGATCGACCTCACGCCCATCATTACCAGCCGCTTTTCGCTGGAGCAGTCGGTCGACGCCGTACGCAAGGCCACCCGGCGTGAAGACGGCAAGATCATGATCCGGTCCTGAGCGCTGGCACACGAGGGCCGCGGCTATGAGCGCGCGGATGCTTGCGGCGGTCTTCGAGGGAGAAGGCCGCCTGGCGGTGCGCGAGGTCGACGTCCCCCGCGCGAAGGACCCGGACGATATCCTCCTCGCGGTTCGCGCCGCCGGCATCTGCGGGACCGACGTGCACATTCTCGCCGTCCCGCCTGCCCATCCGGCGCGCCCAGGTGTCATCCTCGGCCACGAGTACACGGCGGAGGTGGCCGGGGTGGGCGATCGCGTCACCCACGTGCGGCCAGGCGACCACGTCGTGGTCGACCCGAGCGTGTGGTGTGGGTCGTGCCCTTACTGCCAGCGGGGACTGACCAACCTGTGCGAGCGCATGGTGGGGATCGGCATCGTTCGCGACGGCGGCTTCGCCGCCTACAGCCTCGTCTCCGACCGCGCCGTCTATCGCATCCAGCCTGAGGTGCGCCCCGAGATCGCTGCCCTCGCTGAGCCTCTCGCCGACGTCCTGTCTGGCATGCGCAAGGCGGATGTCCTTCCGGGAGATTCAGCGCTCGTCCTCGGCGCCGGTCCCATCGGGCTGCTCTTCACGCTCCTCCTCCGGGCCGCGGGCGTGGGCCGCCTCCTGGTGGCCGAGGTCGCCGCATACCGTGCGGAGCACGCCCTGGCCTGCGGGGCGGATCTTGTCATCAACCCCCGTGAGGAGGATCTGGCCGCGGTCGTGCGGCGGGAGACGGATCTGGGCGCCGATGTCGTTGTGGATGCCGTGGGCACCCTGCTGGATGAGGGGCTGCGCTGTGTCCGCCGCGGCGGCCGCGTCGTGCTATTCGGGATGAACGAGCATGGCCGCCCGGTGGTGAAGCAGTACGAGGTGACGAAGTCCGAGATTCACATCCTGGGCACCTACATCGCCCGCGGCACGTTCCCCCAAGCCGTCCGCCTGCTGGAGAGCGGACGCATCGACTTCGCCCGTCTGGTCACCCACCGCCTCCCCCTGTCGGAGATCCAGCAGGGGATCGACCTGCTGCGCCGCGGCGAGGCGGTCAAGGTCGCGGTCCTGCCGTAAGGGTTCCCATGGCTCCGCTGGTTGAGATGCGCGCCATTGTGAAGAGCTTCGGCCCGGTGGCGGCGCTGCGCGGCGTGGACTTCGCCGTCTCCGCCGGCGAGGTCGTCGGGCTCGTCGGGGATAACGGCGCCGGCAAGTCCACACTGATGAAGGTGCTCACGGGCGTCTACCATTCCGATGAAGGCGAGGTGTGGTTCGAGGGGCGGCGGGTCCGGTTTAGCTCACCCTTGGAAAGCCGACAGGCCGGCATCGAGATGGTCTACCAGGACCTCGCCCTGGCCGAGAACCTCACGCCGGTCGCCAACATCTTCCTGGGGCGTGAGCTCACCCGGTCGGTCGCCGGCGTTCGCCTGCTCGATGGTGGGGAGATGAGACGGCGCGCGCGTCAGCACCTCGAAGCCCTCAAGATCGCGCTGCCCTCCATGACGCTGCCGGTGGAGCGGCTCAGTGGCGGTCAGCGCCAGTCAGTCGCCATCGCCCGCGCCACGGCCTTCCGCGCCAAGCTGGTGATCATGGATGAACCCGCGGCCAGCCTGGCGGTGATGGAGGCGGCAAAGGTGCTCGCGCTGATCACGCGTCTGCGCGAAGCGGGCGTGGCCGTCGTTCTGATCAGTCACCGGCTGCAGGATGTCTTCGATGTCTCCAGCCGCATCGTAGTGCTCAACCGCGGCCTCATGGTGGGCGATTTGCCGCGCGACGAGGCGACGATGGAGGATGTCGTCGGCCGGATCGTCGGGAGGGCGTAAGAGTCGCATGGCGCGCGCCGCCATGACCGAGCGACCCCCCGGCAGGGCGGCGCCGCCGCTGCGTGACCTGCTCGGCCGCTTTGGGCTGTCCCTGGTCGTCCTGCTGATGGTCGCCGCGCTGACCACGTTGCAGCCGCAGTTCTTCTTCAGCCGGGAGAACCTGACCAATATCGCCCGGCAGATCAGCAGCAATGCCCTCCTCGCTCTCGGCGAGTTTGTCGTGATCGTGACGGCGGGGATTGATCTCTCCGTGGGCTCGGTCATGGGGCTCGCCATGATCGTTCTGGCGCTGGCCGTGAAGGCGGGATGGCTGTCCGGCCTGGCCATGCTGGCCGCGCTTGCGGTCGGCACGGGGGTCGGCCTGCTGAACGGCTTGGCCCTGACCCGGCTGCATCTGCCTCACCCGTTCATCGCCACGCTGGCGATGCTGAACATTGCCCGGGGGGCGACCTACCTGCTCTCGGGCGGGGTGCCGGTCTCAGGGTTGACTCCGGCGATCCGCTTCTTCGGCGCCGGAGATATCGCGCTGTTGCCCGGAACGCGTCTTGAGACGGCGTTCCCGATTTCGTTCCTCATCGTCCTGCTTTTGTACACGGCCGTCGCCGTATTCATGATGAAGACGATCACAGGCCGACACATCTACGCGATCGGGGGAAGCCCCAAGGCTGCCCAGTATGCCGGGATCAACGTCAACCGGAACCTGGTCCTCGTCTATGCGCTCTCGGGGACCATGGCGGGCGTGGCCGGGCTTCTCCTGGCCGGCCGTGTGAATTCGGCATACCCGACGGCCGGCAGCGGCGCCGAACTCGACGCCATCGCCGCCGTGATCATCGGAGGAGCCAGTTTCTTCGGCGGCCGGGGAAGCGCCGGAGGCGTACTGCTGGGAGCGATCATCATGGGCTTGCTGCGCAACGGACTGAACTTGATGAACGTGTCGGTCTTCTGGCAGCAGGTCTTCCTCGGGTTCATCATTTTGCTGGCCGTCTACATCGATGTCCTCCGACGGAGGTCGATGCGCCAGGAGGATTGACGGCTCGTTCTGTGAGGGAGGTGGATGCGAGATGACGAAACGTGAACCGTACCACACATCACTCGAGAGAGGGAAGGTGAGGCAGATGAGACAGAAGGTCGGCGCGCTGCTGCTTGCGGCGTTCGTGATGCTGGCCCTGGGCGTCCCCCAGACGTTCGGCGGGGCGAGCCAGTTCACCATCCTGCTCAGCATGAAGGGTCCTGGGTCAGGGAATCCGTTCTGGGCGGCGGTGGAGCGCGGGGCGAGGGAGACGGCCAAATCCCTGGGGGTCAACCTGGTGGTCCTGGCTCCACCGGCGGAGACTGACGTGCAGGCGCAGATCGCCCAGATCGAGGACCAGATTGCCAAGCGCGTCAGCGCCCTGGTCGTCGCCCCTACCGACGTGAGCGCCCTGAACGCAACATTCGACAAGGCGAGGGCGCGGAAGATCCCAGTGCTCTTTGTCGACACCGACGGCACCTGGCCCCACAAAATGACCTTCATCGGCACGGACAACCGAGCCGGCGGAGCGCTTGGAGGGAAGTTCCTTTGCGACCGCCTTCAGGGGAAGGGGGAGGCGGCGATCATCACCGGCGTGATGACCACCCAGAGCATCCGCGCGCGGGTTGAAGGCGCGCGGGGCGCGATGAAGGCCTGCGGCCTGCAGGTCGTGGCCGAACTACCCGCCAACAGCGATCGGGCGCTGGGCCAGCAGGTGATGGAGGACATCCTGACCCGCCGGCCCAACGTGAAGGCGGTCTTCGCCGCCAATGACCTGATGGCCCTCGGTGCGGCCGAGGCCATGAAGGCGCGCGGACGGATGGGGCAGGTCCTGATCGTCGGTTTTGACGCCATCCCCGAGGCAGCCCAGGCGGTGCTCAAGGGCGACCTGGCGGCGAGCGTGGCCCAGAGCCCCTACAACATGGGGAAGTTCGGAGTGGAGAACGCCCTCAAGGTTCTCCGGGGACAAACGATCGCGAAGCGCATCGACACGGGCACGATCCTGGTCACCAAGGCGAACGCGCAGCAATACGCCAAGTGAGGGAGATGGGGGCGGGCCACGCTCGGCCCGCCCCCACTCGACGGCGGACAGTGGAGCGAGAGAGCTTGTGCGTGCCCGGCGCCTGCTCGAAGAGGTGAGCCATCCGGCGGTCCGGTTGCTGCTCGACGTCTACCACATGTGGGTGATGCACAGCGTCGCCACCATAAGAAGAGGAGGTGAGAAGAAGGGTTCCGGATGTCAGCTCCAGGGGGGCCGGAAGTCAGTTCAAGGGGGGATGAAGGATGAGGAGAGTGTTCCTGGCTGGGGTCGTCGTGATGGCCCTGCTCCTGTCGGGCCCCTCATTAGCCGCTCAAGGCCTGCCGCCCAAGCCGGTCAGACTGACGATGGCGGTAGTCGCCGGAGGGGAGACGAAGGGTCTGAAAGCGATTCTTCCGATGTGGGAGAAGGAGATGGGTGTGAAGGTGGAGCTCGTCGAGTTCCCCTACCCCACTCTCTACGAGAAACTGGTCACGGCCTTTCAGGCCAACGCCGCGACCTACGACCTGCTGATCGCCGACGATCCGTGGATGCCTAAGTTTGGGGCGGAGGGCTGGCTGACTCCGCTGGACACCGAGTTCGGATACAAACGCGACCCCGACATCTTCCCCGTCGTCTACGACCTCGGGACCTGGCCGCCTCCGCGTGGGCCCGTGCCGCCCACAGAGAAGGGCAAGGCGCGCCACCTCTACGCGATTACCTTGGTGGGGAACGTCGAGTTCTTTATGTACCGCAAGGACCTGGTGTCGGCTCCCAGGACGTGGAACGATGTCATCGCCAACGCGAAGAAGGTCCACGATCCCAACAAACCTCTCTATGGGTTCGTCATACGCGGAGCGAAGGGCAACCCCGTTATCTCCGAGTTCACGCCGGTGCTCCTCTCCTTCGGCGCCAGGATCTTTGACGACAACTGGAAGGTGATCCTGAACTCGAAGGAGGCGGTGGCGGCGCTGCGCTTCTTTACGAAGGACCTCAAGCAGTACGCTCCACCTGGCGTCGCGAACTACGATGCCGCAGAGCGCGCGCGGGAGGTGGCCACGGGTCGGGCGGCTCAGGGGTTCATCTGGCCGGCCGAGATCACCGACATCGTGGAAAACCCTTCCGTGTCGAAGGTTGTCGGAAAGATGGGGTACGCGCTGGCCCCAGCTGGCAGCGGGGGGAAGCGCGGGCCGCTGATCGGA
This sequence comes from bacterium, assembly GCA_036004665.1. GTDB lineage: Bacteria > Sysuimicrobiota > Sysuimicrobiia > Sysuimicrobiales > Humicultoraceae > JACQGZ01. The sequence continues at coordinate 46,105 of DASYRG010000006.1, read as the reverse complement.
AACTGGCTCCTGGCCGTTCCGAAGGCCTCCAAGAACAAGCGGTGGGCCTATGAATTTATCCTCTGGGCCACCAGCGCCAAGGTGCAGAAACCCTACGCCCTCGGCGGCGGCATCCCGTTCCGCCGGTCCATCCTGACCGACTCGGAGCTCAACACGAAGTTCGCCTTCTTCACCGCCATGGCGGCCTCCCTCGCCGCACCCGCGGAGTGGCGGCCGCGCACCCAGGAGTGGTTCGCCGTCGAAGCGATCCTGGGCACACACGTCAACGCGGCTCTGGCCGGTATCGAGACGCCTGAGAACGCGATCGCCAAAGCGGCGGCCGAGATCGAGAAGCACATGCGCGAGGCAGGATACTACAAGTAGTCGGGCGAGGGAGGGCGAGCCGTCTGCCCTCCCTCGTTCCACCACATGACCGCTGCCGCCCGCATCCGTCGCCTAACCCCGTACCTGCTCGTCGGTCCCCCTATCCTTCTGCTTTTTGCTCTCGTGGCCTATCCGATGCTGTACAATATCGTGCTCAGCCTTCGGAACTACCGCACTGGCGAGTTCGTCGGCCTTCACAACTTTGCGCGCGTGTTCGATGACGCCATCTTCCTGAGCTCCATCAAGGCGACCCTGACCTACATCGTGCTCGCCGTCGGCATCGAGCTCGTCGCCGGCCTCGGCCTGGCCTTATTTATCCATCGCAAGGTCCCCAGCGGCCTGGTCCGCAGCCTGCTCTATCTGCTGATGATCCTGCCGATGGTGACTCCGCCGGTGGCCGCGGGCGTCATCGCCCGGCTGATGTACACGCCGAACTACGGCATCATCAACCTCGCCTTGCGCGGCGCCGGCCTGATCGACAGAGACATCGAGTGGCTCTCCACCGCGCCGACGGCGATGTTCTCAGTCCTCAGCGTCGACATCTGGCAGTGGATGCCCTTCGTGTTCCTGGTGGCGTTCGCCGGGCTGCAGGCGGTCCCGCAAGACATCGTGGAGGCGGCCAAGAGCGATGGGGCCGGAGGTTGGCACCTCTTCCGCTACATCGAATTCCCCTACCTGCAGTCACTGCTTCTACTCGTGCTCGTCTTCCGGGTGACGGACACGTTCCGCGTCTTCGACCACGTCCTGGTCCTCACCGGCGGCGGGCCCGGCAGCGCCACGGAGTTCCTCAGCGTCTATCTCTACCGGGTAGCCTTCAAGTTCTTTGATCTCAGCTACGCCGCGGCAATTTCTTTCTACATCCTGGCCGCAGCGTCCGTGGTGTTCACGCTCCTGCAACGCTGGCTCGTCACGGAGGCGGTGATGTGAGGGCAGGCCGGGTCCTCTCCTACGCCATCCTGACCGTTTTCCTCGTTGTCTACCTCTTCCCGTTCTATTGGATGGTGGTTACCGCGCTGAAGTCGCAGGCAGACCTGTACCGCTACCCGCCCTCGCTGCTGCCGAACCCCGCCACCATCGGTCCTTTCATCTCGGTGCTGGTCAGGCGCGGCTACACCCAGCTACTGGAGAACAGCATCGTGGTCGCTCTGGCGGCCGTGGCCGGCGCAATCGTCCTCAGCCTCCTCATCGCCTACCCCTTGACCCGGATGGCGGTCTCAGCCCGTGTTCGCCGGGGTGTGCTGGGCTGGCTCCTCAGCCTGCGGTTCCTCCCGCCCATCGTCGTCGTCATCCCCTTCTTCGACATCATCCGCGGGTTCGGGCTCTATGACACCCGGACTGCGCTCATCCTCCTGTACACTGTCTTCAGCCTGCCGTTCAGTGTGTGGATGCTGAAGGGGTTCCTCAGCGAGATCCCGATGGAATTGGAGGAGGCGGCGATGGTCGACGGGGCGACGCGGTTGGTGGCGTTCTTCCGGATCCTGCTGCCCCAGATGGCTCCCGCGCTGCTCGCCACAGGGGTCATTACCTTTGCCCTGACCTGGAGCGAGTTCATGTTCGCCTTCATCCTCACCGCCTCGCCGCGCGCCCAGACCTTCTCCATCGGCGTGGCCAGCCTGGTGACGCAGTTCGAAATCATTTGGAACGACATGGCCGCCGTAGGTGTGATCTCCGCCTTCGTCCCCATCGCACTGCTTCTGGCGGGGCGGCGGTACGTCGTCAAGGCCCTCACGTTCGGGGTGGTGCGAGAGAAGGCATAGGATGGAGGTTTGCGTCTGCCTCGATGCCGTCTTCGGATCGACTCTCGCTCTTGAGGGCCTTCGGACGGCCTCAGAGGCAGGGATCCGGCGGTTCGAATTCTGGGATTGGCGGCAGCGGAACGTCGAGGCACTGGCCGATCTGGCCATGAGGCTGGGCATGGTGCCGGTGGCCTTCAGCGGCAACACCTTCAACGAGCCCCTCCTCGATGCTGAGGCGCACCCAGGGACCCTGCGTCATCTCAGCCGCTCGGCGGAGATCGCCAGGACGCTCGGTGTCCGAGTTCTCGTCGCCCATGTTGGCTACACGCTCCCGCAGCGCGGGTGGGTCGAGCAGTGGGCGGCGGCGGTGGCGGGACTACGTGCGGCAGGCGACCTGGCGGAGCCGGCTGGCGTGACGCTCGCCGTCGAACCTCTCAACTCGAAGATCGACCACCCCGGGTATTTCTTAGATACGTTGGATGAGGCCCACCGTCTGCTCCACGAGGTCGATCACCCCGCCGTCCGCCTCCTATTGGACGTGTACCACATGTGGGTGATGCACAATGATCTCCTCGAGCGGCTTGCCGTCGTGGCCCCGATGATCGTGCACGTCCACGCCGCCGACCACCCGGGGCGCGGTGAACCCGGCAGCGGGGTCATCCCCTGGTCCGCGATCCTGGAACGCCTGCGCGGCGGCGGCTATGACGGGCCGATCGGGCTGGAATGCTGGCCCACCCGTCCCGCAGATGCGGCCCTCCGCCGCAGCGCCGAGGTGCTGTCCGCGTGACCTCCTCGTACCATCCACGCCTCTCCGGCACGCCCTACCAGAAACTGATCCACGACGCCAACTCGTCACTGCGATTCCTTGAGCTCGAGTGCGTCGCCCTGCACGCAGGCGGGGAGTGGACGCGGCCGGCCGACGGGCGTGAGGTCGTGATCGTTCCTCTCGCCGGAGCAGGGACGGTCAGCGTCGCGGGGGTGGCAACGCTGACGGGGAGGATTGCGCGCGAGGATGTCTTCACCGCTTCGCCCTCGACGGCGTACGTGCCTCCGGCCCACACGGTCAGTGTCACGGCCGACGACGGCCTGGAGGCCGTGGTTGTGAGCGCGCCCTGGCCGGCAAGCGCGGCGCGGCCCATGCTCCTGCCGGCCGACGCCGTGGCGGTGACGACGGTGGGGAGCGGAGATTGGCAACGGACGGTGCGGATGCTCTTCGGCCCCGACGGGGTCACGGCCAGGCTCCTCGTCGGTGAGACGATCAACCCGCCGGGGAAGTGGTCGGGAATGCCGCCGCACAGGCACGACAGGGCCGGACCCGAGGAGAGTCAGTTGGAAGAGGTCTACTACTTCCGGCTCTCCCCGCCGGACGGCTACCTCGTCCAGCTGTACTACGACCGCAACGGATGGCACGCCGAGGACCTCATCACGGGCGAGGGTGCCGTCACGATCACCCGCGGCTATCATCCCACCGTGGCGTTCCCGGGGACGACCGGCTTCTATCTGTGGGCGCTGGCGGGACCTGAGAAGACATACAAGATCAGCATCGATCCCGCGTTCGAGTGGATGCGCGCGGAGGCCCGGTCGTGATGCGTCCGCGGGTCCTGCTCTTCGAGCCGATCCACACCGACGCGCTGGCCTGGCTGCGCAAGCGGGCGGAGGTCACCATGGCCGCCGACCTGAGCAAGGAGACCGTGTTCTCCCTGGTCGCCGGCGCCGATGGGCTCGTGATCAGAGCACACGGCAGAGTGGACGACCGGCTGCTGGGGGCGGCGCCGCGTCTGCGGGTGGTGGGGCGTCACGGCGTGGGGCTGGACAACATCGACGTCGCGGCCTGCACCCGCAGGGGCGTCTGGGTGGTGCACACGCCGCTGGCGGGGGTCGAGGCGGTGGCTGAGCACGCCGTCGCGTTGATGCTGGCGGTGGCCAGGGGGATCGTCCGCAGCGACCGCGCCGTGCGTGCCGGTGAGTTTGACACCGCCCGCATGGCGCTGGCCGGCCGGGAACTGGCCGGGCGGACTCTGGGCGTCATCGGCTTCGGGCGGATCGGTCGCCGCACCGCGGAGATCTGCCGCGCCGCCTTCGGCATGACGGTCCTGTTCGCCGATGCGCTCCCCCGCGCCGAGGAGGCGGCGCGCCTCCCCGCCCGCCGCGTGGAGCTGGCCGATCTCCTCGGGCAGAGCGAGATCGTCACGGTGCATCTGCCGCTCACTGCGGAGACGAGGCATCTGCTCGATCGGCAGGCGCTCGCGGCGATGAAACGGGGCGCCATCCTCATCAATACCTCTCGCGGCGCCGTCATCGACGAGGCGGCGCTGGTGGAGATCCTCCGCGCCGGTCATCTCTCGGCCGGCCTCGACGTCTTCGAGGAGGAACCGCTCCCGCCCGAGCACCCGCTCACCGGTCTGCCCAACGTCGTGCTGACGCCGCATGCGGCCTCCCATTCAGAGGAAGGGTTGCGGGCGATGGCGGCCGTCGTCGAGGACGTGATGCGTGTGCTCTCGGGGGAGGCGCCGCGCTATCCCGCGAACATGCCTCAGGCGCCCCTCGACGCAGTCAGAGGAGAGAGCCCTCCGCGATGAGGCGGTATGGCTTGAATGGGGCAACCACCGGGACCGCGGATCTGCTCACCGATCTCGCCGTCGCACAGGAGGCGGGATTTGACGCCCTGGAGATCCGGGACGCTAAACTGGAGGGTTATCTCGCCCAGGGCGGCTCACTGACCGACCTGGTCGGTGCGTTCGCGGAGGCGCGCCTCCTTCCCCTCAGCCTCAACGCATTGGAGCGCGCCACACCGTCGCCGCGCATGGCGCGGGAGGGCGTGCTCGATCGCTGCCGCACGCTGTGCCGGTGGGCCTTGGAACTGGGCTGCCCTTACGTGGTGGCGGTCCCGGGACCGGCGGAGGGGCTGGACGACGATGAGATCTCCCATACGTCGGTCGAGGCCCTCCGCGCCATGGGGGAGATCGGCCGCGATCACGCCGTAGGTATCGGCTTCGAGTTCCTGGGTTCCGCGGCCTCTTCCGTACGCACGGTCGCCGCGGCAAGGGAGATTGTGGAAGCGGTCGCCGATCCCGCGGTGGGGCTGGTCATCGATGCCTTCCATTATTATGTGGGCGGATCGACGCCCGAGATGCTGCGGGGCATGGATCCCCGCCGCCTTTTCATCGTCCACCTGGACGACGCCGAAGATCGTCCGCGCGAGGCCCTCACCGACGCCCATCGCCTTCTGCCGGGGGAAGGTGTGATCCCGCTCCACGAACTGGTCCAAACCCTCGAGGGCATCGGCTACGAAGGCGTCTACTCAGTCGAGCTGTTCCGGCCGGAGTACTGGGCCTGGGATCCGCTTGACCTGGCGCGCGCCGCCCGGGAGAGCCTGGACGCGCTCTTTGCCGGGCTGGGGGAGAAGTGAGGCGACGGTGAGCGTCAAGGTCGGGATCCTGGGGGCCGGGTTCATCGGCCGCATCCATGCGCTGAACCTGCGCCGGGACAGCCGGGTCAGCCTGGTGGGAATCGCCGACGTGGTCCAGGCCGCGGCGGACCGTCTGGCCGCGGAGGTGGAGACCCCGGCGCTCGGGTCGCTGGCCGAGCTCCTCGACCGCGGCGCGGAGGCGCTGTACGTCTGCACACCCAACGTCCAGCACGTCGAGCCGGTGACGACCGCGCTGGCCGCAGGCGTCCACGTCTTTTCGGAGAAGCCGATGGCCACCTCGCTGCGCGGCGCCTGGGAGATCCGTGAGGCCGCTCGGGCCGCGCGCGGCACCTACCAGCTCGGCCTGAACCGCCGGTTCGCCCGCGTCTATGCGTTCGTGAAGGCATTGATCGAGGACGGCCGCCTCCGCCCCCTGCTGGCGCAGATGAAACACAACCGGGGCGAACTCCGCCAGCCCCCGTGGACGGGCGATCCGCTGGTCACCGGCGGGTATCTCTACGAAACGCCGGTGCACCTCTTCGACATGGGCCGCTTCCTCTTCGGCGACGTCGAGGAGGTCAGCGGAGCGGCGCGGCAGAGCGTCTATGATGAACTGGACGGCTTCGTCCTCCTCTTCCGCTACCGCAACGGCGTGGTCGCCTCCGTCACCTCGGCGGCGCACACCTCCTGGTTGTTTCCCTACGAGCGGGTGGAAGTGTACGGCCCGCACCAGAGCGCTGTCACGGAGGAACTGGAGCGGGCCTGGTACAGTCCGGGGATGCGCGATCAGGTGGAGGGCATCGACTGCTTCCAGATGGCTTTTGAGGAGAAATGGGGCTACGTCGAGGAGGACCGCCGGTTCATCGCCGCGGCCCTGGGTGAAGGTCCTCCGGCGGTGACGGCGGAGGATGGCTACCGCGCCACCGAACTCGTCGAGGCGGTCTATCAGGCGGTGCGCTCGGGGAGCGCTGTGCGCCTGCCTCTGGCGGAGCCGGCGTGACCTATCGCCTTGTCGTGGCCGACATCGACGGGACCCTCACGACTTCTGCGCAGCGGATCTCGCGCCGGGTGCGGCGGGCGGTTCAGGGGGCGCAGCGCCAGGGGGTACGGGTGTGCCTGGCCACGGGCCGAACCTGGCACTCCGGCCGACGCTACTTCGATGCCCTGGGGGCGGATGCTCCCGCCATCCTCTACAACGGCGGCCTGGTCTACGATTTCAAGAGGGACCGCGTGCTCTTTCGCCGGCCGATGACCCACCGGCAGGCGGCGGGCGTCATCGACATTCTGGACGGATTTCCCGGCCTGGCCGCGCACTTCTACGTCGACGATCGGATCTTCGTGCGATGGCGGACACGCCTGGTAGAGGCCAACGCCCGCCACGACCACATCGCGCCGCGGGCGGTGGGAGACTTCCGGCCGCTGCTGGTGGGGCAACCGATGAAGTTCCGTGTCCTCGGCCCGCGCCTCCGGCTGCATGCGCTGGCGCGGCGCATCGGGCGGTCCGGCCTCGCCGGCACGCTGGTCTTCTCGGAGCGGGAGTCGCTGGAGGTGCTGCCGCCGGGGATCTCCAAAGGCAAGGCGCTGCGGCGTATGGCCCGGCACCTGCGCGTCTCGCTGCGGGAGGTGATAGCGGTCGGTAACGAATTGAATGATCTGGAGATGATCCAGGCGGCGGGGCTGGGGGTGGCGATGGGCAACTCCCCGCCGGGAGTGCGCCGGGCGGCCGACCTGGTCGCCCCCAGCAACGACGAGGACGGACTGGCCGAGGTGATCGAGAGGCACGTCCTCACGAACGAGCACGCCCGCGGAAGGATATGAGCGTCGCGACGACGTCAGAGAGCGGGTGGCCAGGGATGAAACGATCGAAGGAGGGGAGAGCAATGCGGAGGGTGTGGGTGGGGATCGTCGTCGTTATCCTGCTGGCGCTGACGCTGCCGGAGCTGGAACGGGCGGACGCTCAGCAGAACCGGATCATCGTCTACTCGGCGCTGCCGGACCTGGAAACATCACTGGTGCATCGGGAGTTCACCCGTCGCACCGGCATCCAGGTGGAGGCGCTCAGCGTCGCAGCCGCCGGAACGTTGCAGGCCCGCATCAGGGCGGAGAAGGATCGGCCTCGGGCGGACATTTTTGTGGGTGGGTCGCGCGACTTCCATATCCCGCTGGCGCGCGAAGGGCTGCTCCTGGCCTACCGGTCCCCCGCGGCAGCCGAGGCGGGGATCAGTGCCGCCTACCGCGATCCCGACGGGTTCTGGCACGGCTGGTACCTTGGCGCCCTGTCGATCATCATCAACACCGAGCGGTGGGACCGAGAGATGGCTCCCCGCAACGTCCGGAAGCCGGCTGCCTGGGACGATCTCGCCCGGCCTGAGTTCCGGGGGCACTTTGTCATGCCCAGCCCGGTGACCACGGGCGGCGGCTACATCTTCGTGGCCGCCCAGATCTTCCGACTCGGCGAGGAGCCGGCGTGGACCTTCCTCAAAGCGCTCAACACCAACGCCTCGCAGTTCACCCCGACGGCCCCCGCCACGATTACCCTTTTGGAGCGGGGCGAGGCGATCGTCGCGATGATGTGGGCGCACGAAGGCATCGGAGCGAGACAGCTGCGGGGTGCGCCGCTGGAGGTGATCGTGCCGCCCGACACAGGGTTCGAGGTTGGGGCCGTGTCGATCATCAAGGGGGGGCCCAATCCCGAGGGGGCTCGGGCCTACGTGGACTTCCTGATGTCACGGGTACCGCAGGACATCAACGCCCGGTACGGGTTCCGCTACGCAGTGCGTGGCGATGTAGCCGTCCCCGCCGGCGCCACGCCATTCGGGCAGTTGAAGTTTGTGAGGTACGACCTGGAGTGGGCGATCACAAACCAGGCCAGGGTCCGGGAGCGCTGGACCCGTGAGATCGGCCGCTAACTCGACGCCCACACGGTCGTCGAGCAGGATGAGTTGATGCGGGGCCCGGGCCATTCGCCGGGCCCAGGCCCTGCTCCGCGGGAGTCCTAACCCGTGGCCGTCATTCGCTGGGGCGAGCTCCGTCGTCAAACTGCCGACCCGGGGCTTGTCTTGACTTTCGTGGCGGCGGCGCTCCTGCTGGTCGTCTTCGTGCTCTATCCCGCCTTCCGCGTGCTCGTCTACCCGTCGTTGGCGGACTACCTCAGCATTCCCCGCAGCCTGCGCTGGATCCAGGCCGCGCGCAACAGTCTCGTCATGATGGTCATCTCCACCATGACCGCCACGCTGGTGGGGCTGCTGTTTGCGTTCGCCGTCACGCGGCCGGACGTGCCCGGCCGTCGATTCTTTCGCGCGATCGCCCTGCTGCCGCTCTTCGCTCCCCCGTTCATGGTGGCGTTCGCGTACATCCTGATGTTCGGCCGTCAGGGGTTGATCACGCGCACCGTGCTGGGAATGAGCGCCAACATCTTCGGGTGGCACGGTCTCTGGATGGTGCAGACGATCGCCTTCTTTCCCCTGGCGATGCTGATCATCATCGGGGTGCTGGAGGCGGTGAATCCGAGCCTCGAGCACGCCGCCCGCAACCTCGGCGCCACGGAGGGGGCCGTCCTGCGGACGATCACCTTCGCACTGGCCCGTCCCGGCATCGCCGGGGCGATGCTTGTGGTGGCCATCTCGGTGCTGGCCGATTTCGGCAATGCCGTCGTCATCGCGGGCGGGTTCCCCCTGCTGGCCACGGAGGCGTGGTTTCGGATGGAAGGGATGGGCGATCTGAAGGGAGCGGCGCTGGTCGTGGCGATGCTGCTGGTCCCCACTCTCATCCTGTTCTTCCTGGAGCGCTTCTGGATCAGCCGCCGGATCTACGTAACCGTGACCGGTCGGGGATCTCGGATCGAACGGCCGCCCACGCCTGCGCCGCTGAAATGGGTGACGGTGGCGCTCTGCGGCGCCGTCAGCGTGATGATCCTCCTCGTATATTTCGGGGTGGTGGCGGGCGCGTTCACCACGGTGTGGGGGCGGGACTGGTCGCTGACCCTGGATCACTGGAGGCTGGCCTCCGATCGCCTGGCCACCCTCTGGACGAGCGTGAAGATCGGCGGGATCGCGGGCGTCATCACGGCCGTTGTCGGGATGATCCTCGCCTTCCTCACGTCACGGGCCCTCCCGCTGCGCCGCGTCCTGGACTTCCTGGCCGTGCTCCCCGGCGCGCTGCCGGGCGTCTTCGTGGGCGTGGGGTTCGTCCTCGCGTTCAATGCCACGCCGCTGGGCGGAACGCTCTGGATCCTCGCAACGGCGCTGGCCTTTTGGCACCTGCCCATGGGCTACCAGGCGGCGGCGGCGCGGTTGAAGCAGATCGAGCGGTCGATCGAGGAAGCCGCCATCAACCTCGGGGCCACCGGGCTGCGAGTGCTGTGGGATATCTACCTGCCGCTGCTGCTGCGGGCGCTGATTGAGGCCTTTGCGGTGTCGTTCATCCGGGCGGTGACGAATGTCAGTATCGTCATTTTCCTCATTGCACCCGGGCAGGTCGTGGCCACGTTCGTCATCCTCAACATGATCCAGAACAACATCTGGGGCGCTGCCGCCGCGCTGACGACAATGCTGCTGCTCTTGACCTTCCTCTCGATCGGGGCGACCTGGCTGTTGGTCGGGCGGGCGTTGCGTACGCCGGTGATGGTCCTGGAGGGCGCGCGCGGCTAGATGGTGCCGGTTCAGACGACGACGGTGATCCCCCAGGCCCACGTGCGGTTGCGCCGCGTCAGCAAGCGCTTTGGCTCGACCCTGGCAGTCGACGACGTCTCCCTGGAAGTCGCCGAGGGGAGTTTCACGACACTGCTCGGACCGTCCGGATGCGGCAAGACCACGACGATGCGGATGGTCGCCGGATTTCATCATCCCGATGAGGGCGAGATCCTCATTCGCGACCGCGCCGTCACCGGCGTTCCGGCCCACCGCCGCAACACGGCCATGGTCTTTCAGGAGTACGCGCTCTTCCCGCACATGACTGTTGGCGAGAACGTGGGCTACGGCCTGCGGATGCGCCGCGTGCCACGCCGTGAGGCGCGCCGGCGGATCGGTGAGGCCCTCGATCTCGTCGGGCTGAGCGGGCAGGATCGAAAGTTTCCCCATCAGCTCTCCGGCGGGCAGCAGCAGCGCGTGGCCCTCGCCCGCGCCCTGGTGGTCGAGCCGGAGGTCCTCCTGCTCGACGAACCGCTGAGCAACCTCGACGCCAAGCTGCGTGTGCGGGTACGCACCGAGATTCGGCAACTGCAGGAGCGGCTCGGCAAAACCACGATCTACGTGACGCACGATCAGGAGGAGGCCCTCGCCATCTCCGACCAGATCGCCGTGATGCACGCGGGCCGCCTGCAGCAGGTCGGTTCACCCTCGGAGATCTACCTGCATCCGGCCAACCGGTTCGTCGCCGACTTCGTGGGGCTGGCCAACTTCGTCGAGGGCGACGTCGTGGATGCCCACCACGTGCGCGTGAATGCTGCCATCGTCGTCGTCGATCGTCCGATCGGGCGGGGCGGCCGGGTCACCCTGCTCGTCCGGCCTGAGATGATCCGTCTGGTGCCGCCTGGGAGTGCCCGCGTGGAGAATCTGCTGCGGGGGCGCGTCACGACGATGGCCTTCCTGGGCAGCCTGGCGCGGTACTGGATCGAGGGCGATGGCGCCGAATGGGTCGTGGACGTGCCCGCGCCGGGCCACGAGGTCCTCCGCGGCGAGGTCGGGCTGCTGCTGCCGCGGGACCGGTTGCATGTGCTCGCCGAGGAACAGAATCGCGCGACCTGAGGAGGGTGAGATGGCCAACTGGCAGTTGCCGCCTAAGGGCGGCCACATGGACAAGCGCACCGGCGTCTACCTGCAGAACATGACCTGGAAGGAGGTCGAAGACCGGCAGCGGCGCAATGACATCCTGATCGTCCCTCTGGGCGCCACCGAGGCGCACGGGCCCCACGCGCCCCTCGGCGAGGACATCTTCCTGGTCACGCGGATGGCCGAACTGGTGGCGGAGCGCACCGGCTGCACGGTGGCCCAGCCGCTCTGGTACGGCTCCCATCCCTACCATCACTTGGGCATGCCGGGGACCGTCGTCATCCCCGAAGAGCACTTCACCGGCGTCGTCCGCGCGATGATCGCGGGGTTCTGGAACATGGGCTTCAGGAAGCAGATCTTGCTGAACGGGCACGGGCAGGAGTACGTCATCCCCACAGCCATCCATCAGTTCGCCAAGCGCTACAAGGTGCCGGCGCTCCTGCTGCTGGTGAACTGGTATCACGCCATTCCCGACTACTTCAAATTGAAGGACCAGGGTGGCGCCTACGAGACCCCCTTCATCCACGCTGACGAGGTGGAGACGTCCTGGTCGCTGGCGCTCTTTCCGGAACTGATCGAGATGAAGGACGCGGTAGACACGACCGTGCGCGGCTTCCTGCCCGAGGGGCACATCGACAAGGCCGGCAACCTGCTTCGCCGTCCTATCAACTGGTACAGCCAGGTGGGAGCCGGCCCCATCGAGATCAAAGCCTACATCGAAGGGGTGGTGGGCAAGTCCACGCTGGCTCGCGCCGAGAAAGCCTACCCCGGCGTGGAGGCGCTGCTCGACTACCTGACCAAACTGGTGACCGACATCGGCCAGACCTTTCCACCCGGCCAGCTGCCCCCTCACGAGATGGTGACCGAGCGCGACCGAGAAGATCTGGAGGCCGTGCTGAAAGGCCCGGCGCACGGGGGCAAGTCTATCTACTCGCTGGCCTACCCTCCTTAGAACGAAGGCAGGTTTGACATTGACATGGCTCATGTCAACCGGTCTTCCAGAGGCGCAACTCGGTCCGGACCGAGTTGCGCATGTACATACCGACGCTGTACCGAGGACGGCTTTCTCGAGTTCGACCATGTCGCGCCCTATGCCACCGGTGGAGAGCCAACGGTCGACAACATCCAACTGCGGTGCCGCGCGCACAACGACTACGAGGCCACACTCTACTTCGGGCCGAGCAGCCTGCAGCGTGTCAGGGAGGCGCGAACATCTCACCTGGGATCTGCCAAGAAACCGGCGCGACAGCCGGAGTGGGCATCACTGCGAGTATGCGGTCCGGGCCAAGTAGTAAGATTGTGAGCCCTTGCGCCTGAGCCTGGTCGTCTCCCTCAGCGCCACCTCCTTTGCCGCCGTGGCGATGCGGAGCGGGTGGGCCGACCTCGAGCGCGTCGCCGCCCTCGGCTACGATGGCGTGGAACTGGCGATTCGGGACCCGGCAGAGGTGGAGGCGACCGCGCTGGCCGACCGCTGCGCGGCCTTGGGGCTCCCCGTTGCCGCCCTCGGTACGGGACAGGCCTTCCTGCGGGACGGGCTGGCCCTGGCCTCTCCGGCGGCAGGCATCCGTCGCGCAACCATCGAACGTCTGAAGCGTCACGTCCACCTCGCCTCCGTGCTGAACGCCCTTCCCGGCGCCCCGCCGGCCGGGGTTCAGGTGATCGTCGGGCTGATCCGTGGCTGGGCGGGCGCGGATCGGCGCGCCGTGATGGGGTGGTTGCGTGAAGGACTTGAGGCGATCCTGCCGCACGCCGACGCGGCCGGGGTAGGCATGGTACTCGAGCCGATCAGCCGCTTTGAGCTGGACACACTGAACACCATCGATGAGGCACTTGCGTTCATTCACGGGATCGGGCACCGGCGCCTGGGGCTGCTGGCGGACACCTATCACATGCACGCCGAAGAGATCTCGATGGAGGCCAGCCTGCGCCGGGCCGCTCCCGTGCTGCGGCACGTGCACGTCTCCGACAGCAACCGGCGCCCGCCGGGAGGGGGCCGCCTCGATTTTGGGGCCATCCTGAGCGTGTTGGAGGAGATCGGCTACGATGGGTACCTCTCCGCCGAGACCCTGCCGTATCCGGATCCGGAGAGGGCGGCGCAGATGACGCTCGAGCACCTGCGGCCGCTGCAGATGGCGATCAGTGAGAGGAGGAGGGTCTCATCATGAGACGGATGCTTGTCTTCATCCTGGCCCTGCTGCTGGTGCCACTGGGATTGGCCACGGCCGCGCCCGCAGGCAGGGTATCAGTGCTGTGCAGCCCCAACCCCGCTTGGTGCGACGCCATCAAGGCGGAGTTTCCCAAGGCCACGGGGATCACGCTGGAATACATCCGTCTGAGTTCCGGTGAAGCATTTGCCCGGCTGCGGGCCGAAGCCGCCAACCCGTCCCTCGACGTCTGGTTCGGCGGCACAGGGGACCCGCACATCGAGGCGAACGAGGCCGGCTTGACGGAGTTCTACCGGCCCCAGGCGTGGAACGACCTCCGGCAGGAATTCAGGGAGGCTGTGGCTGGGAAGTACGTTCCCCTCTATGCCGGGATTCTGGGCTGGGCGATCAACGAGCGGCTGCTGCGGGACAAGGGTATCCCTGTGCCGCGCACATGGCGAGACCTGGCCGATCCTCGCTATCGCGGGTTGATCGCGTACCCCAACCCGAACACCTCTGGGACCGGCTACACCATGCTCGCCACGCTCGTCCAGATCTACGGGGAGGAGGGCGCCTTCGACCTGCTCAAGCGCGTCCACCGCAATGTCGCGCAATACACGCGCAGTGGTGCCGCGCCCGGACAGCTAACCGCTCGGGGCGAGTTAGCCATCGGCATCACCTTCGTCCACGACGCTGTGGATCAGGTCCTACAGGGATTCCCGATTACCTACAATGCGCCCTCGGACGGCACCGGCTACGAGATCGGCGGGCTGAGCCTGATCAAGAACACCCGCAACCGGCCCAATGCCGTCGCCTTCATGGACTGGGCTCTGTCCCCGGATGCTCAGCGACTGGCCGCGGAGCAGGGGCAATCCTATCAGATTCCCTCCAACAGTAAGACCCCGGCGCCGCGGGTGGCGCCCCGCTTCCAGGACTTCAGGGTCATCACGTACGATTTCCTGCGGTTCGGAAGAGCCTCGGTCCGCGAAGGCCTGATCAGGCGCTGGACGCGGGAGGTCGAACCGCTGCCCAAGTAACTGGACGGACGGATCGCATGGCGCGCGCACTGATGGTTGGGACGGCGAAGGCCGCGCCCAACCAGACGTTGCTGGTCTGGGGAGGGATTACCTTGGTGGGATCCCTCCTCCTACCCTGGTCCCGGCCTGATCGGGAGCTCTTCGTCTTCCAGCCGGAGGCGATGGGGGTCGTCCTGGCGCCCAACTCTCTCCTTATGTCGGCGATCCTCGCCCTGGCCGCGCTGGCCGGTCTCCTTGGCATCGCTCCCCGCCCCAACGCCGATCGCGGCCGGGCAGCGGTGGCGGTCAGCGTAGCCGGTGTGGCGCTCTCTATCGTTTACCTGCTCGCCGGCGGACGACCCTTCAGCGGTGGCGCCATCGTGGCCATCCTCGGCTTTCTCTCGATCCTGGGGACGGGGCTGGCCCTCTCCGGCTTGCTGAAGGCGGACACCTTCATCGCCACCTGCATCCTCTGGGTCGCAGCGTTCGTCGGGGTGTTCATCCTCTTTCCGCTCTGGACGGTGCTGCAAGCCAGCGTGATTGTCCGCGGGCAATTCACCCTGGACGTCGTGCGGGAGACGTTGGCCTCGCCGGCGTTCCTCCTAGTCAACAATCCGGCCACGCCCCGCAACGAGACCGCCTGGGCCCTGGCCGCCGGTGCCCTCGTCGCGACCGTGGTGACCGGAACCTTGTTGCTGCTAGGCCGGCGGGGACGGGCCATCCCCTGGGGCGCCGCGGCCGGGACAGCGGGCGGGGTGTTGGTCGCGCTCTACCTCGGGCACGGGGCCCTGCGGAACAGCGTCCTGCTGGCGATCGTGGTCGGCGTGGTGGCCACCGCGCTGGGATTGGTCTTCGCTTTGCTCGGCGAGCGCTCCAGGCTGCGCACCCGCCGCCTGCTGGGTCCCTTCTCCATCCTGCCTATCATCACGCCACCTTTCGTCCTCGGGCTGGCGATGATCTATATGTTTGGGCGGAATGGATTCGTGACGCACCAATTGCTCGGTCTGTCAACGAGCATCTTCTTCGGCCCTCTCGGTGTCGCCGTCGCGCAGATCCTGGCCTACACGCCGATCGCCTTTCTGGTGCTGCAGGGGGTCGTGCAGGCGATGGACGCGGCTCTGGAGGAGGCCGCCGAGACCCTCGGGGCGTCCCGCTGGTACGTGCTGCGCACGGTGATCTGGCCGCTGGCCCGGCCCGGCGTGGCCAACGCCTTTCTCCTCGTCGCCATCGAATCGCTGGCCGACTTCGGCAACCCGATCATCCTGGGCGGGGGAAGGGGCTTCCTCGCGACGGAGGTCTTCTTCGCCATTATCGGTCGGTTCAATCCCAATGAAGCGGCCGTCTACGGCGTCGTCCTCCTGGCCATGACGCTGACCATCTTCCTCATTCAACGCTACTGGTTGGGCCGGCGCTCGTACGTTACTGTGACCGGCAAGCCCTCCGGCGCGCGGGCCCGGTCGTTGCCGCGCGGCCTGGACTACGCAGCCTCTAGCGTTTTCCTCCTCTGGGCGCTGCTAATCGTCGCCCTCTACGGTTCCGTCTTTGTCGGCAGCGTGACCAAGCTGTGGGGGTTCGACTACGCCTTCACGCTAAAACATCTTCAGGATCTCTCCCCGCAGGGGTGGAACGTCTTCTGGACGACCGCGCGTCTCTCCGCCTACGCCGCCATTCCGTCGACGCTGCTCGGCTTCCTCATCGGCTACCTGGTCACCCGGGTAGAGTTTCCCGGCCGCAGCGTCATGGAATTTGGCTCGATGCTCTCCTTCGCCGTCCCGGGGACCGTCATGGGGATCGGCTACATCCTGGCGTTCAACCAAGGCGCCATGCTGCTCACCGGGACAGAAGTGATCATCATCCTGGCCTTCGTCTTCCGGAACATGCCGGTGGGGATCCGCTCCGGGGTGGCGGCGATCCACCAGATCGACCGGTCGCTGGAGGAAGCCTCGACGATGCTGCGGGCAAACTCTGCGACCACCCTACGCCGCATCGTCATGCCCTTGGTGCGGTCGGCGATCCTCTCGGGCCTCGTCTTCGCATTCGTGCGCGCGATGACGGCGGTCAGCCAGGTGATCTTCTTGATCACCCCGAGGCACAACCTGGCCACCACGCAGATCCTCTCTTACATCGAATACGGGAGCCAGGGTCGGGGGGCGGCATTAGCGTCGCTGCTTACGGTCTTCATGATTCTGGTCATCATGGGCCTCTACTTGATCAACCGACGCCTGGACGCCCGGACTGTGAGCGAAGTGGCCCAGACGTGAGCACTGCGGTGGTGGTGGTCCCCGCGGTCCCCGTCCACCTCGAGCGGCTCTCCAAGCGGTTCGGCCCGGTGGTCGCGGTAGACGAAGTCAGTCTGGAATTTCCCGCGGGGAAGCTGGCGACGCTGCTGGGCCCCTCGGGCTGCGGCAAGACAACGACGCTCCGCATGGTTGCGGGACTAGAGTACCCGACCAAGGGCCGCATCTTCATCGGCGACGAAGACGTGACGCCGTTGCCGGCGGCGAGCCGCGGCGTGACGATGGTCTTCCAGTCTTACGCGCTCTTTCCGCACCTCACCGTATTTGAGAACGTCGCCTACGGGCTCCGCATCGCCAAGGTCCCCTCGCGCGAGCTGACGCGCCGCGTGGGCGAGGTGCTGACTCTCGTGGGGCTTCCCGAGGTCGGCCGCCGCTTCCCGTCCCAGCTCTCCGGCGGGCAGCAGCAGCGCATCGCCCTGGCCCGGGCGCTGGTGATGCAGCCGAAGGTGCTGCTCTTCGACGAGCCGCTCAGCAACCTCGACGCCAAGCTGCGCAAGCGTGTGCGCGCGGAGATCCGGGAACTACAGCAGCGGCTGGGGATTACGAGCATCTACGTCACCCACGACCAGGCAGAGGCGCTCGCCTTGTCCGACGTGATCATCGTCATGAACCAGGGGAGAGTCGAGCAGATCGGGACACCCCAAGATCTCTACCGCCGCCCCGCCACCCAGTTCGTGGCCGACTTCATTGGGGAGGCGAACCTGCTGCCCGGCCGCTACGGGGAGGGGCGGGTAACGATCGACTCGCTGTCCTTTCCGTTCCGCCAGGAGGGCGTGGCGGCGGGGACGGTCACCGTCGTGGCGCGGCCAGAGGCGATCGTCGTACGCACGGACGGTGAAGGCCTCCCCGGGCGCATCCGCACGGCATTCTTCATGGGAATGAGCAACGAGTACCTGATCGAGACGCCGGCGGGAGAGGTGGCCGTGGCCGAACCGCTGGCCGCAAGGGGGCTGCTGCCGCCCGGCACCGAGGTGCGCCTGACCTTCCAGGACACCGGTCTCTATCTCCTCCCGTAATGCCCGTGGGGATTGCGGACCGCTCCGAGTCACCGCGCTGATGGCGGACGCCATCCTGACGCTCGACCTTGGGACGTCGGCACTCAAGGCCACGCTCTTCGATCTGGACGGCGCGGTGGTGGCCCGCGGCGCCGCGGAAGTGCCGACCGTGCACCCGCGGGAGGGGTGGGCCGAGCAGGACCCCGACGCGTGGTGGGAGGCGGCGCGTACGGCCGTCGCGGCGCTGAATCTCGCCGGCGCCGCGGGATCGGGCCGGCGCATCCTGGCGATCGGGCTGACCTCACAGCGCGAAGGCATCGTGCCGGTGGGGCGCGACGGCCGCCCCCTGGCGCGCTGCATCATCTGGCTGGACCGCCGTGCTCAGGCGGAAGCGGAAGAGCTGGGCCGGCAGTTTCCTGATCTGCACCAGCGCACCGGGATGGTGCCCGAGGCGACCTTCACCGCGGGGAAGGTGCTCTGGCTGCGCCGGCACGAGCCGGACATCCTCCGCCGCGCGGCCTGGCTGCTGCAGCCGCGGGATTACCTCTATCTCCGGCTCGCCGCCACGGCGCTGACCGACCCGTCGCTGGCCTCCCGGACGATGTTCTATGATTTGCGGCGGCGGCGCTGGGCCGAGGACGTTCTCGAGGCGGTGGGCGTACGGACCGAGCAGCTGCCCCCCGTACACCCGTCGATCTGGGCGCCCGGACGGTTGACGCGCGAGGCAGCCGCCGATCTGGGTCTGACCGACGGGTTGCCCGTGGTGGCCGGCGGGGGCGACCGGCCGTGTGAGGTGCTCGGCGCCGGCGCGACGGAGCGGCGGGCGATGGAGTCATCCGGGACAGCGACAAACCTCTCGCTGCCCGGACCGCTGCCTGAGATCATCCCCGAGGGGGTTCTAATCTCAGCGCACGTGGTCCCCGGACAATACATCTGGGAGCAGGGGATGGCGCCATCGGGGGCGATCCTGCAATGGGTGGGCGCGCTGTTGACCCCCTCTCCACCGACGACCGCCGCTGAGGGCGAAACGGACCTCACCGCCCGGGCGGCGGCCAGCGCCCCCGGGGCGCGGGGCCTGTTGTTCCTGCCGCATCCGCAGGGTGCACGCGCGCCCTGGTGGAATCCCCGCGCGCGGGCGGCCTGGTGCGGCCTCACCCTCGATCATGGGCCGGACGATCTGGCCCGCAGCGTCCTCGAGGCGATCGCCTTTGAGGGCCGCGGCGCCCTGGAGGTGCTCGCCCGAGCGGGACGGCCGGTCGAGGAAGTCATCCTCGCGGGCGGCAGCGGGCGAAGCCGGATCTGGGCCGAAATCAAGGCCAGCGTCTGGAATCGCCCCGTCATCCTGCCGCGCCATGCCGACGCGGCCTCGCTGGGCGCGATGCTCCTGGCGGGCGCCGCGACTGGGAGCCTGACCCTCGACGCCGCCGCCCGTCTCAACCCTCCGGCCGCGCGCATCGATCCCGATCCCGTCCTCGCCGCCCGGTACGAGGAGGTCTACACTGCGTACCGCCAACTCTATGCGCGCCTGGAGGTGCACTAGATGCCGCGCTTCTCCGCCAACCTGAGCCTCCTGTTTCCGGAGGTCTCGTTCCTGAAGCGCTTTGGCGAGGCACGGGCGGCAGGATTCACCGCGGTCGAGGGAGGATTCGTGGCGGCCGACCCGCTCTTTCCCTATGAATATGATCTGGAGGCGGTCGCCGCCGAACTCAGCCGCCGGGAGTTGCGCGTGCTGCTCTTCAACGTCCCGGTGGGCGACCGCCAGGCGGGCGACCGCGGCATCGCCGCCCATCCGGCGCGGCGTGAGGAGTTCCGCGATGGGGTGGCACGCGCGGTGGAGGCGGCGCGGCGGCTGGATGTGCCCATGCTGAACTGTCTGGTCGGTCTTCGGGACGGAAGTCTCTCGCATGAGGAGCAGTGGGCCTGCGTCATCGACAACGTCCGGTTCGCCGCCGCCGCCCTCGCCGCTGCCGGCCTCATCCTCCTGGTCGAGCCCGTCAACACCATCGATCTGCCGGGCTTCCTGCTCTCCCGATCGGCCGACGCCGTGCGGCTGCTGGACGACGTGGGCGCTGAGAACGTCCGCCTCCAGTTCGACGTCTATCACCTGCAGCGGATGGAAGGAAACATCATCGCTACCCTGCGTGCGCTGCTGCCGCGGATCGGCCACGTGCAGATCGCCGATCCCCCCTCGCGTCATCAACCCGGCACCGGCGAATTGAACTTCCTCTCCATCCTTACCGCCCTCGACGACGCCGGGTATGCGGGTCACGTGGGCCTCGAGTACAAGCCCCTCGGTACGACGCGCGAGTCGCTGCTCTGGATCACGGCCATGGGCTTCCGGCTTGGCTGACTACACCGCCCCGGTGGTGCTCTGTCTGCTGCGACACGGCGATGCGGTGCTGCTGATCGAGGGAGGCAGGCGCAAGCGGTGGGCGGGGAAACTTCAGGGCGTCGGCGGGGGCGTCGGGCGGGGAGAGGATCCCCTGGCCGCGGCCGTCCGGGAGATCGAGGAGGAGACCGGTCTGCGTCTGGCCCTCAGGCAGCTCCGCTTGAAGGGGGTCATCCACAGCCAGAACTGGTACGGTACCAGCAAAGTCATGCTCGTCGTCGTCGCCCGGGTCCCCCACCGGCGGGTACATGGGAACGAGGAAGGGACCCTGCGGTGGGTTCCCGTGCGGAGGCTGGCCCGGCAGCCCAACCTGGTGCCGGACCTCTACCGGCTGATTCCCCGGGCGCTGGCGCTGCGGCGGGGCGAACTCCTCACGGGGGTCGCGGTGCACGACGGGCTGGGCCGGCTGCGCTCCCTCACACTGCAAACGGTGCGAAGTTAGGAGGGATGGGACGCATGGCACGGAGGATTGGGTTCATCGGACTGGGGATCATGGGCAAACCCATGGCCCGCAATCTCCGGCGCGCCGGCTATGACGTGGTGGTGCACAACCGCAGCCGGCCGGCCGTGGAGGCGCTGCTGGCCGAGGGGGCCGGCGACGGTCGCTCCCCCCGCGGCGTGGCCGAAAGCTGCGAGACGGTGATCACGATGCTGCCGGATTCGGTCGACGTCCGCCAGGTAGTGCTCGGCGCCGACGGCGTCCTGGAAGGGCTGCGTCCCGGCAGCGTCCTGATCGACATGAGCACGATCTCGCCTCTCGTGACGAAGGAGATCGCGGTTGCGGTAGAGGGGCGCGGGGCGACGATGATCGACGCCCCGGTGAGCGGCGGGGAGAAGGGCGCCATCGAGGCGACGCTCTCGATCATGATCGGGGGCCCGGTGGCCGCGGTGGCGAAGGTGCGCTCGATCTTCGAGGCCCTCGGCAAGAACATCGTGCGCATCGGCGAGGTCGGGGCCGGCCAGGTGGCCAAGGCTTGCAACCAGATCGTCGTCGCCGTGACCATCCAGGCGGTCAGCGAGGCGCTCACGCTAGCGCGCAAAGCCGGGGTCGATCCGGCCCGCGTGCGCGAGGCGCTGCTGGGTGGGTTCGCGCAGAGCCGCATCCTCGATGCGCATGGCCAGCGGATTCTTGACCGCAACTTTGCACCCGGCTTCCGGGTCCGCCTGCACCAGAAAGACCTGGGCATCGCCCTGGACACCGGAAAGGCCACCGGGACGCCGCTGCTGGCCACTGCTCTGGTGCACGAGGTGTTCGGCGCGTTGCGGGCGCAGGGCATGGAGGATCTCGATCATTCGGCCATCGCCCGATTCGTTGAGCGCCAGGCGGGGCTCGAGTCGGTCTAGGTACGCTTTGCAATGCGCACCGTGATGTACAATAATGAGTATCCGTGGGCCGGTAGAGGAGCCTGGAGTCCTCAGATCCCTGTCACGGATCAGATCGCGGGTTCAAATCCCGTCCGGCCCGCCACTGCATAGACCATCCTGCCTGCCGTCAGCGTCATCACGCCAACCTATAACCGGGCAGACTTCCTCCCGCGGGCCATGCGCAGCGTCTTGGCGCAGACGTTTGGCGACTGGGAGCTCCTCATCCTGGACGACGGGTCCGCCGACGGCAGCCGCGAGATCGTGGAAGGGTTTCGAGACCCACGGATTCGCTATCTTCCACGACCCCACCGTGGCATCGCTCCATCACGCAATGAGGCAATGGCCAGATCCTCTGCCCCGCTGCTCGCGTTCCTCGACAGCGACGACGTGTGGGACCCCAGGAAACTGGAGCGGCAGCATGCGTTCTTTCACGGTGCCTCATCGGAGGTGGGCGTCCTCTATACCGGCAGCCGGCACGTTGACGATGATGGGCGGATCCACCGGGTCGTCATCCCTCCGCCCACCGGGCGCGGGAGGATCTTCGACCGCCTCCTCTATACGCACGGGATCGTCTTCTCCTCGGTAATGGTCCGACGTGAGGCCATCGATGTCATCGGGGGGTTCAACGAAGCGCTCATCAGCGGCAGCGACCGCGAATGGCTGCTGCGGATGGCGCGGCGGTTCGCCTTTGACTTCCTCCCCGAAGCGCTGGTCGAGTACCGTCTCCACCGCGGCAGCAGCATGATGGGCGACCTGCGCGCCCGGCTCGTCCTCACCGAGACTATCCTCACCCAGTACGCCGAGGAGCTGCGGCGCCGCCCCCGCCTGCTGGCACACAAGTACCTCAGTCTGGCGCGCCTGCACCTTCGCCTCGGAGAGACGCAGGCGGCGCGGCAGGCGATGCGGGAGGCGATCGCCGCCAGCCCGGGCTTCCTTCCCGCCTACCTCCATCTGGCCTCCTCCTACGGCGGCTGGGCCGCGTGGATGCGACTGAGCAGGGCGCGGAGAGACTTGGGCGATTGGTGGGGGCGTCGAGGGCAGAGGCAGGGACGGGCCTAGCGCTCGAACCAGAGCGTCTGCGGCTTGAGGCTGCTCGTGATGCCCAGTTGGGCGGCCATCAGGCTCGTCCAGGCGAGAAACCCTTCGACGATGCCGAGCGCTTCTTCTTCGATCTCATCAGAGTCGAGAGGTGCGGACGTCAGGCGCGCCATCATTGCACCGGCGGCCTGAGAGAAGGTCTCGACGTCGTCGAGGAGCTCGCGCCCAATCCGCAACGCCATTGGGGCGGCGGCCTGCGCGTGGCGGGCGCGCGGCGCCAGGGCCAGACGGCGTTTGGCCGACCACTCGGCGAGCTGGTCCAGCGTCTCGGCGGCCTCTTCCGGGCCGTGCTCCATCAGGGCGGCCACGAAACTCTGACAGGAGCGCCAGACTTGATGGATGATGCCCGCCAGCAGTTTCCGGTCTGAGGGTCCAAGCCCACGCGTTAGTGCCACGTCCGTCTCCATGTGGATGGTTCCGCGCGATGCGCAACGCTTCCTTCCCAGGCATACGCAACGCTTCCTTCCCAGGCATACGCGACGCTTCCTTCCCAGGCATACGCGACGCTTCCTTCCCAGGCATACGCGACGCTTCCTTCCCAGGCATACGGGCGACGCTACCCTGCCAGGGGCTGCGGCCATCCCGGCAGGGGTCCGGGCGGCGGCGGCGGAACCCCACAACGACCGCAATGGAACCGCTCACCGAACCGCGCCCGCCCGAGGTCGAGCTCCAGCCGGTCAGCGCCGTTCTCGATCACCTGCTGGCGACCGACAAGGACGTCACCGTCGGGGAGATCTTCGAGCGCGTGGCCGGACGCGGCTACGGGCTGCTCATGATCGTCCTCGGCCTGCCGATGTTGATCCCGATCCTGCCGCCCGGCGCGTCCACGATCGTGGGTCCGCTCTACATACTGCTGGCGCTGCAGTTGGTGGTTGGATTCGGCCGCCCCTGGCTGCCCCGCTGGCTGCGGCGGCGCCAGCTCTCCCAGCGATCCGTCGAGCGGTTCCGCCGGCGGGGGATTCCGCTGGTGCGGCGGCTGGAACGATTCTCGCGGCGGCGCTTCCGCGTCCTCAACAATCCCGTGATGACGCGGCTGGCCGCGGTGGTTATCTTCAGCATGGGTCTGATCCTGCTCTCCCCGGCGCCCCTGCTCAATACCCTGCCGGCCCTGGCGGTGATGATGATCGGAGTCGGCCTGCTCAACGACGATGGCATCTTTCTGATGATCGGCATCTTCCTGGGGCTGGTCGTGATCGGCGTCTTCGCGGCGACGATCAACCTGGCGATCATCGTCCTGCAGCGGCTCTTCCCCTGGTGGTTCCGGTGAAGGGTTCAGCCGTCCCGCGGCAGAGCAGCCTGGAGCGCCGCCTCGACCCTCTCCAACGCTGAGGGTTCTCGCAGGTGCACCCGGAGGACGCGCCGCCCGCCGGCGCGGAGCGCCTGGACGTCGCCGAGGGCCTGCGCCCGCAGGAGCGTCCCGAAGGTGTAGTCCTCGCCCGGGATGACGAGGTCGGCATCCTCATCGGCGGTGAAGATGAGGAAGCGCCCATGCGGCGGACCTCCCTTGAAGTACTGTCCCGTGGAGTGGAGGTAGCGGGGCCCGAACCCTCCCGTCGTGGCGACCCGGAAGCGCTCGCGCACCGCCTTCCGCATCGACGTCAGCGCCTGCGCCGCCGCCGTGGTTCGCGAGAGGAAGGCCAGCAGCGCTACGTACGCCGGTGGCGCGGCCCCGCGGAGGAATGACGCAATCGCCACGCCTATCCCCCCGGCTGGAACCGGATCCACGTCGCCGTAGAGGGCGACGTCATCCTCTTCGAGTATCGGGGGTCGATCCGGGAACCGGCCGTCGCGGCGGTAGGCGGCCAGCAGCTCCTGGGTGACGTCTTTGCTCTGCTGCACGTTCGGCTCGTCGAAGGGGTTGATGCCCATCAGGAAGCCGGCGAGCGCCGTCGCCACCTCCCAGCGCACGAACTCCGCTCCCAGATCGTAGGGGTCAGTCAGCGTCAGCCGCACGACCGGGTGGCCCGACCGCGCCAGGCGGGCGGTTTCGTAGTCCCCCCGCCCGCGCGCCGAGGCGAGAGCGATGTGCACAAAGAGGCGGTCGGGGCCGTGCTCATCGGGGGTACCGGCCGTTTCGCCGTCGACAGGCATGAGCCCGCGCCCGTCCTTCCCGGTGGATTCGGCCAGCAGCTGTTCGACCCACGCGCCTAGACCGGCAAGCGCCGGTGAGAGGATCAGCGTAACCTTGTCACGCCCCGCCTGGGCCCCCGCGCCGAGGAGAGCGCCCAGCGCCGCTCCGGGATTCTCTTCCGGCGACGTGGACCGGCAGGCCTCGGCCATGCCTGCGGCTCGGGCCAGCAGCGTTCGAACGTCGACGCCGCACAGACCGGCGGGGACCAGGCCGAAGTAGGAGAGAGCGGAGTAGCGCCCGCCGATGTCCGGGTCATTGTGGATGACTCCGCGATAGGGCGGGGCTGCGGCCTCGCGGGAGAGCGGCGTGCCTTCATCGGTGATGGCGAGGAACGCCGCCTCGGGCGCGCGCTTCAGGAAATGGGCGGCCAGCGTGCGGGTCTCGATGGTTCCCCCGGACTTGCTACTGACGATGACGATCGCCCCCGCCACGCTGCCGGCTTCCGCCGCCCGGATCGCGGCGGGCGAGGTGCTGTCCAGCACCGTGAAGGGGATCGCCGTGCGCGGCAGCGCCAGCGCCATGACCTCTGGGGCGAGACTGCTCCCGCCCATGCCCAGCAGGATGATGCGCCGCCCGCCGAGGTCCCGATCGAGATCCAGCCGGACCAGCTCAGCGGCGCGCGCCACCGCGGATTGCGCGGCGTCTTCAGACGGGAGGTCGAGCCAGCCTAGACGATGTTCGATCATCCGCGCCACCTGCGGGTCGCCGCTCCAGAGCGCTCCTTCCCGAGCCCATAACCGTTGCACCGCCGAGGCAGCGCGAAGGCGGCGTAGCGCGGCCTCCACCGGCCCGGTCAGCGGTCCGAAATCAGCGTTTTGCTTGGAGAAGTGTAACGAGATCGGCGTCTCCTTCTTCCCGGGCCAGATCCAGCGGCGTCTTTCCACCGGCGTCATGGGCGGCGAGGTCGGCTCCGTGCTGGATGAGCAGGGTGGCCTTTTCCCTGCGAGTGCCGACGCCGCCCACGGCCAAGTGAAGAGGAGTGGTCGCATCGTCATTTCTCGACACCGCGTTTACCGTCGCACCGAGGGCGAGGAGGAATTGCACGGCCTCCGTCCGGCCGAAGGCGCAGGCGAAATGGAGGGCCGTCCACCCGTCGCGGGTGAAGGCGCTCAGCACCGTCCCATCCTTCTGGAGGATCCGCTCGAGACGGCCGACGTCGTTGAGCGCCGCCGCCGCGGCGAACTCCTCGACGGGGATCTCCTGGATGGCGAAAAGGTACTGGATCTGGCCGGTGTGGTAGATGTCGTGGGTCGCGATGTCGAGGAGACGGGTGAGGATGGGCCGGGATCTCCGAGACTCCTGGTACCATTTGATCTCTCGGCTGAGCGTCGCGTCATCCATCTCCTCCACCCGGGCCCGGATCTCATGAGAAATCGCCTTCAGACGCTCCACATCCGCCTCCCAGTCCCGGTGGGCTCCAGCGACCTCCTGCCAGTCCGTCCGGTTTCGTTCCTCGTAGGCGAGAGGCTTCCCGTCCAGCGCCGCGATCACCCCTTCCTTCCAGTGGGTGAGGTGCCGGACGATCTGCCAGATGGAGTGCCTGTCAGGCGAAGGTTTCCAGGCGGCCTGGGCGGCGGTGAGTCCGCGCACCGCCATGGCGAGCGGCAGCTGAGAGGACTCCTTCTCAAACGTGTGGTCAAGGTGATGGAGCAGCAGTTCCTTGCCGGTCATGGGCACAATGCCACCTCCCACCCGCGCTATCCGACTCGAGTGTACGGCGGCAGTGCCGCTCAGTCGCGGGGTGCTAAGACCGGATCCTCAGGCAGGGTCCGATGCCGCAGCGGAATCTGCGGGAGCGCGAGGAGGACGAGGAAGGCCGCGACCATCAATCCTCCCGCCAGCCCATAGATGCGGGTCACGCTGACGGCGAACGCTCTGCGCACCGCCTGGCGGACCTCTGGCGGCGCCTGCGCCCTCGCCGTATCGCTGCCGGGGCCGAAGCCGCTGCGCAGACGTGCCAGATTGACCTGCTGGCGCGCGGCTGGAGGTAGGGTCGAGAGCACCGGGGTCAGTTCGCGCCGCAGATGGGCGGTGAGGGTGGTGGCGAGGATGACGCCAAAGACCGCGATCCCGATCGTGCCGCCGATCTGCATGAAGAACTGCCGGCCGGCGGTGGCGGCGCCCACCCGTGCAAAGGGCACCGCGTTCTGCACGGCGAGGGTGAGCAGCGGCATCGTCGGCCCCAGGCCCAAGCCCAGCACGACCACCCGCCAGGTGACGCCCGCCCGAGTGACCGTCTCGTCCATCAGCGCGAGCAGCGCGAACCCGCAGATCGCGACGACCGCACCGAGCAGGATGATCCCCCTGTACCGTCCGAGGCGCTGGACGATCTGGGACGAGAGCGTTGCCCCGGCCACGAGCCCAAGGGTGAGCGGCATGAGCGCGGTGCCTGCGGCTGTGGCGGAGACCCCCACGACGTTCACCATGAAGATGGAGAGGAAGAAGACGGCGCCGAACAGCGCCCCGCCCATGAGCACGGAGGCGGCGCTGGTGACTGCGAAGGTGCGGTTCGTCAGCATGTCCAGCGGGATGACGGGTGAGACGGCGCGCTGTTCCGCCCAGAGGAAGGCGACCGTCGCCAGCGCGCTCACCGCGAACAGCCCCAGGACGATGGGAGAGGTCCAGGGGTAGCGGTTCTTGTCCAGCGTCAGCCCCAGGAGCAGCGGCACGACGGCCGCGATCAGCGCAAGCGTCCCGGTCCAGTCGATGGGGGCGCGCCGTCCCGAGGTGAGCCGCGGCATCTTGGTCAGCACGAAGGCGATCGCCACCAGGCCGATCGGCAGATTGACGTAGAACACCCACCGCCAGCTCAGGGTGTCGGTGAGCAGGCCGCCCACGTACGGGCCGATGACGCTGGAGAGGGCGAACACGGCGCCGAACAGCCCCATGTACCGCGGCCGCTCAGCCGGCGCAAACAGATCGGCGACGACCGCAAAGGCGCTGCTGGTCAACGCCGCGGCGCCGATCCCCTGGATCACCCGAAAGGCGATCAGCTGCAGCATGCTGGCGGCGATACCGGCGAGAGCGGAGCCGGCCAGGAAAACCACCATCCCGAAGAGGACGATGCTGCGCCGCCCAAACAGGTCGGAGAGTGTTCCGTAGATGGGCACGGTCGTCGTGCTGCTGATGAGGTACCCGGCGGAGACCCAGGCCAGCAGGTCGATCCCCTGCAGGTCGGCGATGATGGCCGGCAGCGCCGTCGCCACAATGGTTTGGTCCAGCGCAGCGAGGAAGAGGCCGAGGAGCACGCCGGTCAGGGTCAGCGCCTTGGCCTGGAAGGGGATCACACTCCAGTGTTCGATGGGCGGGGCGACGGCGGCCGCCGCGGTGGTCGCGCTCACACGTTCCTCCTGACCGATTCCTCTGGGGAGATGCGATGTCTTCCTGTCCTGCCAATGTCCCTGGTCAGAAGAACGCGCCGGTTGCCCTCCTTCATTCCGGCACGATCAGGTGGACGTCGCCGAACTCGTGCCAGAGATACCCGGTCTCCAGCGCAGTCCGGTAGGCACGCTCCAGGTGAGGGCGGCCGACGATCGCCTCCAGCAGGGCGAGGTGCGCCGCCTTCGGTTCGTGGAATCCCGTGAGCAGACCGTCCACGACCGTGAGACCCCGCGGCGGCGTGATGACGAGGTCGGTCCACCCGCGCGAGGCGATGGGGCGTCCGGCGGCGTCGAGGGCACTCTCGAGGGCGCGCACGACGGTGGTCCCCACGGCGATGACGCGCCCTCCGTCGCTCCGCGTGCGCCGGACCGTGACCGCAGTCTCGTCAGGCACCTCGAAGTACTCCTCGTAGAGGGGCTCATCGGCTTCCAGACTCGCCACCCCCGCATGGAGAAGGATGGACGCCACCTGCACGCCAGCCAGGGTGAGCCGGTCCAGGATCTCTGGCGTGAAGGGCCGACCCGCCGACGGCATCTCGGCGGACCCCGGCGCCGAGGCGTAGACGGTCTGGTACATCTCGATCGGCCAGGTGCCGCGAACGTAGGGATAGGCGATCGGGCGCCCCCACCGCTGCAGATACGACAGCAACGGCTCGGGGAGATCGAGGCGCGCCACCCACAGCCTCTTCGAGCGAGGATAGGGGACGAGGGCGAGAGCGATCCCTCCTCCGGGGAGCCCAAAGGCCTCTCCCCCGTGGAGCGTGAGCGTCCCACCGGGCGAGACCCCAGGCTGTCTGAACTCCACCACGACCAGTTCGGCGGGCAGGTGCGTGGAGATGTGCAATGCGACGTCGGAACCGTCGCTGCGGCGGGCGGTGAGCGCGGCCGGCAGGGTAGCAGAGACGTTGACCACGACCAGGTCGCCTGGGCGAAGGAACGCTGGCAGGTCCCGAAACCGCGCGTGGACGATGCGGTCGCTGTTCAGGGACGAGACGAGCAGCCTCACTCCGTCGCGTCCCACCCCGCGTACTTCGGGTGGCTCATGCGCTTCGAGGTGCTCCGGGAGCGTGAAGTCGAGCGTGGGCACTCCCGGTGGGGTCATCGCGTCTGTGCGTGCGGCGCGCCGAGGAGCGCGAGCGCCTCGAACCGGCCGAAGGGAGCCGTCTCCTCTTCCACGAGGTGCACAAACGCCGGTGCAGGCACGTCGGGTCCGGGGAGCCCGGAGAGGTCGATCCCCGGTTCGGCCTGGCGGTGCATCTCGGTGTTCATGTCGCCCGGATCCACGACGTACACTCGGATGCCGCTGCCCTCGAGCTCTGCGGCGAGGGTGCGCGACAGGTGCTCCAGCGCCGCCTTGCTTGCGCCGTACCCGCCCCATCCGGGGTAAGCCTGCACGCCGGCGTCAGAGGTCACGTTGATGATCACGCCCTCCCTGCGCGCCTTCATCTGCGGCAGCAGCAGCTGGCTCAAGTGCAGCGGCGCGACCACGTTGATTCGGAAGACTCGGAGGAGGGCGTCCCACGGATAGTCTTCCAGTGACGGCATGGGGCTCGGCCCGATCTCCGAGGCGTTGTTGATGAGCACGTCAACGCGCCCGAAGCGGTCCACCGCCATGGCGGTGATGCGCTCGGCCTCTTCGCCGACGTCGGTGGCCACCGTGAGCACCGTCGTGATGCCGGACAGCTCCTCTGCGGCCTGCCGCAGCGCGGCCTCCCCACGGGCGACCAGGACCAGCCTGGCGCCCTTGCGCGCGAAGAGGCGAGCGATCTCCCGGCCCAGCCCGCGGGAGGCGCCGGTGATAACCGCGACCCGTTCTCGCAGCGTCATGAGGCGCTCCTCTGGCGTCTGGCGGCGAGGCGGTCGTACTGCATCCGGAAGAGCGCCACGACCGCGGGAACGTCTTCGGGGCCGCGGATGCGGACGCTCACCCATCCCGACTCCGGCAGGACGTGGTGCGGTGCTGCGCGTCCGGCCGCGACGAGCTCGTCCCGGATCCGCCGAGGGAAGGGGAGATCCGCCAGTCGGTCGCCGTGCAGATGGCCCAGTTCGCTCCCATGGAAGCGAAACTCCACGCCGCCGAACCGGTGCTGGGCCGCCGTCACCTCCGGCCAGTTCAGGATCTCGTCTCTGATCGCGTCGCCGGTCTGTCCCACGGAACTCACCCTTTACGTCAACGCTGGCGGGGCTTCACGCCATCCCGGGCGCACCACGGAGTGGAGCGCGAAGGGCTGACGTGAGCGGGAGGCGAGACGGCTGCCCCGAAGCGGGGGACAAAAGCAGGAGGGCGCCTTCCCGAGAGAAGCGCCCTCCGTAGCCGCTTTACGCCCTGTTCAGCCTACCGGGCCATGCTCGCGAAGAACTCGGCGCCGCGGCGCTGCGCTTCCTCGGGCGTGACGTCTTCCTTGTGGGTCGCGATCGCCCAGATATGCCCGAAAGGGTCCCGGACCTGTCCGTAGCGGTCGCCCCAGAACATATCCGCGAGGGGCATGACGACCTGTGCGCCCGCCTTGACCGCCTGGTCGAAAACCGAGTCGGCATTCTCGACATAGAGGTTCAGCACCACCGTGACCCCTGGCGATGCTGGTGCCTGCGCCGCACTGTCGGGGAAGTTGTCGGCGAGAAACAGGGTCGAGTCCCCGATCTGCAGGTGGGCGTGCAGGACCGATTTCCCATCCGGGCCCGCCGAGCGTGAGATCTCACGCGCCCCGAACACCTTCTTGTAGAACTCAATGGCTTTGCCCGCTGCGCCGCCGTAGATGACAAGATCTGGCGTCAGGGGCTGGGTCCCTTCGGGGATGTGGCTTCGTGCTCGTGCCATGATCATCTCCTTTCGTATCGTGGCTCCGAGGGCTGGTGCCGGGGGACGGAATCGAACCGCCGACGCCGGGCTCTTCAGGCCCGCGCTCTACCATCTGAGCTACCCCGGCACGCACCGTTCATTCTGCCAGAAAGCCGACAGCCGCTCAAGCGAACGCCGTCGGCTCATCGCCTCGGGTATAATATCGAAGTTCACGCTCATGCCGGCCCACGCCATCGAAACCCACGACCTTGTCCGCACGTTCCGCGTGCGGAAGTCCCGTCAAAACCCCTCGGGCGCCCCCATCGTAGCGCTGGACGGTGTCACTATGCAGGTGCCCCCTGGAGAACTGTTCGGCCTGCTGGGACCGAATGGCGCTGGCAAGACCACCCTGATCAAGATTCTTGTCACACTCCTACTGCCGACCTCGGGGCGCGCATCGGTGGACGGCTACGACGTCACCACGCAGGCGCAGCAGGTGCGGGAGCGCATCAGCATGGTTTCCGGCGGCGAGCATTCCGGTTACGGGCTGCTGACGGTGCGTGAGCAACTGTGGATGTTCGCGCAGTTCTATGGCATCCCCACGCCCGAGGCGCACGCCCGCATCGACCGCCTGCTGCAGGTGGTCGGCCTCTTCGAGGAACGGCACCGCAAGGTCCAGGAACTCAGCACGGGCATGCGCCAGAAAATGAACCTGGTGCGCGGCCTGGTCAGCGAGCCGCAGATCCTCTTCCTGGACGAGCCCACCGTGGGCCTCGACGTGGAGGCCGGCCGCGACGTACGCGCCTACATCAAGACGTGGATGAGCGAACACCCGGGCCGCACGATTCTGCTGACGACGCATTACATGAGCGATGCCGAGGAGCTCTGCGACCGTGTGGCCATCATCCACAAGGGTAAGATCATCGCCGCCGACACGCCCGCCGGCCTGAAGCAAACGGCCCAGAGCGGTTCCTACTTCGTGCTCAGCATCGAGCGGCTGGACGGGGGGGCGGAGTTTCTCAGCGGCATCCCCGGCGTCGCCCGGGTGGACGCCTCGTCCCGCGACGGCCACACCGAACTGCACGTCACGCTGGCCGACGACGGCGCGATCGCCGGGGTCGTGACCGCCCTCGCCCAGCGTGGCCGGCGCATCTTGAAGCTCCAAAAGGTCGAGCCCACGTTGGAGGAGGCGTTCGTCGCGCTGGTAGGCCGGCGGTTCGAAGAGGCCGACGAGGCCCGCGGGCCGTGACCACCTCGACCATGCCGCTCCCCGCCGCGGCGCCGCTGCGGCGGACCTGGTACGCGGTGAAGGGGCGCTCCTACCCGCGCACGGTGGGCGGACTGCGAGAGCCCTCGTGGATCTTCTATGACATCGCTCTCCCGCTGCTGGGCGTCGCAGCGTTCGTCTACGTCTACCGCGCCCTCGGCGCGCCGCCGCACTTCACCGGCTACGTAATCATGGGCGGCGCGACCATCGCGTTCTGGCTGAACGTGATGTGGCTGATGGCGGCGCAGTTCTACTGGGAGAAGCACCAGGGGAATCTGGAGCTGTACATGATGGCGCCCTGCGGGCTGGTCGCGATCCTGCTGGGGATGGCGTTCGGCGGGCTGCTGGCGACGACCCTGCGTGCGGCGGTGGTCATCGCCGCCGGCGTCTTTCTGTTCAACATGGACTTCACCGTGTCGTCATGGCCGCTCTTCCTGCTGCTGTTCGCTCTTGGGCTGGTCGCCCTCTACGGGCTGGGCATGTTCTTCAGCAGCCTGTTTCTGTTGTGGGGACGCGAAGCCTGGCACACCGTGCAGCTCCTGCAGGAGCCCGTCTATCTGGTCAGCGGGTTCTACTTTCCGGTGCGCGCGCTCGGCCCCTGGGTCGGTATGGCCGCCTCGGTGATCCCGATCACACTGGCCCTGGACGGGCTGCGCCAGGTGATGTTCCCGGCTGTCCATCCCGGACTCCTACCGCTGGCCTGGGAAGTGGCCGGCCTGGCGGCGCTCGCTGTGCTCTTCACGCTGCTCGCGTTGTGGATGCTGCAGTTCATGGAGCGGCTGGCCAAGCAGGAGGGTCGGCTGAGCTTCCGATGGTAGGCCGCGCCTTGCGCACCTTCGCAGTGGCGACCTGGCTGGGATGGCAGATCCAGTCCAACTGGACCGATCCCCTCCTCTTCTTCATCTATTCGGTGGCCCGCCCGCTCGGGGGGACGCTGATCCTGGTCTTCATGTTCTTCGTCGTGGCCGGCGGGCGCCGCGGGGAGATGCTCGACTTCTTCGTCGTCGGCGCGGCCTTCTGGCCGCTGGTGGTCTTCGCCATGCAGGGTGTGGCCTGGGCGCTCCTCGAGGATCGGGAACACTTCAAGACAATCCGCTACGTCTATACCTCTCCGATTCCGTTCTGGGCGTACTTGGTCGGGCGGGGCTTTGCGCTGGCGGCGGTCGGGACCTCCGCGACCCTGATCACGATCGCCGTGGGCATTCTGGTCCTCCACGTGCCGTTCGTCCTCCCGCTCGACCGCATCCCGTACCTGCTCGCCGCCTTTGTCCTCGGGATTGCCGGCCTGCTCGCTGTCGGGATGATCCTGGCCGGTGCCATCTTCCTGGTGTCCGGCGAGGCGTGGCGACTCCCGGACGCGGTGGGTCAGGCGCTCTATCTGGTCTGCGGCGCCGTCTTTCCGATCACCGTACTGCCGGACTGGCTGGAACCACTGGCGCGCATCATCCCGATCACCTACTGGTTGGAGGCGATGCGGCGGGGGCTGCTGCCCCCGGGTGGGGTGCGATCGCTGCCGGGGATGGGAGACGGCGCGGTCCTCGCCGCCCTCGCCCTGCTCACGGCCGCCGCCGCCGTTGTGGCGGCTGTGGTCTATGCGGCTGGCCTCACCCGCGCCCGCCAGAAAGGGATCCTGGACGCGGCTACGGGGTACTAACGGTCACACCGGGGTGGGGATGCGCCGTCTGGCCAGTCGGGGGTGGTAGTCGGCGATCGCAAAGTGACCCGGGCGAAACGCAAAGAGGTCGCTGATCGACGCGTCCATCGTGACCGTGGGAAATCGCTGGGGTTCGGTGGCAAGCATCTGCTCGACGTTGGCGATCTGATTGAGGTAGATGTGGGCGTCGTCGATCCAGTAGACCAGCTCGACCGGCCGGTAGCCGGTGACCTGGGCGATCATCATCGTCAGGGCCGCGTAGTGAATCAAATTGAAGACCAGGCCCACGGGGGCGTCGGCGCTGCGCTGGCGGTGGCTGAGGACCAGCTCCCCCGCGTCGGGGTAGAGGTGCACGTGAAACCAGCCGTGGCAGGGTGGGACGACCGCCCGGCGGCGCCGTCCCTCTCCGACCAAAAGGTAGTGGGGAATCCAGGGAGTGACCTCGTGATGGCGCAGGTGGGGGTGCGCCTTGATCTGGGCAATCAGTTCGGCGATCTGATCGAATGTGGTTCCCTCTCCCGTGGGGAACCGGCGGAAGGCCGCGCCGTATGATCCCGGTCCCAGATCGCCGGGCGGAAGTCCAAACTGTGCCGTCTCCTCCGCGGCGACCCACTCCCGCCACCAGAAACAGCCGAACCGCTCCAACTCCTCCTGTGTCTGTGCGCCGTTGATGAAGGCGCAGATCTCGGCCAGGGCCTGGGAGACAGGGGACGGTCGCCCGGCCGGCGCGCTGACCAGATCGCGCTCGGTAATGATGGGGAATCCGTTCTCGAGGGCGAACCGCATCTCGTGGCCGATGATTTTGAGCGCCGGTACACCCTGGCGGGTCGGGACCTGCCGTCCCGTCGTCAGGATGCGACGCAGGAGGTCGCGATACTGGAGATCCGGCGTCCGCTGCTCGAAGGGTTTGTAGTCAACCATTGCGCGCTAACCGTCTCGGCGTCGAGGAACTCCATCATGAGCCTCAGGGAGAGGGTCGGAGACGGCAGCGGGGTCGGTTGATGGCGTCGTTAAGCGGCGACTGAGGGACGTTGGTAGGGTGCGATCTAGGCAGCGACCCCCCCTGAGGTTCTTCTTGTCCTTCCACATCTAGTGGAGACTTTCCTGCCCCGGCCCAACATCTTGTATGAAAACTCACAGGAAACATTCCTCTCGACCTCCGACAGGAAGCGGCCTACCTTAGACGTATGGGAGCTGTCCGCAGGGGCGGAGCCTGGGAGCCGATCCGGCAGAGACTTGCCGGTGTGCCTGATCTGACCGGACCGCTCGAGGGCTTCCGCCGGGCAGCGGTTCTCGTTCCTCTGTATGACAGTGATGGAGCCACGACCCTGCTGCTGACGCGACGCACCCAGACGGTCGAGCATCACAAGGGACAGATCTCCTTCCCCGGCGGCGCGCTAGATGACGGCGAGGAATTGCTGGCCGCGGCGCTGCGGGAGACGTTCGAAGAGGTGGGCATCCCCGCCGACGAGGTGCAGATCCTGGGGAGGCTGCCGGAGGTCGACGTCACGGTCTCCCGCTTCCAGGTGACGCCTTTCGTCGGGGTCATCCCCCACCCGTATCCGCTGCGCCTCAATGCCGATGAGATTGAGGAGATCGTCCGCGTCCCGCTGGCGGTCTTCCGCGATCCGGCGAACCTCCGCATAGACAAGGTGGAGTGGGCCGGGCAGATCCGCGATGTCTACCACTACACGTATCAGACACGGACGATTTGGGGGGCGACCGCCCGAATCATCAGGCATTTTGTGGATCTCGTGCTCGAAATGGAGGCGCCCCCTTCGCCCTTGACCGCAGGTGGCCTGGGCGGTGGGTTTGGGGGCGTGGGGCCGGTGGCGAGAATGACCGATGAGATCCTGAAGGAAGCGCGACGACATCCTGGGGAAACCCCGATGAAGGAAACTCGATGAAGGAACTCCGACGTCCCATCTTCAGTATCGGGGTGGCTGCCAGCCTCGTCGGGCTTGCGCCGACCACCATCCGCGGGTGGGTGCGCGCGGGCTACGTCGCCCCCGTGCGTGCCGCCAACGGATGGCGGATGTTCTCCTGGCAGGATGTCGAGCTCCTGCGGCGGGTCCGTGATCTGAGCCGGCGCGGTCTCTCCTCGCAGGAAATCCGCCGCCGTCTCCGCCGCCAGGCGGGGCGCCCCGGTTCCCCCCTCGAGGGGGCGACGGGCGCCGCGTCGCTGCCGGCAGTGCGACGGCTCTCACGCAGGCTCGAACGGGGGCGCCAGGCGATTCTGGCCATCCCCGCCGCCGTCCGGCCGGCGTGACCTCGATCTACCTCGACTACGCCTCGACGACTCCCGTCGATCCTCGGGTGGTCGCGGCCATGGCCCCCTACCTCTCCGAGCGTTTTGGCAACGCGGCCAGCATCCACAGCTTCGGCCAGGAGGCGCGGGAAGCGGTCGAGCGGGCGCGCCAGATCGTCGCCGCCGCGATTGGCGCGTGCGACCCCGAGGAGATCGTCTTTCTCAGCGGGGCGACCGAGGCCGACAACTTTGCCCTCACCGGCGCGGCGCTGGCGAAAGAGCCACAGGGCCGGCACCTCATCGTCAGCGCGGTCGAGCACCACGCCGTCCTCGAGCCCGCCCGTTTTCTGGAATCGCGCGGCTTCGCCGTCAGCCTGCTGCCCGTCGACGCAGCGGGCCGGGTCGATCCGGACGCCGTGCGGGCCGCCTTGCGGCCGGACACCACGGTCGTCTCAGTGATGCACAGCAACAACGAGATCGGGACGCTCCAGCCGATCGCCGAGATCGGCCGGATCACCCGCGAGGCCGGCGTGACCTTCCACTGTGACGCGGCCCAGAGCCTCGGCATTCTTCCCCTCGATGTGCAGACGCTCGGCGTGGACCTGCTCTCGATGTCCGCGCACAAGCGCTACGGCCCGAAAGGGGTCGGCGCGCTGTACATTCGCAAAGGGACGCCGCTGGTGAGATTGCTGCACGGCGGATCCCACGAGCGCAACCGCCGCGCGGGGACCCACAACACGCCGGGTATCGTGGGCTTCGGCGAGGCCATCCGCCTGGCGCTCGAGGCGATGGAGGAAGAGGCGCCGCGGGTCGCCGGGCTGCGGGACCAACTGATCGAGGGGCTGCGGCCCATCGAGGGGGCGCGCATCAACGGGCATCCCCGCGAGCGACTGCCCGGCATCGTCAACATCTCATTCCGCGGCGCTGACAGTGAATCACTCCTGCTGGCGCTCGACCTCCGGGGGATCGCGGCCAGCAGCGGGGCGGCCTGCACCTCTGGCAGCCTGGAACCCTCGCACGTGCTCCCGGCCATCGGACTGCGGCCGGAGGTGGCCGCGGGGACCCTGCGGTTCTCGCTCGGCCGCTGGACCACCGAAGAAGAGATCACGCACCTCCTGGAGATTCTCTCCAAGGTCGTCGAGTCCGTCCGGGCCGCCTTCGTGTCGTAAAGGCACGTTGCCTTGACACCCCTCGGGGCGTCTGTAATCATGCCCTTGTTCCCCATGCATGCGGGGCTTCTGGGCCGGTAACCGGACATGACACAGCCCCTGGCGTCCTACCTCCCGGTCTTCGTGCACTTCGGACTGGTCGTGCTGCTGACCGGCGCACTCCTGGGGCTGCACACGCTCGTCGGCCGCCGCCGCCCCTCCCCCGCCAAACTCGAGCCCTATGAGTCGGGGGTCTGGTCGATCGGCTCCTCGCGCGAGCGCGTCCCCATCCGCTACTACCTGATCGCGATGCTCTTCATCCTCTTTGACATCGAAGCGGTCTTCCTGTACCCCTGGGCGGTGGCTTTCCGCGATCTGGGTCTGCTCGGCCTGATCGAGATGCTGGTCTTCGTGGGCGTCCTGCTGATCGGATTCGTCTACGCCTGGCAGCGCAAGGCGTTGGAGTGGGAGTAGTGGTCGGCGGGGGCGGGTGGGTGGGAGGTTGGGAGTAGTGGTCGGCGGATGACCGTCGAGTTGCCGGTTCCCGGTCGCGCGGTTGGCGGCGTGACGGCCGACGAGGTCGAGGCACTGCAGCGCCAGGTCCTCACCGCACGAGCCTCCCGCATCCTCGCCTGGGCGCGCCGGAACTCCATCTGGCCTGTGCAGTTCGGCCTCGCCTGCTGCGCCATCGAGATGATGGCCGCCACCGCCTCCCGCTTCGACATCTCGCGCTTCGGCAGCGAGATCTTCCGCGCCAGCCCGAGGCAATCCGACCTGATGATCGTGGCCGGGCGGGTCAGCCAGAAAATGGCCCCGGTGCTGCGCCGTATCTATGATCAGATGCTCGAGCCCAAATGGGTCATCGCCATGGGCGACTGCGCCTCCTGCGGCGGCGTGTTCAACAACTACGCCCTCGTCCAGGGCGTCGACAAGATCGTACCCGTCGACGTCTACGTTGCCGGCTGTCCACCCCGTCCCGAGGCGCTGCTCTATGGCTTCCTCGAGCTGCAGGAGAAGATCCGGCGCACCGGGGGCGGTCTCTGATGACCGCGTCGCACGGCCCGGCGGCCGCGGCTGTGGAGGCGCTCTCCGCGGCTCACCCTGGCGCGGTCCAGGAGGTGCAGGACTTCCGCGGGGAAGCGACGGTCGTGGTCGCGCCGGAGAGGATACTGGACGCGCTCGCCTTCCTGCGCGACCGTGTGGCGCCGCGCTTTGCGTTCCTGACCGACCTGACGGCGCTCGACCGGCTGCCGCAGGAGCCGCGTTTTGAAGTGGTCTACCTCGTGACGGCGCTGGACCCGCCGGCGCGGCTCCGCCTGAAGGCCCGCCTGTCCGCCGACGCGCCCGAGATCGCCTCCGCCACCTCGCTGTGGCCGGCCGCCGACTGGTTGGAGCGGGAGGTCTACGACTTCTTCGGCATCCGCTTCCGCGGTCACCCCGACCTGACGCGCATTCTCATGCCCGACGACTGGGAAGGCCATCCCCTGCGCAAGGACTTCCCGCTGGTGGAGGAACCGGTCGAGTTCGTCGGCCGCGTGCCCAAACCGCCCAGCCGGATTATTCCGGACGTTCCGCCGAAGGGATCCTGAGCGCCGCCGGAATGAGCGCCGTCACGCGCGAGACGCTCACGCTGAACATGGGCCCGCAGCATCCGGCCACCCACGGGGTGCTGCGGCTGGTGCTCGAGCTGGAGGGGGAGGTCATCCTGGCGGCGCGCCCGGTGATCGGCTACCTGCACACCGGCTTCGAGAAGGAGATGGAGACGCGCACCTACCACCAGAACATCGTCTTCCCGCCGCGGGTCGAGTACCTGGCGACGATGATCGAAGAGGTCGCCTACGTCCAGACGGTGGAGAAGCTGCTTGCCGTCACGCCGCCGAAACGGGCGCAGTACATCCGAGTGATCTTGATGGAACTCTCCCGCATCACCAGCCACCTGGTCTGGCTGGGCACCAGCGCCATCGACTTGAACATCACGTCGGTCTTCATGTACACGTTTGCGCTGCGCGAACGGATCCTCGACCTTTTCGAGGCGGTCTCCGGGCAGCGCATGATGCACGGCTACATGCGCGTGGGGGGGCTGCAGTGGGACCTGCCGGAGGACTTCATCCCCCGGACGAGAGCGTTGATGGAAGAGCTGCCCGGGCGCCTCGAGGAGTTCGAAGTCCTCCTCACCGACAATCTGATCTGGCGCGAACGGTTGGAAGGGATCGCCGTCCTCACCGCGGAGGACGCCGTGCGCTATGGCTGCTCGGGCCCGATCCTGCGCGGCTCCGGCGTAGACTACGACGTGCGCAAGGCCTTCCCGTACTGCTCCTACGAGGACTTTGCCTTCGACGTGCCGGTGGGACGCCGCGGGGACGCCTTTGATCGCTACACCATCCGGATGGAGGAGATGCGCCAGTCCCGCGCCATCATTCTCCAGGCGCTTGATCATCTGCCCGGTGGCCCGGTGATCGTGGAGGACCGCAAGATCAGCCTGCCGCCACGGCGGGAACTTGTGCGCAGCATGGAGGCGGTGATCCACCAGTTCAAACTGGTCAGCGAAGGCTTCCACCCGCCCCGCGGCGAGGTGTACGCGGCCGTCGAATCCCCCCGAGGCGAGAAGGGATACTACCTCGTCAGCGACGGCAGCAACCGCCCCGCACGGGTGCGCATCCGGGCGCCCTCCTTCAGTAACCTGCAGGCCCTCCCGGTGATGATCTTCCGCGGCTTCATCGCCGACGTGGTCGTCGCCATCGCCAGCATCGACATCTTGCTCGGAGACGTGGACCGCTGATGGCGCTAGCGGCCGAAGCTCAGGAGCGGATCCGCGCGCTCGTGGACCGCTACGAGCACCGCCAGTCGGCCCTCCTGCCGGCGCTCTTCGTGGCGCAGGAGGCGGTGGGCTTCTTGCCGCCGGAGACCCTGGCAGAGGTGGCCTCGTTGTTGGAGCTCCCTCCGAGCGAGGTGATCTCGGTCGCGTCCTTCTACCGGCTCTTCTTCCTCGAGCCGGTCGGCCGCCACCTCATCCTGCTCTGCACCAACCTGGCCTGCCATCTCAATGGGGCGGAGGCGATCGGCCGCCGCCTGGAGGAGCGCCTGGGGATCGGCCCGGGGCAGACGACGCCCGACGGCGCCTTCACCCTGCGCGAGTCGGAGTGCCTGGCGGCGTGTGCGCTGGCGCCGATGATGATGGTCGACCGCGAACGGTTCGGCCCGCTGACGGCGGCCGGGGTGGATGAGATCCTGGACCGGCACCGTGGCCGCTGAATCTATCCTCTAGCCATGGGCGCTGAATCTATCCTGCTGCGGTTCACCGAGGGAGAGGGGGCGGTCGACCTCGAGACCTACCGGCAGGCCGGCGGTTACGAGGCGGCCAGGCGCGCGCTGACGACGCTGGCCCCCGACAGCGTGATCGACATCGTCGAGCAGTCGGGGCTGCGTGGCAAGGGCGGAGCCGGGTTCCCCACCGGACGCAAGTGGAAATTCATCCCCAAAGGTGCGCCGGTGAAGTACGTCGTGGTGAACGGCGACGAGGCCGAGCCCTGCACCTTCAAGGACCACCTGCTGCTGGAGCGCGCGCCGCACTTGCTGGTGGAGGGGATCGTCATCGCCTCCTATGCGGTGGGGGCGCAGCGCGCCTATGTGTACGTCCGCCGGGAGGGCTACCTGGCGCGCGAGCGATTGGAGGCCGCCGTGGCCGCGGCGGAGCAGGCGGGCTTCCTGGGCGATCGCATTTTCGGCACCGACTTCTCTCTGCGCGTGGTCGTGCACACCGGGGCGGGCGCGTACATCGCCGGGGAGGAGAGCGCGCTGCTGGAGTCGCTGGAGGGACGCCGGGCGATGCCGCGGGCGCGTCCGCCCTTTCCGGCGATCGCCGGGCTCTACGGGAAGCCCACCGTGATCAACAACGTCGAGACGCTCTGCCACGTCCCCGCCGTCATCCATCTGGGGCCCGAAGCCTACAGCGCACTGGGACCGCCGGCGCTCTTTTCGGTGAGCGGTCACGTCCGCCGCCCCGGGATCTACGAGCTACCGCTGGGGACGCGGATGCGCGCGTTGATCGAGACGGCCGGAGGACTGCGTCCGGGACGGCGCTTCAAGGCCGCCTTCCCCGGCGGGTCCTCCTCGGCGATTCTCACCGACGCCCATCTGGATGTCCCCATGGACTACGAGCCGCTGAAGCAGGCCGGCTCGATGCTGGGATCGGCCTCGCTCATCGTCATGGACGACAGCACCTGCATGGTCCGGACGGTGGCCCGGGCGGTGGCCTTCTATAAGGAAGAATCGTGCGGCAAATGCACCCCCTGCCGGGAGGGGACCTACTGGCTCTCTCAGGTGTTCAAGCGGATCCTGGGGGGGCAGGGGCGGCTGGAGGACCTGGAGCTGCTCGCGCACATCTCGAGGGGGATGAAGGGCGGGACCTGTTTCTGCCTGCTGGGGGACAGCGTGCCGCCGGCCCTGGAGGCGTCGCTGAAGCATTTCCGTCACGAGTACGAGCACCACATCCGCACCGGCCGCTGCGACGTCGAAGAGGGCGTGGGCGTGGCCGTGGGGGTGGCCTGACCGCATGGGCCAGCGCGCACCCGCAGACCCGCCCACAGTCACGATCACCATCGACGGCCGCCCGGTCACTGTCCCCCAGGGGACGACCGTCTGGCACGCCGCACAATCGATCGGCATCGACATCCCCATCTTCTGCTACCATGACCGGATGCCGCCGCTGGGCGCCTGCCGGCAGTGCCTGGTGCGTGTCGAGAAGCAGCCGCGGTTTCAAACCTCCTGCACTCTGGTGGCGGAGCCGGGCATGGTGGTCTCCGCGACCACGCCGGATGTGCGGGAGGCCCAGGAGATGATCCTGGAATACCTGCTGATCAACCACCCGCTGGACTGCCCGATCTGCGACAAAGGCGGGGAGTGCCCGCTGCAGGATCAGGCCTACCTGTACGGACCGGGACGCAGCCGCTTCATCGAACGAAAGCGCGACTTTGCCAAGCCGGTCTCGCTTGGCCCGCTGCTGGTGCTGGACCGCGAGCGCTGCGTGCTCTGCTGGCGCTGCGTGCGGTTCGGCGAGATCGTCGCTGGCGACCACGCGCTCAAAGGATTTGAGCGCGGCCCCGAGAGCGAAATCAACACTCCATTCACGCAGCCGGTAGAGTCGAAGTTCATCGGCAACACCATCTCCATCTGCCCCGTGGGGGCGCTGACCAGCCGCACCTACCGCTTTGTGTCCCGACCCTGGGACAACGCCGCCGTGCCGTCGATTTGCAACCACTGCGGGCTGGGCTGCGCCATCTGGCTGGACGTCCGCGATGAGACGATTGCGCGCGTGCGTCCCCGGGAGCACCGCGCGGTCAACGACGTCTGGCTCTGCGACCTAGGCCAATTCGGCCACGAGTGGGTGGGCTCGCGCGACCGGTTGACCCATCCGCTGATCCGGCGAGAGGGAGCGCTGGTGGAGAGCTCCTGGGCCGAGGCGCTCGATCTCATCGCCGCCGCCCTGGAGACCTCGCGGCGGCTGGGCCCCGGGCGTGTGGGCGTCCTGGGCGGCGCCCGTCTCTCCAACGAAGATGCCTACCTCGTGCGGCGGTTCTTCCGGGAGGTCGTCGGGACCCCGCACCTCGACCACCGCACCGACGCCCGCCCGGGCAGCCCGAGCCTCGAGATCCCCTGGGGCATGCGCGCGCCGCTGGAGGCGATCGCCTCGAGCAGCCTGCTCCTCCTCGTCGGTTGTGACGTGGCCGAGGAGTACCCCATCGCCTGGCTCTGGATGAAGCGCGCCGTAGACCGCGGGGCGCAGCTGTGCGCCATCACGCCGACGCATCTGGACATCGAGCCCCATCTGTTCGCGACGCTCGTGGTGGCGCCCGGGGCGGAGGGCGCCGTGCTCGCGCAGGTGGCCGCGGCGGTGGAGGGACGCCAGCTCGACGAGGCGCTGCTGCAATCGGCCGGCGTCGAGCCCGCGACCGTGCGCCCTCTGGCGGAACGCATGCGCACCGCGACCCGGCCGATGCTCTTCCTGGGCCGCGGCGCGCTGGAGCGGGCTGCGGGCGTCGGCCTCCTGGCGTCGGCGCTGCGGCTGCAGGCGGCCGGCTGCATCGTGCACGTGATGCGCGGCAAGGGCAACGCCGTCGGGGCGGCGCTGATGGGCCTGCTGCCCGGTCCTTCCGGGTGGACCGCGCCCGAGATCCTCCGCCAGGGGGCGGCGGGCGAGCTGGATGTCCTCTACGTCGCCGGGGCCGATCCGGCCACCGAGGTGCCGGACGCATCGGCATGGAGCGCGGCGCGGCAGAGCACGGCGTTCGTGGTGGTGCAGGAGTGCTTTCTCACCGAGACCGCCCGGGACGCCGACGTGGTCCTGCCGGCGCTGGCTTACGCCGAGAAGGACGGCACCGTCTGCAACCTGGAGGGGCGCGTGCAGCGCATCCAGGCAGCGGTGCGGGCATCCGGCGAAGCGCGGAGCGAGGGGCAGGTGATGGCCGACCTGGCCAGGCGGTTAGGGGTGGAGTGGTCGGCCGGCAGCTGGGAGGAGATCTTCCAGGATGCCGCCGCGGAGATTCCGGGTCTGGCCGAAGGAGCGGTGCTCAGTCCCCCGCCCCTGGCGGGATCGTGGTCCGCGGACGGCGGCCTGCCGGCACGGCCGGGGGACCTGGTCCTGCTGACGGGCGAGCGGCTCTTCGACCGGGGCAGCATGACGGGGCGCTCCCCGGCCATCGCCGAGCTGGCCGGCGCACCATCCGTGTGGCTCCACCCCGGCGAGGCGGCGGCGCGCGGAGTGGGTGAGGGCAGTCTGGCCGAGGTGAGGTCGGCGCACGGACGGCTGGTCCTCCGGGTGCGCCTCACCGACCGCGTACCTCGGGGCGTCGCCTCCGTCCCGCGCAGCGACGATGCCGTGCCGGTGATCCGGCTCCTGAACTGGGAGGCGCCGCTGCTGGCGGTGACGTTGCATCCGCTGCACCCGGCGACCGAAGGTCCTGAGGAAGCCGCGGCAGCGTCCCCGCGGGCCGGAGAGAACGGGACGTGACGGCCCTGCTGGTCGAGGCGGCAATCAAGAGCGCCCTTCTGCTCTTCCTCTTGCTGACCGCGACGGCCTACGTGACGTTGCTGGAACGCCGCTTGCTGGGGCGCTTCCAGCTGCGCATCGGACCGAACCGCGTCGGGCCGCTCGGCCTACTGCAGCCGCTCGCCGACGGCATCAAGATGATCTTCAAGGAGAACTTCATGCCGGCGGGAGCGGACCGGGTCATCTACACGATCGCGCCCGCCATCTCCATGGTCACCGCGCTCTTCGTCTACGCGGTGATCCCGTTTGGACCGGCGATACGGATCGCCGGCCGGACAATCCCGCTGTACCTGGCCGATGTCAACGTGGGCATCCTCCTCGTCCTTGCCGCCTCCAGCGTCGGCGTCTACGGCATCATCCTGGGCGGGTGGGCGGTGAACAACAAATACTCCCTGCTGGGATCACTGCGCAGCAGCGCGCAGCTGATCTCCTATGAACTGGCCCTGGGGGTGGCCGTCCTCACGGCGGTCC
This sequence comes from bacterium, assembly GCA_036004665.1. GTDB lineage: Bacteria > Sysuimicrobiota > Sysuimicrobiia > Sysuimicrobiales > Humicultoraceae > JACQGZ01. Next base: position 1,402 of record DASYRG010000006.1, on the reverse strand, counting down.
TGCTGGCCGGATCCCTCAGCCTGGTGCGGATCGTCGAGGCGCAGGCCGGGCTCTGGTTCGCCTTCCGATTTCCGTACGGCACCCTGGCGCTGGGCCTCTTTCTTATCGCCGCCGTGGCCGAAACCAATCGCGCCCCCTTCGACCTGCCGGAGGCGGAGCAGGAGTTGATCGCCGGCTACCAGACCGAGTACGGGGGACTCAAGTTTGGGATGTTCTACATCGCCGAGTACATGGGGGTGATGACGATGTCTGCTCTGGCCGCCACGCTGTTTCTGGGTGGATGGCTCGGGCCGCCGCTGATCGGCGGCTGGCTGCCGCCGCCGGTCTGGATGGCCCTCAAGATCGTCCTGGGCGTCTTCTTCTTCGTCTGGCTGCGCGCCACCCTGCCCCGGATCCGGCACGACCGCCTGATGGCCCTGGGCTGGAAGGTGCTGCTCCCCGTGGGGCTGGCGAACCTGATGGTCGCTGCCGCCGTGCTGGCCTGGAGGAACAGCAGAGGATGATCCGGCGGCGCTTCCACCAGCTGCGGGCCATTGTGCGCGGGATGGGCGTGACCTTCCGCTACCTCTTCCGCCCTCCCATCACGGTCGCCTACCCCGAGACGAAGACCAAGGTCGAGCCGCGCTTCAAGGGCCGCCACTGGTTGACCCGCTACGCCGACGGTCTGGAGCGGTGCATCGGCTGCGAGCTGTGCGTGATCGTCTGTCCCTCTCAGGCGATCTTCGTCCAGGCCGCCGAGAACACCCCCGACCATCAGGTCAGCCGCGGAGAGCGCTACGCCTCGGACTTTCAGATCAACATGCTGCGCTGCATCTTCTGCGGTTTCTGTGAGGAGGCGTGTCCAACCGGCGCGATCGTGCTGGGATCAGAGTATGAACTCGCCGGCACCACACGCGCCTCGATGATCTACACGAAACCGATGCTCACCGAGCCGTACCCGGGCGCCAGCGGGCGAGACCCCCACCGCGAGGTGTAAGGGATGGAACTCCTCCTCTTCATCCCCGCCGCGGCCCTGGCGCTCGCGGGCGCGCTCACGATGATCAGCGCGCGACGCGCCATTCACAGCGCCCTGGCGCTGCTGATCGTCCTCGCCTCCCTGGCCGTCCTCTACCTCCTGCTGGGGGCGCAGTTCATCGCCGTGCTGCAGGTCATCATCTACGCGGGGGCCATCGTCGTCCTCTTCCTCTTCGTGATCATGCTGCTGCACATGGCCACGGGTGAACCGGGGTCTGCCGGCCCGCCCGGGCGGCGGGTGGCCGCCCTGGGGCTCGCCGCCCTCTTCCTCATCGGGCTCCTCTTCGCCGTGGTCCGCCCGCGCATCGCCCCACCTGACGTCGCGACGCTCCAGCCGGAGTTCGGAACCGTCGAGCTGGTCGGCCGACAGCTCTTCACCCGCTTCCTG
>DASYRG010000005.1:0-11644 GCA_036004665.1 bacterium | reverse complement strand
CGCTGCACGTCGCCTGGTACGATTTTCGGAACAGCGCCACGCCCGGGAATGAGGCCCTCGACGTCTTCTACGACACCTGCTTCAACTGCCATCTCGGGGCCGCGCCGGTTTTCAGCGACAATACTCGCGTCACCGACGTCTCCCACCAGGCGAACTGTCTCCTGTTCGGTGGGGGCACGGCGGCCTTCCACGGCGACTACATCGAGTTGGACGCCCGATGGGACGGGGCGAACCACATCGTGCACGTGGCGTGGGCCGACAACCGCAACGTCACGGACATCCCCATCTGCACGGTGTCACCGTTTGTCACGAACAACACCGGCCACCGCAACCAGAACATCTACACGGACACGCTCGTCGTCAGTCCGTAGGACCAGCCGGGATCGGAACGCCCCAAGAATCAGAAGGGGGAGCAGCTTAGCGCTCCCCCTTCTGGCATCGGTCGCGGGTCGCCTTACTCGATGAAATCCTTGAGGCGCTTACTGCGACTCGGATGGCGCAACTTGCGGAGCGCCTTGGCTTCGATCTGGCGGATGCGCTCGCGCGTCACCCCGAACTCGCGGCCCACCTCTTCCAGGGTGCGGGGCCGGCCGTCGTCCAGGCCGAAACGTAGCTTTAGGACCTTGCGCTCCCGCGGCGTCAGCGACTCCAGCACCGACTCCAGCTGCTCTTTGAGCATGGTGAAGGAGGCGGCCTCGGCCGGCGCGAGGGCGTCGTGGTCCTCGATGAAGTCCCCGAGGTGGGAGTCTTCCTCTTCGCCGATTGGCGTCTCCAGCGAAATCGGCTCCTGGGCGATCTTCATGATCTCCCGCACCCGCTCCGCCGGCAGGCCCATCTGCGCCCCGATCTCCTCGGGGGAAGGCTCGCGGCCCAGCTCCTGCAGCAACTGGCGCGAGATGCGCACAAGCTTGTTGATCGTCTCGACCATGTGCACGGGGATGCGGATCGTCCGCGCCTGGTCGGCCAGGGCCCGCGTGATGGCTTGGCGGATCCACCAGGTGGCGTAGGTGCTGAACTTGAAGCCCTTGCGCCAGTCGAACTTCTCGACGGCGCGGATCAGCCCCAGGTTGCCCTCCTGGATCAGGTCGAGGAAGAGCATCCCCCGCCCCACGTACTTCTTGGCGATACTGACGACCAGGCGAAGGTTCGCTTCGATGAGGCGGCGTTTAGCCTCCTCATCGCCCTTCTCCATGCGCTGCGCCAGATCGATCTCCTGGTCGGGGGTGAGGAGGGCGACCTTGCCGATCTCTTTGAGGTACATGCGGACGGGGTCGTCGATGCTGATCCCGTCCACATCCTGCTCTTCCTCCTCCTCCTCCTTGCCCTTCTCCTCCGTATCCTTCGCCTCTTCGACGATCTCGATCCCCTTGCCGGAGAGAATGCTGAGGATGCGGTCGATCTGGTCGACGTTCTGCTCGGCCTCGGGGAACTGCTCGATGATCTCGTCCTGGGTGAGGAAGCCGCGCTTGCGCCCGAGCTCGATCAGGCCGCGCAGTTCCGCGGTCAGCGGCCCGCCTTCCGCCACTGCCGCCTCCTCTGGGGTTCGCTCAGGGACCTGCGCCTTTTTCCGCGCCATGCTCCTCACCTCCCTTCCGCCTTTCTCCGTTTTCGTTCCGGCCCCGTTCCCGCAGGGCCAGGAAGGCCGACTGCAGCTGCGTTACCCGTTCCTCATCTCCCGCCGCCTGGGCCTCCTGCAACGCCCGTTGTATGCGACGGCGTTCCTCCTTGAGGCCTTCGGTCCGAAAGAACTCGATGGAATCGGCCTGCACTTTATCTCTGTCCTTTTCCTCCGTCGCCAGCGGCTCAAACAGCAGCCGGTTCAGCAGCTCTATGCTCTCCTGATCGGGCAGCCGTTCCCTCAAGGCCTCGGCCGGCGCGTCCTCGTCCAACAGCACCTGCACGAGCTTGCGGTGGAGTGGATCGAGGAAATCTCCCACCGAAAGTGCTTCGCGGACCACGTCCCGGGCCGGGCTCTCCTGCACCATGAGGTGAAGGAGAAACCGCTCCGCCTTCCACCGGGCCGGCGTGGGCGGGGCCATTCCTGCCAGAGACTCCCCTACCCCACGGCGGTCCGACCGCCTGCGGCTAGCCAACCGCTGACGCAGCGCTTCCTCCGAAAGATCGAACCGCTGGGCGATGGCCCGGAGGTATTCAGACTGCCGGACCGGGTTGAGCACCAACGAAATAACGGGAAGCAATTCGTCGGCTAAGGCCACCCTTCCTTCCAACGTCCGTGCGTCATGGCGCATTTCCGCCAGATGGACCTGATAGTCGAACATTGACAGAGCATCACTCAATATTGTTCGGAATCTCTCCTGACCTTCCCGGCGCAGGAAGGCATCGGGGTCGGATCCGGCAGGCAGGACAGCCACGCTGGCCGGCAGTTCCGCCTCTTCAAAGAGCTGCGCCCCGCGTTCGCTGGCCAGCCGCCCCGCAGCGTCGGCGTCGTAGACGAGGGTGACCCGCGCCGCAAAGCGCTTCAGCAGCAGGACGTGGTCGAGGGTGAGCGCGGTGCCCAGCGTGGCCACGGCGTTGCGCACCCCCGCCTGATGGCAGGCCAGCGCGTCCATGTAGCCCTCGACGACCACCACCTCGTTCGTCTCGCGGATCGCCTTCCGCGCCCGGTTGAGCAGATAGAGGAGCTGCCCCTTCTGAAACGCGGCAGACTCCCGGGAGTTCAGGTATTTGGGCGTAGCCTCCCGGTCGAGCGCCCGTCCCCCAAAGGCCACGGTGCGGTCCTGCAGGTCTTCGATCGGGAAGATGAGACGGTGGCGCAGCAGGTCGAAGTGACCCCCGCCCTGGGAGCGTGCCGTCACCAACCCCGCCCGGTCCAGCGCCGCGGCCTCGTACCCCTTCTCCGCCAGCGCCCGCAACAGGCCATCCCAGGTGGAGGGGGCATACCCCAGACCGAACTCCTCCACCGTCTCGGGCCGCACGCCGCGGCGCGTCAGGTAGGCGCGCGCCGTCTCGCCGTCCCCGCCGGAAAGGGCGGCCCGGTAGAAGGCCGCGGCGGCGTCGAGGGCGCGCAGCACCTGCTCCCGCTCGCTGCGATCGCGGGCGTCTTCAGGGGTCCGCTCGAGGGGGACGCCGGTGCGCTCGGCGAGCGCGGCGAGGGCCTCGGGGAAGGACTGGTTGGCGATGCGCATCATGAAGTCGAAGGCGTCGCCGCCGGCGTGGCAGCCGAAGCAATTTCCGGTAAGAATGTTGTCTTCTAGGACGAACGCATGGCCTTCTGGGACAACGGCGCAAAACACTTCTTCGACTCTGTCAGTGGGCTCGACAGACTGAACGGCCCAGCCACGACGCGCGAATCCCTTCTCGGCAGACATGTAGCGCATGCGGTGACCGTCGAGGAGGAAGAATTCCTCCGTGAGATCCGCATTGACGAAGTGGATGCGGTAGAGCGGGCTGACCTTGCGGTCGGGAAACCCCTGCCGGTCCTGTCGAGTGATGCCATAGGTGCCGATGCCCAGCCGGGAGCAGGCGGAACGGACAAACTCGAGGTGTTCTCGCCGTGCAGAATTCAGCATCACCGTGCCGTCCTTGGAGACGTGCCCATCAGCCGCGAAGTATCCAGCGAGCCATCGATAGAGGTACGGAACGGATTCTCCGAGTGGCGGAGGTGACTTGAAGAAGCGCGGAAGATGATGGACCTGAATTTGCGGACTGCCCCTGATCATAACGCTGTTTGGAAACCACTTTCGCAACATCGCGTCCTTGACGGGATCAAGCTGCGCCATGCTGCCGGTGCCATTCAGCGTACCATCCCCGAAAGTGATCCCATGAGCGATTCCAAATGGCGAGGGGGTGGTCAGCTTGACTCGACTGCCCGGAAACTTCGAGACCAGGAGATCTCCTGGCTTCAAATCACGTGTCTGGGCCTCCCTCGTCTTTTGAAGGGTCTTTCCTGCGCGGACAAACCAGCGGTGTTCGGGAGTCGCGTAGATTTCCTTACGCTGGCGATTTCTGGTCAACCTAATCCGCATCAGCGGTTGAGGGCCGAACGAGTAAAACGGGGCGTCAATCCAGTCTGCGCCGCGACCCAGCACCCGATGGACTCCACCGGCCAAGTCCCGGATCGGACGGGCGCCTTCCCACGTCAGCACCCTCGTCTCTCCGGCGAGGCAATAGAACAACCCGCGTTCCGGATCGACGTGAAAGGACGGGGTCTTCTCGGAGTGGAACGGACAGAGCCCCTTGTACTGCCGCCCCGCCTTCTTCAGCGCGACGTGGCCCGAGATGAGCTCGACCAGGTTGAGACGCTGGCGGATCTCATCGCGCGCATCGGCCGCATGGCGGCCGGGCGTCGGGGTCGTCGGACGGGTCAGTGGGTCGCGGCCTCCTTGTGCTTCTTCGCCTCGGCCACGACGCGCTCGGCGACATGACCGGGCACCTCCTCATAGTGCGAGAAGTCCATCTCGAAGGACCCGCGCCCGCCGGTGATCGAGCGCAGGTCGGAAGCATAGCGCAGCGCTTCCGCCTGAGGGATCTGGGCTCGCACCACGGTGGTGCCGTCCCCCTGCGTGTCCATGCCGGCGATGCGCGCCCGCTTGGCGTTGAGGTCGCCGATGATGTCTCCCATGATCTCTTCGGGCACGCGCACCGCCAGATCCATGATGGGCTCCAGCAGCACGAGCTGCGCCTGGGCGGCGGCCTCCTTGAAGGCCATCGACCCGGCGATCTGAAAGGCGATGTCGGAGGAGTCCACCGGGTGGTACTTGCCGTCGGTCAGCCGCACGCGCATGTCCACAACTGGATAGCCTGCCAACACTCCCTCCTCCAGCGACTTGCGCACGCCTTTCTCCACGGAGGCGATGAACTGATTGGGGATGGCGCCTCCAAAGATTTCGTCCACGAACTCGAAGCCTCCGCCCCGCGGCATCGCCTCGACCTCCAGTTCGCAGACCCCGTACTGCCCTCTCCCACCCGTCTGCTTGACGTATCGTCCCTGCGCCGACCCCTTCCGCTTGATCGTCTCCCGGTACGCCACCCTGGGCGGGGCCAGGGTCACCTCCACCCCAAACTTCCGCTTCAGCCGGTCGGCGATGATCTCCAGGTGGGAATCACCCATGCCCGAGAGGACCGTCTGCTTCAGTTCAGCGTCGCGCCGCACGGTGACGGTGGGGTCCTCTTCGGCCAGGCGGTGCAGGGCGGCCCCCAGCTTGTCCTCGTCGGCGCGCGACTTGGGCTCGATCGCCAGCGTCATCGCGGGCTTGGGGAATCGGATCGGCGCCAGACGGATCGGCGACTCCTTGGCGGAGAGGGTATCCCCCGTCTCCGTCTGGGCAAGTTTGGCCACCGCGCCGATGTCCCCGGCCGGAATCTGCGCCGTCGCCTCCTGGTGCTTGCCGCGCAGGTAGTAGAGGGTTCCGATGCGCTCCGGCGTGTCGCGGTTCACGTTGTAGACCTGGGAGTCGCTGGCCAGCCGCCCCGCGTACACACGGAAATAGGAGAGCTTGCCGACGTATGGGTCGGCCATCGTCTTGAAGACCAGCGCCGCCAGAGGGGCGTCGGCGGTGGCCTCGCGGGTCACGGTTCCGCCGCGCGGCGCCTCCCCGGTCACCGCCGGGGTCTCCGCCGGGGAGAGCAGCAGTTCCACGACGGCATCGAGCACGGGGGGGATGCCCACTCCCCGTCCACCCGACGCCGTCAGCACCGGCACGAGGGTGCCGGCGCGCACCCCGCCGTGCAGACCGGCCACCAGGTCCTCCTGCGAGAGCGTCCCTTCCTCTAAGTATTTCTCCACGAGCGCATCATCGGATTCGGCCGCCGCCTCGATCAACCGCTCGCGCGCCGCTGCCGCTTCCTCGGCGATGGCCGCCGGGACGTCGCCGCTGCTCATCTCTCCGCCGCTCCAGAGATACGCCCGCATGTGCAGCAGGTCGACAACGCCGTGAAAGGTAGACTCCGCGCCGATGGGAATCTGCAGGGGAACGACCCGTTTGCCGAACCGCTGGACGAGGCGCTCCGCGGTGCGGGCGAAGGAGGCGTTCTCCCTGTCGAGCCGGTTCACCACGATCAGCCGGCTGACGCCGCCCTCCTCGGCGAAGGCCCAGGCCCGTTCGGTCTGCACCTCCACTCCCGCCACCGCGTCCACCACCACCAGGGCCCCTTCGCAGACCCGCAGCGGGGCGACCATCTCCGCGACGAAATCGGGATATCCGGGGGTGTCGATCAGGTTGACCTTGTGCTCCTTCCACTCCAGGGGAGCCAGCGAGGCGTTGATGGTGTGGCGGCGCCGCACCTCCTCCTGATCGAAGTCGGTGGTGGTCGTGCCGTCCTCAACGCGGCCGAGCCGCTCGATCGCCCGGGCGGCGTAGAGCATGCCTTCGACCAGCGTGGTCTTGCCCGTCCCGCCGTGACCGACGACGGCGACGTTCCGGATGCGATCGAGGGGATACGGTTTCACAGGCTCACCTCAGCGCGCCCGGTCAGTAGCCCCGGGCAAGATCGACGACGTTGAGCAGCGGCTCGCCCGCCTGGTACCGCCGCAGGTTCTCGCAAAAGAGCGGGATGACCCGATCATAGTAGTCGGGCACGGCGCCCGAGACGTGCGGCGTCATGATGACCTGCTCCATCCCAAAGAGGGGGCTGTCCTGGGGCAAAGGTTCCCGCTCGAAGACATCCAGCCCTGCTCCGGCCAGTCTTCCCGCAGCGAGCGCCGCGATGAGCGCGTCCTCGCGGACGATGGCGCCGCGGGCCACGTTGATGAAGAAGGCGCTGGGCTTCATCAGCGCCAGTTCCCGCGCACCGATCAGCCCCCGCGTCTGCTCCGTCAACGGCAGGATGATCACCACCACGTCCGATGCCGCCAGGACCTCGTCGAGCCCGTCCGGCCCGAGAACCCGCTCCACCCCCGGCAGGACGCCGGGCGTGCGCTTGGTGCCGATGACCCGCATCCCCAGCGCCGCCGCCTTGGCGGCGAGGGTCTGGCCGATTGCTCCCAGACCGAGGATGCCCATGGTCTGGCCTGTGAGTTCCCACCCGATCGTGGAGGAGCGGTCCCAGCGCCGGGCCGCCTGGTGGCGGATCGCCTGAGGGAGCCGCCGGGAATGCGCCAGGGCGAGGGCGAGCACGTGCTCGCTGATGGAGGTGGCGTGGATGCCGCTGCTCCCGGTGAGCAGAATGCCGCGCTCGATCACCTCGGGATAGAGCAGCTGGTCGACGCCCGCGGCGCTGGAGTGGATCCACCGCAGGCGGGCGGCCCGCTGTACGACGTCGCGCGGGACGTTCCAGCCCACTACCACCTCGGCCTCGGGCGCCAGCTCCCGCAGCCGCGTCCGGTCGAGCGTCTTCTCGATGCGCGCCCCCGGCGAGGCGGCCCGGATCTGCTCCAGGTGATGGTCGTTCACGTCGGCGACGACAAGGATGGTGAGTCCATCGGGGATCACGGCGCCGTCCGCTCTCCCGCCGCGGCGCGTAGTCGCTCCAGGACGAACCGACGGTCCAAGGCCGCCAGCAGCCAGCCGGCCTGCGGCCCCGAGTCCCTGCCGAGAAACGCCCGGTAGAGGGCGCCGAAGGCCTGCTGCGGGGGCAAGCCCGCCCCGTTCTTCACCTCGTGGATGAGCGCGTGTAGCGCCTCGCCGCGCCAGGGCGCTCCCTCCAGGGCGTCGGCCAGCGCCCCGAGAAAGCGCTGCTGGGGAGCGGACAGCGTCGCGGCCGCCGGCGGCAGGCCGGCTTGCACCTCGATCTTATACGCCTCGGGCGCGTAGCCATCGAGCCAGCGCCGGGCGTCCGCGACGCGCGCGGCCAGTTCCCGACGGTCCGCCTCCGTCAGCGGCGCGCCCTTCTCTTCGGCCACGGCCGCCTCGAGATCGACCGAGGGGATCTGGGCGAGCGTGGCGATCTTCCCGAAGCGGGGGAGGTAGGCTTCCACCGGGGCGCCGCCGATGCGCGCGTGGAAGAAGGTCCGGGCCAGTTCAGGGTCGTCCACCTCGCCGCGGAACGCGCGCACGGCGCGGTCGTACTCGTCGTAGAGGCGCGGGATCGTCTCTCCGCTCGGGTCGAAGTTCTTCTGCTCGCGGTAGTGGGGCCGAATCATCAGGAACCGCGTCAGCTCGGGGCGCAGGATCCCCTGCAGATCGCGAGCCAGCACGCCCTTGCCAGCCGAGCCGGACATCTTGGCCCCACCGATGAGCAGGAACTCGTACGGGATAGGGAAGGGCGTGGGATACTCGAAGACGCGCTCCGCCACGGCGGCGGCCGTGTCGTGGGAGCCGCCGCGGGTGAAGTGATCCTTCCCCGCCCCTTCCACGGTGACGCCCAGGACCCACCATTTCGCCGCCCACTCCACCCGGTAGATCAGTTTGGCGGCGCCGTCGAAGGGGGAACGCCGTCCAACGTGCCCGCACCCCTGTGCCCAGGCGACCTTGCCGGGGCGGCACTCGTACAGGACTTCTCGACCATCCCAGCCCGCGATCACCGTCGTGGCAATCTTGCCGCAGGACTCACAGATGATCTGGAGGGGATGGCGCTCGGCGCGCTGGCTGCCGCTGATCTCCCGGTCGATCTCCAGGATCTGCTCCGCCCGGTCGAGCACCCGGCGAATCGCCTCGTTCATCCGTCCGCCGCGGTAGAGCGCGCTGCCCCAGTACACCTCGGGACGACAGTCCAGCCGGCGGAACTCTTCGACGAAGCGGAGGCCGTAGAATTGACCGAAGCTCTCGGCTCCGGGCTCGGGGGCCGGGACGTCGGCCAGCGGCTTTCCCAGGAACGGAGAGAACCGCGCGGCATCCAGGTATGGAGGCACGGCGTCGAAGGGATCGTAATCGTCAAACCCATAGGAGAATCGGACGTCCACGCCCTGCTCCCGCAGGCCGCGTGTGATGGCGTCGTGGAGGACGACCCCTTTCAGGGAGCCAATGTGCGCGTCGCCGGAGGGGCTCCAGGCGTCGTTGACGACGTGACTGCCGGGGCGAGTCTTCATGATCTCTTGGACGAGGAGATCGGCCCACATCGTGGCGCTACCGCGTCGAACCCGGGGACAGGCTCAGATTCGCCCCGCCCGCAGCCGCCTCCTGTGCGGCGAGCAGCCGGGCGCGCGCTTCCCCTGCCAGATAGAACGATCCCGTGATGCACACCACATCCTGCGGGCGGGCCAGGGCCAGCGCCCGGTCCAGCGCGGCCGCGCGGTCTGGGATGACCTCCACCAGCGGCACATAGGGCCGCACCGCCTCGGCCAGGCGGGCCGCCGGGAGCGGGTGGACGTGATCCGGCTCCGTGACGATCGCCACGTCAGCCAGTGGAGCGATGACCGCGGCGGGGCCCTCGTGGTCGTGGGTGGCGACCATGGCGAAGACGAGCACCAGCCGCCGCCCCGGCCACAACTCGAGCAGAGTATCGCGCAGGGCCTGCATCGAGGCCACGTTGTGCGCCACGTCGACCATCACGGTGGGCGCCTCGGAGAGCACCTCCTCCCGCCCGGGCCAGCGCAGCGAGGCCAGGCCGTGCGGCACTGCCTCTGGAGGCAGCGGAAATCCGGCGCGGGCGAGGGTCTCGGCGGCGACGACCGCCGTCGCGGCGTTGCCGGCTTGATGGCGCCCGACCAGCGGGAGGTGCACGAGCCCGTAATCCGCTGCGGCGGCGAGTGTGACTGATTGCCCGCGCGGAGACATCGTCCTGATCCGCCAGCGCGTCCGCTCGCCGACGGAGATGAGGGTCGCCCCCCGCTCGGCCGCCACCGCCGTCAGGGCGGCATGGGCCTCGGGCGGCTGGAGGGCGACAACGATCGGCCGGCCGGGGCGGATGATCCCGGCCTTCTCCCACGCGATCGCCGCCAGCGTCCTCCCCAGTAGTTCGACATGGTCATAACTGATCGGCGTGATCACCGACAGCGCCGGCTCGACGGCGTTGGTCGGGTCCAGCCGCCCGCCCAGCCCCACCTCCAGGATGGCCAGCTCGGCCTTTCGGGCGCGAAACGCCAGCAGGGCGAGGGCCGCGGAGGCTTCGAAATAGGTCGGCACTCCTTCCGAATCGCCTGCGCCCGCCTCGATGTGGGGGCGCGCCTCGGCGACGAGGAGGGCCAACTCCTCCTCCCCGATCATCGCTCCGTCCACCCGGATGCGCTCTCGATACTCCAACAGGTGCGGCTTCGTGTAGAGGCCGCATCGCCGCCCCGCCGCCCGCTCGATGGCGTCCAGCATCGCGGCGGTGGATCCTTTTCCCTTGGTGCCGGCGACGAGCACGATGGGCAGATCCTCCTGCGGGCGTCCCAGCCGGTCGAGCAGGCGGCGCATGCGCGAGAGGCGCGCGTCCTCGGCGAGTCGCGGCCGGTCGGCGCGGGCGAGGAGGCCCATGATGTATCGGACCGCATCACCGTCCCCGCGGGTCGCGCCGGCGGGGCTCACGGCGCCTCCTCCCCCAGCACCTGGGCGCGAAAGGCCTGCCACGTATTCGTCAGCAGCATGGCGATCGTCATCGGACCAACCCCGCCGGGGACGGGGGTGAGCGCTCCGGCGACCGGCTCCACGGAGGCGCGCTCGACGTCTCCCACGAGGCGGCCGTCTCGCCGGGTGATCCCGACGTCGATCACCACCGCACCGGGCCTCACCATCGCTCCGGTGATCAATCCCGGCCGTCCAGCGGCCGCGACCAGGATCTCCGCGCGGGCGGTGTGTCTGGCCAGCTCCGGGGTGCGCGAGTGGCAGACCGTCACGGTGGCGTGCGCCGCCAGCAGAAGCAGCGCGGTCGGCCGCCCGACCAGCAGGCTGCGGCCGACGACCACCGCCTCCCGCCCCGCCGGATCCATCCCCGCCGCCCCGATGAGCGCCATCACGCCCAGGGCCGTAGCGGGCCGCAGGCCGGGAGTCCCTGCCAACAGAGCCGCCTGGCTGACTGCCGTCAGACCGTCCACGTCCTTGCGGGGGTCGAGCCGCGCCAGGGCGGCACGGGCGTCGAGTCCCGCCGGCACCGGCTCCTGGAGGAGGACGCCGTGGATGTCGGTTCGGGCGGAGAGCTCGGCGATCAGAACCTCCACCGCCTCCTGCGTGCTCTCCTCCGCCAAAGAAAAAACCTCAGAGCGGAAACCCACGCGGCCGCACGCCTCGGCCTTGCGCCGCACGTAGGTGACGGAGGGGCCCCAGGACCCCACGAGGACCGCGGCGAGGCCGGGGGCCATGCCGAGTCGGGGAACGACGCGCGCGACGTCGCCGGCCAGGGCGCGTTCGGTTTCGGCCGCCAGTGCACGGCCGTCAAGCAGCCGCGCAGTCACGGTTCCAGACCCTCCCGCCGCGAAATCATCTCGACGGCCCGCCTCGCCCGCACAGAGCAGAAAACGACGAAGGCAGGCCAGACCGGCCCGCCTTCGGCCTCATCGGTCCTGGGCCGACCGCTACCTGATGGTCGCCTTGAGTTCCTTCCCCGGAGTGAACCGGGGCACTTTCTTGGCCGGGATCTTGATGCGGGCGCCGGTCTGGGGGTTGCGGCCGTCGCGGGCGCGCAGCCGTCGCACCAGAAACGTCCCGAAGCCGACGAGGGTGACCTTCTCGCCCTTCTTGAGGGTCAGAGCCACGGTATCCAGCGTAGTGTTGACGGCGTCCATGGCGTCTTTCTTGGTAAGGCCGGTCTTGGTGGCGATTCGCTCGACCAACTCCTCTTTGTTCATCTATTCACCTCCCGCAATCCGTACTGGGGCGCCATCGTGCGC
>DASYRG010000004.1:0-4223 GCA_036004665.1 bacterium | reverse complement strand
GACGAGAAGCTCTTTCTCGGCCTCAGCGCGCGCGAGACGCTGGAAGGGGCCTGGCAGGTGCTGGGGGTCCGCGGGTTTGCGGCCGGAAGCGTGCCGGACGACCTCACCGAGTTCGAGCGCAGTCTCGACTCCCAGCTGGCTCGTCAGGCGGCGCACCGCTATCTGGACGACCCGCTCGGCTTGGACGTCGTCGTGGGGTATCTGGCCCTGAAGTACAATGAGGTCGTGAACCTCCGCCTGATCGCGCGCAGCAAGGCTTTCGGGATCCCCCGCGACGTTGTTCGCAAAGAGATGGCCCTTGCCTAAGATGGCCGTCGTCACCGACGCCGAGACCGCGACAGGCTTCCGCCTGGCGGGAGTTGAGGTCCGGGAGGCTGCCACGCCGGTAGAGGCCCTCGAGCACCTGCGCCAGCTGATCGCCGCGGACTACGGGCTGGCGGCGGTAAACGAGGCGCTGCTGGATGAGATCGACGAAGAGCTGACCCGGGCGATGCGCGGTCGGGAGACGCCCATCGTGGTGCCCTTCCCCGCGCCCACGGCGGAGATCGAGAGCGGCGAGGACTACATCGCCAGGCTGGTCAAAGAGCACATCGGCTTCTACGTGAAGCTTCGATGATCGAGTCGACGAAGCGGGAGATAGGGCACCTCCTCACGGCGCTGGCCGCGAGCTTTGAGGGGGCGCCCCAGGGCGGCAATGTGGGGCTGTTGCCGTCCGTCCGTGGCCTGACTGCAGAGCTGGCGGCGTGGCTCCCAGGCGAGGGTCGCCACTCCATCTGGCAGATCGTCAACCACGTGGCCATTTGGGACGAGAACCTCGCCGACGTGCTGGCGGGGAAGCCGGCCTGGCCGGACGGCTGGTGGACGACGCGGGATTGGCAGCCGATCGCGCAAACCACCGGGGAGGCATGGCGCGAGGCCCTCAGGCGCCTGACGGCTGCCCACGCTGTCGTGAAGGCGCAGGTGGAAGAGACCTCAGACGACCGGCTCGATAGCGTCGTCGGCCAGGCGCCTCTCTATGCCTCGATTCTCGGCTCCGCCCTGCACAAGTCGTATGCTTGCGGCCAGATCCGGTACATCCGGGGGCTGCAGGGAGTGCCGCCGGAAGGCTAGCGGCCGGTGGGGGCACACTGAAGGAGGACGCCGTGGCAACAGCAGGTCAAATCATTAGGATCGCCGGCCCCGCGGTCATCGCCAAGGGCATGACGGGGACCCGCATGTACGACATCGTCCGCGTCGGGAAGGAGCGGCTGATCGGCGAGATCATCCGCCTCGAGGGGGACACTGCTTTCATCCAAGTCTATGAGGATACCTCGGGCCTCTACATCGGTGAGCCGGTCGAGTCCACCGGGTTCCCCCTGGCGCTTGAGCTCGGGCCGGGCCTGCTCTTCGGCGTTTTCGACGGCATCCAGCGCCCCCTGAAAGATATCCGCACGCAGAAGGGCGACTTCATCGAGCGCGGCGCGGTCGCCTCTGCTCTGGATCGGGAGAAGCGTTGGGCGTTCACGCCGACGGTCAAGACCGGCGACGAGGTTGGGCCTGGGGACGTGCTCGGCGAGGTTCAAGAGTTCGGGCTGACGCATCGCATCATGGTGCCCCCAGACGCTGCGCGGTCGAAGGTGAAGGAGATCAAGAGCGGAGAGTTCACGGTCAGCGACGTGGTCGGCCGGCTCGACGACGGCCGCGAGCTGCGCCTCATGCATAACTGGCCGGTGCGGTTCGCCCGGCCGCTGGCGCAGCGTGTCGATCCTCGCGAGCCGCTTGTCACCGGACAGCGTATCATCGACGTCCTCTTCCCCGTGGCGATGGGCGGCACGGCCTCCATCCCCGGGCCCTTCGGCAGCGGCAAGACGGTGATGCAGCAGACGCTGGCCAAGTGGGCGGACGCCGACGTGATCATCTACGTCGGCTGCGGCGAGCGCGGCAACGAGATGACCCACGTCCTGGACGAGTTCCCAGAACTGGAAGACCCGCGTACGGGCCGGCCCCTGATGGAGCGGACGATCATCATCGCCAACACCTCCAACATGCCGGTGGCGGCGCGCGAAGCGTCCGTCTACACCGGCATCACGATGGCCGAGTACTGGCGCGACCAGGGCTACAAGGTCGCCCTCATGGCCGACTCCACCAGCCGGTGGGCTGAGGCGATGCGCGAGATCAGCTCGCGCCTCGAGGAGATGCCGGCAGAAGAGGGCTACCCGCCCTATCTCTCCAGCCGCCTGGCCGCCTTCTATGAGCGGGCGGGGCGCGTCGTGTGCCAGGGCAGCCCGGAGCGCCGCGGATCGATCACGGTCGTGGGCGCCGTCTCCCCGCCGGGCGGCGACCTCTCCGAACCGGTGACCCAGGCGACGCTGCGCATCACCGGCACCTTCTGGTCACTGGACGCCAGCCTGGCCCACCGCCGTCACTTTCCGGCCATCCACTGGTTGCGCTCCTACAGCCTCTACTCGCCACTTTTCGGCCAGTGGTACCAGGACAATCTCCCCGAGGACTTCCAGAGGCTGCGCGACCGCGCCCTGGCGCTGCTGCAGCAGGAGGCCGAGCTGCAGGAGATCGTGCAGCTGGTCGGCCCCGACGCGCTGCAGGACGACCAGCGGCTGGTGATCGAGGCCGGGAAGATGCTGCGCGAGGATTTCCTGCAGCAGTCCTCTTTCTCCGAGGTGGACGCCTACTCTCCGTTTGCCAAGTCGTACGGGATGCTGAAGGCCATCATCAGCTTCTATGACGAAGCGTCCGCGGCGCTCAAGCGCGGCATGTTGATGGATGACGTGCTGAACCTGCCGGAGATCGAGCAGATCGCCCGACTGAAGGATGTTACTAAGGAAGACTGGGATCGACACATTGATGATCTCTTGAAGCGTCTGCCTGCCGCCTTGGGCGCTCAGGCTGCTGGGGCTGCGTCATGAGGGTGAGGAGGGGTGCTCCCGCTCCAGAACTACGGGATACTTCCGCGGGACCACCCTCCTCACCCCCATAACACGAAGACCGTGAGGTAAGCGCATGGAACTCGCTGTCAAGCGATACCAGTCCATCTCCTACATCTCCGGGCCGCTGCTCTTCGTCGAAGGCGCCAAGGACCTCTCGTACTCGGCCATCGTCAACATTCACCTTCCTGATGGCTCCATCCGTAGCGGACAGGTGATCGAGGTCTCGGAGCGCAACGCGGTCATCCAGGTCTTCGAGGAGACGACGGGCCTCGACGTGGCCAAGACGGCGGTTAGCCTGCGGGAAGAGGTGGCGCGGTTCGGCGTCTCCCGTGACATAGTCGGACGGCGCTTCAACGGGCGCGGCGACCCGATCGACGGCCTCCCCCCGATCATCCCCGAGAAGCGGCTGCCCATCATCGGCGCCCCGATCAACCCGGTGGCGCGGGAGCGGCCGCAGGAGTTCATCCAGACCGGGATCTCGAGCATCGACGGCCTGAACACTTTGGTGCGCGGGCAGAAGCTGCCGCTCTTCTCCGGCGCGGGGCTGCCGCACAACGAGGTCGCGGCACAGATCGCCCGCCAGGCCAAGGCGTTGGGGGCGGCGGAGGAGTTCGCCGTCGTCTTCGCGGCGATGGGCATCACCCAGCGGGAGGCCGCCTACTTCATCGAGCAGTTCGAGTCCACCGGCGCCCTCGCCCGCAGCGTCGTCTTCCTCAACCTCGCCGACGACCCAGCGATCGAGCGGCTGATGACGCCGCGCCTGGCCCTCACCGCGGCGGAGTACCTAGCCTACGACCTGGAGACGCAGGTACTGGTGATTCTCTCTGATATGACGTCGTACTGCGAAAGCCTCCGCGAAATTGGCGCCGCCCGCGAAGAGATCCCCGGCCGCCGCGGCTACCCGGGCTACATGTACACCGACCTGGCCACGCTCTACGAGCGGGCGGGCCGAATTCTCGGGCGAAAAGGCTCGATCACCCAAATCCCGATCCTGACGATGCCCGACTACGACATTACCCACCCCATCGCCGACCTGACCGGCTACATCACCGAGGGGCAGATTGTGCTCTCGCAGGATCTGCACCGCAAGGGTATCTACCCACCGATCAACCCGCTGCCCAGCCTGTCGCGGCTGATGAACGACGGGATCGGCAAGGGCCGCACCCGCGAAGACCACGCCAACGTCAAGGACCAGCTCTTCGCTTCCTACGCCAACGGCGTGGACCTGCGCCGGTTGGTGGCCATCATCGGCGAAGAGGCGCTGACCACTCGCGACCGCCTCTACCTGCAGTTCTCAGA
>DASYRG010000003.1:0-80324 GCA_036004665.1 bacterium | reverse complement strand
CCGACGTCCAGGCCGAGGCGCCGCGCGATGATCAGTGCGTTCGACTGCCCGGGCTGCCCGAGGAGCAGACGGAAGGTCGGCTGCAGCGTTTCGGGGTCGAACTCCACCGAGGCGTTCTCGATCCCCTCCTGCTGATAGGCGAGGGCTTTCAGGTCGTTGTAGTGCGTCGTCACCGCGGTGCGGACGCCCCGCGCCAGGAGCGTCTCGATGATGGCGCGCGCCAGCGCGGCGCCCTCGGTGGGGTCGGTTCCCGCCGCCACCTCGTCCAGCAGGACGAGCGCGGGCGGCTTCGCCTGGCTGAGGATGTCGACTACGGCGCCCATGTGCGAGGAGAAGGTGGAGAGGTTTTGCTCGATCGACTGCTCGTCCCCGATGTCGGCAAAGATCTGCGGATACACCGCGACGGTCGAGCCCGCGCCCGTGGGGATGTGCAACCCCGCCTGCGCCATCAGCGTCAGCAACCCCACGGTCTTAAGGGTGACGGTCTTGCCGCCCGTGTTCGGCCCGGTGATCACCAACGCATGAAAGGTCCCGCCCAATTCGACGTCGATGGGCACGACGCGCTCACTCGGGAGGTGGAGCAGCAGCAGGGGATGGCGCGCGGCGCGCAGCGTGGTGACGCCTCCGGCGGTGAGGGCGGGTTCGGCGGAGGCGAGCCGCTCGCTGAGGACCCCCTTGGCCAGCACCAGGTCCAGATCGGCCACCGCGTCCAGCGTCTCGGCGATGGATTCCGATTCAGCCGCGACCGCCTCGGTCAGTTCGATCATGAGGCGCTCGATCTCGTCCCGTTCGGCGGCGGCGAGCTCCCGCTGCCGGTTGCCCAGGGGCACGACGGCCATCGGCTCCATGAACACCGTCGCGCCGCTGGCGGAGAGATCGTGCAGGATCCCCGGGAACTGGGAGCGCGCCTCCTGTCGCACCGGGACCACGAACCGATCGCCGCGGATCGTGATCAGTGGCTCCTGCAGCATCTTGCCGTAGGTGGGATGGCGGAGGACGCTGTCCATCATCTCGCGGATGCGGCGCTCGGTGGCGCGCTGTTCGTTCCGGAGGCGCCGCAGGGTGGGACTGGCATCGTCGCGGGCCTGCCCCTCCTCGTCCAGAACGGCGCCGATGCGCCTCTCCAACGGCTCCAAGGGCGTGATCCGCCCTGCGGTCGCCGCCAGAAGTGGCGCGCGGCTCCTCTGCGCTTCCACGTGTCCTTTCACCCGTCGGGCTACACCCAGCGTCTGGGCGACATCCAGCAGGGCCTGCGGATCGAGGGTCCCACCAGCCTGGGCGCGGCGCAGCGCCGGCCGCAGGTCGCGCGCTCCGCCGATCGGCGCCTCGCCCTGACTTCGCAGCCCGACGGCCTCGGTGGTCTCGGCCTGACGGCGTCGCACCTCCTCGATGGCCACCGCGGGGGTCAGCGCCAGCGCCCGCTCGCGGCCCATCGTGGTGTGGGTCTCCCCGGCCAGCAACTCGAGCACCTTGGGGAACTCCAAGACCCGCAGGGTGCGGGAATCGACGCTCACGGCGCACCTCCAGCCGCGGTGTCGGACGCCGCCACGGCCTCAGACGCGTCAATGAAGGGTTCGCCGAGCGCGGCGGATATGGCCGGCGCGACGTCGGTGATGGCCGCCACCCCCCTGAAATGCGTCCAGGCCGGGCCGATGACCAGAGTGGGGACAGAGTTCCGCGTGTGTACCGGGGTGCGCTCATCCTCGAGGTTGCCGTGGTCGCTTGCGACAACGAGCGTCGTCTCCGCGCCCAGCCCCTCGAGGACGCCGCCGAGAGCGGCATCCACCATCTCGACGACCTCGACGCCGGTGAGGGGCACCCGGCCGTGCGCCGCCAGGTCGGTGAGGAAGAACTCGAACGCGGTCAGGTCATACGCGGCCGCAAGGCGCGCGAGGTCGCTCCCGGCCTCGCGCGGAGTGATGGCCGGCACGCCGTGCCCCCACTGGCGGGGACGCCCGTTGGTGAGGTCGTGGAAGACTGCCTCGCGCCGCCGGAGGTCTTCGACGCCGCGCAGGCGCAATCCCGCGCTCACCGCCGCCGAGGTGAATGCGGCGTGGCGGAGGTGGCGGTCGGCGACCGCCTGATGGTACTCGGGGGTGTACGCGTTCGCCAGCGTCACGGCGCGCCCCGCGCGATCCAGCCGCGCAAAAAGGCTCCACTGCGCCAGCAGCTCCCGCAGCGCCGCCGTCGGATACGCGGTGACGTGGCGTCCCACGATGGCGGGGGCGTTGAGGCCGGTGAGGAGGGCGGTCTGCCCGGTGGCGCTCTGAGGCAGCCCCGGTACGCCGAGGGTGGCATCGGTGGGGATCAGGAGGAGGCCGTCCCGTGCGATCCGCGCCGGGCCCGCAAGCGGCCGGCCCAGCAGGCGGCGGAGAACCGGGGTGTGCGCCCTCACCAGAGGGTTGTGCTCCGGGTCCTCCTCCCCCAACCCAACCCCGTCCAGGAACAGTAGGAGCACCGACACCACGCCATTATAGCCTGTAGAATAGCCTCGATATGCGCAGGCGTGGTCTCGCCTTCCTCATCCTGCTCGCGGCGGCGGCCGGCGGATTGGTGTGGTCTCTCAGCGCCCTCTTCCCCGGTGCACCAGAGGAAATTGATGCCGCGCAGGTCCGCCGGGGCACCCTGGAGATCACGCTCCCTCTCTCTGGCATCGTGGAGACCCGCAGCGTCGAGCTGGGATTCGAGATCCCCGGACGGCTGGCCACCCTCAGCGTGCCGGAGGGCCAGGCGGTGACGGCGGGCGCCCTGCTGGCGACGGTGGATGACACCGAACTGCGCGCCCTCGCCGCTCAGGCCGATGCCGCTGCGACCGCCGCGGGGCGAGAGGCCGCACGGGCCCAGGCCGCCGTGGAGACGTCGCGTCGGCAGGCTGCGCAATCCGACTTTGCCGCGCGCGCCGCCAGGGCCGCCCTGGCGCAGGTGCGCGCGGGTCCCCGTCCCGCCGACCTGGCTCAAGCCGAAGCGGCGGTGGCCGCAGCGCAGGCCGCCCTTGACGAGGCGCGGCGAGCACTCGGCCGCAGCCAGGCACTGTTCCGCGACGGGGCCATCACGCAGGCACAGCTCGACGCCGCGGGGGCGCAGGTCGAGGGAGCGGAGGCGCGCCACCGCCAGGCGCTCGCGCAGTTGGACGCCCTGCGCGCTGGTCCGCGGCCGGAGGCGGTGACGACCGCCGAGGAACAGGCGCACCAGGCCGAGGCCGCGCACGAAGCGGCCCTTGCCGCCGTCCGCCAGGCCGAGGGGGCGGCCGCGGCCGCCCGGGCCCACGCCCAGGGGAGCCGCGCCGCCGCCGCCGCGGCGCGTGCGCGGGTCGGCCGCGCCCAGCTGCGGGCTCCCTTCACCGGCATCGTCACCAGGATCTACCTGCAGCCGGGCGCCGCGGTGGCGCCGGCCATACCGGTGCTCACGCTGACCACTCCCACCGGATGGGTCACGGCCGAAATCGACGAAGCCGACATCGGCCAGGTCCAGGTGGGGCAACGATCCCGCGTCACGGCGGATGCCTATCCCGGCCGCACCTTCCTCGGCCGCGTGACGGCGATCGGACGGCAGGTGGAGGTGCGGCTGGGAACCCGCGTGGTGCGCGCCCGCATCGACCTGGAAGGGGGCGGCGGCATGCGTCCCGGCACCACCGTCGACGTCGAGCTCGTGCGGCGGCGGATCCCCAATGCGCTGCTGGCTCCCGCCGAAGCAGTGTACACAACGCCCGCCGACGGCGCGCCATACGTCTACCTGGTCGAGGGTGTGACGCTGAGACGACGAGCGGTCCGGCCCGGGCCCAGCAACGATCGCGAGACGATCATCCTGGCCGGGCTGCGCGTGGGCGACCTGGTGGCGGTGGCCGACCCCGGGGTCCTACGCGACGGGGTGAAGGTCAAGATCCGGTCGGTGCGATGACGGCAGAGGCGCGCGCCGCCGCTCGACCCGACGCTCCGGCGGTGGTGGCCCTGCAGGACGTCACCAAAGTCTACCGCATGGGCCGCGTCGACGTCCCTGCGCTGCGGGCGGTCACGCTGCAGATCGCCCGTGGCGAGTACGTCGCGATCATGGGCCCGTCCGGCTCGGGCAAGTCCACGCTGATGAACCTGATCGGCTGCCTCGACCGGCCGACCTCGGGGAGTTACCTCCTCGACGGACAGGACGTCAGCCGCATGACGGACGACCAGTTCGCCGACGTGCGCAACCGCCGCATCGGCTTTGTCTTCCAGACCTTCAACCTGCTGGCGCGCATGAGCGCGCTGCGCAACGTGGAATTGCCGCTGCTCTATGGGGGCGTGCCGCGCGCTGAGCGGCGCCGCCGCGCCTTCGCCGCGCTCGAGCAGGTGGGCCTGGCCGGACGCGTGGCCCACACCCCGCAAGAGCTCTCCGGCGGTGAGCAGCAGCGCGTGGCGATCGCCCGCGCCCTGGTAGGCACTCCCGCCATCCTGCTGGCGGATGAACCCACGGGAAACCTGGACAGCCATGCGGGCGACGAGATCCTGGCCATTTTCCAGGAGCTCAACGGCGGCGGCATCACCCTGGCGATGGTCACGCACGACGGCCGCGTCGCCGAGCACGCACGGCGCATCCTCTCGCTGCGCGACGGCCTGCTCGTATCCGACGAACTGGTCGCCCAGCCGATCATTGCTCGCCGCCCCCTCGCCGGCTGAGGGGCTGACTGCACATGGAGGTCCTGGAGGCGTTCGCCGTTGCCCTGGAGGCCCTGCGGGCGCACAAACTGCGCTCGTTCCTCACGATGCTCGGCGTGATCATCGGCGTGGCCGCCGTGATCGCCCTGGTTTCCGTCGGCCAGACCGTCCGGTCCAGTGTGGTCGGCGAGTTCGCCGAACTCGGACCGGACCTGCTGTGGGTCTTTCCCGGCAAGGCGGACGAGGGCGGCCCGGTTCCCACGGCGGAGGGCCGGCTCACCCTCACCTATGACGACGCCCGCGCGATCAGCCGCGGCGCGCCCTCGGTCTCCGACGTCACGCCGTTCCTGCAGACCTCGATCGAAGTGGCGGCGGGGAGCGAGAAAGCGGTGACGACCGTCATCGGCACCACCCCCAACCTGCTCACCGTGCGCAGTCTGCGGGTGCGCTATGGCCGTTTCCTCCAGGAGGCAGATCTGGTGCGGCGCAATCGCGTGGCCGTGATCGGCGAGACCCTGGCCCGTGCCCTCTTCCGCCTCCCCAGCCGGGCGGTCGGCCGGACGGTGACGATCGGCGGCCGGGCCTTCACCGTCGTGGGCGTCCTCGTGCCGGAGGGCAGCATGCTCGGCGTGGACCTCGACGACCGCGCCTATCTCCCCCTGACTACCGCCCAGCAGCTGTTCAACATCAACTACGCGTCGTTCTTGTTCGTGAAGGCGCGGGACGTCGGCAGCGTCGCCCGGGCCATGCGGGAGACCCAGCGCATCCTGCTGCGCGAGCACGGGGATGAAGATTTCACGGTCCTCACGCAGAGCCAGCTGCTCGGGTCCCTCAACGCCATCCTGAGGATCCTCACCATCGCGCTCTCCAGCATCGGCGCCATCTCGCTGCTGGTCGGGGGCATCGGGATCATGAACATCATGCTGGTCTCGGTGACCGAACGGACGCGGGAGATCGGGATCCGCAAGGCGGTGGGCGCGCGCCGCATGGACATCCTGACGCAGTTCCTCATCGAGGCCATCGGCATCAGCTTGATCGGAGGAATCCTGGGGACGGTGGTAGGGCTGGGGATCGCCTTCGGCATCAGCAGCAAGCTGTTCGAGAGCCGGCCCTCCCTCGCCGACAGCCTCCCCATCGTGGTGCTGGCCTTCAGTTTCTCAACGCTGGTGGGCGTCGCCTTCGGCGTCTACCCGGCCTGGCGGGCGGCGGGGCTGCACCCCATCGAAGCGCTGCGCTACGAGTAGGGGGCTCCGACGGGCCTAATCTCACAGGCTCATTGCGGGCGCTTCAGGACGAAGGACTCCCAGCGGGCGGTGCTGAGTTCGACTTCCCCGTCGAGGATTTGGATCTTCGCCCGGTACGGAGTGGTGCCCGGGATCACGGGAAACTGATCAAAGGGAATGAACAAGGCGATGTCCGAAAACCTGGTCTCGTCGAACTGGGGGGTGAGGCGCACGGCGCGGGCCAAGGCGCCGCCGTAGCTGAACTCGGCGCTCCGCGGACCGAGGGGACCGCCATTCTGCTCGTAAATCGTGGCGACGGCAACCAGCTCTCTCCCTTTGGCATTCACCACCTCAAGGTACACGTGGAAGGCCACGCCCTTGCGGCTGTTCATGAACTCGTCCTTCCGCAGGACGGGCAGCGCGCGCACCGTCGGAGGAGGAAGAGCCTCGAAGCTGAACGTGATGGGCTTGCTGCGGTGTCCGGCTCGATCGACGAGCGTCACGCGATTGAGCACCCGCTGCGGCGTCCGGGTGTTGATCGTAAACTCGAACTTCCCCTGCCTCACGCCGGCCACGCCGGTCGGCGTGAACGTCCCCGGCTTGAAGTCAGTCGACTCCACAGGGGTAAACTCCGCCGTCTCCAGGTCGCCGTTGCGGTCCCGGAAGGAGACCTGGCCTGTCACCTTGGCGCCGTTGGCCAGAATGGTCCTGGGGAACTCCACCCCGACGATGACGGGCGCGGACCGCGCGGCGCTCACCGAGCGCAGGACGAGCACGAGCACGAGGAGGAGCACCAGACCGCCGGCAGGGATGATGAACCGCCGAAGCCCAGCCCCGGGCAGGCGACGGATCGCGGGGATTTTGGGCAAGGCTGGGGGCGCCGACACGGGGGGAACCGCGGGTGCGGTCGACACCGATGACGCCGGCGGCGCAGCCACTCTCGCCGGAGCGGGGACCGCAGGAGGGGGGACGGTCGGTGTGGAGGGTGTTGGCCGCGGAGCGGCCGGGGGCGCGGTGGGCGTCGACTCCGCCGCCACTCCCTCCCCGGGATGCGCCGCGATCCGGCCCAAAATCACCTGGATCGTGCTTGCCAGCTGCTCCAGGTGCCGCTCCAGGGGCGGGGTGAGGGCGTCGAGCCAGTGCACGGGGCCGATGAAGTACTCGAGCGACTTCCCCGGCGCCACGTTCTCGATCCGCACCGGAATGATCGTGATCCCTTTGCTGACCGCGCGCTCGACCTCCAGCCGGATCTGGCTCGACTCGTTCGCGTTCTTGGAGAAGACGAGGATCATCACCTTGCTCATGGTGAGGGCGTCGATGATCGCTTCGCCGTAGTGCATCCCCGCCAGCACGTCACGCGGGGCGATCCAGCAGCGGATGCTCTTCGCCTCGAGGGTCGCCACCACTGCATCGGCCGTCGGCTTGTCCTTGGCGGAGTAACTGACGAAGACGTCATGAGCCATGCCCGGCCACCTCATCTCACGCCGGGGAATGAAACTCGAGCGGCCGCTCGCGGTGGAGCAGCAACCAGTCCCCGTTCTCCGCGAGCGCCTCTCTCCCCAGGTCGTGCAGCACCCGCTGCATCTCGCGCACCTCCCCGGAGCCGGTCAGGTTCCGCAGGACCTCCTTCGTCTTCCCGAAGACCACGCTCATCCGCCCGTACTGCTTGGCGTGCTCGGAGAACGCCATCACGTGCGCATACCCTTCAAGGAGTCCTGCCGTCACCAGCGGGACGGTCATGGCCAGAATGGTCCAGCCGGTGACCCCGAAGGGACTCCCCAGGACCCAGGCGCCGGCCTGCTGGACCAGGATCACAACGGTGACTCCGATGCCGACGATGAAGGCGGCCTTGCCCAAGGGAGAGTAGAGCCTGTACATGCGGTGGTTACGCTGGGCCGCGCGCGTGTAGTAGTCGAGCTGGTGGTTCACCCAGTGCGTCAGGACCAGGTCGATCCGCCCGGCCTCCAGACCCCCGTCATCCGTCGCCGCGCGGGCTACGAAGCCCTCGCCGCGGACGCCGCTTTGCAGTCCCCAGATGCGCAGCGCCTGCCGGATCCAGTCGAGCTCCCCTTTCTGTTTGAGCAGGTAGTGGTCAGCGACCGAGCCGGAGACGCCGGCAAGCTGCCAGAACACCTGGACGCGCAGCCCCTCGGCCATCGCCCGGTAATCCTGGAATCTGTTCTGATAGCCGCCCCAGCGCCCCCAGAGGTACACGCCCAATCCGAGGAGGACCGCCCCGACGTACGCGAGCAGCAGCAGCGGGTGATGGCTGGATCGCCCGAACTCGCCGTCGGCATAGAGGCCGAGCACCAGCGCCGCGAACGCCGTGAGGAGGAAGAGCCAGCGGGCCATCCGCCGCGTCAGCGCCTGGAATCGCAGGGCCAGGGCATCCGCCACACCGAAGCGCGCGAGGAGGGCCTGGAGGCCGCGCTCCAGGGCCCGGTCTTCACCGTGGGCGAAGATGCGCCCGCGGATCTCGTTGACGCGTTGAGGCAGGACACTGGCCAGGGCCGTGAGATCCCGATTGAACGCGTCGATCCGTTCGTACACGCGCTGGTAGGCAGCTTCTCGCGGGAGGAAGTGCTTGAGCGATTTCACGGCACTCCACTCGGGGGTGCCGTGGTCTTTGGAAGGAAAGGCCTTGCGGAACGTGAACGCCGGCGCCACCGTTCCTCGCTCACCCGTGGCGCGGGGCGTGACGAGGTGGTAGACGGGTCCGCTGTCGAGTGCATCCAGGGCGGTGCGGTAAGGCGCATAGGTCGTCGGCACGCCGTTGAGCTGGAAACGAATCACCTCGCTGGTGCCCCCGACCATGGGTGGAGAGACCCCGTCCCACAGGGTGAGCAGGACCTGGCTGTGCAGGGCGATGAAGGCGCCGACCTGCTCGTATTGAAGGGCGCGGCGGGTCGGCGACCGGCGGAATTCCTCTTCGCTCGCCAGCAGCGGCAACTCGAGCACCTCGTCGGCAGCGTCCAGCAGCCGGCGAAATTCGTCGAGGGCGCCCTCAGCGCCCTCGGGACGCTTCAGCGCGGTCGGCGGCAGGAAGTCCTCCTCATACAGCGCGCGAGGCATGGGCAGAACGACGATCAACCTCATCCCTGACCTGAGGGCCACCCCGGTGACGAGGCGGTCGGCGCCCTCGGCGAGGGCGGTGAGGAGCACGAGTGGCGTGTGACGGTGGCGCTGCCCGATCGCCTCGAAGGCTTTGCCGACCTCCTGGGCCAGACGATCCCTATCCTCGGCGCGGAGATCCCGGTGGCCGGTGACGCCGATCACAAGCGGGAGTGAGGGAGCTGCCTCAGGAGGGCGGTGACGACTCGCTGCTGCCGGCTCTCCCCGTTCGGCCTCGGGCGCCTGCGCTTCCGGTGCCATGACCGCGCGATCCATTGGGGCGACCTTCCTTTCGTCGGGACGGCATGCGCCCCCTCTCCACCGCCTCTGCCCGACCGGGCGGGCGGTCGCGCGCACGACTCGAGGTGGCCCGGGAGACATGCGGATCTCCCTGGATGACGAAGCGCCACGGCCGTTCGGTGCCCTGCCGGATGCCCACGCGAGGCCCGGCCTTGATCATGAAGAGGCCGGGTCGCCCGTGCGCGATGAAGAGCGGCGGTGCGGTGAGATCCCGACCGTTGTGGCCGCGGTCGATCCCCATGGCCTGAGTCAACCGGCCCGGACCTGAGGCGAGGAGACGAGTGTCGAGCACGCCGGACGCGCCCTGCACCCCGCGCCGGCGCGCCATCAGCTCGATCCCCTCGAGAGGCTCGATGGCTCTGAGGAGGACGGCCCCGGCCACTCCCTCCCTCTCCGCGACCACGTTGACGCAGAAGTGATTGCCGTAGGTGAAGTAGACGTAGGCGACCGCGGGGGGACCGGCCATGATGCGGCTGCGGGGCGTCATCCTGTAGGCGTGGCTGGCCGGATCGTCGCGCCCGCGGTAGGCCTCGGTTTCGACGATGCGGCCGACCGTACGCCCCTCGGGCGCGTCGTGGACGAGCAGGTGTCCCAGCAGATCCCGCGCCACGGTGACCACCGGCCGCGCGAAGAACCGGCGCGGCAGGGGAGCCAGCCGCCGACCCCTCATCGTGCCTTCCGCTTCGGCGTCGCCGCGCGGGGGTGGGCAGGTCGCTTCGCGCCGAGGACGGCCCGGAGTTGCTCCAGCGGCAGGGAGTTGAGCACGTCCTCCGGGCGCACCCATCCCCGCCGGGCGGTCCCCACCCCGAATTCCATGTAACGCAGTTCGTGGCGGGTGTGCGCGTCGGTGTTGATCGCCAGTCGCACGCCCCGCTCGCGGGCCAGGCGCGCCTGACTGTCACGCAGATCGAGCCGATCCGGCCCGGCGTTAATCTCCAGCGCAGTGCCGGTGCGCCGTGCCGCCTCGATGAGGGCCTCGACGTTGACGGCGTAGGATTCCCGTCCGCTGAGCAGCCGTCCGGTGGGGTGGGCGACCAGGTGGACGAAGGGGGAATCCATCGCCCGCACCAGCCGGGCGGTCATCTCCTCCTCACTCATCCGAAAGTGGGAGTGCACCGCCGCCAGCACGATGTCGAGGTCCACGAGCACTTCATCGGGATAGTCGAGCCGCCCGTCCGGCAGCACTTCACACTCGGTGCCGATCAGGATGGCGATGCCGACGCGCTCGGCGATCCGCCTCACCTCACGCGCGTGCGCCCGCAGCTCCTCGACGGTCACTCCGCCAGCGAATCTCAGCGACCGGGAGTGGTCGGTGATGGCGATGTACTCGTACCCTCGCTCCTTCGCGGCGCGGGCCATGCCCTCGGCGCTGTCGCTGCCGTCGCTCCAGCGCGTGTGCATCTGCAGGTCGCCGCGGAGGTCGGCCAGCTCGATCAGACGCGGCAGCTTCCCCCGCTCGGCCAGCTCGACCTCTCCCTGGTCTTCGCGGATCTCCGGGGGAATCCAGGGGAGATCCAGGGCGGCGTAGATCTCCTCTTCGGTCGCCCCGGCGATCCGCCGCTCTCCCTTGACGCGGAAGACGCCGTACTCATTGATCTTGAGCCCGCGGCGCACCGCTTTCTCCCGCAGTTTGACGTTATGCTCCTTGCTCCCGGTGAAGTACTGCAGCGCCGCCCCGAACGACTTGGGATCCACGACGCGCAGGTCGGCCTGCACCCCCACCTCCAGCACCACGCTGGATTTCGTCGGTCCCCGGGCCAGCACGCGGCTCACCTGAGGCAGCGTGGTGAAAATCTGCATCACCTTCTCCGGCCGCCGCGCAGTCGCCAGCAGATCGATGTCGCCGATGCTCTCGCGCATCCGGCGCAGGCTGCCGGCGACGCTGACCGCGCTCACCTCGGGCAGGGCGCGCAGGGCCTCTTCGATCTCGCGGGCCACCGGGAGGACCTGCCCCAGGGGCAGGCGCGCCGACCGGCGCTTCATCTGGTCGATGCCGCGAAGGATGTTCTCCTCTGTCTTGGCGCCCATCCGCGGCAGAGCGCGCACCTTGCCCGCGCGCGCCGCCCCCTCCAGGTCGTCGATCGAGGAGACCCCCAGCCGCTGGTGCAGCAGGAGCGCGGTCTTGGGTCCCACCTCCGGCACGGTCATCAGGTCGATCAGGCCCGCCGGCAGCGAGGCGCGCAGCTCCTCGTAGTACGCGACGCGGCCGGTCGTGAGGAACTCCTCGATCTTCTGGGCGGTGGACGCTCCCACGCCGGGGAGGCCGGTGACGTCGCCGCGGGAGGCGACGGCGGCCACGTCCTCACTGAGGGCGTCGAGGGCGCGCGCGGCCTTGCGGTAGGCGGAAATGCGGAAGATGGACTCTTCCTTGATCTCCAGCATGTCGGCGATCTCGCTGAAGATGCGCGCGAGCGCCGCGTTCACCATGACGGGATTAGATGCGCTTGTCGGGGCCGATGGGCGGGACCATGGGAAAGCGCAGCATCCACTGGCGCTCCCATTCGAGGATCCGTCCGCCCAGACGGGAGGCTTTGATGTCGCGCTGCATCGCCTCGGCGGCAGGCGTCGCGCTGAGCAGCCCCACGATGACCATGGCGGCGACGAGACCGCGGGCCAACCCGAGGATCCCGCCCGCGATCTGCGCCTCCATCCGCGGTCGCTTGCCGCCGAGAAGGGTGTTGGCGATGACGCTGAAGATGATGTAGAAGCCGATCAACACCACTCCGAAGGCGATTGTGCGGGACCAGGCCACGTCCTCGATGGGGAGGGACTCGACGCCCGGACCGTAGTAGGGCAGCAGGGCGATCGTCAACAGCCAGGAGCCGAGAATGATGATGATGCCGACCAGTGCGGCTACCCACCCCCGCATGACGCCCTGGAAGATCGTCAAGAGGAGGACGGCGATGATGACCCAGTCGACCCAGTTCATCGTCGTGCCCGCTTCTTCGCGCTCCCGGCGAAGGCTCCCTGCCCCCGGGCGTCAGGTACGCGGGCGCGCATCCAGCTCCGTCTCCAGGGCGCGATGGATGGCCGCCATCACGCCGTCCACCTCGTCGCCCGTGAGCGTGCGGTCGGCGGCGCGGAAGCGCAGCGCGTAGGCGAGACTGCGCCGTCCCGCCGGAGCCTGGGCACCCTCATAGACGTCGAAGAGCTCGGCCGCCTCCAACAGTGTGCCCCCGGCCTCGGCAATGACGTGAAGGACCTGCGACTGCGGCACGGCGGTGGGGACGAAGAGGGCCAGGTCGCGCTCGACGGCGGGGTGGCGCGGCAGCGGGACGAATCGCCGCCTCAGCGTGGCGTGGGGGAGGATGGCGTCCAGATCGATCTCGGCGGCGTAGACGCGTCCCGTCAGATCGAAGCGCTGGGCCGCGCCGGGGTGAAGTTCACCGAGCACCCCGATCTCCTGCCCGCCCAGGAGGAGCCGCGCGCTGCGCCCGGGATGCAGCCATGGATGCGCCGCCGGCTCGGCGGCGATGGTCTCCGGCGCGACGCGCAGTTCGCTCCAGAGCGCTTCAAGAACGCCCTTGAGATCGAAGAAGGTGATCTCGGCCGCCTCTGCCCCCACGTTCCACCCGTGCCGGAGCCGTCCTCGCATGGCCACGCCGAGGGTGCGGCGCTCGGCGATTCCGGCCGCTCCCGCTGGTCCCTCCGGCGGGGGCGAGGGCGTCCCGGCACTGCGCCGGGAGGAGGCTGCGCTGACGCTGAGATGAAACGTGCGGCCGATCTCAAACAGGTGCACGTCCTCGATCCGCCGGCTCAGGTTGACGCGCGTCGCCTCGAGCAGCCCGGGCAGGATCATGGTCCGCAGGTGCGTGTGGTCCGACAGCAGGGGGTTCAACAGCGTCACCGCCCGGCGCCGCCCGTCCTCCGGCGGCAGACCCAGGCGGTCGAAGACGCCCGGGCTGATCAGCGAGAGTGTCACCGCCTCGGAGAGGCCGGCGCGGATCAGCACGTCGCGCGCAGCGTCCTGCGACTCGAGGGACTCCGCCCGGCTGCCGGCCTGCGTCGCCGCCACGGGCGTCGTCTCGGGGAGGCGGTCGTACCCGTAGTGGCGCGCCACCTCCTCGATCAGATCCTCCTCGCGCTGCAGGTCGAGGCGGCCCGGCGGAGCGGTCACCGTAAACCCATCGGAGGCCGGCTCCAGCGCGCAGCCGAGTCGCCGCAGGATCGCCTCCACCTCATCGGCGGGAACCTCCACGCCGAGGAGACGCGGGATGCGCGCCAGCCGAAGCGCGATCTGAGGGGCTCGGGCTGGAGCCGGGTAGCGGTCGATCACGCCGGCCAGGACCTCCCCCCCGCCCACCTCCACGATGAGGGCCGCCGCTCGGCGGGCGGCGTCGAGGACGATGCGCGGGTCGACGCCCCGTTCGAAGCGCACGCTCGATTCGGTGCGCAGGCCCAGGCGCCGGCTGGTCCGGCGCACCTGCGCCCCGTCGAAGGCCGCCGCTTCAAGCAGGACCCGGGTCGTCCCGGCACTGATCTCCGAGTCGCCCCCACCCATCACCCCTGCCAGGGCCACCGCCCTTGCGGCGTCGGCGATCACCAGCATCTCCGGATCCAGCGTCCGCGCGACGCCGTCCAGCGTGACGAGCGGCTCCCCGGCCCGGGCGCGACGCACTTCGATCCGGCGGCCGCGCAGCCCATCCAGGTCAAATGCGTGCAGCGGCTCCCCCTGCTCCAGCATGACGTAGTTGGTCACGTCGACGATATTGCTCACGCTGCGGATCCCGGCGGCCTCGAGACGCCGCACCATCCAGGCCGGCGAGGGACCGACCCGCACCCCGGTGATCACGTGCGCGGTGTACCGCGGGCACCAGATGGGATCTTCGATCGTTACGTCGGCGGCGTCCGACGCGGGAGTGGGCCCCTCGCTCAGGCTGATCGCCGGCGGACGCACCTCCAACCTCCAGGCCGCCGCGATCTCCCGCGCCACGCCCAGAATCGAGAGCAGGTCGGGGCGATTGGCGGCGGTCTCCAGGTCGAGCACCGGCTCGTCGCCGACCCGGTCGATCCCCTCGCTCCCCAGCCCGAGCATTGGGAGGCGCTGCACGAGGGCCTCAGGAGGGACCTCGATGGCCACCAGTTCTCGCAGCCAGTCCAGCGGAACACGCATCTCGGTCCTTAGAACTGCGCCAGCATGCGCAGGTCGTTCTCCCAGAAGAGGCGGATGTCCGGGATGCCGTACCGCACCATCGCCGGCCGGTCGCCGAATCCGCCGAAGGCGAAGGCGGTGCAGCGTTCCGGGTCGATGCCGGCGAACTCAAGGACGCGAGGATGGAACATCCCGCAGCCCGCGAGTTCCAGCCAGCCGTCGCCGTATTCCACCGCCACCTCCGCGCTGGGCTCGGTGAAGGGGAAGTAGCCCGGCTGGAAGCGCGTGCGGGTCTGCGGCCCGAACATCTCTCGGGCGAAGGCGGCGAGCGTGCCCTTGAGGTCGGCGAACGTGATTCCCTCTCCCACCATGAAGCCGTCCACCTGATGGAAGACCGGCATGTGCGTGGCGTCCACGACGTCGCGGCGGTAGCAGCGCCCCGCCGTGAGGATGCGCATCGGCGGGCGGCGTTCCCGCAGCACGTGGGCGTCCACGGCCGTGGTCTGCGTGCGCAGCAGCAGCTCCTCGGTGATGTAGAAGGTGTCCTGGTCGTCGCGCGCCGGGTGGTCGCGCGGAATGTTCAACCGCTCGAAGTTGTACTGGTCGGTCTCGATCTCGGTGCCCTCGACCAGCTCGAAGCCCATGCGGATGAAGATGTCCTGCACCCGCTGGATGGACTGGTTGAGGATGTGCCGCCGGCCGAGGGCGCGGCGCAGCCCCGGAAGGGTCACGTCGATGCGCTCTGCCTCCAGCTGTGCCTCTCGACCGGCAAGCGCGATCTGGGTCTTCACCGTCTCAAACTGGCCCTTGATGAAGGCCTGCGCCTCATTGAGCGCAGCTCCCACGGCCGCCCGTTCCCCCGGCGGCATCGAGGCGAGCTCCTCGAACATCGCCGAGATCTTGCCGCGGCGGCCCAGGTAGCGCAGGCGGAGCTCCTCCAGCGCTTCAGGAGTCCGAGCCGCGCGCAGATCGCGCTCCGCTTCTTCTCTCAGTTGTGTGATGTCGTCGCGCATCGGCTACCCCTGCGCACGTCCTTTAGGGGGCCATCCGCAACCTTACCGCCACATGTCCCTGCCGCGCCATGTGGGACCCCCTCAAGCCCGCCCATGTCCCCAAAGGGCCATGGGCAACCCCCACTGATAAGAAAAGGCGCCTCCGTCCTGGGACGAAAGCGCGTTCCGCGGTACCACCCGGGTTCCCGGCTCTAGCCGGACCCTCTGCTCCATTCACGGCGGAGCGTCCGGCGGGACTACGCAGGGGCGGCCGTCACGCTGGGACGCGCCGCACCTTCTCACCCCGCGGCTCAGGAGAGAACTTCGGGCCGGCGCCGCCGCGGGAATCTGCACTCACGTCCCCGCTCCCTGGAGGAAGGGCCGACCGTACTTGCTCCGTCATTGCCGGCGTGCCACGGCCCCGCAGGGGCCGAGCAGTGCTGCAACAGTACGTATCGCTCGTCAGTTCAAGGAGAGTGGGAGAAAGACCGTGCGCACTGTCAGACGGCGGTAGGCCAGATACGCCCAGATCGAGCCCGTTGATTCGAAGATACGCCAGAACAGGTCTCTAGGCCAGGCGATCTCCATCCCACGCTCCACAATCCCGCCAGCGGGCGGGCCTCACCGCCCACGCACAGCGGGCGGCGGTGATTGCGCCTCAGTATACACCGGGGCGGATGCCTCGTACAACAAAATGGCCGCGGCGACAGCGACGTTGAGGGAATCGGCTCGACCCAAGAGGGGAATGCGCACCACCTGATCGGCTGCCTCCAGCCACGCCGGGGCCAACCCCTCCGCTTCGTTTCCCACGGCCAGGGCCACGGGGCGAGTGTAATCGGCCTCGCGCACGCTCACTGTCCCCGCGGTGTCAGCGGCCAGGAGGCGTACGCCCTGCGCGCGCAGGGCGCCGCGAAGCCCC
This sequence comes from bacterium, assembly GCA_036004665.1. Classification (GTDB taxonomy): domain Bacteria; phylum Sysuimicrobiota; class Sysuimicrobiia; order Sysuimicrobiales; family Humicultoraceae; genus JACQGZ01. The sequence goes on along the minus strand of DASYRG010000003.1, from coordinate 64,059 downwards.
TCTGGCTCCATCTCGGCGACGGGCAGGTGAAAGAGCGACCCCATCGTGGCGCGGGCGGCCTTGGGATTGGTCGGGTCCACTGTTCCGGGGGTGAGCGCCACAGCCGTGGCGCCCGCCGCGTCCGCGGTGCGGATCATCGTGCCGAGATTACCGGGATCCTGGACCCGGTCCACGACGAGCAGCAGCAGATCACCCCGCCCCAAGGGCCCCTCCAGCGTCGCCGCGCGATGGCGCACCACAGCCACGACGCCCTGCGGGCTCTCCACCTCAGACACCGCCTCCAGCACGTGAGGCGCCACCTCCACCAGTGGGACGCCGCGCGATCGGGCCATCTCAGAGAGGGCGGCGAGACGCGGGGCGGCGGCGGCGGAAGTGACGAGGAGCTGCTCGACCGGAGCGCCCGCAGCCAGCGCGGCTTCGACCAGGCGCACTCCGTCGATGAGAAAGCGTCCCGCGGCGGCGCGTCTGCCGCGGTCGTGCAACTGGCGGAGGGAGCGGACCAGCGGGTTCTTGGTCGAGGTGATCAGAAAGCCGACTCCAGGCGGTTGAGCTGCCGGTTCTCCCCGACCACCACCAGCACGTCCCCGCCCTGCAGCTTGACGTCGGTGCCGGGGGAGATCAGCAGTTGGGTGTCGCGCCGGATCAGCAGGACGTTCACGCCGAACTTGCTGCGCAGATCCAGATCGCCGAGGGTGCGCCCCTCCAGGCGGGCGGGGACATTGACCTCCTCGATGGTGTGCTGGGGTGAGAGCTCGATGTACTCGAGCACGTTGGGGGACGCCAGGGTGTGCGCCACGCGTTCGCCCATATCCCGTTCCGGAAAGATGACCAGATCCGCCCCCACTTTCTCGAGGACCTTGCGCTGCTGCTCATCCACCGCCTTGGCCACAACCTTTTTCACGCCCAGGTCTTTCAGCAGCATTGTGGTGAGGATGGACTCCTGGATATCCTCGCCGATGGCCACGACCACGGCGTCGAGGTTCGTGATGCCGACCGCCCGCAGCGCTTCATTGTCGGTCGAGTCCACCTGGACCGCGTGGGTGACGTGATCGACCACCTCGCGCAGCGCCTCTTCGGACTTGTCGATCGCCAGCACGGTGTGCCCGAGCTCATACAGCGTTCGCGCCACGCTCGACCCGAAGCGACCCAGTCCGATGACCGCAAACTCCCCCATCGTGCCCTCACCCCACGTAGATCGCTTCTTCCGAATAGTGAAAGCGTGGGACCCGCTGCCGCCGCGTCAGCCCGAAGGCCAGCGTCAGCAACCCCACCCGCCCCGTATACACCGTGGTGATGATGATGACCTTCCCCGCGGCGCTCAGCGCCGGCGTGATGCCCGTACTCAGCCCTACGGTGCCAAACCCCGAGACCACCTCGAAGAGCGCCGGGAGGAAGGCGATCCGCTCGCTGAGGGAGAGCGCGATCGAGGCGGCCACGACAAACGCCACCGCCAGCAGCGCGATTGTCATCGCCTTGTAGATCACCTGCGGCGGCAGGCGCCGCTTGAAGAGCACCGCGTCGGGGCTGCCCCGAAACATCGCCAGGATCACGGCCAGCGGAGCGATGAACGTGGTCGTCTTGATCCCTCCCCCGGTGCCCCCCGGGGAGGCGCCGATGAACATGAGGACGACGATCGCCATCAACGTGGGCTCGCGCAGCGCGCCGATCTCCACCGTATGGAACCCGGCCGTGCGCGGCGTCACCGCCTGGAAGAACGCGGCCAGGACCTTTCCCGGCCAGGAGAGTCCGCCCAGGGTCTCGGCGTTGGCGAATTCGAAGAGCAGCACGGCCGCCGTGCCGATCCCGATCAGCCCGAGGGAAGCACTGAGCACGATCTTGGAGTGGAGCGTGAGGCGGCGCAGCCCGTTGGAGAGGTCCACGAGCACGCCGAACCCCAAGCCCCCGCTGATGAGCAGGGCCGCAACGATCAGGTTCACGGGGACGTCGGTGACGTAACCGGTCAGGCTGGCGAAGTTCCCGGTGACGTCGAAGCCGGCGTTGTTAAAGGCGGATACCGCGTGGAAGACCCCCCAGTACGCGCCGCGCAGCCCCAGCTCGGGCACCCAACGCGCAGCCAGGAGGAGGGCACCGAGACCCTCGATGGCCAGCGTGACGAGGATGACCAGGCGAGTGAACCGTACGACGCCCCCGATAGCATACAGGTTCTGGCTCTCCGCCAGCACGACGCGCTCACGCAGGCCAATGCGGCGTCCCAGCAAGAGGGCGAGGAGAATGGACGCGGTCATGTAGCCGAAGCCGCCCACCTGGATCAGGAGTAGGATGACCAGTTGTCCGAAGAGCGAAAAGTGCGTGGCCGTGTCGACGACGGCCAGACCCGCGACGCAGGTGGCCGAGGTGGCCGTGAAGAGCGCATCCAGCGGCGCTGTGGCACGCCCGTCCGCGGCCGCCGCGGGCAGCGAGAGCAGAACCGCCCCGATCGCGATGATGGAGGCAAACCCCAAGAGGATCGTTTGCGACGGGGAAAGGGCGAAGCGCCGCAGCCCTCGTTGCGGGAGAACGGACGCCCGAGCCATCGGCTGGGCCGCCGGGACCCTCTAGCGGCCGAGGGTGGCCTTCGCCTGCTCCACGAGAGCGTCGAAGGCCGCCGGGTCCTCGACGGCGAGCTCCGCCAGCATCTTCCGGTTGACGGTGATGCCGGCCTTGCGCAGCCCGGCGATGAGCCGGCTGTAGGGGACCCCGCTCCCGCGCGCGGCGGCGTTGATGCGGGCGATCCAGAGGCGCCGGAACTGCCGCTTCCGCAGACGGCGGTCCCGGTAGGCGCTGGCCAGGGCGCGCACGACGTACTGGTTGGCCACCCGGAACCACCGGGACTTCGCCCCATAGTAGCCCTTTGCCAACCGCAAGATCTTCTTGTGTCGCCGCCGCGACGTGACGCCCCGCTTCACCCGTGCCATCGTCGGTCCTCCCTTTGAACCCTCACCCACAAGTCCCTCACGGGACTTGGGGCGCATCCCCACTGATGAGAACGTTACCCTCTCGGCAGGAGGCGTCTGACCTTCGCCGCGTCGGCCGGGGACACCGCCACGCGCCGGCCGAGATCCCGGCGTCGCTTGGGGCGCTTTCTGACCATCAGATGCCCCGCCTGCTGGCGTCCCCGGGTCAGGCGCCCGCTGCCGGTGCGGCCGATCCGCTTCGCCGTCCCTTGATGCGTTCGCCTGCCCTTGCCCACGTCCTCACCTCCGGCCGCCGCGGTGGCTCGTCACGTTCGCTTCGGCGAAAGGACCATGATCATGTTGCGCCCTTCCAGCCGGGCCGGCGACTCCACGCTGCCGACGTCGGCCACCTGCTCGGCCAGTCGCTTGAGCAGCGTCTCCCCGACCTTCGGGTAGGCCATCTGCCGACCCCGGAACCACACCGCCACGCGGACCTTGTTCCCGTCCTTAAGGAAATCGTGCACGCGCGAGGCCTTGACGCCGAAGTCATGCGCGCCGATGTTGGGGGAAAAGCGCATCCCCTTCAGGTCACCGCTGCGCTGTTTGCGGTGGGCTTGGCGGTCCCGCTTGGCCTGCTCGTACTTATAGCGCCCGTAGTCCATGATCTTCACTACGGGCGGACTAGCGGTCGGCGCCACCTCCACCAGGTCCAGCAAGGCTTCCTGCGCACGCTGCAGCGCCGCCGTGGTCGGGAGGACGCCGAGTTGCTCTCCTTCAGGGCCGATCACCCGGACTTCGCGCGCCCGGATCCGATCGTTAATGCGTGGCTGTTTGCTGTCGATACGCTCGCCCCCTTAATCGGTCCAGAAAAGACTGAAGGGATGGCCTCGCCATCCCCTCCTTCATCGCTCGCGCGGTGTCGAGACCCTGGTAGCACGCGGCCCCAGGGTGAGAAGCGGACGGCTTCTGCTTGGCGATCCTTTTTCAGACCGGCGCGAGTATACCACCCTGCCCCACGGGGGGTCAAATGCACCCCGACCCGGAACGAAAAAAGAGCACTGCGAATCCGCAGTGCTCTCCGTTCATCCGGGGCCACGGTGTGTCCGCGGCAGCTCCGGTGTTACCTCTTCTTCTTCTTCCCGCCTTTCTTCTTCATGCGGCAGGTCCTCCTTTCAACTGCGACTGGTTGTTAATGTGATTCTTTCTCGTCCGATTAAGATGTTCCTGCCGCGATGGGCATCACCTGACGAAAAATTTCTGCCGCGCGTTCGACTTCAACGTCCCCGATGTGTCGGTGGGTGACCAGACGGATCGTCCTCCGGTCCAGGCCGTGCGCGAGCACACGGTGGACGGCGAGCCGTTCGACGACCGTCGGAGCGTGGTCTACCTCCAGCATGATGATGTTCGTCTGCACCGCGGCCGGATCGACGCGGACGCCCGGAAGGTCCGCCAGACGGTGGGCGAGGACGCGGGCCCGCCGGTGATCCTCCGCGAGGCGCTCCACCATCGACTCAAGGGCGACGATCCCGGCGGCGGCGATAACGCCGGCCTGCCGCATCGCCCCGCCGAGCATCTGACGAGCCGCTCGGGCGCGGGCGATGAACGCTGCCTCCCCCGCCAGCAGCGACCCCACCGGCGCGGACAGACCCTTGCTCACGCAGAACATCACCGAATCGACGTCGCGGGTGAGCGCGCGGGGATCCGCGCCCAGCGCCACCGCCGCGTTGAAGATGCGCGCGCCGTCCAGGTGGACCGACAGCCCGTGCCGACGCGCGGCGGCGGCGACCTCGCTGGTTTGGGCGGGGGTCATCACGGTCCCGCCGGCGCGGTTGTGGGTGTTCTCGAGGCAGAGGAGGCGGGTGGGCGCGAAGTGCACGTTGGGCGGACGGACCAGCGCCTCCACCTGCGGCGCGGAGATCATCCCGCGCTCTCCCGCCACGGGCCTGGGGATGACGCCGCCCACCGCCGACATGCCGCCGGCCTCGGTGAGGTAGGTGTGGGCCCGGGCTTCGACGATCACCTCGTCGCCGCGGCGGGTGTGGCTGAGCACGGCGGCCAGGTTGGCCATCGTTCCGCTGGGCACGAAGAGGGCCGCCTCCTTACCCAGCCGGTCCGCGGCCATCTCTTCCAGCCGCCGCACCGTTGGGTCCTCGCCCCACTGGTCGTCGCCGACCTCGGCACGCCGCATCGCCTCGCGCATCGCCTCGGTGGGCTGGGTGACCGTGTCGCTGCGGAGATCGACCAGATCCATCACGCTTCCTCCGCCGGAAGGATCCGGGCGGCCTGGTAGAGCGCAATCCCGCGCCCGGCCATGGCCGACGCCACGTAGGCCAGCAGAAAGAGCAGGAGCCACTTGCCCAGCGCGATCAGGAAGGTCGTCTCGAACACGTTGGTGGTCCCTCCCGGACGTGGGAGGGTGTCGATACGCACGAACTCGTCGAAGCCTTGGACGAAGACGAAGACGAGCAGCCCGATGCCCAGGACGAAGACGGCCAGCCCTAACCACTTCCCGGCCGGCTCGGCCCCGCCTTCACGCACCATGCCTCCTCACCTCACACGCGGGCGTGCGCCAGTGCCGTGGAGCAGATGCACGTGCGCTCGCCCGGAATCGTCGGGATGACCCGCAGGATCAGTTCCCGCAGTCGGTCCAGGTTGGCGCGGAAGATGCGCACCACCTCGGCCGCGGTGACGGGCACGACGCCCGCATCGCCTTCCACTCCCACGTCATAATCGGTGATCAGCGAGATGTTCGCGTAGCAGATCTCCAGCTCACGAGCCAGCGGCGCCTCCGGATACTGGGTCATGTTGATCACCTCCCAGCCCTGCCCTCGGAACCAGAGGCTCTCCGCGCGCGTGGAGAAGCGCGGCCCCTGGATTACGACGACGGTCCCGCGCTCGTGCGCGGGTAGCTCCATCGCCCGAGCCTGCTCGGTGAGGAGGCTGGCCATTTCGGGACAGTAGGGCTGGGCCATGGAGACGTGGATGACCTCCGGTCCGTCGTAGAAGGTGTCCACGCGGCCGCTCGTGCGATCGACGTACTGATCACACATGACAAAGTCGCCGGGGCGGACATGCGGCTGCAGGCTGCCGGCGGCGCATGGGCCGAGGATGCGTCGCACCCCGAGGGTGGCCATCGCCGCCACGTTGGCGCGGTAGTTGATGCGCTGCGGAGGGATGGTGTGGCGGCGGCCGTGGCGGGGCAGGAAGGCCACGCGTCGGCCCCTGACGTCGCCGACGGTGAGGCGGTCGCTGGGCGCCCCGTAGCGGGTCTCCATTTCGACCTCCTCGGCGTCGGTGAGCAATTCGTAGAAGCCTGATCCGCCGATGACGCCGATCTCCGCCTCAGGCATGGTGCTCCTCTTCGGCGGTCTCGCGCAGGGCGCCTGCCGCCAGGGACGCGATGGCCGGAAGGACAGATCCGGCGTCCGCGCGGAGGATCACGGCGGCGTCGACATCGTAGGGCGTCGGCTCGCGGTTGACGATGACCAGGACGCCGCCGGCGTCGAGCACGGTCTGGGGAAGGTCGGCGGCGGGCGTGACCGTGAGGGAGGAGCCGACGACCAACATGAGGTCGGCGGCCCGGCAGAGCGCATCGGCCTCCGCAAAAACGGTGGGCGGGAGCAGTTCGCCGAAGAGCACGACGTCCGGCCGCAGCGGCCCCGCGCACGCCGGGCACTGCGGCGTCCGGCCCGCCGCCAGCGCATTGGCGAGGAGGGCGATGTCGGTGCGGACGCCGCAGTCGGCGCACGCCGCGTAGCACAGGGAGCCGTGCAGTTCGAGGACGTGCCGTGACCCCGCCGCCTGGTGCAGGCCCTCGACGTTCTGCGTGATCACCGCGCGCAGCCGGTTGGCACGTTCGAGGTCCGCCAGGGCGCGGTGCGCTGGATTGGGCTGCGCGCCTCCCAGCCGGGAGAGACGATCCTGGTAGAAGGCGTAGAATGCCCCAGGATCCCGGCGGAAGGCCGACAGGCTGGCGACGCGCATCGGGTCCACGCCTGTCCAGAGCCCTCCCGGCGAGCGAAAGTCCGGCAACCCTGATTCGGTGGATATCCCGGCGCCCGTCAGCGCCACCGCCCCGTGGGCGGCGCGGAGCATCGCGGCGACGGCGTCCACGCTCAGGGGAGGTCCTCCAGGTCGTCCGCCTCCGAGAATACCCACGGGCGGCTGGGCCCGACCGTGATTCCGGGACGCCCGGAGAGCAGTGGCAGCAGCGCAGCGCTGACCCAGACCCGATCGATGTGCAGCGTGTTGGGGATCCGCAGCACCCGCGCCCCCGCATGGTCCTGCAGACCCGCGGTGCGGAGGGCGATCTGGATCGCCGCGCGGTCGGTCGGCGCGATGACGGGCAGCACGACACGCTCGGGCAGCGAGGAGGTAACAGCATTCAGGTAGGTGGCGTCCAGATCGATGGCATCGGCCAGGCGGGCGGTGATCACGTCGGCCAGCCCCACCCCCTGGGCGTTGCCTTCGCTGGCGGCGGCGAGCCGCAGGACGGCGATGCGGCGGAAGCGCGGGCGGGGAGGGTCGGGGATCTGCGCATGGCGCCAGCGGCCGATAATGTTGACGTCGATGCCGGTGCCGCTGAAGTTCTTCCCCATCTCGTCGATGACGAGCACGTCGGCCTCCTCGACGGGGAGCCGCGCCATCCACTCCTGTGCCTGCGCGTAGAGGGCCGGCTCCCGGCCGGGGATCGCGTGCGGGGCGAGCACCTCCACCGCGGCCGTCTCATCGTAGGCGTTTTCCACCAGCGCCACACCCGCGATGATGCGGCCGGTGGCCAGGAGGCCCCCGGCCACTTCGCGGATCGCCTGCGCCATCGACGCGGGGCCGAGGCGGTGCGCCTGTGCCGCCCCGGGCGCCTTCCCCAGGCCGACCGCCATCATCTTCATCAGACCGCTGCCGACATTACTCTGGAAGGCGGTGTGCGGCTTGATCCGATTGACGATCACGATGCCGTCGCAGGCGGCGGCGATCTGATCGAGGTAGATGAGATAGCCGCCGGCAGTGCGGCCGAGCTCAGTCACCTCCATGGCGCTCTGCACCGGCGCGCCGATTGCCTCCTCCGTGACGCCCAGATGGGCGAGGACGCGGCGCTGTCCCTCAGCCGTTCCACCCCCGTGGCTCCCCATCGCGGCGACGATGACCGGCTCGGCCCCCGCCTCCCGCAGCGCGGTAGATACGCCGAAGAGCGCCGGGACGATGTCGCGGATGCCGCGGCTGCCCGCCGTCACCGCGATCCGGCGGCCTCGCACCGGCGGGGCCAGGCGGCGCAGGCCGTCGAGGACGGCCGCGGCGACGTCCGCGACCCGCGGCCGCAGGAAGGTCTGCTGTACCTCTAGGAGGGCAGGCAGAGGGAGTTCAATCCCCGGCGGCGGCGCCGTGGGGAGCCGAAGGCTAGAAGGCCTGCTCAAAGAGGTGGACGATGTCGTCCCGCCGGGTGAGACGCGGGTTCACGGCGATGTTGCCGCTCTTCATCGCATCGTCCGCAAGGACGCCGATGGCGTCGCGGGTGACGCCCACGTCGCGCAGCCGCTCGGGAATGGCGATGTCGGCGACCAGCTGCCGGACGGCGTCCACCGCGATCTCGGAGGCGGCGCGCGGCGACAGCCCCTCGATGTTCTCGCCCAGGGTGGAGGCGATCTGCGGATAGGTGGCGGTGCAGGCGATCAGGTTCCACTCCATGACGTACGGTAGGAGCAATCCCGTGGCGACGCCGTGGGGGACGTCAAAGTGCGCGCCGAGGGGGAGGGCCATGGCGTGGACGTTCCCCAACCGCGTGCGCGTGAACGCCAGCGCGGCGATGGTGCTGGCGAGGAGCATGTCATGCCGCGCCTGCAGGTCGCGGCCCTGCGCGTAGGCGGTGCGCAGCGCATGGCCGATCAGCCGGATGGACTCCAGGGCCAGCGCCTTGGCCAGCGGGTTCACCACGGTGTTGATGTAGCACTCAATGCCGTGGACGAGTGCGTCGATCCCCGTGGCGGCGGTGAGCGGCTGGGGCATCGAAAGCGTCAGCAGCGGATCACACACTGCGGCCACCGGGAGGATGTGCGAACTGCCGACGACCATCTTGATCTTGCGCTCCCGGTCGGTGATCACCGCGAAGGTGGTCACCTCGCTCCCAGTTCCGGCCGTGGTAGGCACGGCGATGACCGGCACCGTCGGCCCCGGGAGCACCCCGACGCCCTCGTAGTCGCGGACCCGTCCGCCGTGGCTGACCAGCGCGGCGGCAACCTTGGCCACGTCCATCGCGCTCCCACCCCCGGCGGCGACGAGGCAGTCGCAGTCGCCGCGGCGGTAGGCCTCGGCGGCGTGCTCCACCGTCTCGCTGCTCGGGTTGGCCTCCACCTCGCTGAAGGTCTCGACCGCGGGACTCCCGGCCGACAGCGCCTCCAGGACCTGCTGGAGGATGCCCGAGGCCGCGATGCCCGGATCGGTCACCACGAGCGGCCGCCGTCCCCACGGTTCCACGACCTGGGCCAACCGGCCTAGGGCACCGGCCCCGAAGGTGATGGTCGTCGGCGAGGCAAACGTGAAGATCTCGGTCAGCGGGTCCATGCCGCCCTCCTGCCTCTCACCGCTCTGCGCATTTCTTGTTCGCTGAGAGCGCAGCGGGGCCTGCCGTCGCCTGACGCCCGCCCGATTGACAGCGCGGTCGGGCCGCCCTTTCCTTCATATCAGACCGATCCCGGAGGTGACCACCGTGCCATCCCAATTGCGGATCTACACGATCGACCGGGGCAAGCTCGACGAGTTCGTCCGGATCTGGAGCGCCGGAGTCTACCCGCTGCGTCTCCGGCTAGGTTACCGCATCGACGGCGCCTGGGTGATTCGGGAACGCAATGAGTTCGTCTGGATCCTCACCTATGACGGTCCCGAGCCCTGGGAGGCGAAGGAGGCCGCCTACTACGCCTCGCCCGAGCGCGTCGCCATGGACCCGAATCCGGCGTCGCTGATCGCGCGGCCGGAACACTGGTTCATCACGCCGGTGCTTCCCACGTGACACGTGCGCTCATTCTTCTATGGGCTCGGGCATCCGGCGAAGAGAGCGGACGGGGGAGAAGAACACCCAGACGAAGGCGAGCAGGCCGCCGGCCACGCCGACGGTGATGGCCGGGCGCAGGCCGAGGAGTTCGCCCAGCACGCCGCCGGCCAGGCTCCCCAGGGGTATCGTCCCCCACACCACAAACCGCATCGTCGCGTTCATCCGTCCCTGGAGCCGCTGTGGCGTGATGGCCTGGCGGAGGCTGACCTGAGTCACGTTGTAGACCACATTGGAGAAACCGGAGATGAGACCGCCGGCGATGAGCAGCGGCACTGCGGTGCGCGGGGTGGCAAAGACCAGTGGGGCGAACCCCAACGCAGCGCCCAGCGACGTCAGGATGATCGTGGGCCCTACCCCCAGCCGCCGTCCCACCCGGCCCGCCACGAAGGCGCCGAGGAGCGCTCCGACGTTCCCGACGCTAAAGACCACGCCGATCGTGGCGGCTGTCAGGCTGAGCTCGCGCACCGCGAACAGGATGATGAGCACCCCCCAGACATGGCTGAAGAAGTTGGAGGTGCCGGTGCATCCCGCGATCGAGCGCAGCAGTCGGCTGCCGAAGACCACGCCCAGCCCTTCGCGCACCTCCGCCACCATGAGACGCCGGCCGGAGGGGTCGGGCCGCCCTTCCGGCTGCCCGATCCGTCCGATCAACAGCGCGGACGCAAGGTACGAGATCGCGTCGAGCACGATGGCCACGGGGGCTGAGAAGATTTGAATGACGACGCCGGCGATTCCCGGGCTGGACACCTGCGCGATGGAGCGGCTGGCCTCAAGACGGCTGTTGCCCTCCACGAGCTGCCGCCGCTTCACCAGCGCGGGAAGATAGGCCTGATAGGCCACGTCGAAGAACACGGTGAGGACCCCGGCGAGGAACCCGACCACATAGAGCTGCGGCATCCCCAACACCCCGGCCAGGGCCGCCAGCGGGATGGTCGCCAAGGCCAGCGCACGGCCGACGTCTCCCACGATGAGGACCGGGCGACGCGGCCACCGGTCCACCCAAACCCCGGCAACCAGGCCCAGGAGGAGAAAAGGAAGGAACTCCGCCGTCCCCAGGAATCCCATCTGCGCCGGCGTGGCGCCCAAGGCCGTCACCGCAATCAACGGCAGCGCCAGTTGCGTGAAGCCGGTCCCGAAGACGGAGATCGTCTGGGCGACCCACAGCTTCATGAAGTCGCCATGACGCCACAGCGGAGCTGCGGGGCCGGGCGTGGAGGGAGAGGTCTCAGCCATCGAAGGCGCGCCCCAGTCTACCAGAGATGCCGAGACGGGCCGGTGATCCCCGCCGAGCCGGGGGAGGACATCCGATGGAGTGACGCCAACCTGCCTGTGTGCTGACGGCTGCGCTCTTCGACATCGACGGCACACTTGCCGACACGACCCGGCTCATCCGCGAGGCGGTGACCCAGGTCTTGCGCGAAGATGGCATCGTCCCCACGGCGGAGGAGATGCGGCGCGGCTGGACGATGACCGCTCTGGACCGGATGCGCCTCTGGGCGCGGTCGGAAGCCCAGGCCGAGTCGCTGACGGCACGCTACCATGAGCGCTATCTGGCGCTGCACGACAGCCTGATCCGCCCCTTCCCCGGCATGGAAGAGACTCTCACCGCGCTCGCTGCCCGAGAGGTACGCATGGCGGTGGTCACGTCAAAGATCCGCGCCACGGCCCTGCGCACCTTGGAGTCGCTGCGGCTGGCGCGCTTCTTCCCCGTCGTGGTCTGCGAAGAGGATGCTCCCGCTCCAAAGCCGGACCCGGCGCCCTTGCTGCTGGCTGCCCGCCGGATTGAGGCGACCGCAGGAGAGACGCTGATGGTGGGGGATGGGGCCGTCGATATCCAGGCGGGACGTCGCGCCGGCATGGTCACCGCGGGCGCCGGTTGGGGCGCCCTCGACCTGGCCGCGCTGCGGGAGGCGGAGCCGGCGCACCTTCTGGCGCAGCCCGCCGAGCTGGTGGGTCTGTTCGAGGCTAGGGCGTAGGGGCAGGGCTGGCCAGGTAGTCGCGCACCTTCGCCCTCTCGACCTGCCAGAAGTAGTGCGACCGGAAGGCCTTGAACCCCAGCTCAGTGTTGATCTTGAGCATGGGGGCGTTGCTGTCCGCGTTGCCGGTGCGCACGAAGCGCACCTGGGGCCGCTCGCGCAAGACCTTCTCCAGCATCGCCGCCTTCAACCAGCGCCCCAGGCCGCGATTCTGAAATTCGGGGAAGACCGCCGTGCCTTGCTGCTGCAGGATCTCGGGGCGGTTGGGGTTCCAGGCCACGTCGCTCCACCCCGCGATCCTCCGGCTCCCCTTCTCGCGCACGTACATCATCCACGTCTGATTCCCACGCGCCCGGGCAGCCTTCTCAAACTGGCGGATCTGCGCGGGCGTCCAGTGCTCGTCCTCTTCCTCCAGGTCGCCGCGGGGCGCACGGTTGATCGCCTCGAACATCACCGCGATCTCTTCGATCTCCTCCTCGGGCAGCTCTCCTTCCCAGACGCCGATCTCGAAGTCGGCGGCGCGCTCGGGGGCCCGCTCCTGCCACACGCGCAGCAGGTCGCGGTTCACCTCGCGCAGGTCGAGCTGGTTGGTATGGATCGCCAGCCCCATGTGCGCTCCCAGCCGCCGCATGAACGCCTCGCCCGCCGGGACGGCGCCGTGGGTGGACGCGATGAGCAGCCGCCGCTCCTGCTGCCGCGGAATCTCCGCGATCAGTCCCAGCAGCCGGCGGGCCAGCCCCCGGCGGCGGAACTCCGGCAGCACCGCGATGTCGAACCGGGCGAGGTGGCGGTTCTCCTCTTTGTCGAGAAAGTTCACGTTCCCGGCGGCGATGAGGGTCGCGCCGCTGGGATGCCAGACATTCCAGGCCCACACCCGGACGAACGGCGGCATGTTCCGCCAGCCCTGTACCCGCTCCTCGAGGGGGATCGGCGGATCGTCCGGAAGGACCTCCGCCCGGATGGTGTTCTGGAAGGCCGCCGCGGCCGCATACTCGCGGTCGGTCGCCCCCCGGGGGTCGAACGGGGTGATCCGCATGGACCTCTGACTACTCGCGAGTGCGATCGGTATCCTGCTGGCGGCGAAGGCGCGCAATGTAGAGTCGCGCCGCGGCCTCCATGTCGCTGCTGGCTTCGGCCTCGCCGGGTGGGGGGCGCCACTGGTCGGCCAGGTCGTATTCATGATCCTCGCTGGTCGGCGCGCGGGGCTGGCGGCGCAGCCACGCGCCGAGGACCGCGACCGCGCGGACGAGGAGGTCTCTCACCACGGGCATCCGTCGCAGCCCCACGTCGATCACGAAGAGGCCCAGGGCCGACGTCACCAGCAGCGGCCAGAGCGGTTGCCGGCGCCCTCCGCCCTGCGGTCGGGCGGCGAGATCCGCGGGCGCGGTGATCACGCGCGCCCCCGTCTCCTCCACGAGCCGCGCCACGGCCGAGCCTCCGCCATCGGGGAGAATCAGCTCCGGTGAATACGGCACGGTGACCGCGGCCCGCCCCACGCCGGCAGGGCGCCCACCCCGCCGTGCCTCCACGCTGACCAGGTACGCGCCGGGTGCGGGGACCGCGGCGTCACCTTCGTACCTCCCGGGCGCGGTCTGCACGAGCGAAAGCTGCGCGGCGCCGAGGATCTGCGCCCGGGCGTCCAGGTCGAGGAGGCGGTTCCCCTCCGCGTCGCGCGCCTCCAGCACCACGCGCACGCGATCCCGCTCCACCCCCGCGTGGACGTCCAGCGCAGGCTGCGGCGGGGCCATCACCCAGCGCGCTAGCCGCGACCAGAAGACCGGCGCGCCCCGCCAACCGTACCACTCCACCGCCCAGCGCGCCGCGGCGTCCGAGGTGAACGCGGCGGCCCGCCCCAGCCCGATCTGCCAGGTGGCGAGCAGCGGATCCTGCTGGGCGGTCAGCGCATGGAGCGTGGCCGACGGCTTGGCGGCGGTGGCGACGTAGCCGCGCAGCGCCGGCAGCGGGAGTACTCCAGCCAGCAGCGGCGAGCCCGGCGCGCTCAGCGGGCGGAAGCGTTCCTCAATCAGATAGGCCCGCGTCGCCAGCACCGCCTCCGCGGTGACGATCTGGGGGATCGTGTAGAGGTCGCGCGTGAAGTAGAACCGGCCGCCCCCCCAGGCCGCGAGGTCGCGCATGATCTCGCGGTCGGCGTCGCCCCCGATCGCCACGCTGCTGACAGTGATCTTGGCGCGGGCCATCCGCCCGACCAGCCGCTCGAAGTCCCCTGGGTCGGTCTGGCCATCGGAGAGGATGATGACGTGCTTCACCTTCGCTCCTACTCTCTTCAGTGCAAGGAAGGCTTCCTGCAGGGCCGGGTAGAGATTCGTGCCTCCGCCCGCGGTGATGCGGGAGACCTGCGAGAGGATCTGCGCCCGCCGGCCGGCTTCAACGGGACGGACCAGCCAGTGCGCGTCTTGATCGAAAGCGATGACCCCGATGAGGTCCCGCTCCCCCATCAGGTCGATGACCGCCTGCGCCGCTTCCTTCGCTAGTTCCACCTTGGCGATCTCGCCACCGAAACTCCCCATGCTCCCGGAGGCGTCCACGACCAGGACGACGGCCATCGTCGGGATGGCCACGCGGTGCCGCACGTCCATGCTCACCGGCAGCACGGCCTCCAGGTCGGTGCCGGCGTACCCGCCTGGGCCGAAGGCGTGCGGGCCGCCCACGGCCAGCAGCCCTCCGCCGAGGAGGCGCACGTACTCTGCGAGGGCACGCATCTGCACGGGGGTGAGCGCGGCGGCGGGCAAGTCGTCCAGGACCACCGCCGGGATGCCTCCCAGCTCGGCGGCTGTTGTCGGCAGCGCTTCCGGACCGATCGCTCTCACCGCGACTCCCTGGGCGCGCAGCCAGCGCGGCAGAGCACTCTCTCCTTGCGCCGCAACGTAGAGGACCTCGGGCGCGCCCAGCACGTGCAGCAGCCCGTGGGCCCGATTGTTGCCGTTCAGCTCGTCGGGAGAGACATCCAGAACGGCCTCGTAGGTGAGCATCCCGGGGCTGGCGGCCTGCAAGGGGATGCGCAGCAGCGTGGAGCCCTCCGCCAGGCGCGCCGGTCCCCGCCAGACTTCCCGGCCGGCGGCGCGCAGCGAGAGCGTCCCGGTTGCCTGAGCCAGCGCGGTGACCCAGACCCGCGCGTCGAATCGCTCCCCCACCCGCACCTCGGAGGGCAACTGCAGGGTGTCGATGCGCGCGTCGGGGCCGGATGGCACAGTCAGTGGCACGACCGCGAGCTCCACGCCGGCCGCGGCGGCGATGGCGGCCGCCCGGGCAACCCCGCCCTCGGTATCCAGGCCGTCGGTGAGCACCACGATGCGGCGCCCTCCATCGGGCGGGAGCAGGCCGAGGGCGGCGCGGATGCCCGCTCCTGCATCAGTGCGCAGTCCCGAGGGAGGCGCAGAGAGGGCGAACTGCGGCGTCGAGGTTAGACCTTCCTCCACCGACGCCCGCTCGCCGAACGAGATCAGCCCGAAGCGATCGCCGGGCCGCCCCGCTCGTGCGGCCGACCGCATCAGCCCAACCGCCCGCTCGCGCTCCGCCGGGGAGACGCTATCGGAGAGGTCGAGGGCAAAGATGAGCGAGAGATCTCCTCCTCCCCGGCTCATCTGCAGCCCAGCCAGGCTCAGCAGGATCAGCGTGAGCACGGCGAGACGAAGCAGTAACAGAGGACGGCGCCGCCGCAGCAGCGGACCGGGAAGCGTGCGCAGCCAGAGCATCCACTCCAGAACGAGGAGGACCAGCGCCAGGAGGACCGGGGCGGTCCAGGCGTCGACCTGCCTCCAGCCGGGCTCGCTGCGCAACCGTCCTCCACCGCTGCCCGTCGTGCGCAGATCCGACTCGACGGCGGTGGCCGGAACCACGACGAGAGGTTCCTCGTCCCCTGCTCCGGTGAGGCGATACACTCCAGCCCTCTCCAGCGCCGGCACGGTCACGGCGCCGTCCCGCGCGATCAGGGCATGCACGCGGCCCGACGGGTCCACCAATCGCATCCGCCCGTCCGTCGCCGGTAGGCGCACGGTCGTCCCCGCCTCGATCGACCTGAGCGGTCCCAGCCACTCCATCGCGTTGGCCATGAGGAGAGGAAACGCCGGGTGCACCGGCAGATCCGAGCGGAGCAGATCGAAGGGCAGCACGACGACGCGCCGGTCCGGCCGTTCGTGCACCCAAAGCAGCGGCGCCTCTCCCTCGGCGACGACGGCGCCCCCCCGGGACCGCAGCGTGAACGCCTCTTCGACGCGCACGCCCGTGAGATCCACCAGCCGTAGCAGCGGGTGGGTGTCGTCGCTGCGCAGGACGGTCAGCGACCGCTTCGAGCCGGTGACCTCGAGCGGGAGCCCCTCGGGGACCGTGCCGATGACGAGAAAACGACCGGGCGGGAGCGTCACCGGAGGGGTCCGGTCGAGGATGACCAGGTCGTAGGCGCCCCAGGCTTCGGGCCGGAGGGTCCTCGTGCGCGCCGCGCGCCGCACGGGCAGGACGCTGAGGACGGCCTCGAGGTACGGGTTGCCGGGGCTCACCAGCAGGACGGAAGGCAGGCGCGCGCGACCGATGACCACCGCGGCACGGTCGTCTGCCGGAAGAACGTCGCCACTCTGCAGCTCCACGCGCGCCACACCGTCGCCCCTTCCCTTCCAGAGGCGGGTCGCGGCCCCACCAGCGGGTACGCGGACCACGCCGCTCTCAACTGCCCCGCTGGGCCAGAGGACGCGCATCATCGCCGTCCTGGTCTGGGTGCCGAAATTGCGGACTTCGGTGAGCAGCATGGTCACCCCAGCGCTCGGTGGGGACGCTCCCGCCCTCGTCACGGCGAGGTTGTCCGCGGTCCCGCCGAACGTGCGGTAGACGACGTTGCGCAGCGTCGGGCCGCGCCGGTCAGAGAAGACGACGACCTGCGCCGCGCGACCGCCCACGCGCTGCCCGACCGCGGCGCGCACGGCGGCCTCCAGGTCGGCCGGCCCATCGGAAGCGGCGAGACGGCGGATCGCCTCGAGCGTGGCGCGCCGGTCTCGCGTGAACTCCGTGATCACCCGGGGCGCCACCGCCGCCGCCATCACCATGACGGGCTGCCCCGCCCCCGCCCGATCCATCAAGGTGCGCGCGTCCGCCTGCGCCGCGACAAAGCGGGTGAGGCCTCCGCCTCCATCGCGCGCCTGCATACTCCCCACATCGCGAGCTTGCATGCTCAAGGAAGTGTCGAAGAGCAGCACCAGGCCGGGACCCGAGAGGCCCGGCAGCCGCAGCACCGGATGGGCCGCGGCCAGGGCGAGTGCCGCGGCGGCGAGCAACTGCAGGATCAGGATCAGACTGCGTTCCAGCCGGCGCACAGGCAGCCGCGCGGCCAGGTCGCGGGCGGCCCGCTCCCAGAGGAGCGTGCTGCTCACGGTGTGCGGGACGCGCCGGGCGCGCAGCATGTGCAGGAGGAGGATCAGCGGCAGCGCGCCCAGCAGCCAGAGCGCGTGGGGGAGGCCAAACGAGAGACTCACGCGATGGGCCCTCCTTCAGGGGTCATGCGATGAGCCCCCTTCAAGGGTCACGCGATGAGCCCTCCGACGCGGAGATAGCGCAGGATCAGGTCGGGGAACGGGGTGGCTGTGGTCGTCCGCAAGTACTCGATGCGGTGGCGCAGGCAGAACTGCTCGAGCTCGGTGAGATAGTGGTCGCGGGCGCGCAGGTAGGCGCGCAGCGCGGGCCCATCCACGGTCACCTCGGTGGCCGTCCCGCTCTCACTGTCGATTAGGCGCAGGTCGCCGGCGAGAGGCGGCGTGAGATCGTCCTCGCTGAGGATCTGGATAAGGAAGAGATCGAAGCGATGCGCCCGGGCATATTTCAGCCCCTCCGCGTAGCCGCCCGGCATCAGGAAATCGGAGAGCAAGACAAGCAGGCCGCGCCGGCGGGTAGTGTGCACGTACTCGCGCATCACCGCGGAGAGATCGCTGCCCTCCCCCGGGGTCAGCGCGCCGAGGAAGCGAAAGAGGTGCTGCGTCTGGACCCGGCCGCGTCCCGGCCCGAGGGAAGCAGTGATCTTGCGGTCAAATCCGGCGGCACCGACGCGGTCCAGATTGACCAGCCCGATGTAGCCGATCGCCGCGGCGACCCGTGCGGCGTAGTCGAGCTTGGTGAGGAATTGCCCGCCCGGCCCCGCGGCCCCCGGGCCCCCGCCGGGCACCTCAGGGGCGGAGGCGAATCCCATCGACGCGCTGCGGTCGATCAGCAGGTGGACGTTGATGTCCTCCTCTTCGCTGAACAGTTTCACGAAGAGGCGATCGAGGCGGGAGTAGATGTTCCAGTCGATGTAGCGGTAGTCGTCGCCGGCCTGATAGCTGCGGTAGTCTGCGTACTCGACCCCACGGCCGAGCGTCGCCGATCGCCGCTCCCCCCGCAGGCCGCTCCGCGCCATGCGCCGGGAGAGCAGTGTGAAGGTCTCCAGGCGCCGCAGGAACTCAGGTTCGAGCAGCCGGACGCTCAGCGACGGACACCTGCCAGTTCGGGGGTCTCATTGAGGACGTTGCGGATGACGTCGTCGGGATCGATCCCCTCGGCCTCACCCTCGAAGTTGAGGATGAGGCGGTGGCGGAGCGCGGGCAGGGCCAGGGTGCGCAGATCCTCGAAGGCGACGTTGGGCCGGCCCTCTGTGAGCGCGCGCACCTTCGCCGAGAGCAAGAGCGCCTGCGCCCCCCGCGGGCTGGCGCCGTACCGGACGAAGCGCCGCGCCAGCGAGGCCCCGTCGGCGTTCGGATGGGTCGCCCGCACCAGGCGGGCCACATAGTCTTTGACGTGCGCGGCGACGGCCACCTCGCGGGCGAGCGCCTGCATCTCCCGCACCGTCTGTCCTCCCACCACCCGTTCCGGGGCGGGCTGCGCCGGCCCCGTCGTGCGATCCATGATCGTGATGAGATCGCCCGGCGGGGGAAAGGTCACCCGCAGCTTGAAGAGGAAGCGGTCCACCTGCGCCTCCGGGAGCGGGTAGGTCCCTTCCATTTCAATGGGGTTCTGGGTGGCCAGCACGAAGAACGGTTCCTCGAGCAGGTACTGCGTGCCCGCCGCCGTCACCGACCGTTCCTGCATCGCCTCCAGGAGGGCCGATTGTGTCTTGGGAGTCGCCCGGTTGATCTCGTCCGCCAGGACGATCTGGGAGAAGATGGGGCCGCGCTGGAATTCAAAGAATCGCCGGCCGCTTTCCTCCTGCATCACCACGTTGGTGCCGATGATGTCGGCGGGCATGAGGTCGGGGGTGAACTGGATCCGCGAGTAGCGCAGATCCAGGGCCTGAGAGAGGGTTTTCACGAGGAGCGTCTTGCCCAGCCCGGGTACACCCTCCAGCAGCACGTTCCCACCGGCGAAGAGGGCGATCAGCACCTCCTCGATCAGCGCGTCGTGGCCGACGATGACCTTGCGGATCTCTGCCGCCAGAGCGGCGACGGCCTCGCGGAAGGTCTCTGGCGTCGTCACTGTTGTCTTCCCAGGAGGTCGAAGTAGCGGCGGACCAGCGCGCGGAGATCGATCGGGATGCGTTGGCGAGCCAGGTGCTCGTCCGCCTGCGCCGCGGCATCGGGACGGAGTGCGCGGACCGGCGTGCGCGCCGACTCCCGACGTCCCGGACCAAGAATCTCCGAGGTCTGCAGCTGTCCCGGGGCTTCCTGCCCGCGGACGCCGCTGCGCTCGCCGCCCCCCTCCAGCCGCGGGCTGGGCGCCCCCAGCTTGCTCGGCCCCTTCCCCTGGCCGGGCGTTGACCCCTCGTGCGGTCCTTCCGGCGGCGCCGGCACCTCCTCGCCGCCCTGGCCCTGCGGCCGCTGGGCGCCGGGAGCGGACGGGGCCTGTGGCCCGTCAGCGCCCGGCTCCTGATCAGACCGCCCGCGCCCCGCTCCCCCGCGGGCAATCCGCTCGGAGGATTGCTCCAGTTCGCGCTGCGTCCGCCGGAGCGCTTGCTCGTCGGACATCATCGCCTCGAGGGCCTCCAGTTCCTGCAGCGCCTGGCGAAGCGCCTCTCCCGCTCCCGCCGTATTGCCCGCGCCGAGCTGCCGCTGCGCCTCTTCGGCCGTACGGCGCGCGGCCGCGGGAAGGCGCCCTTCGCCGCTCTGCGCCAGATCGGACAACTGTTGCGCGAGGTCGCGCCGCTCTCCTTCGCTGACGGGCATCTCCGCCAGCCGCGCCGCGAGTTCGCGCAATTGCCTGACCGATCGATCGAGATCGGTGGGCTGGCGGAAGAACGCATCGGGAGGCTGCGGCCGCGTCTGCGGCGCGAGCGCGTCCCCAATGCGCTCGCCGATCCGGCGGCGCGCGGCCTCCAGCTGGCGCTGCAGCGCGGCGATCCTGGCCTGAGCCGCTGCGCGGTCGAGCCGTTGCTGCTGCAGCTCGCGGCCCAGGCGCTGCACCTCCGGCGCCGCCCGCCGGGCCTGCGGCGCTCGGGTGGTGCGGGCCTGCTCCTGCAGTCTGCGCCCCGCCTGCTCCAGCCGACGGCCTTCCTGCCTGATCCGCTCCGCGGTCTGCCTGGCCGGCGTGGCCGGGAGCGTCAGCCCCGGGATCAGCCACGCGACCGCAGCCGCCAGGGCGACCAGCGCCAGGGCCCACCGCGCCGCCGCTGGCGCGCCGGGGCGCAGCCGTACCGGTTCGGCCCTGCGGGCTTCCCGCGCCGCCTCGTTCATCACGCGGGGGGCCAGCGCGGTGGCGGGAATCCGGCCCTCGGCCAGATCCACGGCGGTGCTCATCCGTTCTCGTGTGCCCATGCGGAAGTCGGCGAGACGGGCCAGGAGCTCCCACCGCCGTGAGGCCAGCTGTCCCCGCACGAGGGTGAGCAGCACCGCCGCCCCGACTCCGCCGGCGAGGACCCACAGAGGCGGGAGGGGGACCGAGAGCACCGTCCCCGCCACGGTCCAGACCAGAGACGCGCCGGCCGCCGAAAACGTGGCGATGGTGCCCCACCGCAGCGCCACCGTCTGGGCCTGCGCCCGGCTGACACGCCGCAGAAGCTCCCTGACCTCAGCTGGGAGCGCGGTCACGGCCGCATCTCCCGCCGCCGGACCTGCACGGTCCGATGGATCAGATACCAGCCGAGCGCGCCCGCGAGCAGATAGGGCGCCAGCGCGAGCGGCCAGAGGGCGGGCTCCCCGAGGTAGGCCGCGCCCACCATCCGCATCGGATTGAGCAGCATGAGCGGATCGGGGAGCCAGCGCGTGGCGGCAAAGATCAACAAAAACACCGACCAATGCAGGACCGTCCGCAGAACGTCCGAGGGGATCGCCGCCGGCAACCAGGCGCCCATGAGGGCAAGCGGCGCCGCCAGCGGCACCATGGCGGCCAGCGCCCGAAGCGCGCCGGGAGCGGCCGCGCGGTCCGGGGTGATGAGGATGACCAGCGGCAGCGAGAGGACCACCAGCGCGGATGCGGAGAGGAGGGCGGTCCACAGCTTTCCGGAAGCGATCATGCGGGAGGGAAACGAGGTTACCGAGAGATCGAGGATTCCCTTCTCTCCCTCGACGCCGATCTCCCCGACGGCGAGGGCGGAGGTGAGATAGACGACCCAAGCGACCTGGAAGACGAAGAAGAGCTGGGCCAGGTCTCCCTCAGCCAGCGCCGGAGAGCGTCCCCCCTGCGGGGGCAGCGAGAAGACGGCCAGTACACCGAGGGCGGCCACGTAGAGGCGCAGGACCCAGAGCACCTTCGGAGAGGCAAGGCGGGAGCGCAGATCGCCGCGCGTCACGTGGTTCACTCGGAGGTTCATGGAGATCCGCTCATGCCGGTCAACGGCACCACGACCAGCAGAGGCGATTCCCTCTCTTTCCAGCGGAGGACGCCGCCCGCCTCATCGTCCAACCACGCCAGCAGGAACGTTGCGGCGCCGGCGGTGGGCTCGATTATAGCACCGTCGCGTAGGCGGCCGAGGGTCCAGGCCAGCAGCCGCGCCTGGGTGTGCCGCGCGCCTTCAAAAGGAGGCGGATCGCGCCAGCCCTCGCCGGAGAGGACCGCGGTCGCCTCGGGGCCTACCGAAGCGATCGCGTGCACGCGGCGTTGGTGGAAGATGACGGGATCGCGCAGCAGAGCCCCGGTCCGGTTGCGAATCGTCACCGTCAGCTGCTGCCCCTCCTCCCGGAACGATCCCGCCACGGGAAGAGGAACGAGAGCCGAAGACTGCACCGGGAGCGTGACGGCGGTCCTTCCCTGAAAGGACACCTCGCCGGCCAAACGCAGCGTCGTGTCGCTTTCCGCCAGCGGGCGGATTAATGCTCCTCCGCCGCTGCGCAGCAGAAACGCTCCTCCCCGCGGCATCGTCACCCGTCCCAGCGCCTCGACTCGGGCCAGGTCCCGTCCGAGGAGTCCCTCCCCCACGGCGCCCTGGAGCAGACTTCTCATCTGGGCTCGCGCCACCATGGCGAGGACGCCCGCCCCCGCCGCCACCGCCGCCAGCAGCATCGCGGCGAGCACGGCGCCCGAGGCGCCCCGCCGCAGCATCGCGCTGAGCGGGCGCAACGCGATCAGATATCCGGCCAGCAGGAGCACGATCAACAGCTGCACCAGGGGGCTGGCGCCGCCGCTCTGAGGCAGCGCCTCAAAGAGGGTACGGTCCACCAGCGAAGCCGCCTCTCCGCGCGCCAGCACACGCGTCCACACCGCCACGCGTTCGGGGGAGAGGTCGGGCACGAAGGGATCGACCGGAACGACGGTGACCGTCCCCCGTCCCCAGGGGTACACTCGTTCCGGCGCCGACCCCGGCGCGGGAGGACGCGGCGCCGACTCGAGGAAGGCGCGGGCGAAGCGTCCCGAAAGGAGATCACCTCCTTCGGGAGCGACCAGCACGAGGTGGCCGCCCGCGGCGACCCATCCCGAGAGCGCGTCGCGTTGCGTGGGCGTCACGCGGCGTTCCTCCAGGTTGCGGATGACCACCGCCCGCACGCCCTCATAGAGCTGCCAGCGCGCAGGCAGATCGCCGGGATCCACGTACGCGACGCGCATCCGGCTCTCGGCCGGGAGCAGGCGATCGAGGCCGACGGGGCGATCGGCAAGAGCTAGCACGACGCGTTCGAGGATGTGCGTCGGGGGCGCGACGACGCGCCACTGCCCGGCGACCCGGCCTCCCTCGAAGAGAGAGACCGTCAGCGGCGCGCGCAGGTCCCGCACGACGACGGGCACGGTGACGCTCCGGCTCCCCGAGGAGAGATGCACCTCCACCTGGGTGCGCGCGGCGCGAGGAGAGCGGGGGTGGGGCGCGGCCACCTCGAGGATCCCGCGCAGGTCGCGATCGCTGCGGAGGGTGGCTACGAGGGGGATCCAGAGGTCGGGGGTGACGTAGCCACCGTATCCGAGACGGATTTCCGCCGAGACGGAAGGGACCGCCACACCCGCGCGCGCGGCCGGGGCAGCACCGGACGATGGGAGACCTCCGGCCTGGGCCAGCAAAAAGACGGCCACGCACACAACGAGAGGCACGGCCGCGCGGCCATGCCTCCCCTCCATCCTCACCAGCCTATGCGTCTGAGGCTTTCTTCGGTGAACCGGTGTCAGACGCTTTCGTCGGTGAACCGGCGTCGGACGCTTTCTTCGGCGTGGTCCCGCCCGCGGCATCGCCGCTTGTCGCCGTGCCTGTGCTGCTGCCGTCCGGAGCGGGTGCCGGCTTCGCGTCCCCCTTGTCGTCGGTCTTCTCCACGCTCCCCCCCGGCCGCGGGTAGTCGGTGACGTGAAACCCTGACCCTTTGAAGATCAACCCGACGGAGCTGTAGACCTTCCGGCTGGCGCTGCCACAGACGGGGCAGGCGGGGGGATCCGTGCCCACCGGCTGATACAGCTCGAAGCGGTGACCATTCTCCACGCACTGGTACTCGTATACCGGCATCATCAATCACTCCGTGCGTTGTCTCAGACGCGCACTTCTCTATTATCTGGGTGCCCGTCGGCGTGTCAATTTCAGTCGCGTCTTACTGCCGCTCCAGCGTGACGATCCAGACGTGCCCTTGAAACGTGCCGCTGTCGCTGCCGTAGGCGAGGGCGCGCCCGTCCGGCGACCAGCGCACGACGAGAGGAAGGTCCGGATCGGGAAACTCGGCGATGAATTGCGTGATGCGCCGGCGTCCTCTCCCGTCTCCGTCGGCGATCCAGATCTCCCCCCGCCCTTCGCCCAGGATCCGGGTGAAGGCTATCTTGTCAGAACTGGGTGCCCAGGTGACGCCCCCCACCCGCCCCGTGCCGTCGCCGACCTGCCGCGGCCTCGATCGGCCGTCCGCCCGTATCACCCAGACCGACTCCCCGCCACCTCCGGGCGAGGCCGCGGCAAAGGCGATCCACTCCCCGTTGGGCGAGAGCACCGGCGCGATCACCCCTGGGAACCCCAGGGGCAGCGTGCGCCGGTCCGGGTAGGTGATCCGCCATCGCAGCAGCCGGGTGACCGGGCCGCTCGACCCGATCCCAATAAAGAGGAAGAGACTGTCAGGGTACCAGCCCAGCGCGTTCACGGTCTGCCCGCGCGGAGCGGCGAAGATCGGAGAGCGGCGTCCCCCGTCCGCGCTCACCAGCCAGACGGCCCCGCGAGCGGCCGCGGTCGTCCCGTCGCGCACCGCGACGGCTAGCCGGTCTCCTTGCGGCGCCCAAGCCAGATGGGTGGCGAAGGCGGACGCGCCCCCTGATGCGCGGAGGGGGATCCGCCGCTTCTCCTTCCCGTCAGGTCGCACCACCACGACGGTGCCCTGATCGATGTAGGCGAAGAGTCCGGTGCCGACGGACCAGTCCACGGCGGTGGCGTGGCCGGCGGCGGTGACCTTCCGCTCTCGCCCGCGGGTGCGGTCGAGCGGCGCAATCCAGACCCCTGCGCCGTCGGTGAAGGCCAGCGCGGCGCCGTCGGGCGCCCAGGACACCGGGCTGAGGGCGGGACGGTCGGTGAGGCGCAGCGGCGCGCCGACCCGCAACAGTCCCACGCCCACCGGCGCGGGCGTGCGCGCCACCTGGCAGGCGGTCGCAAGCACCACGGCCGCCGCGATGGCGGCGCCAGGAAGGCCAACCCAACCGACCGGGCAGATCGTGCGAGGAAGAGACGCCCTCTTCACGGCCCACCAGCGCGAACACCGACAATCACGCCCGCATCCTTGCCGATGCGCATCCCACCGTGTTCGGCGATGGCTGCCGTGAGCCCGTCCACAAACCGTTTCCGGCTCTCCCCCTCCAGCCGCAGCCCGGCACGCCCCGACAACTCCAACGTGAGTAAGGTCTGTGAAAAGCCTCCGGGCTCCCTGCGTTCGCAGGTAGGCGCGGTCGTCAAAGACGGACATGGCGCTCCGCGTCGGGCTAGACGACCGGGTAGCGTCCCTCCGCCAGCTCGCGGGTGAGGAACTTGATGTTCGCCAGCTCCCGGTCCAGGATCTCCAGCGCCTGGCGACGCACCGTGGCTTTGCGCGCGGTGCGCGCGGGGATGATCTGGGCCGCGGCGATCTTGGGCTGGTCGATCGGCGCCCCGATCTGGCTGAGCATCCAGACGTATACCTCGCGGACGCCGGCCACTTCTTCGTAGATCCGCGCCGCCACCTGGTGGGTCAGGATCGTGTAGATCTTGCCGACGTGCGACACGGGGTTCTTGCCGGCGGCGGCCTCCGTGCCCATCGGCCGGTTGAGGGCGATCACGCCGTTGACCTTGTTGCCGCGCCCGATCTGCCCGCTGTCCCCCGATTCGGCGGAGGTGCCCGTGACCGTGAGGTAGACGCCCCCCATGCCTCGCCCCGGCGCGTCCAGCGTGTTGATGTCCAGCGTCACCTTGTCAAAGGCCGTGTGCTGAAGGACAAACTCATGCACCGCGTCGTGGAGCTCCTTCTTGCGCTTGAAGTAGGCGGCTTCGCTCTCAATGAACCGGTCGACGAAGGCGACCGCCGCGGTCAGCTGCAGTTCCTGTCCCTGGCGGAGCCCCATGATCTTGATATCCTCGCCGGCTTCGGGGAAGTCTTCTTTGAAGGTGCGCGAGTTCATCAGCTGCTCGGTGCGCCGGACGATCTCTTCGACCTGCGTGAGTGGGGCGTAGCCCACCGCCGCGGAGGTGTCGTTGGCCCCAGCGACCTCCCGGCTGAAGATGTCGACCAGTTCCGGCGAGCCCGGCTTGATCTGCACGTCGTAGGTCACGTGTTCGTTGGGGTCGACGAAGCGCAGGTTCTCGGTCAGCCAGACCTTGGCCGTGGAGACGGCGATGTCGGCCACCGGCACCTCCTCGCCGTTGACGACGGCCGTGGCGCGGTCCCCGAAGATCAGGCGCATCGGCTCGAGGATCCGCCCCCCGCCGAAGGCGGGATCAGCGAGCCCCGCCACGAGGAAGGCCTTGTCGATGTTGTGGTGCAGGATCACCCCGAAACGCTGCAGGTACTCGCGGCACAGCGCGATGCTGACCCGCTCCATGATCGCGTCGCAGATGGAATCCGGGTGGCCGACGCCTTTGCGTTCGACGATCTCCACCTCGTGCTCGCCCACCGGCTTCTGCGCCAGAAACTCGACACTGGTGTGACGCACCGGACGCTACGCCTCCTCAAGAGGGGATCGCTTCATGATTCCTTCAAGGGGCAACGCTTCATTATTCTTTCCACCGCACCTGCTCGACACCGTCCAGGGCTCCGAGGGCGAGCAGGACCTCGTCCCGCGTCACCCGGAGGGGCACACGCACCGCCAGCGTCATCGTGACCCGATCCTCCATCTTCTCCGAGAGCTCGATGTGTTCGATGTTGACGTTGTAGCCCCCCAACACCGTCCCGATCTTGCCCAGCTGTCCCGGCTGGTCGTGGAGCGAGAGCTCGATGGTCGCCGCGCCGCGGCGGGGCAGCCGCCGCTCCAGGGACTTGAAGGGGATGAGCACCGCCATCACCATCGCCGTGGCGGCGACGCCTCCCAGGTAGAAGCCGGCGCCCACCGCGGTCCCGATGGCCGCAGCGGTCCAGAGGCTGGCCGCGGTCGTCAATCCCTGCACGGTCACCCCGCTGCGCCAGATCGTCCCCGCGCCCAGGAAGCCGATCCCGACGACGATGTTGCTGGCGATGCGCGCGGGGTCGGCGCCGGAGCCGAAGAACCCCTCGCGGGAAATCAGGGTGAAGAGCGTCGCGCCGAGCGTGACCAGGATGTGCGTGCGGAAGCCAGCCGGCTTCTCCACCGACTCCCGCTCGATGCCGATGAGCCCGCCGAGAACCAGCGCCAGTCCCAACCGCAGCAGGACGACCCACCACTCGGCGGCGCCCGCGTCGACGTCGATCAACGGGGGCACGTCTGCTACCCTGCCGCGGCCTTCATGAGGCGGCTGCGTACTTCTCCCGCGCGACGATCTCCACGTGCTCCATCAGCGCGTCCACGAGCCGGTCCTCCGGGAGGCTGGCCACGATCTTGCCCTCGCGGAAGAGCAGGCCCATGCCCCGGCCGCAGGCGATGCCCAGGTCGGCCATGCGCGCCTCTCCGGGACCGTTGACCGCGCAGCCCATCACTGCCACCTTCACGGGCGAGCGCACCGCGGCCAGCCGCCGCTCCACCTCCTGGGCGATGGCGATGATGTCCACCTCCGCTCTGCCGCAGGAGGGGCAGGCCACCAGCTGCACGCCGCGGGCGCGCAGCCCCAGGCTGGCCAGGATCTGGAACCCGACGCGCACCTCCTCCACCGGCTCGGCGGCGAGAGAGACGCGGATGGTGTCGCCGATACCCAGGGCCAGGATGGCGCCGATGCCGGCGGCGGAGCGGATCGATCCGGGCCCCAGCGTCCCCGACTCGGTGATGCCCACGTGCAGCGGATAGGGCATCAGCCCGCTGATCATCGTGTAGGCGTCCACGGCCATGGGCACCTCGGAGCACTTCACCGAGACGATGATGTCGTGGAAGTCCAGGTCTTCCAGCACGTGTACGTCTTCCAGGGCACTCGCGACGAGCGCCTCGGCGCTCGGTCCCCCGTAGCGGCGCAGCATCACCTTGCTCAGGGAGCCGATGTTGGCGCCGATGCGGATAGGCACTCCACGCTCCTTAGCCACACGCGCGACGATGCGGGTGCGCTCCCGGCTGCCGATGTTGCCCGGGTTGATGCGCAGCTTGGCGATCCCCGCCTCCAGGGCCGCCAGCGCCAGGCGGTGGTCGAAGTGGATGTCCGCGACCACGGGCACTGGGCTGCGCGGGCAGATGTCGGCCAGCGCGACCGCCGCCTCCCGGTCGGGGACGGCGACGCGCGCGATCTCACACCCCTCGGCGGCCAGCTGGTAGATCTGGGCCAGCGTGGCGTCGACGTCGCGAGTGTCGGTGATCGTCATCGACTGCACCGACACGGGCGCCCCGCCGCCGATCTCCACTTTGCCTACACGAACACGGCGGGTCGCCGTCCGCGGCCGCAACGGGCGGGCGGCGAGGGACACCGGCGTGGATGGGGCGAGGGTGGCCTTGGCGCTCATCTGATCACCGCTGGATGTCCTGTCCCGTCAAGAATACCAGCAGCAGGATCAGCAGCACGAACCCGACCAGGTGGACGTAGCCTTCGCGCCGCGGGTCTACCGGCCGGCGCCGCAGCGCCTCCACGATCAGGAACCCGAGCCGGCCGCCATCGAGGGCGGGAAACGGAATGAGGTTGAAAATCCCAATGATCACGCTGAGGGTCGCGGCCACGTTGAGGAAGGTCTCCAGACCGCTCCGCCCCGCGTCCACCAGCGCCCGACCCGCCGCGACCGGACCACCCAGGTTGGCGATGAGCGACCCCTCTCGGATCAGGCCGGCCACAGCGGTCGCCACCGCGGCGATGATCTCCCCTGTCCGCTGGATACCCACGAGCACAGCCGTGATCGGATTGAAACGCTGGCGCACCACCTCGGGGGCGAACCCGATGAGGCCGATCTTCCGCGCCGGGTCGAGGTTGGGCGTTACCTTGACATCCACGCGCTGCCCGCCCCGCTCCACCGTGAGCACAAGGGGCTGTCGGGGATTCTTGTGGATGGTCTCGACCACCACCTCTCCCGAGTCCGTGGGCCGGCCGTTGATGGCCACGATCACATCCCCGGAGCGCAGCCCCGCGCGTTCCGCCGGACAGGGCCCCGGCTCGCTGCCGGGCACGCCCGGCACACTGGGCTGCCCGCAGATGGCGACCAGCATCCCCACGCGGTTGGTGATCCCCACCGGCACCCCGAAGCTCATCGCGACCACGCTGAGGATCGCTGCGGCCAGGAGCAGATTCATCACCGGGCCGGCGGCGACGATGGCCATGCGCCGGCCGACGGGCTGATGGCGAAAAGACCCTTCCTCAGGGGCCTGCTCGTCGAAATCCTCGCCGGCCATCTTCACGTAGCCCCCGAAGGGGATCAGGTTCAGGGCGTAGGTGGTGTCGCCGCGCTGTACCGACCACAGCTTGGGCCCGAAGCCCAAGGCAAAGGCGTGCACCGTCACCCCGGCGCGTTTGGCCACGAGAAAGTGCCCCAGTTCATGGAAGAAGATCATCGCCCCGAAGGCGACAATGGTCGCCACCAGCCAGCCCCCGCTAGACAGGAGCGGCAGGACCTGCGTCATGCACGCACCTCTACGCCGAACCGGGTCACGGCCTCGCGCGCCCAGGCGTCGGCGACCAGAATCTCATCAACGTTCGGCGACGCGACCGTCCGGTGGGCGTCCAGAGTCCGGCGCACCAGCGCGGCGATCTCGCCGAAGGGAACGCGGCGGTCCAGGAAGAGCTCCACCGCCGCTTCGTTCGCACCATTCAGCACCGCCGGCATCGTCCCGCCGGCCGCCAGCGCATGATAGGCCAGCGCGAGGGCCGGGAACCGCTCAGCGTCCGGGCGCGCAAAGGTCATCGTCACACCGCCCTTCCCTTCATCCCAACGCAGTGGGCTCATCGGAGACTCCCGCCGCCGGGGGTAGGTCAGCGCGTACTGGATCGGCAGCCGCATGTCGGGGGGCGCGACCTGCGCCAAAATCGACCCGTCGATCAACTCCACCATCCCGTGCACCAGGCTCTGGGGATGGATCACGACGTCGATCCGCTCGGGCGGCAGATCAAAGAGCCAGCGCGCCTCAATGACTTCGAACCCCTTGTTCATCAAGGTCGCCGAATCAACGCTTATCTTCTTGCCCATCTTCCAGGTGGGATGAGACAGCGCTTCTTCAGGCGTCGCGCCGTACACCGACGCAGGCGGTCGGTCGCCGAAGGGTCCTCCCGACGCGGTGAGGATGATACGCCGCACCTCCTCCCGCGGGATGCCAGATAAACACTGCAAGATAGCGCTGTGCTCGCTGTCCACCGGTAGGATGACAGCGCCTGATCTCTCTGCCTCCGCCGTGACCAGCGCGCCGCCGGCCACGAGCGCCTCCTTCGTGGCCAGGGCGACGTCCCTGCCCGCGCGCAGGGCGGCGAGCGTCGGGGAGAGCCCGGCGACGCCGACCACGGCCACCAGGACAAGATCGGCTCGAGGCAGGGCCGCCAGTTCGGCGAGGCCCCCGGCGCCTTCGAGCACTCGGAGCCGAGCGCCCATCCTGGCGCGCAGCCGGGCGGCCGCATCCCGGTCCTCCACGGCGACCACCTCCGGCCGCCACGCCTCCGCCTGCACCGCCAGGAGGTCGATGTTGCGGCGGGTGGAGAGGGCGACCACCTCCACCTCTCCCAGGTGCGCCGCCACCTCCAGCGTCTGGCGTCCCACCGATCCGGTCGATCCCAGCAGGACGAGCCGCTTCACGGAATCACCCAGCGCAGAAGCAGATACACCGCCGGAGCGGCAAAGAGCATGGCGTCGAATCGATCCAGGATCCCACCGTGGCCGGGCAGCAGCGTGCCCGTGTCCTTGACGCCGGCGGAGCGTTTCAGGGCCGACTCGGCCAGGTCCCCCAGCAGTCCGGCGACCGCGACCACGACGCCTGCCGCCGCGGCCACACCCAATGGCAGGTCCAGCAGCCATCCCACGGCCAGCGCGCCGGCGACGGCCCCCCCCAATCCGCTGACCGCACCCTCCCATGTCTTCTTCGGGCTGAGCGCCGGGGCGAGTGTGTGGCGGCCGAACGAACGCCCCCCGATCATGGCCGCACCGTCCGACGCCCAGACCGCCACGACCACCAGCAAAGTGTACGCATACCCACTCGAGGGTGCGCGCAGCAGATCGAGGGTGACGAAGAGCGCAGGGTACAGCGCCCCCAGCACGGTGGCGCCCGCGTTGGCGAGTGCGTGCCGCCGGTAGGCGGGCAGAAGCTGTACCAGCAGCGCGGCCACGGTGACGGCGAGGAGGGCCGGCCCCACCAACTCGGGGCGCCGTGCCGCCGCGGCGAAGAGCAGCGCCGTCCCTCCGAGGGCCACGGCCGGCGCCGGTAGGGCGCCTGCGGCGCGGCTCAGCTGCACCCACTCGTACGCCCCTCCGACGGCGAGAAGGCCGAGCAGGAGCGTCCAGGGCATACCGCCCCGCCACAGGAGAAGGAGGAAGAGCGGCAGGCCGACGGCGATCGTGAGCACACGCCGGCTCATCTCCGAGCGGGCCCGCGGCGCGGCCGCGCTCGCCTCAGCGGACCTCGCCTCAGCCCACATCAATACCACCAAACCGCCGCCGCCGCTGCTGAAAGGCCTCAATCGCCTCGGCCATGTGCGAGGCGTCGAAGTCCGGCCAGTAGACCTCGGAGAAGTAGAGCTCCGTGTAGGCGATCTGCCAGAGAAGGAAGTTGCTGATGCGCTGCTCGCCTCCGGTGCGGATGAGCAGGTCCGGATCGGGGAGACCGTCCGTGTAGAGGTACCGGGCGAAGGCGGCGTCATCGAGAGCCTCCGGCGAGATCCGCCCCCCGGCGGCGTCCTCGGCCACCCGGCGCACCGCCTGCAAGACCTCGGCGCGCCCGCCGTAGTTCAGCGCGCAGTTCAGCACGAGCCGATCGTTCCCACGTGTGCGCGCCACGACCCGTCGCAGATCGTCGGCGACCGCCTGGGGAAGGGTCTCCAGGTCGCCTGAGACGTGGAGACGGATGCCCTGCCGGTGCAGTTCCTCGGCCTCGGCCGCCACCGACTCTCGCAGGAGAACGAGGAGGTCATCGACTTCCTCGGCAGGCCGCCGCCAGTTTTCGGTGGAGAACGCGTACAACGTCAGGTAGCCGATCGAGAAGTCGCTGCAGGCCTCCAGCGTGCGCCGCACCGCCTCGCGCCCCGCACGATGCCCTTCGCTCCGGGGCAAGCCACGCTGGCGGGCCCACCGCCCGTTGCCGTCCATGATGATCGCGACGTGGCGTGGGATGCGGGTGGGATCGAGCGGAGGCCGCGGTTCCGCGCGCTCTCTGGCCTTCATCGTTCGTATCGCTCGTGCGTCACCATCAGGATGGCCGTCGGACCGTCCTGACGCTGGGAGATCACGCGCAGGGCGCCCCGCCCCTCTCCGCCTCTCGGCGGGCGGGTCTCGTAAACCTGCACCGCCATCCCCTCGGACTCAAGTAGCCGGCGCGCCTCCTCCAGCGGAAGCGCCAGCACGTCAGGCAGGGGCAGGGCGAGGACGTCGATCACAGTTCCAGGATCTCCTTCTCTTTGCTCTCTAGCGCGCGGTCGACCGCGGCGATGAACTCGTCGGTCAGCCGCTGGAGCTCCTCCACCGCCCGGAGGGAGGCGTCCTCGGAGACCTCCCCGTCCTTCTCAAGGTCCTCGATCATCTCTTTGGCTTCCCGGCGGACGTTGCGCACGGCTACGCGCCCTTCCTCAGCGTGCTTGCGCACGACCTTCACCAGGTCCCGCCGGCGCTCTTCGGTCAGCGAGGGGATGGGCAGCCGGATGACCACGCCGTCGCTGGAGGGCACCAGCCCCAACTCGCTCTTGAGGATGGCGCGCTCCACATCTTTGACCATCTTGCGGTCCCAGGGCTGGATCACCAGCAGGCGCGGCTCAGGGACCGAGACGGTGGCCAGCTGGTTCACCGGCGTCGACACCCCGTAGTAGTCCACCCGGATCTGCTCCAGCAGGGCGGGGTTCGCCCGCCCCGTGCGCACGGCCCCGAACTCATGGCGCGTGGCCTCCAGCGCCCTGGCCATGCGCGCCTTCGCGTCGGCGATCACCTCCGTCGACATGCCCTCCACCGGCCCGCCGTGGCCGTGGTGGCCCCTGGAGTCGGGCGCTTTTCGGCCGCCTCCTCCCTTTCCACTCATTGTGGATCCCACCCGCCCGCACCCGCCGACCGCTTCATCTTTCCTCCCACCCGCCCGCCCCCGCCGACCGCTTCATCTCCTCGCCCCCACGAGCGTGCCGATTTCCTCGCCCAAGACGGCCCGCTCGATGTTGCCGGGGACGCCGACATCGAAGACGATGATGTCCATGTTGTTGTCCTTGCAGAGGGCCACCGCGGTGGCGTCCATGACCTTGAGGTCGCGGTTGAGCAGATCCATGTAGTCGAGGTAGCGGAACATGACCGCGTCGGCGTGGCGGCGCGGATCTTTGTCGTAGACTCCCCCGACGCCGCGCTTGGCCATTAGGAGGGCGTCCGCCTCCACCTCGATCGCCCGCAGCGCCGCCGCCGTGTCTGTGGTGAAGTACGGGCTGCCGGTCCCCCCGGCGAAGATGACCGCCCGGCCCTTCTCCAGGTGGCGGATGGCGCGGCGCCGGATGAACGGTTCGGCGACCTGGCGCATCTCCACAGCCGTGAGGACCCGGGTGGTGAGGCCGGCCGCCTCCATGACATCCTGCAGTGCCAGCGCGTTGATCACGGTGGCGAGCATGCCCATGTTGTGGCCGGTGACTTCGTGGATGCCGATGCGGCGAGAGAGGTCCTCCCCGCGGACGAAGTTGCCGCCGCCGACGACGATGGCCACCTGCACGCCGCTGGCCGTCACGCCGGCCACCTCGCCAGCAACGAGACGCAGCATCTCGGCGTCGAGGGACGCGGCTCCGTTCCCGGCGAGCGCCTCTCCGCTGAGCTTGAGGAGGATCCGCCGGTAGCGTGATGCGGCAGCGGCCATGGGCCTGGGGGCGTTACTCTCCGACTTTGAAGCGGGCGAACCGCCGGACCTGAATGTTCTCGCCGACCTTCGCCACAGCCTCGGTCACCAGGTCGGCGATGGTGCGGCGTTCGTCACGGATATAGGGTTGTTCCAGCAGGATCGCTTGGGCGAGATCGGGATCGTCTCGCTGTTCCTCCGGCACCTCGTCGCGCGACACGAAACGGGGGTCCGTCGCGGCTACCTGCATCGCCAGCTCGCGGGCCAAGCGGCGGAAGTCCTCGGTGCGGGCGACGAAGTCGGTCTCGCAGTTCACCTCCACCAAGACCCCGATCCGGCCCCCGCCGTGGACGTAGGATTCCACCAGGCCCTCGCGGGCGGCGCGGCCCGCCTTCTTCTCCGCCTTGGCCACGCCCCAGGTCCGCAGCAGGGCCGCCGCGCGGTCGGGGTCGCCCCCCGCCTCTGACAGCGCGCGCCGGCAGTCCATCACGCCTGCGCCGGTGCGGGCGCGCAGTTCCATCACCAGGCTGGCCGGAATCGTCGTCGCCATGCTCACTCCTGGTCCGCGACGGGGGCGACCGGATAGATCTCGCCCATGCTTTCTTCGAGCGATTCGGGTTTCTCGCCCTCGGCGCCCACGCCCACCGGCACCGGCTCCTCTTCCTCTTCGGCGACCTCCGTCACCTCCAGCTTGCGCCGCTCCTCACCGCCCTCGAGGGCGGCGTTGGCGACCCGGTTCGTGATCAGCCGCACGGCGCGGATGGCGTCGTCGTTGCCGGGGATAGGATAATCCACCTCGTCGGGGTCGCAGTTCGTATCCACGATCGCCACCACGGGGATCAGGAGCTTGCGCGCCTCCGCGATAGCGATGTGCTCCTTTCGCGTGTCCACGATGTAGATGGCCGCGGGCAGGCGGTTCATCGCCTTGATGCCGCTGAGGAACTTTTCCAGCTTGGCCGACTCTTCACCGATGCGCGACTGCTCGCGCTTGGGGAGGACGTCCATCGTGCCGCGCGTGCGCATGTCCTCGATCTCACGCAGACGCTCGATGCGCTTGCGGATGGTCTGAAAGTTGGTGAGCATCCCGCCCAGCCAGCGCTGGTTGACGAAGGGTTGCCCGGCGCGGGCGGACTCCTCTCGGATGGCGTCCTGAGCCTGTTTCTTGGTGCCGACGAAGAGGATCTCGCCGCCCTCGCTCACGGTCTGGCGGACGAAGCGGTAGGCTTCCTCGATGAGGGGGACCGACTTCTGCAGATCAATGATGTGGATGCCGTTCCGTTCGGTGAAGATAAAGCGGGCCATCTTGGGGTTCCAGCGGCGGGTCTGGTGGCCGAAGTGCACCCCCGCCTCCAGCAACTGCTTCATCGTGACGACCGGCACAGCATTCCTCCTCGACGGGTTGCCCTCCGCCGCCCTCCTCTCGCCCGGGGATCCGCTGCGGACACCCCCCGGACGATCGGGCCGGCGTGCGTTCTCGCTTCCGCCGGGCGGCAAAGAGGGGGAAGGCCGCGCCTTCCCCCCTGCATTCCCGCGGAAACCGCTCAGTCGCAGTGAGTATAACACTCCCCCGGAGCCTGCTCAACCCGAGCAGGCCGACTCCACCTCTGTCCGGTCAGAGATGCCGGTCCAGTTAGCCTGCGGTGACAGGCTCGGGGGCGTGCGGAGCTTCGGTGTAGCCGCACTCTTTGTTCAGGCACTTGAGGTAGCTGCCGCGGCGGCCGCGCTTCTCCACCAGGATGCCGCCGTCCCGCGGGCAGCGTTTGTTGGTGGGCCGGTCCCAGCTGACGAAGGTGCAGGTCGGGTAGTTCGCGCAGCCGTAGAAGATGCGGCCGCGCTTGCTGCGACGCTGCACGACTTCCCCGCCGTCGAGGGGGCAGGTGACGCCGATGCCCACCGGCCGGGTGTACTTGCACTCCGGAAACCCTGAGCAGGCGATAAACTCGCCGAAGCGTCCGTGCTTGCGCACCAGCGGGTGGCCCGACAGCGGGCAGAGTTCGCCGATCTCGACCTCCGGGAACTCGACCTCTTCGATCTTTTTCTCCGCCACCTTCAGGTCGCGCTCGAAGGGGGTGTAGAACTCGCGCACCACCTTCACCCACTCGCGCCGCCCCTCTTCGATCTCGTCCAGTTCTTCTTCCATCTGCGCGGTGAAGTTCAGATCCACGATGTCGGGGAAGTGCTCCACAAGCAGGTCGTTGACGAGCATGCCCAGGTCGGTGGGGTGCAGCCGGCGTTCTTCAATGTGTACGTAACCGCGCGTCTTCACCGTCTCGAGAGTAGGCGCGTACGTGCTGGGACGCCCGATGCCGAACTCTTCCAGCGCCCGGACGAGCGACGCCTCCGTGTAGCGCGGCGGGGGCTGCGTGAAGTGCTGGTTGGGGTCCACGGCCAGCAGCCGCAGGTTCTGCGTCTCGGTGAGATCGGGCAGCCACCCTTCCCCGTTCTCGTCGCCGCCGTTGTCGGAGGTCTCGCGGTACAGGCGCAGGAACCCGTCGAACCGCAGGCGCATCCCCGAGGCGCGGAAGAGGAACGGACCGCCGGTGATGTCCATGGAGAGGGTGTCCATCAGGGCCGAGGCCATCTGGCTGGCGACAAAGCGCTTCCAGATCAACTCGTAGACGCGGTGCTGGTCCCAGCGCAGGTGCGCCTTCACCGCCTCGGGGCTGCGGGCCACCGCGGTGGGCCGGATCGCCTCGTGCGCCTCCTGGGCGTCGCGGCGCGAGCGGTACTGCCGCGGCGACTCCGGCAGGTAGCGCGTCCCGTAGGTGGCCTTGATGTAGTCACGCGCTTCCGCGACCGCCGCCGGGGAGACCCGCACCGAGTCTGTGCGCATATAGGTGATCAGACCGATGGTGCCTTCCTTCCCCAGATCGATCCCTTCGTAGAGTTGCTGGGCCAGACGCATCGTGCGCGCTGCGCTGAAACCCAGCTTGCGGTTGGCCTCTTGCTGCAACGTGCTGGTCGTAAAGGGCGGCGACGGATGGCGCTGCCGCTCGCCCGGCTTGACCTCCGCGACCACATAGGCGTGGCGCCGGATCTCCTCCGCCAGTGCCTTCGCGTCGGCCTCGCCGCGAATGACCGTGACCTTTTCGTCCAACGGGGTGCCATAGCGCTCGCCCTCGCGGCTGAAGAGCCGGGCGGCGAAACTGGCGTCGGGGCCGTTGGGCGTGAAGGTGCCTTCGATCGTCCAGTATTCCTGAGGGCGAAAGGCCGTGATCTCGCGCTCACGGTCGACGACCAGCCGCACGGCCACCGACTGCACCCGGCCCGCGGAGAGGCCGCCGCGTACCTTGCGCCAGAGCAGCGGGCTGAGCTTGTACCCGAACAGACGGTCGAGGATCCGCCGAGCCTGCTGCGCGTTGACCAGCTTGAGGTCGATCTCGCGGGGGTGGGCCAGGGCGCGGCGAACGGCATCCTTGGTGATCTCGTGAAACTCGATTCGCTTGACGTCCGAGGCGGCATTCCCCAGGGCGTCCCGGAGGTGCCAGGAGATGGCCTCCCCTTCCCGGTCGGGGTCGGTGGCCATGTAGATGGTCTCGGCCTTCTTGGCCGCCTCCCGCAGCGTCTTGAGGATCGGCCCCTTTCCTTTAATAACGATGTACTTGGGCGAGAAGTCGGCCTCCACGTCCACCCCCAGCTGGCTCTTGGGGAGGTCCTTGACGTGCCCCATGGACGCGGCGACGTCGTAGCTGCGGGTGAGGAACTTCCGCAGCGTGCGCGCCTTGGTCGGCGATTCGACGACAACGAGTGATTTGGCCATAGTCTTTGCCTTACCGTGCGCCCTCGCGGGCTCTCCAGACACGTATAAAGTGTTTCCCCGGCAGCCCCCGCACCAGACCCCGCAGTTCCAGTTCGATCAGCAGGGCCGCCACTTCCGCGGCGGGAAGACCCGAGTCGTCCACGATCTGGTCAATGTGCGTCGGCTCGGTGCCCAGCGCCTGCCACACCAACGTGGCCGCCCCCTCGGGTTGTTCCATCGGGCCGGCCATCGGGCCGTCGCCCGTTCCGGCTGGGTCGACCGGCAGCCCCACCGCCGCCAACACTTCTTCCGCCGACTCCACCAGGGTCGCCCCCTGGCGCAGCAGCGCGTGCGGCGCCCGTGTCAGGGGGTTCAGTACGCTCCCGGGCGTGGCCATGACCTCGCGCCCTTCGTTCAGGGCCGACGCCGCGGTGGAGAGCGCGCCGCTACGCGCGTCCCCCTCGACGACGACCACCCCCAAGGCCAGCCCCGCGATGATGCGGTTGCGGCGGGGGAAGTGATGGGACAGCGGCGGCGTCCCCGGGGAGAACTCGCTGAGCACGCATCCCGACCGCGTGATCGCCGCCAGCAGTCCCCCGTGCTCGGGTGGGTAGACGATGTCGGGGCCGCATCCGAGTACGGCGATCGTGCGTCCGCCCGCCTCGAGGGCAGCATGGTGCGCCACGGCGTCGATGCCGCGCGCCAACCCGCTGACCACCGTCACGCCGTACTGCGCCAGGCCGGCGGCCAGCCGCTCCGTGACCAGGCGCCCCGTTGCGGTCGCGCGGCGGGACCCCACGATCGCTACGGCGGCTTCCTCCGGCCGCACCTCGCCGCGCACGTACAGCAGCGCGGGGGGATCAGCGATCCGCCGCAGGCGCGCCGGATAGCGCGCCGACGCCAGCAACACCGTTCCCACCGGCGCCGACGTCATGTGGGGCCGGAAAAGCCTTTCCATAGACTAGCACAGGCTGTCAAGGCAACCGGTACTGCAACGCCTCGGCCACGTGCCGCGCAGTGATCCCCTCGTCGCTGTCCACCCCATCGAGATCGGCGATGGTGCGGGACACACGCAGCACGCGGTCGTAGGCGCGCGCGCTCAAGGCCAGCCGTTCGGTGGCCGCCCGGAGCAACTGCGCGGCGCCAGGCTCCAGCGGACAGAACCGCCGCAGCGCGCGTCCGCTCATGCGGCCGTTCACGCCTGTCCGCCGCCGGCCGAAGCGGCGGCGCTGGATCACCCGCGCCGCCAGGACGCGGGCGCGCAGGACGGCGGAATCCTCCCCGGCGGGTGCCGCGGCGACATCGTCGGGAGGCAGCCGCGGGACCTCGACGTGCAGGTCGAAGCGGTCGAGCAGCGGACCGGAGATGCGCGCGCGGTACCGGCCCACCTGCGGCGGCGTGCAGCCGCAGGGACGGCGCGCATCCCCGAAGTAGCCGCACGGACAGGGGTTCATCGCCGCCGCCAGCATCACGCGCGCCGGCAGCGTCACCGACATCTGCACGCGGGCGATGGTGATCACCCCCTCCTCCAGGGGCTGGCGCAGTACCTCGAGCGCGTCGCGATGGAACTCTGGGAGTTCATCCAGAAAGAGCACGCCGTGATGCGCCAGGCTGAGTTCGCCGGGACGGGGGATCGAGCCGCCGCCGACCAGCGCCTGACGGCTGGTCGTGTGGTGCGGCGCGCGGAACGGGCGGACGGAGAGCAGCCCCACGCCGGGGGGGACCAGCCCGGCGACGCTGTGGATCTTCGTTACTTCCAGCGCTTCATCGGGGCCGAGCGGTGGCAGAATCGTCGGCAGACGTCGGGCCAGCATGGTCTTGCCGGCGCCGGGAGGGCCTAACAGCAGCAGATGGTGCCCGCCGGCGGCGGCGACGACCAGCGCCCGCCGCGCGTGGGCCTGTCCCTTGATCTCGGCGAAATCCACCTCGTGGCGCACTCGCGACTCTCTCGGCGCGGCCGGAACGGGCCGCGGCGCGGCGCGCCCCTCCATCACCTCGACCGCTTCAAGCACCGTCTCCACCGGAACGACCGCCAGTCCGGCCGCGGCCGCCTCTGACGCGTTCGCGTTGGGGACGAGCAGTCTGCGCACTCCCAGCCGCCTGGCCAGAAGAGCGACCGCCAGCACGCCGGGGGTGGGCCGCACCCGCCCATCCAGGGAGAGTTCACCGACTGCCATCACCCCGTCCACCACTCCTGGGCGCAGCTGTCCTGTGGCGACCAACAGGCCGAGGGCGATGGGGAGATCGAAGGCGGCCCCCTCCTTGCGGACATCCGCCGGGGCCAGGTTGACGAGGATGCGGCGCGCCGGGACGTCGCGGTGCGAGTTCTTGACCGCCGCCCGGACGCGCTCCCGCGCGTCCTGTTCCGAGGTCGCCGCCAAACCAGCGATGGCGAATGCCGGCAGGCCGAAGGAGACGTCGACCTCCACGTCGACCGGAACGGCGTCCACGCCGACCAGGGCTGCGCTCTGCACCCGGGAGAGCATCTCCCAGGAGGCATCGGCGACGGGAAGGTTCTTTGCGGAGGAGGCGCTAGCGCTCTGGTATGGGGAGGATGGCCTCGGCTTCGATCTCCACCAGCATCGCCGGATCGATCAGCCGGCTGACCTCCACCATGGTCGTCGCCGGGCGGATCGCCCCGAAGATCTCGGCGTGCGCGCGGCCCACCTCCTGCCACTGCTCGATGTTCGTCACGTAGATGCGCGTGCGGACGACGTCCTCGAGTGACGCCCCGGCCGCCCGCAGCGCCGTCTCGACGTTCTTCAGGCTCTGGATGGTCTGGGCGTACGGGTCGTCCAGGCCGACG
Organism: bacterium; assembly: GCA_036004665.1. Taxonomy (GTDB): domain Bacteria; phylum Sysuimicrobiota; class Sysuimicrobiia; order Sysuimicrobiales; family Humicultoraceae; genus JACQGZ01. The sequence continues at coordinate 23,765 of DASYRG010000003.1, read as the reverse complement.
ATCCCGCCGTCGGTCCCCGTCGCGGTGGTGCCGGAGACGTGCACCACCGAGCCGAGGCGCACGGCGCGGGAATACCCGACGATCGGCTCCCATCGGGTGCCGCTGGAGATCCTCTGTCTCCTCACGTCCGCCGCAGGGCCGGTTCGCCCACGTCGATCGGATCCCCGACCCGGATCGTCCCTTCGGTGAGGATCTGGCACCGCAGGCCTCCCCGATGGATCAGTGCCTGTCGCACACCGGGCTGACTGAGCCGCTCCAGGTGGCCGCACGGGTCGCAGAGGCGCAACCCGCGGACGCGGACCTCGCCGACGGCAAACTCACGCTCCACCAGATGGTTCAGGGCGATCCCGCGCGTCGTGATGTTTCGCCTGCTCTCTCCCGGGCTCAGCGCGATGCCGTAGTCGCGGGCCAGCGCCTCCAGCGTTTCTTCCTCGATAAGCGTCAGGTCGCGATCCGGCATCGGCTTGGGCGAGTAGGTGCCGGCGCGGGCGAAGTAACGGTCTCCCTCCAGACCGCGACCGGGCACGGCGCGCACCGACTCGACCGCTTGTGGCGCCGCCTCTGCGACCGGTGCGATATGGATGGCCACCACGAGACCGTTCACGTTCCGCTCACCCTCCCTTGGACGTCGGGGTGCAATCTTCGCCCGACCCTGGCGACTTCCTCGGGAGTCCTCCACTCCCTCCTGAGACGTATCCGCAACGGTGGGACTAACACCGTGGTGGGGTGGGCACGAAGAGAACGGGTTCCCTGTCTGCGTGGCCCCGGAAGGAGAAGGACGAGTGGGCTTCAATCCCGTCGCGGCGGATGGATCGATCGACTTCCAGCCGCGCTCAGAAATCGCGTTTCTCCTCCTCGATGGGCTGAAGCGGCAGCGTCCAGGCGGGGGCAGCGACGTGGCCCTCTGCGCCCTCGGGCTCACCCGGGATGGGTATCCCCGCCCAATGATGATGCGCCTGGTCCCCGCCGAAGATGAGCGGGCATGGCGGACGCTGATCGCGGACCTCCGCGCCGAAGGCGTGGGCCCTGACCTCCAGTTGATCATCAGCGACGGCCACCCGGCCCTGAGCAAAGCGATCCAGGCGACCTATCCCGACACTCCCCACCAGATCTGCGTGGCGCACCGGCTCCTCTCGCTGGCGCGGAAAGTGGACGCGCGCTGGCGCGGCGAGTGTTTGGCCGGAGCGCGAAGGATCTTCGCCGCCCCAGACCGCGTCATCGCCGTCGGGCTCTTCCGAGAGTGGCAGTTACGATGGCTCAAGCATGGGGAGCTCGCTGTGCGCAGCCTCGAGGGTGATCTGGCCTCCTGCTTGACCTTCCACCGGTTCCCGCCCCACCTCTGGAGCAGGATTCGTACCGTCAACCTGGTGGAGCGCGCCTTCCGGGACGCCAGACGGAGCGCCCGCGCCTTCTGGCCTGCCGCGCCCGGGGGCGACGAGGCCCCCGGTCCTGAGGTTGAGTTGGGCGATGAGCCTGTCCCCCAGGAAGAGAGCGGCGGCGAGCAGGAAGAGAAGACCGTACTCATCGTCCCCGCCGCCACGAACGGCCACGTCACACCCGAATTGATCGGGGATCTGACGATGTTGCCCGAGCCGGAGCAGGCCGCGTCCCCCCCGATCGAAGAGGCCCCAGAAGAAGCGGCGGAGGAGACTGTCGAGACCACTGAGGAGACCGTCGAAGCCGCCGCGGTGAACGCCCCTGTGCCCCCCGACCTCGCAGAGCCGGAGCCCGGAGAGGAGAAGCCGGAGGAGGCTCCACCCGCGGAGGCTTCCACACCGCTAGATGCGCCAGAGATCCTGGCAGCGCCGGCGGAAGCGCCGATCTCGGAGATCCCACCCGCAGCCCACGTGGAGAGCGCCTGGGTCACCGTCTCCGAGCCCCAAGAGGAGACTGCGGTCTGGAGACCCGTCGACCTTTCCTCCGATGAGGAGTTCGACCGGCGCCTTGCCGCCCACCATCGCTACGTGCAGCAGATACGCATCGCCGTCACCCTGACCAGTGCGGCGGGGCTGATGCTCGGAGTGGTGCTGGCCTTCATCCGCTAGAGTCTTCTCAGAACGCGTTTCGCCACATCTGGACCCGCGCAGTGCCTGGTCGCACCGAGAGCGTGACCACGTCAAAACGGCAGGGAACGCCCTCCAAACCGTGCGCGGCCAGGAAGTACCGGGCCAGCCGCGTCATCCGCCGGCGTTTGCACGCGGAGATCGCCTCGCCGCCGCTCCCCGCCCGGGCGCCGCGGCGCGTCTTCACCTCGATGAAGACCACCGAGCCCTGTTCTTGAGCCACCAGATCCAGCTCGCCCAGCGGACAGCGGTAGTTGCGCGCGATGATCCGATACCCGCGCATCTGGAGAAACGCTTCAGCCGCCGCCTCGCCCCGTTGGCCGAGTCGACGCCGTTCCTGGCCCACACAGAGCACGATCGGCGCGGGATGCTGCCCTTTCAGTGGCCCGCCGCGGCAACACCGCGGCGGCGTCAGGCCTGGGCCGCGAAGAGATCGTGCTGGAAAAGGCGCAGCGGGAGAAACGAGCGGCGGTGCACGGGGGAGAAGCCGTGGCGGCGGATCGCTGCGTAATGCCCCGTTGTGGCGTAGCCTTTGTGTGACGCGAACCCGAATTCGGGAAAGCGGCGATCCAACTCCGCCATGATCCGGTCGCGGGTGACCTTGGCCACGATCGAGGCCGCGGCGATGGAGGCGCAGAGAGCGTCCCCGTCGATGATGGCCTGCTGCGGGAAATCGATGTCGGCCGTGAGGCGGCCGTCGATGAGGACGAAATCCGGGCGCGGCAGCAGTTGCGCCACCGCCCGCCGCCAAGCCCGCCTGGTCGCCTGGAGGATGTTCACCCGGTCGATTTCCGCGACGTCCGCCAACCCGATGCCCACGCGAACGCCGCCGCTCATCAGCGCAGCGTACAGGCGCTCCCGGTCCTCGACGAGCACCGTCTTGCTGTCGCGCAGGCCGGGGAGGTGCTCCGCCAGCGCGTCGGGCAGGAGCACCGCCGCCGCGACGACCGGGCCGGCCAGCGGGCCCACGCCGGCTTCGTCGACTCCGGCCACCAGGGCATACCCCTCCGCGCGGCGCTGGCGTTCGAGGACCAAGAGGGCGGTGGTTCGCTCCCGTTCGCGCCGCTCCCGGTCGCGAGCCCGCCGCCACTGCGCCACGAGCCGCCGCACCCCCGCGCGCCTGTCTGCGGCCAGCACGGCCAGCCACTCCTCGTCCGCATCGCGCAGGCGCAGCAGGGCGGCCACGTCGCGAATGGTCAGCCCATCGCGTGGGGGTGGGGCCGGGGTACTCAGTGGATCAGTCCCACTCTGGGGAACGGCCAGTAGATGAGCAGGGCCTTGCCCACGACGTTGGGCTCGGGGACGAACCCGAAGAAGCGACTGTCCTCGCTGTTGCACCGGTTGTCTCCCAGGACGAAGTACTGCCCCAGTGGCACCTTGCGCGGCCCGTAGTTGCTGGTGCAGGCGCGGTCGCCGCCGGGCAGCGCCGTGGGATAGAGTTCGCTGAGCGGTTTCCCGTTGACGAGCACGAGTCCTTCCTTCAATTCCAGCGTTTCGCCCGGCAGGCCCACCACCCGTTTGACGAAGTCGCGGGCCGGGCCCAGTGGATAGTGGAAGACGATGATGTCGCCGCGGTCCACCTCCCCGATCCGGTACGAGAACTTGCCGACCAGGATGCGGTCGCCGACTTGGAGCGTCGGTTCCATCGACCCGGAGGGGATGTAGAATGCCTGCACGATGAAGGTGATGATGACCAGGCTGAGGAGTGCGGCGAAGATGGAGGCGTCGAGGGTCTCGACGAGCGAGCGGCGCCAGGAGGCCGAGATGACCGGCAGCCGGCCGACCACGAGGCGGACGATGAAGAGTCCCACCGCCAGCAGGAGGATGAGAGTGGGAATGTTGATCGGAATGCGCTCGAGCCAGTCCAGCCGCATCCCCCGCCGCCGCGCCGCCTCCCTTTAGCGCTGCTCCTTGATGCGGGCGGCCTTCCCCACCTTCCCGCGTAGGTAGTACAGTTTCGCGCGCCGCGTCCGCCCCTTGCGAATGAGGTCGATCCGCTCCACCCGGGGGGAGTGCACCGGGAAGGTGCGCTCGACGCCGATCCCGTGGCTGACCCGCCGGACGGTGAAGGTCTCGCGTCGCCCTGCGTTCTTCCGTCCGATCACGACCCCCTCGAACGCCTGCACCCGCTCGCGCCCGCCCTCGGTGACTTTGACGTGCACGCGCACGGTATCTCCGGGGGTGAAGGCCGTCGGCTTGGCGCGCATGCCCTCCCGGTCAACGACTGCCAGCTTGTTCATCGTGGATCTCCTCGCTGTGGGCTCTCTCGACGTGCCATTATAGCAACTCCCCGCCAGCGGGTTCGTCGCCCTCGTCCTCCTCGAGCCACTCCGGGTCCTCTTCCTGCAGGAGCCTGCGGTCTTCGGCGCTGAGGTCCGCGCGTCGCCAGAGGTCGGGACGCCGGCGGCGGGTGCGCCGGAGCTGCTCCCGGCGCCGCCAGCGGCGAATCGCCTCGTGATGCCCCGACAACAGCACGTCCGGGACCCGCAGCCCCCTTATTTCGGGCGGACGGGTGTAGTGCGGGTAGTCGAGCAGCCCGCCGCTGAATGAGTCTGCGGCCACCGACTGCTCGTCTCCGACGACCCCCGGCAACAGCCGGCTCAGCCCCTCGACGATGACCATCGCCGGCAGTTCCCCGCCGCTGACCACGTAGTCGCCGATGCTGATCTCCTCCGCCCCCAGGCCCGCGGCGACCCGCTCGTCGATGCCCTCATAGTGGCCGCAGAGGATGGCCAGGCGTGGCTCGCGGCTGAACTCCCGCAGCACCTCTTGCGTCAGCGCGCGCCCCTGCGGCGACGGCAGCAGGATCCGCGGTCGTCCGCCCGCCGCCGCGCCGATCGCCTCGATCGCGGCGAAGAACGGCTCGGGCTTCATCACCATCCCCGGCCCCCCGCCGTACGGCGTATCGTCGACCTGGCGGTGCCGGTCGGGTGTGAAGTCGCGCAGGTCCCAGATGCGCACCTCCAGCAGCCCTCGCTCGCGGGCGCGGCCGATGATGCTCAGGCCCAGCGGGGTGAACGCCTCGGGAAAGATGGTCACGATGTCGATGCGCATACGGACCGGTTCTCGTGATGCGCCGGAAGAATCAGCGCAGACCTGGGGGAACCGTCACCACCATCTCACCCTTGTCCACGTCGACGGCGCGCACGACATCGCGCGTCGCGGGCAGGAGGATCTCGCCCTCCGCTCCCTCCACCCGGTAGAGGTCGTGGGCGCCGGTGCGGATCACCTCGGCCACTCGCCCCAACGCTTCTCCCGTCTCGGTGCGGACGCGCAGCCCAACGATCTCCCCCACGTAGAAGGCGCCCGCCTCCAGCGGCACTCGCTCCTCCCACGGGACCGCGACAGCCATCCCACTCAGTGCCCGCGCCGCCTCCGGGCTCTCGATGCCGGCCAGTTTCAGCAGTAACCCCGTCCCCTGCCGCCGCACCCCTTCCACGGCGACGCTCTGCAGCGCCGGTGCGCCGTCGCCCGGCGCGGCCGAGGCGCCCTCCTGCATCAGGTACACCCGCCGCACCTGGGCGAACCGCTCGGGGAAATCGGTCTCCGGTCGCACCTTTACCTCCCCACGGACCCCATGGGGCCGGCCGATCCGCCCGATGATGAGATACCTCACTCCTCGCGCACCTCCCCACTCACTCTTCGCGGACCTCGACGATGATGCCGTCTTTCACCACGATCTCGGTGCGGCCGATCTTCTGAAAGAGGTTGTCGCCGATCTTCACCTCGGTGAAGCTGTCGATCGTCCCCTGAGGGAACTCGCTGTTCAGCTCGAGGGTGTCGGCTTCTCGCAGGCGGGCCTGAAGTTCAAGCCGCGCCGACTCCTGCCGCGCGCGCTCCAACTCCAGCTGCTGGCGAATGGCCCGGGCCTGCGGCGTGATCTGCCGCTCCAGTTCGGTGCGGCGGATCTGGGCGTCGAGCTGGTTCATCAGTTCCTCCACCCGGCCGATCGCCGTCTGCAGTTCCTGCGTGTAGAGCCGTTTGAAGCTCTCGGTGACGATGGCCTTGATCACCACCGGCCGTGCTACCGTAATCGCCATTCCACCCTCCAGGACATCCCTATCCGACGATCTCCACTGAGACGCGCCGGCCGGTGCGGCCCGCCGCCGCCCGCACCACCGTGCGTAGCGCGAGGACGATGCGCCCGCCCCGGCCGATCACCTTGCCCATGTCCTCCGGGGCGACGCGCACCTTCAGGGTGATGCCGCGCTCGTCGTCCACCTCGTGGACCTCGACCGCGTCGGGGCGATCGACCAGGCCGCGGGCGACGTACTCGACGAGGCCCTTCAGGTCTGGGCGTCTTTCTTCCGCGTTTCCCACTTGGCCAGCACTCCGCTTCGCGTCAACAGCACCCGGGCGGCATCGGAGGGACGCGCCCCCTTGCGCAGCCAGCCCAGCGCCTTCGCCTCGTCCACCTTGATGGTGGAGGGCTCGGTGGTCGGGTTGTAGTACCCGATCGCCTCGATGTATCGTCCGCTCCGCGGCGAGCGCGAGTCGGCGACCACCAACCGGTAGAACGGCTGGCCCCGCGCTCCCAACCGCATCAATCGGATCTTGACGGCCATCCCATGCCTCCTTTGGGGAGCCGCTTACCGCGCTTCCCCATTTCCTCCATCTGACGCGCCAACGCTTTCGCCTCTTCGAATTGCTTGAGCAGACGGTTGACGTCTTGCACGGTCACCCCCGAGCCGCGCGCGATCCGCCGCCGCCGGCTGCCGTTGAGGATCGCCGGGTTGCGCCGCTCCTCCGGCGTCATCGAGCCGACCATCGCCTCCACGCGGCCGAGCTGGCGCTCGTCCACCTGCGGGGCCCCCGCGCCCTTGAGGCGGCCGCTCAACCCCGGGATCATCTCCACCAGTTGATCGAGCGGGCCCATCGTCCGTACCTGCCGCAGCTGCTCGACGAAGTCGGCCAGGGTCCACTCGCCGCGGCGCAGCTTCTTTTCGAGCGCGGCCGCGGTCTCGGCCGACATCGTCGCCTCCGCCTTCTCGATCAGGGTGAGGACGTCACCCATCCCGAGAATGCGCGACGCCATCCGGTCCGGGTGAAACGGCTCAAGGGCCTCGTAGCGCTCCCCGATGCCGGCAAAGAGGATGGGCCGGCCGGTTACCGCCACCACCGAGAGGGCCGCGCCGCCGCGGGCGTCGCCGTCCAGCTTGGTGAGGATCAGCCCGTCCACCCCGACCTTCCCCGTGAACTGCTCCGCCATCGTCACCGCATCCTGGCCGGTCATGGCGTCGAGCGTGAGCAGGACCTCCGTCGGCGCGACCGCCTCGCGCATCCGCGCGAGTTCCCCCATCAGCTCCGCGTCCAGGTGCAGTCTCCCAGCGGAGTCGATGATCACCACGTCGTGACCGACCCGGCCGGCCTGGTCGAGGGCTGCGCGCGCCACCGCCACCGGGTCGGTCGCTCCGCCCTGGCTGAAGGTGGTCACTCCGGCCGCCTGCCCGATCACTTCCAACTGCTGGACGGCCGCGGGGCGGCGCAGGTCGGTGGCCACCAGCAGCGGGTTGCGGCCGCGCCGGCGCAGCAGATAGCCGAGCTTCGCCGCGGTGGTGGTCTTGCCGGTCCCGTGGAGCCCAACCAGCATGAACACCGTGGGGGATTTGGGAGCAAACCGCAGCTCGCGCTGACTGCCGCCGAGGGTGCGCGTCAGCTCGTCGTGCACGATCTTGATCACCTGCTGGGCGGGCGAGAGGCTCTTCCAGATTTCCTGGCCGACGGCCTCCTCGCGCACCCGGGCGACAAAGTCGCGGGCCACCTTGAACTGGACGTCGGCCTCCAGCAAGGCCATCCGCACCTCGCGCAGGGCGGCGTCGACGTCCTCCTCCTTGAGCATCCCGCGTCCGCTGAGGCGCCGGAAGATCTCGCCGAGCCGGGTCTGCAGGTTTTCAAACACCGGCCGTGTGCCCTCGCCCCGCGGCCGCCTTGGTTGCCAGATAGACGCGGAATCCTCCACCCTTGGCCAGCTCGGCCACGCCCCCGAAGAGCGCCTCGGCGTGCCGGGCCAGCGTGCGGGCGCCCTGCCCGGTGCGAGCGACGAAGAGGAACTGGCCTCCTCGGCGCAAGACACTGTGTGCGCCGGTGAAGAAGCCCAGCACGGTCGTCCGTCCTGCCCGAATCGGAGGATTGGTCAGCACCAGGTCGAAGCGAAGATCAGCCACCGGCTCGACGCCGTCGCCCAGGTGGGCGGTGACGTTGGCGATTCCGTTGCGCGCCGCGTTCTCCCGGGCCAGCGCGACCGCCCGCTCGTTGACGTCAACCAGGTGCGCCCACCCCTGCGGCGCCAGCGCCGCCGCAGCCAGCCCGATCACCCCGTAGCCGCAGCCCAAGTCCAGGATGTTGTCGCGCGGCCCCACCGGCATGCGCTCAATCAAGAGACGCGATCCCCGGTCGATGCCTCGCTGCGCGAAGACCGCGCGGTCGGTCTCCAGCGCAAACCGCCGTCCCCGCAGCGTCGCCGTCAGGGTCCGTCTGCGGTGAGGGCTCTCGGCCACCGGCGTGAAGTAGTGGGCGGTCATGTCCTGTCCCCGTCCCCCCTACCCCGCCCCCGTCGACCGCGGCCGTCCCGGACCAGGCCCAGGTGCCGCTCGAGGTGCCGGAGTTCCCCGATCGAACGCTGCAAACTGTCGCGCACCGCTTGCCGGGTGACCCTTTGCCGCTGGCCGATCTCCCCGAGCGAGAGGTCGTCCAGGTAGTAGAGCTGCATGGTTCGCCGCTGTCTCACCGTGAGGAGGCTCCCGTAGGTATCGAGGAGCTGGATCAGGAGCAGCCGTTCGTCGAGGGCACGCCCCACTGTGGCTGTGTCGGATCCTGCTTTTCTCCGTAAAGTCATCTACCTTTACATCATACCAACAGTCGCCAGCGTGTCAAGGTGACGCTGCTCCGAACCGGGAAATTGTAACGACAACTCGGTCCGGACCGAGTTGCATCGGATAACACGTGGGTTTTTTCAGTCCCACGAAATGGTGACTTGACGATCTTTTTGCACGAACACCTACATGCCAGACGCGTCGCTCCTGAATGGCGATAAGAGACTCCAGGATCGCCGCCCGCAGGATTTTGATGGAAGGGAGACTGCGGGAAGGTCAGCGTGGGTGCGGCTGCCTGGCGGGCATTCCTTGGCGGTCCGAAATCGCCATGGTATATATCGGACATGAATCTGAAGACACCCTCCAACACTGAATTGCTGGCGCGCGTGAGGGGCTTGGCCCAGCACGAACGGAAAGCGACCGCGGCGCTCGTTGCTCACCTTGCCGAACTGGACCACCGCCGCCTCTACCTCGCCGAAGGCTGCTCCTCGTTGTTCACCTACTGCATGCAGATCCTCCATCTCTCCGAGCACGCCGCCTACGGGCGCATCGAGGCGGCCCGTCTTGTCCGGCGGTTCCCGATCGTTTTGGAGAGGCTTGAGGATGGATCAGTGAACCTGACGACCGTGAGCCTGCTCGCCGCCCACCTCACGGCCGAGAACCATCAGGAACTGCTCGACAGGGCCCGGCACCGAAGCAAGCGCCAGGTCGAGGAGTTCGTCGCAGGGCTGCGCCCGCAGCCACCGGTCCCGACCTCCGTCCGCCGGCTCCCCACAGCCCGCCCCGGCGCGGCCGCTCTGGAACGTGCAGCGGCAACTCGGCCCGGACCGACTTCGGCGTCGGCCACACTGGACCCGCCATCTCCAGTCACGGCACCGCCTAGAACCGCCCCCGCTGTCGTCACCCCGCTGGCGCCTCAGCGCTATAAGGTCCAGTTTACGGCAAGCTCCGAGATGGTCGAGAAGCTCAGGCTGGCCCAGGATCTCTTACGTCATCAGATCCCCGGCGGGGATCCGGCGGCGATCTTCGATCGGGCGCTGACGGCGTTGTTAGAGAGCCTGGCCAGGCAGAAAGTCGCCGCCACCGAGCGCCCCCGAGGGAGACGGGGAACGGCCCCCAGGTCGCGTCATATCCCTGCCGCGGTTAGGCGCGAGGTCTGGCTGCGTGACGGCGGGCGCTGCGCCTATGTGAGCCGCAAAGGCCGCCGATGTATGGAAGGCGGCTTCCTGGAGTTTCACCACGTCGTGCCGCATGCCGTGGGTGGTGAGTCGACGGCGGAGAACATCCCACTGCGGTGCCGAGCGCACAATGGCTACGAGGCCAAGCTCTATTCTGGCTCTCGCTACCACGGACGTGTCAGTGAGGAACGGCCATCCTACCTCGTACCCAGGGGGCGGCCGTGGCTGGGAATTGTAACAGCTACTCGGTCCGGACCGAGTTCGGCGTCGACCTCGGCGCCGTTTCTGTACGATTAAGGCGGAGGTCATGCAGACGATCCGATTCGACGGCCAGGCGGCGCTCGTCACCGGCTCCGGGCGGGGCTCGGACACGCCTATGCCCGGCTGCTGGCGGCGCGTGGCGCTCGTGTCGTGGTCCATGACGCGGGCGTGGCGCTGGACGGCAGTGGGTACCATCCTGCGGTGGCGAGGGCGGCGGCGGATGAGATCCGTGGCGAGGGAGGAGTGGCCGAGGCGACTGACATCAACGTGGAAACGAGGCAGAGCTGCGAGGACCTGATCGCCTTCGTGCTGGGTCGCTTTGGCCGCATCGACATCCTGATCCACAACGCGGCGATCATCTCCTACGAGGACATCGCGCAGATCGAGCCGGCACTGTGGGAACGCATGACGCTGGTCAACGTTCAGGCCCCGTTCTGGCTGTCCCGCGCCGCCCTGGCGAAGATGCGGCCCGAGGGAGACGGCCGGATCGTCTTTACCATTTCGGGCGTGGCCATGTATCCGGAAGCGGCGATGCCAGGACTGACGGCTTACGCGGTCGGCAAGGGCCGCTCAGTTCGGGCTGATGAACGCCCTGACCGCGGAGGTCGCGGGCACCGGAATCCACATCAATGCCATCTCGCCTGTGGCCGCCACCCGAATGCTCCGCCGCCAGACTCACCCTGAGAACTACTCCCCGAGCAGGTTGCGCCGGGTACTGAGGACGTCTCCCTCGGCAGTGCGCCCACCCCGGAAGACGTCGCTGACCGCTGGGCCGAGATCAGCCGGGGGCGACTCTCAGGAGGGAACTGCTAGGCCGGTCGCCTCAGCGCCCCTCACGGCGCAGCAATTCGAGGCGGCGGCGCAGATCGGGGAGGACGCCGGCGGCCTGCGGCGAGGTGACGACGTTCGTCATCTCGTAGGGATCGGCTGAAAAATCGTAGAGCTCTCGGTCGCCGTTCTCGTACTCGACATACTTCCACCGCTCGGTGCGGATGGCCGTCCAGGTCTGCGCGGGCTGACCCCAGTACTCCAGCAGGATCTCAGTCCGCCAGGCGGCCGTGGCGCCGCGGAGCAGGGGGACGAGACTGCGTCCATCCACCGTCAGCCCAGGGCGGACGCCCGCCAGGTCGGCGAAGGTGGGGGCCAGATCGATGTTGTGCACGAACCGGGCCTCGGTCCGCCCGGAGGCGAATCCGGGACCGCGGACGACGAAGGGGACGCGCACACACTCCTCGTAGGGGCAGGATTTTCGGTCCAGCCACCGGTGCTCTCCCCAACTCAGTCCATTGTCGGCCGTAAAGACGATGACGGCATTCTCGAGGCGGCCCGTGCGGCTAAGCGCGTCGATGACCTGGCGGATCGACCGGTCCACCGCCTGAAGGGCACGCAGTTGTTGCCGGCGGAACTCGTCTCCCTGCGCCTGGCGCGCCGCGGTGAGGGCAGGGAGCCGGCGCACCCACTCGGGCTTGTCGGAGACGTCGGCCTCGTTGTACGAGGGCGGCCGCCAGGGCGCCAGATCGCGAAACGCTGCGGCATCCTGTGGGTGCGGCGTGGCGGGGGCGTGCGGGGCGAAGGGCGCCAGGTAGACGAAGAGGGGGCTGCTCCCCCCGCGCTCGATGAACTGCACCGCCCGCCGCGTGATCACGTCCGTCCCGTACTCGTCCGGGGCGTTCCCCATCCGGCGCACCGTGCCGTTGTCGTTCAACCGGTAGCCGAAGTATCCACCGGCAAAGACCACCCACTCCTCCCATCCCGGGGGAACGCGGGTGGTCAATCCCATGTACCCATTGAGGTACTTGCCGAAGAGGGCGGTGCGGTAGCCCGTACCGCGCAGCCAGGTGGCCAGCGTCGAGCGGTCGTCGAAGGCCTCCGCCCCGCCGGGGTGGTGCCCCTCCCGATTCCCTCGACGGTCGCCGCCGCCGTTCGTAAGTACCCCCGTGTTGTGCGCGTACTGCCCGCGCAGCAGGCTCGCGCGGCTGGGACAGCACAGCGGCGTGGTGACGAAGGCGTTCGTGAAGGTGACACCGCGCGCGACCAGTTCACGCTGCAAGACCGGCATGTACTGGATCGTGTCGGCGCGCTGATCGTCGTCGAGGATAAGCACGAGCGTGGGCGGCGCGGCCCCCGGGGCTCCGCGCGTTGTGGACGGCGCCATCGCCACGAGTAGGCCCAAGAACGCTGCCAGCGCAGCGGCACGGCTCAGCATCGCAACCACCTCATGGCCGAGAGATCTTCTACACGCTCCGACTGGTCCCGGCATCTGGTGGTTGAGCCTGAGGAGCTCAGGGAGGAAGGCTACATCAGCGCGTGCAGATCTTCGAGATCTCGGTCCAGGGATAGTCCGGGAGCAGCGGGACAGGCGCATAGGGCACCGCCGCAGCCCGGCGCCGCAGCGCAGCCAATCGGTCCCCGGTCGCCGGGTGATTGGAGAGATAGACGAGCGGCCTGGCGAGATCCCCTTCTTGCTTCAGGAGAGTCTCCATGAAGGTGATGATGCCCTGCGGATCGATGCGCGCCGCCTGGAGCATGCGCAGGCCTTCCAGGTCGGCCGAGGCTTCGTCGGCCCGTGTGTAGCGCAGCGCCGCCAGCGCGCCGCCGGTCTCCAGAACCCGGCCGAGCCCGCCATCGCCCGAGATCATGGCGATGAGGGCGCGCAGGGAGAGACCGCGGATCAGATTGCGGGTGCCGTGGCGCTGGATGACGTGCTGCATCTCGTGCGAGATCACGCCGGCGAGGGCCTCGGGGGTGGGGGTCTTGTCCAGCAACCCCCGGAAGATGACGATGGAGCCTCCCGGCGCGGCGAAGGCGTTCACCTGTGGGACTCTGACCACGGTCACCCGGTAGGTATACGGAGAGGATGAGGACGCCGAGAGAGTCCGCACAATGCGCTCGATGGCCGCCACTCCGCCCGGCTCCGCGCAGCGTGTGGTCTGCTCAAGCACGGGCTCGATGACCGCCGCCCCAAGGCGTTCTTCCCAGGCCACCGGGATGTGCGCGGCCACGGTGTTCGCCAGCGCCGGTATCCCCCAGAGATAGAGGACGCCGCCGAGGAGGACGGCTCCCCCGGCCGCCAGAAGCGTCAGCCGGACCACCCGCCAGCCGCGCATCGGCATCATCACCTTCCCGGCGGCCCGCGGCGCAAAGACGGCCATCGCCGCGGCCAGTCCGGGGTCCTGAACAACCAGCGACTCGACGGGGTTGCGGCCACGCTCCAGCCGCATCACCTCTCCGGGCACGTCGCCGGCCGCCTGGCGGATCTCGTCGAAGGGCCACCAGAGAAAGGTGTCGTCACCCCGGACGATGCGCAGCCCGGTCTCCATCACGGTCACGGTGACGGGATGGCGGGCCGCAGCGCGCCCGTCGTAGTAGATGCCCTGCCAGACGCGCGGGGGCCCGTCGCTCATCTCGTTTCCGCCGCGGACGCCCTGATCACAATCCGAGGTCGAGGTCAAGGAGGCCGAAGAATTCGCCCAGGCTCTCCCCGGCCGCCGAGGCCGTCTGCGCCTCCTGATGAATCGCTTCGATATCCAGGGACCCTTCCAGAGCCAGGTTCGCAAACGTGAACCGAAGATGACGAATGAATACGAATGGCCAGGCCAGACCCAGGGTGGGAATCAACCGGATGGCGTCGCCGGCGAAGAGTCGCAGGAACTTCCCCGCGGTCGCGCTGGAGCGGAAACGCGCCCCCTCCACGGTCGTGCGCCCCCAGTAGTAGCGATGCCGCACGGCCAGGAACCACATCCAGAAGAGCACGACCCCGGCTGCCACCGCGAGGGGGATGAGAAGAAGGGCCGGAGTCCACAGTGGAAGTGATCCCGCCTCTTCGGCCAGCGAGAGGATGAGTGGGACTGCCAGACCCAGCCCGATCCCCAGGGCGAACAGGCCGCCGAAGAGCACCACGCCCGCAAGGATGTAGATGCCCAGCAGGTCTCCTCCGTCTCCGTCGTAGCCGAAGCGGGTGGTCCCGAAATAGGAGTGCGCGATCAGGAAGCGGCGAACGTTGTTCTGGAAAAACGCGTAGTACAGCCCCAGGGTGAGCGAGCTCAGAAGCAGTCCGCCGACGTAGAGGCGGATGAAGTCGCGCGCCCTCCCGCGGAAAGAGAAGCGAATCCCGCGCCAGGAGGTGCGGCTGAGGCGGAACCGTCTCGAGCCGACCACGGCGATCGGGTAGACGACGAGAAACACCGCATACCCCCCGAGAGCGAGGAGGGCGGCGGCGACAGGGCTGTTCCACACCAATGGCACGACGGCGTTGACGACAAAAAGCACCACAAAGAAGCCGAAGACCTTCAGCCAGCCCAGCAGGAGTTCCCTGCCGGTGGCGTGGTACCCGAAACGGTCCCCTTCGAACTCAACGTGGCCGAGGATATAGCGGCGGGCGCGGACCTTGCCCCAGAAGTAGTAGATGCCGAGGGTGAGGATACTCAGGAAGAGGTTTCGGAGGAAGATCCCAAAGAGTGGTCCGCCGCTACCGGAGAAGATCAACCGTCGGATGGACGGGACGGCAGGCGGCGTCCCGTAGACCAGGACCTCGTTCACGGCCGCTCAACTTCGGGCTGAAGGTGATGCCTCCTCCCGCCCCTCAGCTGGGCAGAAGGGCTTCCACGAACGCCTCGGGGTCGAAAGGGGCGAGGTCCTGGAGCCCCTCTCCCGTCCCCAGGAACTTTACCGGCAGCCCCACCTCGCGGGCGATCGCGAAGAGCACTCCGCCCTTGGCGGTGCCGTCCAGCTTGGTCAGGACGAGCCCGGTCACCTCGACCGCTTCGTGGAAGAGGCGGGCCTGGGCGACCGCGTTCTGCCCGGTGGACGCGTCGAGGACGAGCAGCCGTTCCACCGCCGGCGGGGCGTCGCGCGCGATGATGCGGTTGAGCTTGCGCAGTTCCTCCATCAGGTTGACCTTGGTGTGCATCCGTCCGGCGGTGTCGACGATCAGGACGTCGATGGACCGCGCGCGCATCGCCGTGAGCGCGTCGAAGACCACGGCGCCCGGATCGCCTCCCGGCTGATGGCGCACCAGGTCGACACCCAGGCGCTCCCCCCACACGGCCAGCTGCTCGATCGCCGCGGCGCGGAAGGTGTCGGCGGCGGCCAGCAGCACGGTCCGGCCCTGACCGCGCAGGCGGGCGGCGAGTTTGGCAATGGTGGTCGTCTTCCCCGTGCCGTTGACGCCGAGGACCAGGATGACGGCGGGAGACGGTTCCACGTGGAGGGGGACCGGGGCGCCGAGCATCTCGCGCAGGATGCGGGCCAGCGCCGCGCGGACGTCGACGGGAGTGCGCAGCCCGCGCTCGGTGCGCAGGCGGGCGACCACCTCGGCGGCGGTCGGCGCGCCGGCGTCGGCGAGGATCAGAGCTTCTTCCAGATCGGCAAGAGCGGTCTCGTCGATGGCGCGGCCGGTGATGGTCTCCAGCTGCAGCGCCAGTGTGTCACGGGTGCGGGAGAGGCTCTCGCGCAGCCGGGCGAACCAGGGACGCGCGCGTTCGTTCAACGCGCCGAGCGGACCACCTCGTGCGGGCGCGCCGGGGTGTCGGTCCGCGGCGCACGGGATCCCAGCCGCACCGACAGCACGGAGGAGACGCCCGGCTCCTGCATCGTCACCCCATAGAGCACGTCGGCCGCCTCCATCGTCCCTTTGTTGTGAGTGATGATGATGATCTGGCTGATCTCGGCCAGTTCCCGCAGCAGCGTCGTGAAGCGGCGGGTGTTGGCGTCGTCGAGGGCCGCCTCCACCTCGTCGAAGACGCAGAAGGGACTAGGGTGGACGCGCAGCATCGCGAACAAGAGCGAGAGCGCCACCAGCACGCGTTCCCCGCCCGAGAGCGCGGCGAGCGCCCGCGGCGGCTTGCCGGGCAGGCGCGCCACCACGTCCAACCCCGGCTCCGTCCCCCTCTCCGGATCTTCGGCGACCAGCTCCAGATGGGCGCTCCCGCCCTCAAAGAGACGGGTGAAGAGGCGGCCAAACTCCGCCGACACCGCCTCGAAGGTCTCGCGGAAGCGCACGCGCAGGACGGCGTCGAGCAGGGCGATGAGTTCGGCCAGAGCGGCGCGTGCGCCGTCGAGATCTTCCACCTGCCCGCCGAGCCGCTCGATCCGGGCGGCGAGGGTTTCCTGCTCGTCGATTGCGCGCATGTTCACCGGCCCGATCGCCGCCACCAGCCCGCGCAGCGCCTCCAGGCGACCGCGCGCCTCATCTCGGGGGAGCGGCAGCGTGAAGATCTCTGCCGCGCTCCACGACAGCCCCGCCTCGGCGAGGCGCGCCTCCATTGCGCTCCATTCGGTCTCCGACTGTGCCGCTCGGACTTCCGCTCGATGCACCGCGGCCTCGGCGACGCGGGCCTCCTCCTCCGCCCGCCGCGCCTGCTCGACCGCCGTCCCCAGAGCCGCGTCCGCGCCCGCGCGGTCTGTTTCGAGATCGACCGTCGCCTTCTGCGCGTCGGCCTGGGCCGCGGTCACGCGCTGCAGCGCCACGGCTGCGTCGGCCGTCTCCGCTTCCAGCCGCGGCCGCTCGGCGCTCAGCGCTGCCGAAGCGGCAACAATCCGGTCCCGCCGGGACGCCACAGCCGCATGGCGGCCCTCGAAGTCTCCCTGACGCGCCGCCAGACCCTGCCGGGTCGCCTCCAGTCCGGCCAGGTTGAGACGGGCGCCCTCGGCCTCTCGCCGTTGCCTGTCCAGCAGCTCGCGGCGCTCTGCGGTAGCGCGGCGCCCTTTCGTGATGGACGCTTCGTGGTCGCGCGCGGCCGCGTCCAGGGCGTCTGCCTCAGCCGCCAGCCTCTCGCGGTCCTCCTTCACCGCGCTCAGGTGGGCGGCGGTCTCCGCAGCCTCACCGACGACCTCCTCGAGATCGAGCGGAAGGCGGCTGCGTGCGCGAGCCGCCGCCGCCAGCGCAGTCTGCGCCTCGGCCACGGCACGCTCTTCCGCCAACCGCTGCTCGGTCAGCGCGGCGATCTCCTCCACCGCGCGCTGACGCTCTCGCTCCAGAACGGTCCCGCGCTGCCGGTATCCCTGCAGCGTTTCAATGACCTCGGTCAGCTCCCGCCGTGCGCCCTCGATGTCGCCGCGGCGGGAGAGCGGTGAGCCCTCTCCATTCCGGGCTCCGCGCACCGTTACCACGCCGTCGGGCGAGAGCAACTCGCCCGCCATCGTCGCCACGCGCCCGCGGTGGCCGGCGGCGATGACCGCAAACGCCCGTTCCAACTCCGCCACGACGATGACGTCGCGGAGGAGCGCCTCGACCGCGCGGGCGGCCTCTCCTTGTGCGGCGACGAACGCCACGGCGGGGCCCAGGATGCCGTTTCCGTCCGGCGCCGGCCCGTTGGGATGGCGGGGCGCCAGCCGGTCAAGGGGAAGGAAGGACACCGGTCCGCGCCTGTTGGCACGGACAGCCGCCAGAGCGTCACGCACGTCTGCCACCCCGCGCGTGAGCAGACAGTAGAGCCGGCGACCCAGCGCCGCCTCCACCGCCGCCCGGTAGGCCGGTTCGACCTCGATCTGATCGACCAGTGCCCCCAGGATGCCGGGGTGCGTCCCGGGCGAGCCGCGCTGCGCGAGCAGCAGGCTGCGCGCGCCCTCTTCGTACCCGGCAAACTGCGCCGTCGCCTCTTCGAGGGCCTGGAGACGAGACTCCAGGCGGTGGCGGCGTCCATCCGCTGTCTGCCGCTCCGCTTCCAGCGCATCGCGCTGGCCCTCCAGCGCGCGGAGGCGCGCTTCCGCCGCGGCCACCGCCGCCGTCCTGGTCGCCAGCGCGTCGGCGCGCGCGCGCACGCGTGCGGTCAGCCGCTCCTCTTCGACGGTCGCCTCCGACAGCCGGGCCTCCAAGCGGCGGCGGCGCCCGGCGAGCGCCCGCTCCTGCTGCTCGAGCACGGCGGCACGGGCGTCGGCAGCGCCGATGCGGCGCGCCAGATCGGCGCGGGCCGCGACCACTCTGGCGTGGGCGGCGACCTGCGATTCCACCTCGGCAACCAGCGCGGCGTCCGCGCGCTCGGCCTCATCGAGGAGGGCGAGGCCATCGGTCAGTGTGTCGTGGATCGTGGCGGCTTCGGAGTCGGCGGCCTGCCGTTGCGAGGCGATAGCGGCGGACTCGACACCGAGGCGACTGAGGTCGGCCTCGAGCGCTTTGGCCTCGGCGGCCAGTCGGGCCTCCTCCTGGCCGTGGGCCGCCAGCCGGGCCTCTGCCCGCTCCAGCGCCGACGCCGCCGCGGCCTGCTCCCGGAAGACCTCGAGCAGGCGGCGCTGCTGGGTCTCCCAGCCCCGGGTGAGGGCCTCGCGCCTCTGCTGGTGAGTCTCCGCCTCGCGCCGCGCTGCCTCCGCCGACTCGGCCAGTTCACTCAGCCGCGCGCGGGCCAGATCCGTCTGCGCGGCGAAGCGCTGCGCAGAACTGTGGAGCCGCCGCGCCACCTCGGCGAGGAGAGCGCGTTCCAGACTCTCCGTCTCAGCGAGATAGTCGCGGTGGCGCCGCGCCGCCTCCGCCTGCTCGGCGAGGTGCGCGTGCTGCGCCTGCAACTCCGCAAGCAGATCGCGGATCCGCTGCAAAGCGAGCTCGGCGTGCTCCAGTTTGCGCAGGCTCTCGTGGCGGCGGCGCTTGTAGCGGGCCAGTCCCGCCGCCTCTTCCAGCAGCAGACGCCGCTCCTGGGCAGACGCGTTGAGCACGGCGTCCACCTCGCCCTGGCTGATCAGCGCGTAGGAGCGCCCGCCCAGGCCGGTGCCGAGGAAGAGCAGTTGAATGTCCCGCAGCCGAGCGGGGAGGCCGTGGAGGAAGAACTCCCCGTCCCCGCCGCGCGTGGCCCGCCGCATTACCCCGATCTCGGAAAACTCGGACGGCAGCGACCCGTCGGTGTTGTCGAGGACGAGCCCCACCTGGGCGATGCCGTGCGCCCGCCGCTTCGCGCTGCCGGCGAAGATGAAGTCTTCGGTCTTGGTCCCCCGGAGGGTATGCGTGCGCTGCTCGCCGAGGGCCCAGCGGATGGCGTCGCTGAGGTTGGATTTCCCGCTGCCGTTAGGACCGACGATGGCTGTAATGCCGGGGGCGAACTCGAGGTCGGTGCGGTCGGCAAAGGTCTTAAAGCCGGCCAGCTCAAGGCGCTTCAGGTACACGCGGCATCTCCTCTCAAATCTCCCGCGGCCAACTGCGCCCGCAGGAGCCCCGGGTGCGAATCAGGTGCGTTGGGGCAGTCCCTCCGACGCGTGTTCGATCATCACCGAGTGGTACAACCCGACCAGCTGCCGGGCCAGAGCCGCGGCCGCATACCCTGCGGCGATCTCCCTCCCCCGCCGGCCTAGCCGCGCCCGGAGCGTGGGATCGGCCAGCAGCCGCCTCATCCCCGCCGCCAGTGGATCTGGGCCGGGGGAGACGAGCAGACCGGACTCCCCATCCACCACCGCCTCGGCCGCCCCCGCCACCCCGACCGCGACGACTGGCACGCCGGCTGCCATGGCCTCGACGAGGACCAGACCCTGCGTCTCCGTCTGACTGGCGAAGACAAAGAGGTCGGCCCCCGCCATGACCTCGAGAGCGCCCTCGTGCGGGAGGGCTCCGGTGAAGCGGACGCGCTCGCCGATGCCCAACTCGCGGGCGAGCGCTTCCAGACTGGCGGCGCTGGGCCCGCCGCCGACAATCAGCAGATACGCCCCCGGGGGCTCGCTCACCTGCTGAAAGGCCCGGAGGATCACGTCCACACTCTTCTCCGGCGCGAGGCGGCTGACGGTCACCAGCAGCGGGCGGTCGGCCGGAATGCCGTAGCGGGCGCGCGCCGCGCGGAGGTCTGCTCGGGCGGTCTGGCGCGGATCTACGGTCCCCGTCGGGAGGACCTCGATGCGCGCCGTCACCCCATGGGTGCGCAGCATCTCTCGGATCACCCCGGAGGGGGCGATCACCAGATCGCAGCGGTTGGCGAACTCTCGGACGTAGCGCAGGACGGCCGGGCGGGTGAGGCGCGGGGAGAGCCAGGGGACGTAATGGACGTACTCGTGATAGAGGGTATGGTGCGTGAAGAGGAGGGGCCGCCCAAGCCTGCGTGCGGCGCTGCGGGCCAGCCGCCCCATGACGAAGGGCGAGTGCGCGTGGACCACGTCGGCCGCCTGGACGCGCGGGTCTCTGAGGACACGGGCGCGCAGCGGCAGCGCCACGGGGAAGCCGGGGTCGGCGGGGTTCCGCACCGAGGGCAGGCGCAGCACGTCGGGGTCCTCGTCGCGGTGCCCGGGGTAGGCGGGCGCCACGATGACGACGCGGTGGCCGTCCGCCCGCAACGCCTGAGCGTAGGAGGTCAGCGAGATGACCACGCCGCTGAGGCGCGGGATGTACGACTCGGACAGCATGGCGACGGTCAACGGGGTCACGGCCGGTCTGCCGGAGGAGGAAGAACCGATCACGGGGTAATACTACAGTGTTTCCCAGATAAGACGATGTCTCCGACTCTCAGCCTCCGTCACATGTGGCGCTGGTACTGGGCGCTCTGGATCGCGAATGCCCTGGACCTGGTCTTTACCTATCGGGCGGCGGAACAGGGGGTCGGCGAGCTCAACGGGATCCTCGCCCCACTCCTCTGGACCCCCTGGCCGACCGTGATGAAGTTCACGATTCTCACGGTGCTGGGCCTGGGCCTCACGCTGGTCATTCCGAGAGGATTGCGTCCAGCCCGCGTCCTGCGGCTAGTCCGCATCGTCACCTTCGTCTACCTGGGACTCGTCGGCTTCCACCTGCTCGGTCTCGCCCTGCTCAGCTAGCCGCTCAGACAACGACGGCGACGACCCCCTGTACCCGCGGCAGCCCCGAGGCGATGGTCCGCCAGGAATCCCCCTCGTTGGCGCTGGCGTAGAGCTCCCCGGTGCTGGTTCCGAAGTAGAGGCCGGCGGGGCGCAGCCGGTCGGCATCCATCCCGTGGCGGAGCACGATGGTATGCGCCTCCGCGGGCAGCCCCTCGCGCAGCGGCTCCCAGGACCCGCCCCCGGTGCGCGTGCGGTAGACTTCCAGCTGTCCCACGATGCAGGAATTGTGCTTGGTGCACTTCTTGCCCTGATAGGCGGGAACGACGAAAGCGGTCTGAGGATCCCGCGGGTGCACCGCCACCGGAAAGCCGTGGCGGTCCGGAAGACCTGTGGAGATGTCCTTCCAGGATTCGCCGTGGTCGTCGCTGCGGTACACGCCGCAGTGCTGCTGGCGATAGAGGATGCGCGGCTGGCCGGGAACGACGCCCAGCCGGTGGGTGCAGGCGTGCACCTGATCGAGGTGGGCCTGCGCATGCTCGGGACCATCGGGCGGGATCCCCAGTTCCGAGCGGGAGGCGAGCGGGCACGATTCGATCACGCCCTTGCGGATGTAGGACCACGTCTCTCCGCCGTCCTCGCTGCGCACGGCGCCGTGGTCGGTGCTGCTGACCACGTACATCCGCCGCGGATCGTCGGGGTCAATGTGCAGGCCGTGGATGGCGTTGCCCCCTGTACCCATGCTCCAGTCGCCGTAGCGCCCCTCTTTCCCCGGCGCGGTGAGGTAGCCGCCGACGATCGACCAGGAGCGTCCGCGGTCCTTGCTGGTGAAGAGATAGCTGAAGTGCGTGCCGGCCCAGAGCTGATCTGAGTCTTTGGGGTGGACCGCCACCGTCCAGACCTTGCGCACCGGCAGCCCCGTGTTCAGCGGCGACCAGGTCCGCCCCATCGTCTTGCTGGCCTGGACGCCGTCGTCAAAGGTCGCAGCGTAGATCGTCTTCGCCTTGGAGTCCCAGGCGAAGTGGCTGACGCTCATGCCCCGTAGATACGGGCCGCGCCGCCGCCACTGCCGCCGCTTCCCGTCGCTCTCGGCGACGTAGAGCCCGTCGGTCGTCCCCGCCAGCACCATCACCTTCGGCATCGCACACCTCCGCGTCTGCGTCAGGACGGTTCGGCCCACCGCGCGGCGCTCCCTGCCGAACACTCTGGCGGGTCGACAGGTAAGCCGGCCGTTCCCATACTGGTGCTGCAATGGCTCGACTCCGCTGGGGCATCCTCAGCACCGCCCGCATCGGGCTGCGCCGGGTCCTCCCCGCGATCGCCGCCTCAGAGACCGGCGCCCTGGCCGCCATCGCCAGCCGCGCGCCGGAACGGGCCCGCCAGGCGGCCGCCCAGTTCGACATCCCCCGCGCGCACGGCGCCTACGAAGACCTCCTCGCCGACCCTGAGGTGGACGCGGTCTACATCCCCCTCCCCAACAGCATGCACAAGGAGTGGACGCTGCGGGCGGCCGCGGCCGGCAAGCACATCCTCTGCGAGAAACCGATCGGTCTCAACGCGGCGGAAGCGACGGAGATGGCCGGCGCCGCCTCCCGCGCCGGGGTCCTCCTGCAGGAAGCCTTCATGTACCGCCACCACCCGCAGATCGAGCGGCTGGCGGCGTTAGTGCGCGAGGGGGCGGTCGGCCGCCCGTGGCTGGTGCGCGCGGGCTTCACCTTCACGGTCGGGTCGGACGCGGACATCCGCCTCAACCGTGCCCTCGGCGGCGGCGGGCTGCTGGACGTGGGCTGCTACACCGTCAGCATCAGCCGGCTGCTCCTTGGCGAACCCGACCGGGCCACCGCGGCCGCGACCTTCGAGCGCGGCGTGGACGTCCGTCTCTCCGGCCTCCTCACCTTCCCCCAGGGCGCGTCCGCGCTCATCGACTGCGGCCTTCGCGCCGCGGACCGCCAGTTCTGCGAGATCGTAGGGACTGAGGGGACCGTCACGCTCCTCCGTCCCTTTCTCCCGGGTGAGGACCCGGCCCTGATCCTGCTCCGCCGCCGCGGCCAGGAGGAGCGCCTCGAGATCCCCGGGACCAACCAGTACACGCGGATGGTCGACCACTTCGGTGCCTGCGTGCTAAACGGCGCGGCGCCGCGGTATCCGGCGGAGGACGCCGTGGCCAATATGGCTGCCCTCGACCTGCTCCGCACCAACAGCATGTCGACGGGGACGGACTAGGCTTTGCGACGTCCCGAAATCCGGGTCGTCCAGAGAGGAATCCCCCCCTGCGGGGCAAAGTTTCGAAACGAGCAGGACAGTGATCAGAGGGGGTGCAGGATGAAGATGCGATGGGCGTGCAGTATGGGTCATCCGGTGGAAGCCGACAACGAAGAGGAGCTGGTGCGCAAGGCCCAGGATCACATGAAGAAGGAGCACAGCAAGGACGTCTCCCGCGAGGAGGTACTGCGCACCGCGCACAGGCACGAGTAGGAGTGGAGCGGGGTGCGAAATGAGATGGGGAGCGCATCGGCGCTCCCCGTTCTCTTTCAGTCACCCGTTGAATCGGTTAGAGCAGTTCGTTCAAGACATCCAGCAGGCTCTGTTGCGGCACGTCACGGTCTTCGGACGGCGTGATGGTGACGGCAGTCACGACGATCGTGTTCATGCTCGCTCCCAGCGTGACGATCTTGTAGTGGCGGGAGTGACCGGCCACGAGGAGCTCGACGTGCGTGGCTCCCGTCGCCTGAACGCTCATCGGATTACTCGTC
>DASYRG010000002.1:0-62645 GCA_036004665.1 bacterium | reverse complement strand
TGGCTGCGTCCGGATCTCCCCCCATCAGGAAGGGGATCAGCGCCGGCCGGCCTGCCAGACCCGCGAAAGTTCGATCGAGACGGCTCACTCGCTGCGCCGGGCGTTTCCTCCCCGCGCGGCGACGACCGCGACCGGACCGGTCAGTGAACGCGCCACCACCTCGACGTCCTTATCGCCGCGGCCGGAGAGCCCGAGGAGGACGAGCCCATCCCGCGGGAGCTCCTCAAGCAGCCGCGGCAGGTAGGCGATCGCGTGCGCCGGCTCGAGGGCAGGAAGAATGCCCTCCGTGCGCGCGAGCAGGCTGAACCCGTCGAGCGCCTCGGCGTCCGTCACGGCCGCATACTGGGCGCGGCCGCTGTCCTTCAGATAGGCGTGCTCGGGGCCGACCCCCGGGTAGTCGAGGCCCGCCGAGATCGAATGCGTGCTCCGCACTTGGCCGGCGGCGTCTTGCAACAGGTAGGACATCGCTCCGTGCAGGACGCCCGGCGTGCCGGCCGTAAGGGTGGCGGCATGCCGTCCGGTCTCAAGACCCTCGCCTGCCGCCTCGACCCCCACCAGCCGCACGGGATCGTCGCGAAAGGCGTGGAAGAGGCCGATGGCGTTGGATCCTCCTCCCACGCAGGCCACCAGGGCATCGGGCAAGCGGCCTTCGGCGGCGAAGATCTGCGCCTTTGCCTCCCGGCCGATCACCGACTGAAGGTCGCGGACGATCGTGGGGTAGGGATGCGGACCGACCACCGAGCCGATGACGTAGAAGGTGGTGCGGACGTTGGTCACCCAATCACGCAGCGCCTCGTTGATCGCGTCCTTGAGAGTGCGGCTGCCGGCATCGACGGGGATGACGGTGGCGCCGAGGAGCCGCATCCGCACGACGTTGAGGTGCTGGCGCTCCATGTCTTCGCTGCCCATGTAGACGTCGCAGCGCAGCCCGAGCAGCGCCGCCGCCGTGGCGGTGGCCACCCCGTGCTGGCCGGCCCCGGTCTCGGCGATGAGACGGCTCTTTCCCATCGCCTGGGCCAGGAGGGCCTGCCCGAGCGCGTTGTTGATCTTGTGCGCGCCGGTGTGCAGGAGGTCTTCACGCTTGAGGTAGATCTGCGCCCGGCCCAGGTGCCGGGAGAGCCGGTCGGCCGCGAAGAGCGGCGTGGGCCGCCCACAGTACTCGCGGAGGTACCGGTCGTAGCCTTCCTGGAAGTCGCGGTCCCGGCGCAGCCGGGCGTAGGCGCGTTCCACCTCCTCCAGCGCGGGGATGACCGTCTCGGGCACGAACCGTCCGCCGTACGCCCCGAAGTACCCCGGACGCTCTAGCCGTTCCGCTCCCACCGGCGCACCTCATCGATGAATTGACGGATTTTGTCAGGATCTTTCTGTCCATCCGATTCGACACCGCTGCTGACGTCCACGCCGTACGGACGCACGATGGCCAGGGCCTCGGCGACGTTCTCCGCCCGCAGGCCCCCCGAGAGGATGATCGTGAAGCGGTCCGACACTCCTCGTGCCACCTCCCAGAGGAAAGGCCGCCCACTCCCTCCGGCCAGCCCGTCCACTTTTGTGTCCAGCATGACCGCCGACGCCGCCCGGTACCGTTCCAGATCTTCCGGATCCAGGCGGTCTCCCACGCGCAGCGCCTTGACGACGCTCAGCCCCCCGCGGCGGAGCGCGGCAACCAGTTCCGGGGGCTCGCCCCCATGCAGCTGCACGACATCCAGCGGGACCGCGCGGGCGGCGGTCTCGATCTGTTCCCCCGGGGCGTCCACGAACACGCCGACCCGGGCGACGAATGGCGGCAGCCCGGCGGCGATGGCGGCGGCCTGCTCGACGCTCACCCGCCGGCGACTGGGCGCGAAGATGAAGCCAACGGCGTCCGCGCCAGCCTCGGCGGCCGCGGCGGCGATCTCGGGGGCCATCACCCCGCAGATCTTGATCCGCGTCCTCCGCACTGCCGCCACAGGTTTGTCTTGGGGCTACCCGGTAGGCATGCCCAGCCCGGCCCGAAAATAGTCCATGCGCATGCGGTCTTTCATCAGGACCAGCGTGACGCCGGCTTCGGCGCGGGCCCGGGCGCTGCCAGCGGCGATGATCTCCTCCACTATGCCCGGCTGGGCCGCAGCGCGCTGACGGCGCTGCCGGATGGGCTCGAGGAACGCGTTCAACGCCCTCGCCAGGCGCCGCTTCACCTCCACGTCGCCCACCTGGCCTTTGCGGTAGCGGTCCTTGAGGTCGGCGACCTCGGCGGCATCGGCGTTGAAGGCATCGTGATAGATGAAGACTGGGTTGCCTTCCACGTGCCCGGGGTCGGTCGGATGGATGCGCGTCGGATCGGTGTACATCCGCATCACCTTGGCCATGACCTCTCGCTCGTCATCGGAGAGGTAGATGGCGTTGTCCAGCGACTTGCTCATCTTCGCTTTACCGTCGATGCCGGGCAGGGTCGGGACCTCGCCGATCAGCGTCTGCGGTTCGGGAAGGACCTCGCCATAGAGGTCGTTGAACCGCCGGGCGATCTCCCGCGACACCTCCAGGTGGGACGCCTGATCCTTGCCTACGGGCACGATCTCGGCCCTGACGCTGAGGATGTCGGCGGCCTGGAGGATGGGATAGGCCAGCAGGCCCACTGAGGGCTGGGCGATGTCCAGGTCCCGCATGACCTCCTTGAGGGTGGGCACGCGCTGCGCCCGCGGGACGGTGACGAGCATGGAGAAGATGAGGGCGATCTCGGAGATCTGCGGCACCTGCGACTGCAGGAAGATCGTGGACCGCTGAGGATCGATCCCCACGCTGAGGTAATCTAGCACCACCTCGCGCACGTTCCCCTCGATCTCCTCGAGTCGGTCCAGCCGCGTGGTCAGCAAATGGTAGTCGGCCAGAAAGAAGAAACAGTCGTACTCTTCCTGCAGCCTGACGCGGTTGGCCAGCGTCCCGACGTAGTGGCCGAGATGGAGCCGGCCGGTCGGCCGGTCGCCCGTGAGCAGCCGCCCCCTCGTCACGACAGCCTTCCTGCATGCGCGAGCGCGCGCACGGCCGCTGCCGGATCGTCGCTGGTCATGAGGACGGTCCCCACGAGGATGGCGTCGACGTGCGGTCGGAGGCGGGCGACGTCGCCAGACGTGGCAATCCCGCTTTCGCTCACGACCAGGAGGCCTGCGGGAATGGTCGTGCGCAGCCGGGCCGTTACGCCGAGGTCCACCGCAAAGGTGCGCAGATCGCGATTGTTGATCCCGATGATCCGCGCGCCGGCCGACGCCGCCGTCGCGACCTCCGCTTCGGTGTGGACCTCCGCGAGGGCATCCATGGCCAGCGCGTGGCAGAGCGCCGTCAGCTCGCGCAGCAGCGGCGGCGCCAGCAACGCGGTGATGAGGAGGACGGCGTCCGCGCCCATCGCTCGCGTCTCGTAGATCTGGTACGGCTCAAGCACAAAGTCCTTGCGCAACACGGGGAGGGTCACCGCCGCCCGCGCGGCGGCCAGCAGATCACGCCCTCCGCCGAAGAAACGCTTGTCGGTGAGAACCGAGAGCGCCCGGGCGCCGCCCGCCTCGTAGCGGCGCGCCAGGTCCGCGGCCTCTGTTGGATCGACTCCCTCACGGAGCCTCCCCGTGATCGGCGAGGCGGGTTTGATCTCGGCGATCACGGCGAAGCCGGCGCGGAGCGCCCCGGCGAAATCCCGGGGCGGGTCCGCCTCCTCGGCGAGGAACTGCATCTCCTCCAATGGGACGGCGGCGCGGGCGCCCGCCACTTCCTCCCGCTTGCGTGCGACGATGGTTTCGAGCATCCTCGCCGTGACCCTCACGGCGAGACCCTCGCGCTGGTGCGGACCCTCAACCCCTCCAGGCACTCGTAGGCCGCCCCCGAATCGATGGACCGGGCGGCCAGCGTGAGGCCGTCGCGCAGATCCTCGGCGAGGCCGGCCACGGACAGCGCGGCAGCCGCATTGAGGAGGATGATGTCGCGCGCCGGACCAGGCTCCCCGCGCAGGACCGTCTCGGTGACCCTGGCGTTCGCCTCGGGCGCGCCGCCCGCCAGCGCGTCGGCGTCGGGGGAGGGGAGGCCCAGCGATCCCGCCTCGAGAGTATACGTGCGGACCGATCCGTCCCGAACCTCGGAGATGCGCGTCGGACCGAGCGTCGACAGTTCGTCCATGCCGTCGCCGTGCACGACCATGGCCCGCCGCGCTCCGAGTTCGGCCAGGACGTTCGCCATGGTCTCCGTGAGGGCCGGGTCATAGGCGCCCACGAGGAGGCGGCGGGCGCCAGCGGGATTGGTGAGCG
This sequence comes from bacterium, assembly GCA_036004665.1. Lineage (GTDB taxonomy): Bacteria > Sysuimicrobiota > Sysuimicrobiia > Sysuimicrobiales > Humicultoraceae > JACQGZ01. Next base: position 58,383 of record DASYRG010000002.1, on the reverse strand, counting down.
GCCCGAGGATATTGAAGACCGTGCGGATGCCAATCTCGCGCCGCGGACCCACCGCATGCTTCATCGCCGCATGGTAGAGGGGGGCGAAGAGGAACCCGATGCCGATGTCCTCGATGCAGGCGGCCACGACCTCAGGCGGGACCTGGATGTTCACCCCCAGAGCCTCCAGCACATCCGCCGCTCCCGAGCGCCGGCTCACAGCGCGGTTGCCGTGCTTGGCCACGTACGCGCCGGCCCCGGCGACGACGAAGGCGGTCGTCGTCGAGATGTTGAAGGTGCTCACCCTGTCCCCGCCAGTCCCCACGACGTCAACCAGGTCGTCCACACGAGGCCGGATGCGCTGCGCCCGCTCCCGCATCGCTCTCGCGCACCCGGCGATCTCATCAACCGCCTCACCCTTCATCCTCAGCGCCGTGATGAACGCCGCAATTTGGGCGGGCGTCGCCTCGCCATCCATGATCACCCCCAGGGCAGCGTGGGACTCGGCTTCAGTGAGATCCTGTCCATCCACGACCTTCCTGATCGCGTCTTTCAGGTCCACGGCAATCTACCTCGATACAGGGTTGGGAGGAGGCTCCGAAAACCGACTGAAACTACCACGGTTTTCGTCACCTCCTCCCAGCCCTGCCAATCGAAGAAAGTTCCCCAAGATCTCCTTGCCGCAGGCCGTCAGGACAGACTCAGGATGGAACTGAACCCCTTCCACACGGTACTCGCGGTGGCGCACGCCCATGATCGTGCCGTCCTCGAGCTCGGCGCTCACCTCGAGCGCCGACGGCAACGACTTACGCTCCACGATCAGTGAGTGGTAGCGGGTCGCCTCGAACGGACTGGCGACGCCTTTGAAGATCGTGCGGCCGTCGTGGCGGATACGCGACACTTTCCCGTGGACGGGCGCCGCGCCGCGCCGGACCAGGCCGCCGTACGCCGCGCCGATGCACTGGTGGCCGAGGCAGACACCCAGGACGGGGATCCGCTTCCCCAGTCGGCGGATCGCCTCCAGCGCGACGCCGGCATCGTCCGGATCCCCCGGCCCCGGGGAGATGACGATGCCCTGCGGCTCCAGGGCGACCAGTCCGTCGACATCGAGGGCGTCGTTGCGCACGACCCTGACCTCTGCACCCAGTTCGCCCAGGTACTGCACGAGGTTGTAGGCGAACGAGTCGTAGTTGTCGATGACCACAAGGCCGCTCACGGCGATGCCTCCGCGGCCGTCTCGGGGAGCGCCGTGGCACCGGCCACGCGCCCACGCTCCCGCTGGCGCCGCCCGGCCATCTCCAGCGCGCGGAGTAGCGCCTTGGCCTTGTTCACCGTCTCGACGTACTCTCGCTCCGGCACCGAGTCGGCGACGATGCCCGCCCCGGCCTGCACGTGGGCGCGTCCCCCCGCCATCACGATCGTTCGGATGGTAATGCAGGTGTCCATGTTGCCCGAGAACCCGATGTAGCCCACCGCGCCGGCGTAGGGCCCCCGCGCCACCGGCTCGAGTTCGTCGATGATCTCCATCGCCCGTACCTTCGGCGCCCCTGTCACCGTGCCCGCCGGAAAGCAGGCGCGCAGCACGTCGAGGGCATCCCGGCCGAGCTGCAGCCGCCCGCGGACGTTGCTGACGATGTGCATGACATGAGAGAAGCGCTCGATCTCCATCAGTTCGTTGACCTCGACGGTCCCGTAGCGGCAGACACGCCCGAGGTCGTTGCGCCCCAGGTCGACGAGCATGACGTGCTCCGCCCGTTCCTTCTCATCGGCCAGCAGGTCGGCGGCCAGCCGCGCGTCGTCCTCCTCGTCGCGCCCCCGCGGCCGCGTCCCGGCCAGCGGGCGTGTCTCGACGAGATCCCCTTCCAGCCGCACGAGCATTTCCGGAGAGGAGCCGGCGACCTGCACCCCCTCGAAGTCTAGAAAGAACATGTAGGGCGAGGGGTTCACCATGCGCAGCGCGCGGTAGACGTCCAGGCCGTCCACGCCTGGAGCGTCCAGCGAAACGCGCCGCGAGAGGACCACCTGGAAGACGTCCCCGGCGCGCACGTATTCCTTCGCTCGCTCCACCGCCCCGATGAAGTCGGCCACGGGCATCTGCGTCTGCTGCAGAGGATCGACGCGCCCGGTCGGGTCGCCGGTGTTCAGCGGCGCACGCAGGCGCTCATAGAGAGATTCCACCCGCTCGACGCCGCGCCGGTAAGCTGCGCCGCCGTCCCCATCCACCACGGCGTTGGCGACGACCCGGATGGTGTGCTTGACGTGGTCAAAGATGACCACGGCGTCGGCGAAGACGAGGTAGAGATCCGGCAGGCCCAGCGCCTCGGGGGGGCGCGGCGGCAGCCGCTCGAAGTGGCGTACGAGATCGTAGCCGAAGTACCCGACGGCGCCTCCGGAGAAGCGCGGGAGACCCGCCGCGGGTGCCACGGGGCGATACCGGGAGAGGAGTTCGGTGACGGCGGCCAGCGGGTCGCCGCGCCGCGTCTCGCGGGTCCCCTCCCCATCGATCTCGATGGTCTCGCCCGAGGCGCGCAGGCGGAGGAAGGGGCCGGCCCCGATGAAGGAGTAACGCCCCACCTTCTCGCCGCCTTCGACGCTCTCCAGCAAGAACGCCTCACTGCCGTTGCGCAGTTTGAGAAAGGCGGAAATTGGCGTCTCCAGGTCGGCCGGGAGATCGGCCGAGACGGGCACCAAGTTCCCGTCGCGAGCCTGGGAGAGGAACTCCGTCTTCGTCGGTTCGATCTCGAGAGCCCGGCTCATCTCTCCCGCACCACCTGCTGATAGTGTCCTTGTGCCAGTGCGTCACGCGTTCTGGTGAGCGACGCACCGAACGCGTCCAGCGCCGCCAGGACGTGCGTCCGGTTCGCCTTGAGGATCTCCGTCCACAGATCGGGAGGGCTTTGCGCCACCCGCGTCGCGTCCCGGAAGGCGGGTCCCGCAATCTCTCGCGCGTCCACTCCTGCCGCCGCGCTCAAGGCCAGCGCGATGAGATAGGGCAGGTGGCTCGCCTCCGCCGCTGCGCGATCGTGCGCCTCCGGCGAGAGCAGCACGGCCCGCATCCCCAACTGCTGGATCAACTCCAGGAGCGTCTGGGTGGCCGCACCGTCGGTCTCCTTTGTCGGCGTCAGGACGTACGGCTGGTCCGCCGGGAGGTCGCCGTCGGCCTCGGCGATCCCCCTCCCGGCCGTCCCAAACATCGGATGGCCGCCCACGTAGCGCACCCTCGGCAGATGGGCCAGCGCCGAGACGATCGGTGCCTTTACGCTGGCCACGTCGGTAAGGATCGCACCCCTCCGGGCCCGGGCGGCCGCCTCGCGCGCGACCGCGACAGTCCCTTCGAGGGGAACGGCAACAAAGACGATCTCGGCCTCGCCGATGCGGCGCAGGTCCTCCGTCACCTCGTCGGCGGCCTCCCGCTCGGCAGCCCGCCGTGCGACATCCTCGTCGGCATCGACGCCGATGACCCGGGCCAGCCCCAGCGCCCGCAGACGAAGGCCCAACGAGCCGCCGATCAACCCCAGCCCAACGATGGCGATCTGCCTCACACCGTGCGCCCCACCGCTTCGACCACGGCCCTGACCGCAGTCATCAGCCGGTCGAAATTCCCCAGGGTCAACGACTGAGGGCCGTCGCTGAGCGCGCGCTCGGGGTCAGGGTGCACCTCAATCAGCAGGCCGTCCGCGCCCCCGGCCACCGCGGCCAGGGCCATCGCCTGGACGTAGCGCCACTTCCCCGTGGCGTGGCTGGGATCCACGATCACCGGCAGGTGGGTGAGGTGTTTCAGCACCGGCACCGCCGCCAGGTCGAGAGTGTAGCGGGTGTAGTTGCCGAACCCGCGGATCCCCCGCTCGCAAAGGACCACGTCGTAGTTACCCTCGGCCATGATGTATTCCGCAGCCAGCAGCAGCTCTTCCAGCGTGGCGCCGGCGCCGCGCTTCAGCATCACCGGCTTGCCGGCCCGCCCCGCCTGCCGCAGGAGCGGATAGTTCTGCATGTTCCGCGCGCCGATCTGAACCATGTCGGCGTATTCCACGACGAGGTCCAGCTGGGCGGCGTCCATCGCCTCGGTGACGATCGGGAGGCCCGTGCGGCTGCGCGCTTCCGCCAGCAGTTTCAACCCTTCCTCTTCCAGGCCCTGAAAGGAGTAGGGTGAGGTCCTGGGCTTGAATGCGCCGCCGCGCAGGAGTGCCCCTCCGGCGGCCTTCACCGCGTCGGCCGTCCTCAGGATTTGATCGCGGTCCTCCACCGAGCAAGGACCGGCGGCCACAGACACCGCGGTGCCTCCGAACTGCGCGCCGCCCACGCGCACGACCGTTCCGCCGGGACGAAACTCCCGGCTGACGAGTTTGAAGGGCTGGAGGATGCGGACGACCTTCTCCACACCCGGGCTGGCCTCCAGCGTGTCGCGCAGTAATTCCTTGGTGTGGCTGTCACCGACGACGCCGATGACGGCTCGTTCCGTCCCCACGGAGAGATGCGTGGCCAGCCCCGCCTCTTTGATCTTCTGCACGATGGCCTCCAGCTGCGCGTCGCTCGCGCCCGCTTCCATCACGACGATCACGGCCCGCTCACCTCACCTCGGCGAGGACCCCGCCCGAAATGCAAAACGCTCCCGTCCCCAAGGACGAGAGCGTACGACTCCCGCGGTGCCACCTATCTTCCGGGCAGCTTGACCCGGCTCTTAACCTCCAGCGCCTCCCGGGCCCATTCGCGGCGGATCGGGTGCCGCGCTCCCACCGGTGCGCGGCTCGCTCGCACTCTCCGGCGCCTGGCGCGCCGTCGAATGGCCCCTGCGGGCACCCTCCCCGGCCGGTACTCTTCCCGGTCATGGGCGGTATGAAGTTGTGAGCGGATTATAGCACGGGTGTCAAGGTCGGGGCGGGCGGCCCCTTCCTAGAAGTTGCACCCCTGGCGAGCGGTGCCATCACGGGCAAGGACAAGATAGCATTGATCTCGCGCCGTCACGATGCGGGTCCCGTTTCCAGTGACGACCCAACGAATCGTCCGCTCCTTGGGACCGCCGCCCGCCACCACGATGGGTGGAGTCCATGCGCTCCCTGCCGGCACAGACAGGACGATGTCGTCGGCGCGACGGGGAAAGAACCCATGCTCTTTGTAATACGCCCACGACCGCACCTTGGCTTCAGCCAGAATCCTCTCGGCTTCCGCCTGCAGTGCGCTCCGTTGTGCCTGTGGCAATTCCGCGCCGGGAGGCCGGAAAGCATACAGGATCTCGTTCAGCGTCTGGACCCTGCGATTCAGGACGGTGACCTGTTCCCGCAGCGCGTCTGTCTGTTGAGAGATCCGGGCAATGTCCCGCGACAAGGTCCGTCCTCCATAGAACAGCACCGCCATGGCACCAAAGAGCAGGATGCCGCCGAGGAGGGAGATTGCACGGCTGATCATGCGGGGAGATTCTCATCGACGTGACAAGGGTCCTCTCCCCCGACCGGCACTACCCCAGCGGCGATGACGTCCCGAGATGCCGCGCCGCGAAGTCGATCTGCAGTTCAGTCTGGCGGATGACCTCGTCGATGACCAGCGAGCCGTGGCCGGCGTCGTAGCGGTAGACCTCGTGGAGGGTCCCCAGCTCGCGCAGCCGTTCCAGGTAATTGTCGATCTGGCGGATCGGGCAGCGGGGATCGTTCTCACCGGCCAGGATGAACACGGGCACCCGCACCCGATCGACGTAGGTGATGGGGGAACGCGCCCGATAGACCTCCGGGATCTCTTCCGGCGTCCCGCCGAAGAGAGCCTTGTCGAAGGCCTTTAGCGGCTCCATCTCGTCTTCGAACGCCGCCGCGTAGTCCGCCACCGGGACGATGGCGATCCCGAGGGCCCAGAGCTCAGGGTGCCTTCCCAATCCTAGCAGCGTCAGGTAGCCGCCCCAGGAGCCGCCGGCGAGGACGGTGCGGGCTGGGTCGGCGATGCCGGAGGACTCCAACCAGTCGCGCACTGTGACGATATCGGCGAGCTCGGTGAAGCCGGGGTTGCCTTCGAGGGCGTCCCTCCAGGCTTTGCCGTAGCCCGTCGACCCACGGTAGTTCACCAGCGCCACCGCAAAGCCGTGGTCCACCCAGGCCTGGATGCGCGGAGAGAACTCGTCCCGATCGTGCGCGTCGGGACCGCCGTGGATCAAGAGGAGCGTCGGATGGGGACGGGCCCCCGCGGGCTCGGCCAGAAAGACGTGGATGTCGTCGACCGTGTGGTCGGTATACGCGGCCCCGCCCGGCGCGGGCTCTCCACCTGGCCGCAACAGGATCAGGCCGCCCGCGCGCAATTCGGGGGCAGCCGAGGAACGGGTCAACATGTACCAGAGCTCACCATCGGGCCGGACCCGCGCCGCCACGATCGTACCGGGTTCGGTATCCAGCCGAGCGAGCGTGAAATCGGAGAGGTCCAGGCGGTAGAGTTGCGTGCGGCCGCGATGATCGTGCAGCATCAACAACGCGGACGCGTCCGGAAACCAGGTCGCCCACACCTCGCCGGGGAGATCGATCTCAGGCTCAACGATGTCGCCGCTGGTCGCACCCCAGATCAGGGGGCGGCGCAGATCCGCGCGCTCATGATGCACGATGATGCGTTGATCCCCGCGCACCGGCGACCACTCGGAGGCCCACAGTCCCTTGCCCGGCCCGTCCCAGAGATCGGCGACGGTGCGCCCGCTCAGGTCGAGCAGGCGCAAGGCAGGATGGCGGTTGTCGCCGTGCTCGGAGTGGCTCAGGCAGAAGAGCGTCTGATCACGCGAGAGGCCGCTGATCCAGGCGTGTTCGCGGTGCTGGTAGAGCGTGGAGGGATCACCCTCCGCCGAGAGCAGATAGACGGTGGTGCCCTCATCTCGAGATGATCCGAGGAGGGCGAAGGAGTGGGCGAGAGCCAGACCGGCGCCGTAGGCCGGGGGCAGCGCCGGCGCCGCCTGTCTGCGCTCCCCACCGGCGAACGGCTCGATCATCCAGCGGCCGAACTCATTCCCGCGGTCGTCGTCGAACCACCAGATCCACTCACCCGTGGGATCTAGCCGGCCGGCGATGGTGCCTTCCGGACGGTCCGTGACCTGCCGGTGGCGGCCGGTTGGACGGTCCCAGGCGTACAACTCCCACTTGCCGCTGTGATTCGACGCATACATCACCCGCTGCGGCTCGTCGCGCGCCCAGGTCGGGAAGGTGAGGCGCGGCGCCCGGAAGCGCCTCCGCCAGGCGGCTTCAGCCATCGGCACTCCTCCTCTGCAACTCGTCCTCTAACCACACCGTGTGCTCCTCCGATGCGCGGATTTCTTCCGCCGAGGGATCGCGGGCGCCGTACCTCACCACTTCATACGCCCGTGTGATCCCACTGAGCGCCGGACCCTCCAGCGCAGCGTCAGCCCGCAGCCGCGCGGCAAATTCACGGGGCGTCTGATCGCCCCGGCGCGTTATCCCCGCCGCGCGCGCCGCCGCGAGCACCCGCCGGTACAGCATCCGGACGGCCAGGCGCGCCGGAGTGTCGGCGGCTTCTACGGGGGCGCGCGCAGGTCGACGTCGCAGGAAGAGCTGCCGCAACCCCTTCCAGAGATCGGCGCGGTCCCAGACGCTTTCCCGGTCGTCCTCGTCCTCGGCGCGCGCGCGCGATCTGCGCCGCGCCGCCACGGCGAGGATGATCAGCGAAAATATCAGGATCGCCAGCGCCACCAGCCCCCAGCGCGCGTCGCTGACGACCTCGGGAGACGGCGTGAAATCTCGCAGGCGGCGCAGCAGCTCGTCGAGCGGGCCGAGGGGCTCCTCCGGCCGAACGACTGGCTCGCGCCTGGGGATGCGGCTGATCGCGAAGATGAGGATGCGGGCGATGAAGCCCGCGACGAAGAAAAGCACGATGAAGACCGCCTCCACCAAGGGAGCGAGCAGCCGGACGATCGGCCGGAGATAGGGCCACACGTCGGCACCGGCGAGCCCGCCGAGCATCCCCGCCGCCAGCACGATCAGCGCCGGCACCCCGATGGCTAGGGCGAGCCAGGGGCGGTTGGGCGGCGCGTGCATGCCTCTCGCCCGCGCCTCCGCCCACAGGCTCAACAGCCTGGCTAGCGAGAGCATGACCAGGCTGAGGAAGACGAACGCGAGCAGATACCCGCCCGCCGCCGGACGGACCAGGGCGAACCCGCGCGCACCCTGGAAGATGCCGAAGAGCAACGCGAAGCCCACCGACCAGGCCAGCCCCCGCCGGAACGCGGCGTCGGCGGAAAAATGGGAGAACTCCCGGCTGCCCAACGCCATCCCGCGCCAGAGCAGCAGGGGGGCCAGGAGGGCGCCGAGGGCGGGCGCAGGTATTTCGGGGAGCGCGTCGTGCGCCGCCTGCAACACTCCTCTCACCCATTCGGGATTCCACAGCGGGGCGGGGCGGTAGTGAGAGGTCCACACCGCCCACAAGCCCAGCAGGAGCGCGCCGGCCAGCACCCCCAGCCGCACCCGCAATCCGGCGCGGCCCTCCGGTGCCGGGATCATCTCCAGGAGGTAGCCACCCATGAGCAGTCCCAGCGCGGCCATGGGGGTGAGCGCGGCGGCCCCATCGAGGTTCGCGGCACCCGACACCAGCAGCAGCCAGGGATAGAGCCAGGTAAACTCAGCGGCGGGCAGCAGCAGCGGCGCCCAGCGACGGAGCGAGGCGTAGCTCATCCATCGCACGCCAGCCCACCTCCCCTCGAATGAAGAACACGGGGACATCCGCCTCAGGCGGGCGGATGCGGTCTCCGATCAGCAGCAGCACCACCCCATGCCCCGCTTCCCGTAATCTGAGAATGCCGGCCTGCAGCGGCACGTCCACCACCGCGGTGACGATCACGGCCGTGGTCCCCCAGGGCAGCTCCCCAGCCGCCAGATGGATCAGATCGTCGAGGGGCATGGCCGGGGTGGGGAAGACCTTGGCCAGCGCCTCCAGCATCGAGACCAGATGCGCCGCCCCCGCCGCCGGCGCCATGCCGATCCAGCGCAGTCCTTCAGGGAGATAGCCGTTGGCGTAGAGTCCCACGGGGTGCCCCTGCTCGCTACCCCAGTAGGCGACGGAGGCTGCCACCATCAGGTTCAACTCCAGCAGCGGACGGACGAACCCGCGGTACTCGGCGTACTCGCCCAGGGTGTCGATGTTCAGGAAGATGGCGAGGCGGTGGGTCAGCGTGGATTCGTAGAGGCGGGACTGCAGCCCGCCCAAGCGCGCCGTAGCCTTCCAGTGCAGCCGGCGGAGGGGATCGCCTGGGAGATAGTCGCGCACGCCCACGGTCCGCGTGGGATCTTCGAAGAGCAGGCGCGGCGTGCGCGCATCCCCCAGGGGGTGCAGCGGCGGCAGGCCCAGCGCCTCCAGCGGCACCACCTTGGGATAGACGATCAGCCGGTCGATCAACTCGACGTCGCGCCCGCGGAGGGTGAAGCCGAAGAGGTCGCCCGAGCGCAGCCGCACCGGCCCCAGGGTGAACCATCCTCTCGCGCTGCAGCGGAGGCGGACACGCCGGCGCACGCGCTCGTACCAGCGGGGGGAGAAGGCGTTCACCAGGTGCTGCCGGCGTTGCCGCAGGCTCGGGATGACCGTGCCCTCGAGCGGTTCCAGTTCGGCAGGCAGTTCGTCCACCGCCTCCAGCCAGGCCAACGGCAGGGCTTTGCGGTTGGTCACTTCGACCCCCAGGGTGATCTCCTCGCCGTAGAAGGCGCGCCGGGGCGCAAAGGTCCGCCGGTACTCCACCCGCCAGAGACAGTACTTGTCCCACAGGTAGGATGCGCCCGCCCCCAACAAGAGCACCGCACCGAGGAGCAGGATGATGGGCTGGTGGGCAAAGAGGCCGACCAGCGCCAGCAGGGTGGCCAGTCCCAGCCACCCCTGCGTGAACATCAGCGCGCTTCCTGTTCGACTGGAGCGGGGACCGCGTGGAGAATCTCTGCCGTGAGCTCGGCGGCGCTGCGCTCACGCAATCGCGCGTGCGTCGAGAGGATCAGCCGGTGCGGGATCACCGCGGGGGCCAGTGCCTTCACGTCGTCGGGCAGCACAAACGTGCGCCCGCGCACTGCGGCCAGCGCCTGGGAGGATCGGTGCAGCGCCAGCGTGCCGCGCGGGCTCAATCCCAATTCGATCTCGGCGTGGCGGCGCGTCTCCCGGGCGAGGTCCACGATGTAGCCCTCCACAACTGCGGCCACCACCACCTCCCGGACGCGGAGACGCGCATCCAGCAACTCATCCGCGGTAGCCACCGGCTCGAGGTCCGCCAGGGGATCGCCGGTTGCGAAGCGCCTCAGGATCTCCCGCTCGCGCTCGGCGTCCGGATAGCCCAGGGTCAGGCGCAGGAGGAAGCGGTCCAGTTGGGCTTCAGGAAGAGGAAAAGTACCTTGCAGTTCGATCGGGTTCTGCGTCGCCAGCACGAGGAAGGGCCGGGGCAGCGGATAGGTCGCCCCCTCCACCGTCACCTGCTGCTCCTGCATCGCCTCCAGCAGCGCCGCCTGCGTGCGCGGGGTGGCGCGGTTGATCTCGTCGGCGAGCAGGATCTGGGCGAAGACCGGGCCGGGCCGGAACTCGAACTCCTGCGCGCGCTGGTTGAAGTAGTAGAGTCCGGTGATGTCCGAGGGCAGGAGGTCGGGGGTGCATTGGATGCGCCGGTAAGTGCAGCCGATGGAGCGGGCCAGCGCTTTCGCCAGCATCGTTTTGCCGGTCCCCGGCACGTCTTCGATCAGGATGTGCCCGTCGGTGAGGAGCGCCACGAGCGCGAGGTCGATGGCCTCTGCAGCGCCGACGATGACGCGCTCCACGTTCTCTCTCACCCGTGCCGCCAGGACGGCGATCCGCTCGATCGACGACACCCCCTCGGAGTTCACACATCATAACAAACGGGCTACGGGGGCGAGATGTAGAAGCCGCGAAACTCCTCCGCGTCGGCGACATCGCCGTCCCCGTTCAGATCCTCGATGACGGTCATGTAGGTGGCCTGCCCGTTTGACAGCCGGTAGGCCTGCCGCCGCCCGACGCGCAGCCGGTCGACGCGGGGAAACTCGGCGGGTCGGCCTTCCCGGTCGAGAAACCGGCCCGGCCCCTCGGCGGCCAGAAACTCGATGCGCCCGTCTCCATTCCGATCCCGGCCCGCGGCGTCGATCCGGCCATTGTTGTCCGCGTCGTAGTAGAAGAGATCGCCGCGGCCATCTCCGTCGAAGTCGACCTGCTCGATGACGGCGACGGCATCTCCGTTCATCCGGCCCGGAAGGCCGATCTGCAGCCCACCCCGCTCGGGGGCCCGGTCCACGACGGCCCTCGGGGGCGGGCCGACGGCGCGAAACGCCATCTGGATGCCCGGCCGCGCCAACCCTAGTCCTGCGATCGTCGCGATGGGGAGCCCGATGCGCACCGTGACGCCGTCCGCCTCGACGGTGCCGGGAATCGAGCGCTCCTCCCCATCCCCCAGCGCCGCTCGCAGCGTCCAGCTGGCGACGCCGTGAAACCGAGCGATTATGGCCGCATCCTCGGGCGCAACCCATCGTCCCATCGGGATGTCGGGATCGGGCGCCGGCAGCCTGAAGGCAATCACAAAAGCACTTCCGGGGAATGCCGGCGGCGCCGTCAGGACGAACTCCACCTGCACAGCCAGCGGTCCGAAGGCGAGCACGACGCTCCGGATGTCCGGGCCGGACCCCTCCGATGCTCCCTCCGCAGGTGCGCCGGTCTCCGAGAAAAACCGATCGGGCCGCGGGTGCGAGAGTCGCTCCAGCAGCGCCGCACGGAGTGGATCGTCCTCGGCCATCACGCCTCTCACGGCGGCGAGGACCTGATCGAGCGGCCCCAGATGATTCTGATCGTGGATGAAGATCCGTTCGGCGGCGAGCGCGCCCGCCAGGAGAGCCTGCGGCGCCTGCTGACCCGCGGCGCCGCTGACCGGGGCGCCGACCAGCAACGATACGGCGAGGAGAAGGACCGGCCGAACGCCGCCGGCGCATCGGGGAGGTCTCACCCGCGTCCGTCGGGTGCTGCGACGCGGTCCAGGCGCGCAAAGAAATCGGGGAAGGTCTTTCGGACGCACTCCGGGTCGGCGATCGTCACCTCTCCCGCCCGCAGGCCCGTTACAGCAAACGCCATGGCGATGCGGTGGTCGCCGTAGGTCTGCACGAGGGCCGGCCTGAGCGGGCGGGGATGGATCTCCAGCCCGTCAGGGAGCTCCCGGACCTCCTGACCCAGACGGCGCAATTCCGTCGCGAGCGCGGCCAGGCGGTCGGACTCCTGACGCCGGATGTGCGCGACGTTGCGGATGCGCACCACCCCATCGGCGAAGGGCGCCATCGCGGCGAGCGTCATCGTCATGTCCGAGATCCGGTTGAGGTCGACGTCCACCCCGCGCAGCCGCTGTGGTCCGCTCACCGAGACGCCCGCTTCGCTCCAAGAGGCCTCGCACCCCATCCGGACGAGTACGTCGACGAACTCCAGGTCGCCCTGCAGGGAGTTCCGCGTCAACCCGGGCACGGCCACCCGCCCTCCGGTGATCGCCGCGGCGGCGAAGAAGTAGGAGGCGCTGCTGGCATCGGGCTCGACCACGTAGGCCCGGGCGTCGTATCGTCCCGGCGTGATCCGAAAGACGTTGCCGGCGCGCCGGGGGTCCGCGCCGAACGCCCGCATCATCTCCACGGTCATGTCCACGTAAGGGGCGGCCACGAGTCCGCCCTCCGTGGTCAGCTCCACGGCCCCGCGAGCCAGAGGCGCCACCAGGAGCAGCGCCGAGAGAAACTGGCTGCTCGCCTCACCCCGCACCGCCGCCTTCCCTCCGGCCAGACCGCGCCCCCGGATCAGGACCGGCGGAGCGCCGGACGGCGCCTCCAGGTCACCGCCGAGGGCCCGCAGGGCGGCCACGAGGTCGCCGATGGGACGCTCGCGCATCCGCGGAGAGCCGTCGATGAGATAGCGCCCCGATCCCAGCGCGGCTGCCGCGGTGAGGAACCGGGCGACGGTGCCGGCATTGCCCGCATCGATCGACGCGTCCGCCGCGGGGATGCGCCCGCCCTGGCCCCAGACGGTGAACCGCTCCCCCTCCGGATCGGCCTCGACGACCAACCCCAGCGCCCGCAGCCCGATGGCCATGAGCAGGGTGTCGTCGCTGAAAAGCGCCCCCTCGATCACGGTGCGACCGTGCGCGAGCGCCCCCAGGGTCAGCGCCCGGTTGGTGATGCTCTTGCTTCCCGGGATGCGCACGAGCGCGGAGACCGGACCGGCCACGGGGGAGATGCTCCGTGCCGCCTCCGTCACGTCTCGCTGTGAGGCGTGGGGGCGCGGCCCCGGCGGGTGCTGCGGGCCAGATCGGGACGCAGCGACTCGGCCCCGCGCAGGTAGATGTGGGCGACCTCTTCCTGCGACAGCGGCGTGTTCCAGAAAATGAGGACACGGATGCAGCGGGCCACCGCGCCGGGAACGTCGATCTCCCGGGCGGTGATCAACGGGACGTCGGCCCATCCCAGCGCCCGCCCCGCCTCCGCGGGAAACGCCGCGGTCAAATCTTCGGTGCAGGTGAACAGGACCGCGGCGATCTCATCCGCTTCGACGCGGTTCTCGTCGACGATCGCGGCCAGCAGCTCGCGCGTCGCCTCGAGGATCGCCTCGGCGGTATTCGCCGGTGCGGTGGTGGCTCCGCGAATGCCTCGAATGTGCACTCTAACCTCGACCCCGGACCAGCCCCGCGGCGGCGCGCACCGCCAGGACCATCGACTCCGCGCCGAATCCCTGGATCGTCCCCACGCAGACCGGCGCGAGCAGGGAGCGCCGGCGGAAGGGCTCGCGCCGGAAGGGATTCGTCAGGTGGGCTTCGATGACGGGAATCGCGATGGAGGCCACCGCGTCGCGCAGCGCCACCGAGGTGTGCGTCAGCCCGCCCGGATTGAGGACCACGGCGTGAGCCGTCTGCCGGGCAGCCTGTAGGCGGTCGATGATCGACCCCTCGTGGTTGGAGTGAAAGACCTCGACCTCCACGCCCTCGGCCTCGGCCGCCTTCTCAATCCGCGCGCTCAAAGCCTCAAACGACTCCCCGCCGTATACCTCCGGCTCTCGCTCGCCGAGGAGGTTCAGGTTCGGCCCGAAGATTACGAGGACGCGCGGCATGCCACCAGCGCCTCTCGCAAGAGGGCCTCAGGGACCGCCTGATCGATCAACCCCTCCCCCGGCGCCCGCAGGAGTGTGAACCGCATCTCCCCGCCGCTCGTCTTCTTGTCGAGGCGCATCGTCTCGATGAGAGGGCCCGCTTCGGGACTGCCCGACGGCAGCGCCGTGGGCAATCCCGCCTCCCTCAGGAGCGCGTTCTGCCGGCGGAGCGTCTCTGGACTCGACAGCCCAAGGCGCATGGCGATCCACCCTTCCACCGCCATGCCGGCGGCGACGCATTCCCCATGCGACAGCCGCCCGGCCGATCGTATCTCCAGCGCGTGGCCCACCGTGTGTCCGTAGTTGAGGAGCCGGCGGAGGCCGGACTCCCGTTCGTCCTGCTCCACGATCCGGGCCTTGATGGCCGCGGACCGCCGTACGCACTCGGCCAGCGCCTCGAGGTCGCGGGCCAGCAGCGCCTCGACCCGTTCCTCCATGAAGGACAGATACCCGGCGTCGGCGATCATCCCGTGTTTCACCGCCTCGGCCAGGCCGGCGCGGATCACGGCGACCGGCGCGCCGCGCAGCGCCTCGACGTCCGACAGCACCAGGACGGGCTGCCAGATGACGCCGATCGCGTTCTTCGCCCGGGGATGGTTCACCGCCGCCTTCCCTCCGATGGCGCTGTCCACCTGCGCCAGCAGCGTCGTGGGTACGTGGATGAGGGAGAGGCCCCGCATGTACGTGCCCGCGACGAACCCCGCCAGGTCACCGATCACCCCGCCGCCCAGTCCGACGACCACCGCCCCGCGTTCCACCCCCGCGGCCAGCATCGCGTCGAACACCGCCGAGGCGCTGCGCAGGCTCTTGGATCGTTCCCCTTCCGGGACCGTGATCGAGGAGGTGGCGAACCCGGCCGCCTGGAGGACACGTCTCGCCCGCACGCCGAACTTCCGCGCCAGCCTGGGGTGGGTCAGCACCACCGCCTGCCGCGCCGCCGGGAGCCGGCGCCGCGCTTCCCACCCAAGCAGATCGAGGATCCCCGCGCCGATGCGCACGTCGTATGCGCGCGCCCCCAACGCCACCGCGACCGTGTCTGAACTCAGGAGCGTCAGCGCAGTCAGCAGCTCCTCCGCCAGGTCCTCCACCGGCCGGCTGGCGTCCAGCGTCAGGTCCGCCTGCGCGTAGCGCGGCGCCCGCTCGGTCGCCAGCGCGGCGACACGGGCCGCGGGATCTGGGCCCAGCAGCGGGCGCCCCCCGCCGTCGGGGCCCACCCGCGCCAGCAACGCCTCCGGCGTCGCCGCCAGCGAAACGATCACCCCGCGCCGGCGCAGCGCCGCCATGCTGCCTGTATCGAGGACCACCCCGCCCCCGGTGGCGATGACGGCAGGACGCGTCGCCGCCGCCTCCCGCACAGCCAGCCGTTCCATCCGCCGGAAAGCCGCCTCACCCTCCTGGGCAAAGATCTCTTCGACCGACCGGCCCGCGCGCCGTGCGACGATGGCATCGGTATCCACCAGCGGCCACCCCAGGATTTCGGCCACGCGCCGCCCCACCGTGCTCTTCCCGGATCCAGGCATCCCAATCAGCACCACGTTGCGCATCGTCAGGGCACCGCTCACATCTCGCGCAGGCGGTCCATGTAGGCCTGGTAGGAGGCCCGCACATCGGCAAGCGCATCGCCGCCGAATTTCTCCAGGAACGCGTCCGCCAGGATGAAGGCGACCATCGCCTCGCCGATCACCCCCGCAGCGGGCACCGCGCAGACGTCGCTGCGCACCACCACCGCATCGACCGGCTCCTTCGTCACCAGATCGACCGACCGCAGCGGCGTCCTCAGCGTGGAGAGGGGTTTCATCGCCGCCCGCACGATCAGCGGATCGCCGGTCGAGGTGCCGCCCTCCGTCCCGCCGGACCGATCGCTGCCGCGGTGAAACCCGCGTTCGCGACTGTAGAGGATCTCGTCGTGCGCGGCCGACCCCGGGGTGCGGGCCGCCTCAAACCCCAGCCCGACCTCGACGCCCTTGATCGCGTTGATCGACATCAGCGCTCCCGCGAGGCGCGCGTCCAGCTTGCGGTCCCAGTGCACGTACGACCCCAGTCCAGGGGGCAGCCCCAGCGCGACCACTTCGAAGACGCCCCCCAGCGTGTCGCCGCGCTCCCCGGCGTCATCGATGGCGCTCTTCATCTCACTCTCCGCCTCGGGATCGACGCAGCGCACCGCCGACGCCGCGGCGCGTTCGGCGACCTCCTCCCAGCTGTCCGGGCGCCTGCGGATGACCACTCCGCCGATCTCGGTGACGTGGCTGATCAGCCGGATGCCGAAGGCGGCCAGCAACTTGCGGCAGACCGCCCCCACCGCCACGCGCGCCGCGGTCTCCCGGGCGCTGGCCCGCTCGAGCACGCGCCGGACCTCGCTGAACCCGTACTTCTGCGCGCCCACCAGGTCGGTGTGGCCGGGGCGCGGCCTGGTGATGTCCGGTTCATCCTGGCGCCAGTCGCGGTTGCCGATCCACAGTGCAATGGGCGCGCCGATGGTCTCTCCGCGGATGACTCCAGAGGCGATCTCGGCGCGGTCTTGTTCGATCTGCATGCGGCCGCCCCGCCCGTATCCGCCCTGGCGGCGGGCCATCTCGGCGGCGATGTCCTCCTCGCTTACGGCCAGCCCCGCGGGCATCCCCTCGAGGATGGCCACCAGCGCCCGGCCGTGCGACTCGCCCGCAGTGAGAAACCGCAACATTGCCGTCATTATACGCGGCGCGCCCGATCATCACCCGCCCGCACGCATGGGAGAGGCCGGAATGGGCCCCCCGCCGAAGTTTGACGTTTATGCCGCTCTCTCCGGCGGCGCGCCTCCTCTATGCCCTCGGCGGGTTCGGCGCCAGCCTGCTGCAGCAGTCGGTCCTGCTCTGGATCTTCTTCTTTTACGCCCCTCCGCCGGGGCAGACGCTGCCGGCGCGCGCCTCCCCCGCCGTGGTCGGGCTGGCGATGGCCGTCGGCCGGCTCGTCGACGCGGTCGCCGATCCTCTCGTGGCGCACTGGAGCGACGGGCTGCGCAGCCGCTTCGGCCGCCGCCGCCCGTTTATCCTCGCCGCCTCCCCCTTACTGGCGATCTGCTTCGTCCTGGTCTGGTATCCACCCGCCGCCGTGCCGGTGCGCGCCAACGCGATCTTCCTGACGATCGTCCTGGGGCTCTTCTTCTTCCTCTATACGATGGTGCTCAACCCCTACGTGTCGCTGCTCCCGGAGATCACCGCCGGGGGCGCCGGCCGTGTAGGCGTGACCACGCTGCAGGCGGCCGCCAATATCGCCGGCGTCGGCGCCGCCTTCGTCGGCTCCTCCTGGCTCTCCGCGCACCTGGGATTCCCGGCGATGGGCCTCATCCTGGCGCCGGTCGCCCTGGTCGCGCTTCTGGCGCCCGTCTTTGCCGTCCGCGAATCGATCCCCACCGAGCCCGCCGCCACCCTGCGAGCGTCGCTGCGCGCCGTGCTGGCGGACCGGCGCTTCCGCGTCTTCATCCCAGCGATCGGGACGATGTGGTTCGGGCTGAGCATGATCAGCCTGGCCCTGGCGTTGATCGTGACCGTGCTGATGGGATTGGCCCAGGCGGCGGTGGGCGGCGTGCTGGGCATCAGCCTCGGCGCGACCATCCTCTCGCTGCCCCTGACGGGCACAGCCGTCCGCCGGTGGGGGACGCGGCGGACCATGATCGCGGCCATGATCCTGCTGGCCCTCCTGCTCCTCCCCGCCGCGATGATCGGCCGGTGGCCGGTCTCACTCTCGCCGGTCTTGCAAGGCACTCTGGTCCTCGCCGCCGCCGCTCCTGCCATCGGCGCGCTCTTCATCCTCCCCAACGCCCTGCTGGCTTCCATCGCTGAGGATCACGGTCGTGCCGGCGGCGGACGCCTCGAGGGAATGTTCTTTGCGTTTCAGGGGTTGATCTTCAACGGAGCGACGAGTCTCGCGGCCGGGGCACTGGGAGGACTGCTCGACCGCCTGGGCCAGGCGCCCCCGGAGGCAGCGGGGCTGCGCGTCGCGCTGGTGGTGGCCGCCGCATCCACCGCCGCCGGCGCTCTGATCTTCCGCCGCTACCCGGCCGTGGAAGTGTAGTCGATGACGCCCGAAGCCGTCCTCAGGCGATTGCGTGCGATGGCCAGCCCCGCCAACGCCGCCGGCATGGCGCGCTTCGGCATTCGTCCGCGGACAGCCGTCCTCGGGATATCGGTCTGGCAACTGCGCGGCTTGGCGAAAGAGCTCGGGCCCGACCACCGGCTGGCGCGGGCTCTGTGGGCCTCCGGCATGCACGAGGCGCGGATCCTGGCCGCCTATCTCGAGGTGCCCGATCGCGTGACGGAGGCGCAGGCGGAGCGGTGGGTGGCCGCCTTCGATTCTTGGGACATCTGTGACCAGGTCGTCGAGCTCTTCGCGCGGACGCCGTTCGCGAAGAAGAAGGTGCGGGAGTGGTCAGGCCGGCAGGAGGAGTTCGTGAAACGGGCGGCCTTCTCGCTGATCGCTGAGCTGGCGGTGCATGACAAGGAGATGACCGACCGAGAGTTCCAGCGCTACTTCCCCCTCATCAGACGGGCGGCCGCGGACGAGCGGAACTTCGTGAGGAAGTCTGTCAACTGGGCGCTGCGGCAAATCGGCAAACGGAACCGCGCGCTGAACACGCTAGCCATCAAGGAAGCGCGAGGCCTCCGCGGGTCCGCGTCGCGGTCCGCCCGCTGGATCGCCGCCGACGCCCTGCGTGAGCTGACCAGCGCTGCCGTCCAGGCGCGGCTGCGCCGCTAGCCCCTTCGCCGGCGTCTGCGCCGCGTCCGGCGGAGGCTCGCCCGGTACGTCTCGTACAGCCTGTGCACTCGGGCATTAGTGATGCGCGGCTTTCCCTCGGCGCGGAGGCTTCCCGAAAACGTCGTCGGGATGTGCAGGAGTTCATGGATGAGGACGCGGTCTTGTTCGGCGCGGGAGAGCCGGCCGAAGGCCGGCATCAGCACTTCCACCACATAGCGCGGCCGCACCCGCAGCACGTGCTGAAAGATGCGCTCCAGCCCCCAGATCTGCGCGTAGGCGTGGGCGCGGGATCCGTAGGTGCGGACCACCGCGATGCGAGCGGGATCGACGTAGGCAAAGCCGAGAGAGCGGGCGATGCGCCCCAGCCGCGCCCTCAGAAGCGGCGCGTCCTCCCAGCGCAGCTTGCCCTCTCTGCGGCGGCTGCGCCCTCTAGCCCCCGCCACCGCGCTCGCGCCGGCCCAGCGCCGCCATCAGGCGGATCTGCCCGAGGTGGTAGGCCAGGTGCTGGATGGCATGGAGGATGGCGAAGCGCTTCGTCGTTTCCACCACTCCGCGCGCCCGTTGAGCCTTCACCGGTGCCCGCAGGTCCTCGCTGCGCATCCCTACCAGCACCCGCTCCGTCGCCGCCTGGGTCCGACGGAGCGCGCCGAGCAGATCGGCCTTCGTGAGGCTCTCGTGACCGAACTCGGCGTCGCGGTTGCGATTCACGAGGGACCCGCCCGCCACGGCGGTGATCCAGTAGTCTTCCGAGCCCGCCACGTGGCGCAGCAGGATGCCGATCGTGTTCGAGAGCCCTGAATAGGATCGGTTGACGTCGGCGTCCCCCAAGGGCTCGAGCACCTTGAACAGCTGCCCGCGCAGGTCTTCGATCACCTCGTGCATCACCGCGACGTCAGGATCCACGTCGGTCACCCTCCTCCACGGTCGCCGTCCGGCGCCCCGATCAGCCGCCGAGCGCAATCTCGAGGCGGCGGTTGATCTTGCCCTTGTTCTCCGTCTTGGTCACGCGCAGCGCGCCGATCTCGCGGGTGTTTCGCACGTGCGTGCCGCCGTCGGCCTGCGCGTCGAAGCCCTCGATCTCGACGACGCGAACGGTGGTCAGGTACGCCGGCACGAGGTTCTTTGCCGTACGCACCAGGTCATGGGCCTCGAACTCCTCCCGGCTGACGAAGCGGACGGTGATCGGTAGGGCCTCACCGATGATCCGATTCGCCTCGCGTTCGATCGCCGCGACGCGGTCCGGGTTGAGGTCCGCGAGCGCAAAATCCATCCGCGCCCGATCCGGATAGATCTGTCCGCCCGTCACGGTCGCGGCAAAGAGATGGTAGACGACCCCGCTGAGGACGTGCACCGCGGTGTGGTGGCGCATCACCGCATAGCGGTGCGGCCAGTCCACCGTAGCCGTCACCGCGGTCCCGATCGCCGGCGCGGTGGTCTCGAGGGAATGCCAGAGGCGCGCGCCCTCCCGCTCGTGCGTGGTGACGGCGCTCTCGCCCCCCGCCCAGCGCACCCGACCCCGGTCGGCGGGCTGCCCGCCGCCTCCCGGATAGAAGGGCGTCTCGCGCAGCACGACCCTCGCGCCCTCTGCCTGCGCGACGGCGGTCTCGACCTCCGCCGCGTAGGCGTCCACGAGATAGAGGAGCGCGCCGTCGCCCTCGTTCATCTCCAGCTCATGCGAGCGCCTTCTCCACGATGCTCAGGCCGTCCGGACACCAGCGATGCGGCCGCCGTTCCCGGATCGTCCGCAGCGCCTCTTCGTCCGGCGCGAAGAAGGCCAGCCGGGAGGCGCCCTGCCCCCTCGCCCGCAGGGCCACCGCCCCCGCCAGGGCCTGCCGCTGGGGCCGACTCCCTTCGAGGACGGCCACGACCGCGGCATCGCCGTGCACCTTGAACAGCGCCGCGCCTTCCACCGTCTCGCCGGCACGCAGCACCCGGCGATCCCGCACCAGCCCCTTGACCAGTTCGGGGCGGAACGCCCGGAACCGCCAGCCCAGCGGGAGGAGCCCTCCCCAGGCGATCAGCGTCTCGGCGGTGCGCAGCCAGGAGGTCAGCGGCGCGACGTCACGCGCTTCCGCTTCGGCGACCAGGGCATCATAGGGCACGTCGATGGGACCCTCGGGGATGGGAGTCTCGTGCACGACCGCGCGCGCCACCGTCTGGAAGCCTGCGCGCTCCGCCACCTGCTGGGCCGCGTAGTCGTGCGCCGGGATGGCCGTGCGCACGACGGCTGCGCCGTAGCGACGCGCCAACGCCTCCCCTTCCGCGACCAGCCGGCCGCCGATACCGGCGCCCTGTCGGTCCCGCCGCACCCGCAGCCCTTCCAACCAGGCCTCCGTCACGCTGACGAGGGCCACGTGCAGCGCCCCCACCGGCGCGCCCGCTTCCTCGACCACGACCTGATGCGCCGGCTCCTCCGCCCAGGTGTCCCACTCTTCCGGAAGCGCGGGCGTGGGATCGAGAGCGAGCTGAGATGGGGTGAGGGGACCGCTCTCGATGCGCATCGGCCGGCTGACCGGGTGACTGGACGGGCGGGAGCTCAGGCGGGGTAGGGCGCCGCGCCTGACCGGAGGCGGCGCACGTCGCCCGCGATCACCTGAAGGAGCAACCAGAGAAACAGCAGCGCGGTGGTATGCCGGAAGAGGTCTCGACCGGCCGCCCCGACGCCACGCGATTCCATTTTGGCCAGCGCGAGATGCCCGCCGTCAAGCGGCATCAACGGCAGCAGGTTGGTCAGCCCGACGCTCAGGTTGATCTGGCCGGCTATCGAGCGCAGCGCGCCTCCATCACGCACCCGCGCCAGCATCGCTAGGGCGCCCAGGACCCCGGAGATTTGCACCTTCGGCGCGGGGAGGGCAGGTGCGGCGCCGTCGGGAGGAAGGCCGTCAGGAGGTTGAGCGGTGGGATCCACCATCGTGACCCGGCGCGGCATCAGCAGCAGGCCCACGAGGAGGTTGGCAAAGGGCCCCGCCAGCAGGACGGGCGCGCGCCGCTCCGGCGGTAACGCCTCCATATCGATGGCCGCAAACCCGCCCAGGAGAATCGGCCGGAGGCTCACGGTCGTGCCGTTCACCTGCCGTGAGAAGAGCCGGGGGCCGAAACCGACGGCCACCTCCTTGACCGGCGCGCCCACCCGTAGCGCCGCCACCGTGTGTGCCAGTTCGTGCACCAGCACAGTGCCCGCCAGAATCCCTATTCCGCGCAGCCATCGCGTCCAGTGCGCGGTCACGGCGCTACATCTTCCTTAAGGCTCATGCTGTTACATCCTCTTTGCTGATCGTCGCCACGGCGGCCAGGCGGTCGCCTTCCCCCAGCCGCTTCACGCGCACGCCCTGGGCCCCTCGTCCGTGGATGGGGATCTCCTGCACCGGCGCGCGCAGCACCTGGCCTCGTCCGGAGATGATGAGCACCTCGTCGTCGGCGTTCACCGGACGCACTGCGACGACCTGCCCCGTGCGTGACGTCACCTTCAAGTTCAGGACGCCCATGCCGCCTCGGTTCTTCGCCTGGTACTGGCCGAACCGGGTGCGCTTGCCATACCCATGTTCGGTCAGGGTGAGCAGGGCCTCGCCTTCCCGTGTATCCGCCAATCCCACGACCGCGTCGCTGGGACGGAGGCGAATGCCGCGTACGCCGCGGGCCGTGCGCCCCATCTCGCGCACCTGCCCGGCTTTGAAACGAATGGCCCGCCCCAACCGCGTGGCCAGGACGATCTCCGTCTCCTTCTGGATGAAGCGCACGCCGACCAGTTCGTCTTCCCCTTCAAAGGTGATGGCGAAGATGCCGGCCCGCTTGGCGTTGAGGAACTCCATCAGCCCGGTCTTCTTCACCGCGCCGCTGCGGGTGGCCATGAACAGGTGCCCGTCCTCCTCGAAGGAGCGCAGCGGGATGATCGCGGTGACCCGCTCCCCCTGGGCGATGGTGATCAGGTTGACCAGGGCGACGCCCCGCGCCGTCTTTCCCGCCTCCGGCACTTCGTGCGCTTTGACCCGATAGACCTTGCCCCGGTTCGTGAAGATGAGCAGGAAGGCGTGGTTCGTCGTAACCACCAGGTGCTCGACCACGTCCTGCTCGCGGGGGGCCGCCCCCACGACGCCGCGGCCACCCCGCCGCTGCAGCCGGTAGGACTCCAGCGGCAACCGTTTGATGTACTTATCCCGGGTCAGGGTGATCACGACGTCGAGGTCGGGGATGAGGTCTTCCGCCTCGAAGTCCTCCGCTTCCTTGCTCACGATCTTCGTGCGGCGCGCGTCCGCGTAGCGTTCCTTCACCGCCAGCAGGTCTTCGCGGATCGAGGCCATGATCAGCCGCGGGCGCGGCGACTCCGCGTCCGCCAGCATCTCCCGGTACCGCGCGATGTCCTTGAGGAGGGCCTTGTACTCCTCCTCCACCTTCTCCCGCTCCAGCGCCGTCAGCCGCTGCAGGCGCAGGTCCAGGATAGCGTTGGCCTGCTCTTCGCTGAGTTTGAACGTCTTCATCAGCCCGCTGCGCGCCGCGGCGACATCCTTGGCCTTCCGGATGAGCGCGATCACCTCGTCCAGCCGTTTCAGCGCCGTCTTCAGCCCTTCCAGGATGTGCGCCCGCGCCTCAGCCCTGGCCAGCTCGAATTTCGTCCGGCGGATCACCACGGCGCGCCGATGCGAAAGGTAGTGTTCGAGCAGCTCCTTCAGGGTGAGGATACGGGGGACGCCGTCCACCAGCGCGAGCAGGATCGTGCCGAAGGTGGTCTGCAGCTGGGTGTGTTTGAAGAGCTGGTTGCGGACGATCTGCGGGTTCGCGTCGCGGCGCAGCTCGATGACCACGCGCATCCCCCGCCGGTCCGACTCGTCGCGAAGATCGGTCACGCCGTTGAGCTTACGGTTGCGCACCAGTTCGGCCACCCGCTGGATCATCGCCGCCTTGTTCACCATGAACGGCAGTTCGGTGATGATGATGGCCGTCTTGCCCCCGCGCAGCTCCTCGATCTCCGATTTGGCCCGCACGATGATGCTGCCGCGGCCCGTGGTGTAGGCGGAGTGGATGCCCTCTCGTCCGAGGATCAGTCCTCCGGTAGGGAAGTCTGGGCCCTTGACGATCTTGGCCAGGGCGTCGGCGTCCAGCTTCGGATCGTCGATCAGGGCCACCAGGGCGTCGACGATCTCCCCCAGGTTGTGCGGGGGCATGTTGGTGGCCATGCCCACGGCAATGCCGGTCGCCCCGTTCATCAGCAGGTTGGGGATGCGCGCCGGCAGCACCACCGGCTCGCGCATCGACTCGTCGAAGTTGGGGACGAAGTCGACGGTCTCCTTGTCGATGTCGGCCAGCATCTCCATGGCCAGGCGGGAGAGACGGGCTTCGGTATACCTCATGGCGCCCGGTGGGTCGCCGTCGACGCTGCCGAAGTTGCCCTGCGGGTCGACCAGCGGGTAGCGGAAGGACCAGCCCTGGGCCATCCGTACGAGCGCCTCGTAGATTGGCACGTCCCCGTGCGGGTGGTAGCGCCCCATCACGTCGCCAACGATGCGGGCGCACTTCTTGTAGGGCGTGTCCGGCCGAACACCGAGTTCGTTCATGCCGAAGAGGATGCGCCGCTGAACCGGCTTGAGGCCATCCCGGGCATCGGGTAGCGCCCGGCTGACGATGACGGACATGGCGTAGTCGAGGTAGGAGGTCTTCATCTCCTCCTCAATCGCCTGCGGAATGATGCGTTCCTCTACAGCCATGTGGTCACCCCGTCAGGGCTAAAACGGGTGAGACCACGACCCTCCGAAACCGAAGGATGGGATACGGTTTCCTCGGGTCGTGGTCTCACCCGCTCAGACACGAAGCCGCCGCAATCCACTTAGATATCGAGGTTGCGCACTTCACGGGCGTATTGGATGATGAACTGACGGCGGGGCTCGACATCTTCGCCCATCAACGTCGAGAACAACTTATCGGCGGCTTCTTTGGCCTCGGCGACTTCCACCCGCTTGAGCGTGCGCGTCTCGGGGTTCATCGTCGTCTCCCAGAGCTGCTCGGGGTTCATCTCGCTGAGCCCTTTGTAGCGCTGGATCTCCACCTTCTGCTCCCGCTTCTGCTGTCCCGCCTCCAGCTCGCGGACGACCACCTGGCGCTCCTCGTCGGAGTAGGCGTAGCGTCGTTCCTTGCCCGTCTTGACCAGATAGAGCGGCGGCTGGGCAATGTATACGCGCCCGTGCTCGATCAGTTCGCTCGTGTGGCGGTAGAAGAAGGTCAGCAGCAGGGTGCGGATGTGCGACCCGTCCACGTCCGCGTCGGCCATGAGGATGATCTTGCCGTAGCGGCTCTTTGCCAGGTCGAATTCCTCGCCGATCCCCGTGCCCAGCGCGGTGATGATGGCGCGGATCTCCTCATGGTTGAGCATCTTGTCCAGCCGCGCCTTCTCGACGTTGAGGATCTTGCCCTGAATCGGCAGGATGGCCTGGAACTGCCGGTCGCGCCCCTGCTTCGCCGACCCGCCGGCGGACTCGCCCTCGACGATGAACAGCTCGGCGCGGTCGGGATCGCGCTCCACACAGTCGGCGAGTTTGCCCGGCAGGGTCGAGACGTCGAGGGCGTTCTTGCGACGCACCAGGTCGCGCGCCTGCTTGGCGGCCTCGCGCGCCCGCGCTGCGGTGAGGGCCTTGCCGATGATCCGCTTGGCGTCGCCGGGATGCGTCTCCAGGTACTCCACCAGCCGCTCGGACACCACCGACTCAACCAGCCCCTTCACCTCGGTGTTGCCGAGCTTGGTCTTGGTCTGTCCCTCGAACTGCGGCTCGGGGAGTTTCAGGCTGAGCACCGCCGTCAGGCCTTCCCGCACGTCTTCGCCCGACAGGGTGACCTCGCCGTCGCGCATCCCCAGCCGTTTGGCGTAGTCGTTGAGCGTCCGCGTCAGCGCTGAGCGGAATCCGACCAGATGCGTGCCGCCCTCGGTGGTGGGGATCGTGTTGACATACGTCAGGACATGCTCGATGTAGCTGTCGTTGTACTGGATTGCGAACTCCACGTCGGCCCCGTCGCGGTCTCGCTGCGCGTAGATCGGCTCCTCGTTCAGCCGGCTGCGGTTGCGGTTGAGCGCGCGGACGAGCTCCTTGATGCCCCCCGCGAACTTAAACGTCTGCGTCTTGTCGCTGCGCTCGTCCTTGAGGGTGATCTGCAGGCCAGCGTTCAGGTAGGCGATGTCCTCCAGGCGCTTCGCGATCACCTCCGCGCTGAACTCGGTGGCGGTCATCACCTGGGGGTCTGGCTTGAATTCCACCCGCGTGCCGCTGGCCTGCGGCGCGCCGGAGGACGCCTTCAGCGCTGCCACCGGCTTTCCACGCTCGAAGCGCTGCCGGTAGGTCTTACCCTCCCGATAGACTTCCACAGTGAGCCATTCAGAGAGGGCATTGGTCACCGACACACCCACGCCATGGAGACCGCCGGAAATCCGGTACCCGCCTCCGCCAAACTTCCCTCCGGCGTGCAGCGTGGTCAGCACGACTTCTACCGCCGGCCGCCCAATCTTCGGAAGGGTGCCGACGGGGATCCCCCGCCCGTTGTCCAAGACCGAGGCGGTCCCGGTTTGTGTCAGGATCACCTCGATCAGTGTGCAATACCCGGCGAGGGCTTCGTCGACCGCGTTGTCCACTACCTCATAGAGGAGATGATGAAGGCCGTCCAGGCCGGTGGACCCGATGTACATGGCAGGGCGCTTGCGCACCCCCTCCAGCCCCTCGAGCACCTGGATGTGTTGAACGTCGTACGTGGCCGCTTCAGCCATCTCCCCTGAATGCTCCTCGGTGGCGCCCGGCCCGGGCAAGTGCGGGTGAACACCCAAAACGGGGCGTGAAAGTGGCCCACGCCCCGCCCCTTGCGGGCCCCGAACGCCTCCCCACGGGCGCCCAAAAGGCCCTCTATCTAAAGAAAGTATAAAGCGCTAAATGCGTTCTGTCAAAAGCTAAAACCCTGTCTCTGTGGCCTTTTCCGCTATTTTGCCTCCCGCCTGATTACAACCTGAAGACGCGACGGCGCAGCCCCTGCCCGAGTCTCCACGGCAGCGAGGATTGCCCTCCGCCGCATCCGTATCTCTTGGGCAACCAACGGATGGGTTGCGGACACCACCAAGACGCCACCACGGAAGGAGGCCACCCGGCTTGCCGCCGCCAGGGCGGGGCCCACCACGCTCTCCCAGACCCGCCGAATCTCCACGAGGTGGACGGCCGGCTCGATCCCCAGACTTCTGGCATTCCGCCGGAGGAGGTCTCCCAAAGGCATCAGCGTAGATGTCCCTTCACGCCGTCGGTTCCGGCGTCCTTGTCCCCCCATCATCTATCGGGCTGTGGTGCGGAGTTTGCGGAGGGCGGGGGCACCGGGTCAGGGGCGCTGCCGAACGACGACCAGCGTCTCACCGCTCGGGGTCGTCACACTGTCCCCTGGGACAAGCTGGCGCCCCCGACGGCGTTCGGCGCGTGCGTTGACGCGGACCTGTCCCGCCTGGATCAGCCGCTTGGCCTCTCCCCCGGTCTGGACTACCCCGGCCCACTTTAGAAAGGCGTCGAGGGCGATGCGCTCCGTCCGGATGAGGACGTCACCCATTCACGCATAGACACGGACCGGCGCCAGCACGTAGATGTACTCCTGCTGGCCGGTAGGGCGGATCGCCCCGGGCGTCAGCGGACCGGAGAGCTCGAAGACCAGCTCGTCTGTGTCCAGAATGGAGAGGCAGTCGATCAGGTATCTGGCGTTGAACGCCACCTGCACGGTTTCCCCTTCCGCTCGCACGGGAACGCGCTCGGTCGTCTTGCCCACCTCAGGCGTGTTCGAGGTCACGGTTAACTCGGAATCCGTCGCCGAAAGTCTTACAACACTCGCCGAGTCACGCGCGGTGATGTGAGCGCGCCGGATGGCGCGGAGAAAGCGCTCCGTGTTCAGCTGCAGCCGCTGCTTGTGGCTTTGCGGGATGACCTGCTGATAATTTGGAAACTGCCCGGCGATCAGACGCGAGACCAGCCGGACCTCCGGCAGCGTAAAGACGAGGTGGTTCTCTGCAAGGGCAACCGAACACTCCCCCCCGCTGCTGCCAAGGGCCCTCGCTACCTCTTGCATCGTTTTGGCGGGCACGATCACGCCGAACTTCTGGGCACCAGCCCGCGGCATCTCCGTGGAGCGTAGCGCTAACCGTCCCCCATCCGTGGCCACGAGACGTAACGTCTCTCCATCCAGATTCAAGAACACTCCAGTGAGAAACGGGCGCGTATCGTCCGTGGACACGGCAAAGACCGTCTGCCGCACCATGGTTCGCAACAACGCGGTATCGATAGTCGCCACCACCGTCGCGTCTGGTTCCGGTATCAGGGGGAAGTCCGTGGCGGGCACTCCCGGAATCTCGAACTCGGTACTCTCGCACCGAATCTCGGCGGCGACCCCGTTTTCCCCAACCTTGATCTCAACAGACGCTTCGGCCAGATTGCTGACGATATCCCCCAGGATTTTCGCCGACAGGGTGATCGCGCCACCCTGCCTGATCTCCGCAGGAACTTCCGTTTGAATTCCCAATTCCAGATCGGTTGCGGCTAGCCTAACCTTGTCCTTAGTGGTTTCCAATAAAATATTGCCGAGAATCGGCATCGTCGTTCGAGCAGAGATCGCTCGTTGTACGGTCTGTACCCCTTTGACCAGATGCCGTTGTTCACACGTAATATGCATACGGTTCCTTTTAAATAGCTGTCATCAAAAAATAGTCGTCATCGTAGTAATCATCGGGGATAAGTGGATGCGCTTCAAGGGTGTGTGATTTTGTTCGGTCTCCGCCCACAGGAGTATGTTAATAATGTGTGGATGGCCGTGTGGGTCGGCGTAGACGAGCCGTGGACGGGTGCGGTCGTGACGCCGAGGGAAACCAAGAATCCTCAGGTTATCCTCCTTGGTGAAGGCGGTCGACTAAGCGTTTGACGCTGGCGGCGAGATGGGTGTCGCGCTGCAACGCGTCGCGGACACGGTCGCAAGCGTGCATGACCGTGGTGTGATCGCGTCCGCCGAACTCTTCACCGATACGCGGCAGTGACGAGTCCGTGACCTCGCGAGCCAGGTACATCGCGACCTGGCGAGGGAAGGCGACGGCTTTGGTGCGGCGCTTTGCCCGCATGTCTTCCACCCTGATGTCGAAGAACTCGGCCACGACGCGCTGAATGGCCGGGATCGTGACGGGTTTTACGCGTACCGCGGGGAGGAGCTCGCGGAGCACCTCCTCGGCCAGGGTGGTGGTGATGGGAGTGCGAGTGAGAGTCGCGTACGCCACGACCCGCACCAGCGCCCCTTCCAGCTCGCGGATGTTCGTCTGGACGCGTTGGGCAATGAAATCGGCGACGTCGTCGGGGATATGGATCCCGTCGGTCTCCGCCTTCTTACGCAAGATGGCGATGCGCGTCTCGAGGTCGGGGGGCTGGATGTCCGCGATGAGGCCCCACTCGAATCGCGAGCGCAATCGGTCTTCCAGCGTCGGGATGTCTTTCGGCGGGCGGTCGCTGGTGATGATGATCTGCCGGGCGGACTCGTGCAGTGTATTGAAGGTGTGGAAGAATTCCTCCTGCGTGCGCTCTTTGCCGGCCAGGAATTGGATGTCGTCGATGAGCAACACGTCGACGTTGCGATAACGGTTCCGAAACTCAACAGTTTTGTCGTCGCGGATACTGTTAATCAGCTCATTCGTGAACTTCTCGCTGCTCACGTACGTGACCCGGTGGAAGGACTCCAGGGTGAGCACGTGGTGCCCGATGGCCTGGAGGAGGTGGGTCTTGCCCAACCCCACGCCGCCGTAAATGAAGAGCGGATTATAGGCCTTGGCGGGCTGTTCGGCCACGGCGCGTGCTGCCGCGTGGGCGAATCGGTTGCCCGCGCCGACGACAAACGTCTCGAATGTATACTTCGGGGAGAGCGCAAGGCCGTTGATGGAGCGGGGGAGCAGCCTCTCTCGCGACGATGGCGGTTCCAGGGCGGGCGCCGGAGCGGCTTCGGCGACCGTGAAGCTGACCGCTACATCCCGGCCGGCCGCTGCCCGCAGCGCGTCGCGGATCATCCCCGCATAGCGCGTTTCCACCCACTCCTTGGCGAAACTATCGGGGACGCTGAAGACCAGTGTATCGCCCCTCATGTTCAACGGTCGCATGGCCTTGACGAAGGATTCAAAACTCGGTTTGTTGAGCTGCTCGGCAATCCGCCTGACGGCCACCTGCCAGAGCTCAGTCGCCCCTGTTATGTCGACAGACATCGTCAAATCCTCCCACGCGGCTGCTGCGTGCTTTCCCGCGGGCGGCGAGTCGGGCCCCCGCTGACAGCCCGGTTACGACGAGAAAATCTCCCCGAGGGCGATGATCCCATCTTCGGTCAGCGTGCGCCGTCCACTCCCCTTGACGTGGACGAGTCGTTCCGACTCCAGCCGGCGGAGCTCCCGGTACGCCGTGCTGTGACTGAACCCCAACTCCCGCGCGATCACCGAAGGACCGGCGGCACCCAGCTCGCCGATGAGCAGTAGTATCCGCTTTTGCCGGAGAGAGAGCACGGCACGGCGTGGCGCGGGTGAGGAAACGGGCCCGGCCGCGTGGCGCGGGACTTTGGGCAGCGTCAGCGTTACGACCGTCCCGCCCTCGAGGTTGTCCTCAATGCCGACGGTGCCTCCCAGGAAGGCCAGCTGTTCCTTGGCCACCGGGAGTCCGGACCCCACGCCCCGGATGTACCGCCGCATTCCGGCGGTAGCGGTCGTAAACCCAGGCAGGACGGCACGCGCCTTGTCGACGATGCCGGGACCCTGGTCGGCGACGCGGATCGTGTCTCCGTCGTCCAGAATGGTGATCACGGGGTTGCGGAAGTAGGCGTGGATCAGGTTCTCCACCACCTCACGAATGACGACGAAGGGAACGCGCCCGCCGCGTTCGCGGGCATACTGGTACGTCTGCGCGGCAAGATCCCCCACCAATCGCTCGAAGTCGTCCCCCGACAACGAAATGACGCGTGGGGCCGCAAGGGGGGAATCGTAGATCGCCAATCGGATCTCCGGGTTCCCAGACGGAGGCTCCTCCGATCCACCAATCTGCCGTTCCTCAGCAAGCCGTTGTAGGACCTCGCGGGTTGCCATCTGGGCCAATGGCAGGACACCGATTTTGAGCTCCGGCGGGATTCTCCTACCGGGCGGCGATGATAACTACCTTTTTCACGCCGATCAGCAGACAAGCGGAAGCCGTTCTGCTGTGTGGGTAGAGTGGGCTTTCGGCGAAGACGAGTTTCTTCATGCCGAGAACGAGTTCCTGTCGCTTCCTAACTTTGTCGTTGGGTGAATGGACCTCCTCGTGGTTGTCCACAGATGAGGATAACCGTGTGGATTCCGGCTTCCGCTATGTGAGTATCCTGTGGAGAAGGGGATGACCCGGCGGGATCCTTTCCGTCTTGCCATCAAGGCGCCCTTTGGGCGGATGACGATCATCTGTGCACGGGTGGACCGATTATCAACACCTTGTCCACACCGCAATTCCGAGCGCATGAGACGCGTGTCTCGGCGGCAGCGCCCGTTGCACCATCACGGCCAAACCGCGATTGGTGTCCCGAAACGCCGGTTTGATGGGGCTCTGGAGGCTGTGCTATAGTTACTCGCACTCCACCGGTCGCGGTCGCGCGCACCCCAGGAAAGGGAACGGTTTCACCGCGTGAAAAGAACCTACCAACCTAAGCGGCGGCGACGCCTCCGTGTTCACGGATTCTTGGCCAAGATGCGGAGTTCAGGCGGGCGGCGGGTGCTCAAGCGACGGCGGGCAAAGGGCCGTCACAGACTCTCTGTCTAGCTCCGACGACGTCGCGGCGTCGACGGTCCGCTGGGTCGTTCGGTCTTCGCTCGGGGGACCCGACGTTCGGACCGTATACCGGAAGGGGACGCGCCATATTACTGCGGTGGCGACGGTCTATGTTCTTCGCGGCGAGAGGCAGGGACTTCGGGTGGCCGTGGTTGCGGGCCGGCGGCTGGGATCGGCCGTCTCGCGGAACCGGATCCGCCGGCGGCTGGGCGAGGCCTTCAGGCACATCGAGAAGGACCTGCGATCCGGCGCGGACATCGTCATCGTGGCCAGGAGCGGAGCCGAAACGGCTCCATTCGAGTCTGTGATCAGCCATCTAAGCGAGGCCTTTGTGGATGCACGCATGATGCGAGATAATGTCGATTAAAATGGGCCGTCTCTACCATAAAAGACCTATATCAACCCCAGCACTAATTGCATTCAAATCACTCATTCTAGGGTCAATAAGGCTTTATCAAATAGGCATCTCGCCGGCATTTCCCCGAAGATGCAGATTCTACCCATCGTGTTCAACGTACGCCCTTGAGGCGGTTCAGCGATACGGCGCATGGAAAGGCATGGCGCTGGCAGTCCGACGGCTCCTTCGTTGCCATCCGTTTCATGCCGGGGGCTATGATCCGGTTCCCTGAGTTCGAGGACGGGCGGGGATGAGCGGGCTTCTTCGGCCGCTACAGGACTTGATCGCCTCCCTCCTGGGGGCTCTCAGCTCACTCACAGGCAACGTTGGGTTAGCCGTAATCCTTCTCACCGTCATTGTCAGGTTGGTTTTCCATCCGCTCAGCCGCTACGGCTTCAAGGCCATCAGGAAGATGCAGTCACTTGCCCCACAAATGGAGGTCGTCCGGCGCAAGTTCAAGGACGATCCTCAGCGCGCCAATCAGGAGATCATGAGCCTCTACCGTACCGCGGGAGTCAACCCGCTGGGCGGGTGCCTGCCAACCCTCGTGCAATTTCCGGTCCTCATTGCGCTGTGGAATGTGCTCAGGCAGGGAGGGCGTTTTGCCGGCCAGACGTTCCTCGGTGTCCCTTTGGACACGCACCCAACCTTTAGCGCCATTGCCCAAAATCCCTATTTAGTCGCTTTCCCTCTCCTCATTGCCGCAACGGGCTACTTTCAGCAACGGATGAGCATTACCGATCCGCAGCAGGCCCGATTCTTCGTCTTCATGCCGATTCTCTTTGCGTGGTTCAGCTTCAACTTTCCCGTTGGGCTTTCGATCTACTGGATCGCGTCCACCGTTGTGGGGATTATCGAATATTACGTTGTGTTAGGGCCTCCCGCCCGGCGGCCTCCGCCACCGTCGAGAACAACGGCTGGGCGCAAACAGGGCGGGAAGGCAAAGCCGGCATGAGAGAGGAGCACGAGACGCCTTCCTTCTCCGAGAGTTCCCCGAGGCAGGAATCCATCGAAGTCTCAGCGCGGACGGTCGATGAGGCGATCGACCGCGCCCTGACTTCTTTGGCGGCGCAGCGTAGCCAGGTCGACGTCGAGGTGCTCGACGAAGGGAGCCGGGGGGTCCTGGGTCTGGGCGCCCGCGAGGCACGCGTGCGGATAACCCGTCGATCTGGCAGGGCGGAGACCGTAGGAGCCGTCGCGCGAGAACTCCTGGGTCTTATGGGGGTCTCGGCGGAAGTGAGGATCGAGAATGGGCCGGAGAGTGTTCGGGTCAACATTGAAGGAGCGAATGTTGGTGGTCTGATCGGCAAGCATGGGCAAACACTGGGAGCTCTCGAGGTCCTCCTGGCTCTTTTGGCCGGTAGACAGGCCGGTGGCCCCGTTCGAATCGAGCTGGACGCCGAGGGGTACCGCGAACGGCGTGAGGCGTCACTTCAAGACCTCGCCAAGAGGACGGCGGAACGCGTCGCCCGCCAGGGAAGGGAAATTGCCTTAACCCCCATGAGCCCAAGAGACCGCCGGGTCATCCATGTCGCCCTTCAGGATCATCCCGGGGTGAGCACGGCGAGCCGAGGCGAGCACGACATGAGGCGTGTTGTCGTAATGCCAAAGGGCAATCGCGGCTCGCGAGAGGACGTTGGAGAGGAGGAGCGACCACAGGGCTTAGAGACGCAGCCTCAAGGACCGCCGGTTGGCTCTGGAAGGCAGTTTGAACCGCCGCAGAGCGAGATAAGGCGAGCTGATCGCGGGGCTGCTCCGGGTCGACCTCGGTATTCTAGGCGCCGTCCTGGTGAAGGGCGTTCTGGGCGGAGGCCCGCACGTTACGGGCCAGAAGGAACTTCCGGAAGACGTAGTGAGCCCCCCGGCCAGCGATCAACCAAGGGAACCCGTCCGGAAGGCCTGCCGGTGGAGGAAGAGCTTGAGGCAGAGATCGAGGCCTACCTGGCGAAGACGAGCGGGGAGAAGAAGCCGGACCAGAGTGACGAGGAATCCACCGAGGAGCCGACCGGGGGCGACGAATGAGTCGTTGGGATGGACTTCTCCTTCCATCTTGGTATTTCACGTGAAATAACCTGGTTAGGGGATCCGACCCGCACGCGAACTCGTGACCAACAGACTTCTCAGCTCACCTCAAATCATCTGATCAGAACCCGATATGGAAGAAGGGAGCAGGTTTTCGCCGGAGAAACTCTGCCTTTAGCGCTTCCGGCATCGCTCCTGCATTCGGACCATGCATCGGACCATTGCGATCGTCAACCAGAAGGGCGGTGTCGGCAAATCGACCACCGCTGTCAACCTCGGTGCCAGCCTCGCAATCCTTGGTCAGCGAACTCTCATTTGTGATCTGGATCCGCAGGCGAACGCGACCAGCGGATTGGGCATTCAGAAGGCACCTGCTTCCGCTTCCTCCTATGGAGTAATCATCGAAGGTTGCCCTCTACGAGACATTGCCGTGCCAACAGACATAACGGGGCTAGACCTCGTTCCATCGAGCCCGCATCTCGCCGGCGCGGAAATTGAACTCGTCCCATTGATTTCCAGGGAGACGCGACTGCGCGATGCGCTTGAAATTGCCGGGGAGTCCTATGAGGTTGTGTTGCTGGACTGCCCCCCGTCCCTTGGGCTTCTCACGATCAACGCCCTAACGGCCGCAACAGAGGTCCTGATCCCTATTCAATGCGAGTACTATGCTTTGGAGGGTCTAAGCCAGCTCTTGGATTCGGTCCGACTTGTGCAGAAATTCTTGAATTCCTCGCTTGAGATTACGGGCGTTCTCTTGACTATGTTCGATGCACGCACTCGCCTCGCCGAGCAGGTCGCGACTGAAGTGAGGCGATTCTTCAAAACGAAGATGTACGAAACCGTGATTCCCAGGAGCATTCGCCTTGCGGAAGCTCCGAGCTACGGCATGCCGGTGATCTCCTTTGATTCCTCTTCCCGGGGTGCCGAGGCCTACTTGAGCCTGGCGAAGGAGGTAGTCACTCGTGGAAGAAACACGGCGGCACTCGCCGGTCCCGTCAGCTGACCCGCGAAAGAGGGGTCTCGGGCGTGGCCTCGGGGCGCTCTTGGGGCGCGAAGCGTTTGACGAGGGAATGATTCGTGATCTGCCCATTCATGAAATCCGTCCTGGGCGATTCCAACCCAGGGGCGAGATTTCTGAGGAGGACATCACAGACCTGAGAGCCTCGATCCAGGACCGGGGCGTGCTTCAGCCGATTGTAGTCCGTCACGTCGATAACGGTTACGAACTCGTCGCCGGGGAACGGCGGTTGCGAGCCGCCAAGTCGGTCGGACTTCAACTGGTGCCGGCGGTGGTGCGCCATCTCTCGGACCAGGAGTCGCTTGAGATCGCGCTCCTTGAGAACCTGCAGCGAGAAGACCTTCGTCCATTGGAGAAGGCTCGAGCCTATCTCCGGCTGCAGGAGGAGTTCGAGATGACGCAGGAGCAGATCGCTGGCCGGCTCCGAAAGAGCCAGGCGAGCGTGGCTAACACACTTCGCCTCCTTCAGTTACCGGAAGTGGTCCAGGAAAGTCTCCAGAACGCTCGGATCTCAGAGGGTCACGCCAGGGCCCTTCTTGGCCTGCCGCACGTGCAGGCAGTACGAGATGCTTGCCGAGAAGTCGAGCGCAGGGGCCTATCCGTCCGTCAAACTGAGGCGCTCGTTCGGCGATGGAGTATTTCACGTGGAATACGCCGGAGGGGGGCTTTGCTCCCCGATCCAAACCTTCTCGCGGTTCAGGAAGACTTGTCCAGGTTTTTGCAGACGAAAGTTGCGATTCGGGCTGGGAGGCGCCGGGGACAGATTCTGATTGACTTCTATTCCCCCGAGGACCTCGATAGGGTAGTCTCCCTTCTCCTTTCCACAGTTGAGGAAGAGAATAGCGCTGCGCCGGCAGACGGGTAAACCGGTCTTCAAGACCCGGCGATCACCGCGATGACGCGGAATGAAGCTTGGGTGTTGGTCTGCGAATGGACCGAGAGTCCTGGGCTTCGGAAGCATATGCGTGCGGTGGAGGCTGCAATGCGCGCCTACGCCGAGCGTTTCGCGGAGGATCCGGACCCGTGGGGTCTGGCGGGCCTCCTTCACGACATGGACTACGAACGATTTCCTGCGGCCGAGGGCGGGCACCCTTTCCGGGGCGTGGAATTCCTGCGCAGCATGGGGGCTCCCGAAGTCCTCACGCGAGCGATCTTGTCGCACGCCGACTACTCGGGCGTTCCTCGATTGTCGCTGATGGAGAAAGCCTTGTTTGCCTGCGATGAACTCTCGGGGTTTATCATTGCTGTGGCACTCGTTAGACCCGGTCGGTCTCTTGCTGAAGTTGACGTGAACTCAGTCCAGCGGAAACTCAAGGACAAGGCGTTTGCGCGCGCGGTTAGTCGTGAAGACATCGCGCGTGGCGCCGAGGAGCTGAGGATTCCTCTGGCTGAACACATTGGAGTCGTCCTCGCAGCCCTCCAGAACATGGAACGTAATGAAGGCCAGGGGGCGTGACACTGGGGAAATTGAGGGCAGAAACCCCTCGATGTAGCCAGGGAAAGGAGATACTTCCAACGCGTTGAAGAACGGCTAACCTCACGGCGCGCCAGACAATGACGATCGAATTTGAGAGACAGATTCTCATATGGGGGCTAACGGCCGCCCTGCTGCTCCTGGCGGTGGTCGTCTTGGTTCTGGCGGGCCAAGTGAACCGCTTGACGCGCCGGCCGAGAGACTATTACAAGCGGTCTGGCGACGGCAGCGTAGAAGGC
The DNA here is from genome assembly GCA_036004665.1 of bacterium. Lineage (GTDB taxonomy): Bacteria > Sysuimicrobiota > Sysuimicrobiia > Sysuimicrobiales > Humicultoraceae > JACQGZ01. The sequence continues at coordinate 21,611 of DASYRG010000002.1, read as the reverse complement.
GATCTTGAGGCATTGCGCTCGAGACTCGATCGGTTGACGGCTGATCTGGCTAGCCTCCGGGCAGAGGGCGATGGGGCGCTACGGCGCCTCGGAGTGGTCAGGTACGATGCGTTTCGGGACATGGGGGGCCACATGAGCTTTAGCGTTGCGCTGCTGGATGCTCGTCGCAATGGCCTCGTCATTAGCATCCTCAACGGCAGGGATGGCAGCCGCGGATATGCAAAGGCGGTGCGCGAGGGGAAATCGTCCTCCCCCCTCTCGGATGAAGAGCAGCAGGCCCTGGCGCAGGCGCTCGACCTGGCCCGGGTCCAGTGAGGGCGGCAGATTTGAGCTGGCGGAGCGGCGATGCTCTTTCGCGATCGCAGGGATGCTGGACGCCGTTTGGGGGCCACCCTTCAACACGTTCAGCCTCCCGCGTATGTGCTTGCGATCCCACGAGGAGGAGTCGTTGTCGGGGCTGAGGTCGCCGACTTGCTGGACGCTCCCCTCGATGTGATCATTCCGCGGAAACTGCGAGCCCCTGAAAATCCTGAGCTCGCCGTCGGTGCGGTTGCCCACGACGGCACCGTCTATCTGGATCCCGGAGTCGAGGGCAGCTTGAGCACCGACTCCACGTACCTCCGCGAAGAGATCCAACGCCAGCAGGAGGAGATTTCGCGGAGGATGATGGTGTATCGAGGCACGCAGGTCTATCCTGATTTGACGGAGCACACGGTCAGCGTCATCGATGACGGTATCGCCACCGGCTCGACGATTATCGCGGCCCTCCGCGCTGTTCGTCGGATGGGCTGCCGCGCCATCGTCGCGGCCGTACCCGTCGCCCCATCTGATGCGGTGCAGCGACTGCGCGCCGAAGCCGATGAGGTAGTGTGTCTCCTCGTGCCGATCGCCTTCTACGCCGTGGGGCAGTTCTACGAGGACTTTGCGCAGACCACTGATGACGAGGTCATCGCTCTCTTGCGTCGCCGAGGAGAAGGGAGAGGTCCTGAACCGTCCTAATGGCTGAAGCCACCAACCTCCTCCAACGTACACCTTTGCATACCCGCCATCTCGAGCACGGTGCGCGGATGGTTCCCTTCGCCGGGTGGGAGATGCCGGTGCAATATCGTGGGATTCTGGAAGAGCACCGGGCGGTTCGGGAGCAGGCAGGTCTCTTCGACGTTTCGCACATGGGGGAAGTGTTGGTCGAGGGGGACACCGCGCTTGAGGCGTTGCAACAACTCGTTCCCAATGACGTTGCGCGGCTGGCGGTTGGTCATGGGCTCTACACGCCGATGTGCTACCCGCATGGGGGGATCGTGGACGACCTGATCATCTTTTGTTTTCGGCAGAAGCGGTACCTCATGGTCGTAAATGCGGCGACGCACACCAAGGACCTTGGGTGGATCGAAGAACACGCGCTCGGCGCGACGGTCCGCGACATTTCACGTGAAATGGCGCTGCTGGCGCTACAGGGTCCGGCTGCCTCGACGATCCTGCGTCGGCTGACGACCGCCCCGGTAGACGAGATGCGTCCATTCGATGTGCTGCCCGAGGCGATGGTCGCCGGTCGGCGAGCTGTACTCTCACGGACCGGCTATACGGGGGAGGATGGGTTTGAGCTCGGGCCGGCATGGGACGATGCTCCGGTTCTTTGGGACGCCCTTCTCGATGCAGGGGCGTCTTCGGGTCTTGTCCCGGTCGGCCTCGGAGCGCGGGATACGCTGCGTCTCGAAGCAGGCCTCATGCTCTATGGGAATGATATCGACGACACCACATCGCCCCTCGAAGCTCCGCTGGGGTGGACGGTCAAGTGGGAGAAGGGCGACTTCATGGGTCGAGAGGCCTTGCTCCGGCAGCGCGAGCAGGGTCCCCCACGCAAACTCGTCGGCTTCGCAGTGGAGGGTCGAGCCGTTGCCCGTCACGGATACGGTCTGCTCCACCAGGAGACGCCGGTGGGTGCGGTCACGAGTGGCACGTTCAGCCCCACTCTGCAGATGAGCATCGGGATGGGCTATCTTCCTTTCGCGCTAGCCAAGGAGGGCGCGCTGAGCGTGGAGATCCGTGAGCGTGTCGTGCCGATCCGGTTGACCCGGCTACCCTTCTATCGTTCGAAGAAATAGGGGGACAATGTCCGAATGTACCCTGACGATCTCAAATACACGAAAGAGCACGAGTGGGCCCGTCTCGAAGGGGCGCGGGTGCGTGTCGGTATTACGCTGTTCGCCGCCGAGCGGCTCAGCGACGTCGTCTTCATTGAATTGCCCGCTCAAGGAGCCAAGGTGAAGCAGTTACAGACTTTCGGCGTCATCGAGTCAGTGAAAGCCGTCTCAGATCTCTATGCACCGATTTCCGGCACGGTGGTGGAGGCAAATCCGGCGCTGGCGGAACATCCCGAGCTTGTGAACCAAGACCCGTACGGGCAGGGGTGGATGCTCCTCATCGAGCCGGCGGATTCGGCCGAACTCCAAGGTCTACTCTCTGTTGACGACTACCGTCGCCTGATCGGCGAGCCGGTGAACTAGACGAAAAGGCTTGGCTCACTGGCACCGACATGACGCCCTGGACCGCGCATAAGTACATCTCCCTCACCGAGGCCGATCGCCAGCACATGCTGCGTACGATCGGTGTTCCATCGGTCGAGGATCTCTTCACCGACGTGCCGCGGAGCGTCCGGCTGCTTCGTGCCTTGGATCTCCCTCCGGTTCCCAGTGATGCGGAGCTGCTGCGCGAACTGCGTGGGCTGAGCGAGCGAAACGGCGACGCCGATCGATTTGCCTGCTTCCTCGGAGCGGGGGCCTACGACCATTTCATCCCCAGCATCGTGTGGCACCTGGCGGGACGCAGCGAGTTCTACACGGCCTACACGCCGTATCAAGCGGAGATCATGCAGGGAGAACTGCAGGCGGCCTACGAGTACCAGAGCCTGTTGTGCGCGCTGACGGGCATGGAGGTCTCCAACGCGTCGATGTACGACGGAGCCAGCGCTACGGCGGAAGCGACCGTGATGGCGCGGGATCTCACCCACCGCGACGAGGTCGTCGTCTCGTCAGCCGTGCATCCGGAGTACCGGCAGGTCGTACGGACCTACACGCGGCATCTGGGGGTAGAGGTGCGAGATCTCCTCCACCAGAGGGGCGTGACGCCGGTTGAGATGGCCCGGGACCTGCTCTCTGAGCGCACCGCCGCGCTGATCGTTCAGCAGCCGAACTTCTTTGGTGGGCTAGAGGACATGGGGCGGCTGGCGGAAGCGGCGCACGCCGTCGGCGCCCTTTTGGTCGTCGCCGCGGCCGACCCGGTCGCGTACGCGCTGCTCAAACCGCCGGGGGAATGGGGTGCCGACATCGTCGCCGGCGAAGGACAGCCGCTCGGGAATCACCTCAACTTCGGCGGCCCGTTTCTGGGGATGCTGGCCACCCGCCAGGCGTTCGTGCGGCGGATGCCCGGCCGGCTGGTGGGGAGGACCGTGGACACCCAGGGACGGCGGGGGTTCGTGCTCACGCTGCAGACGCGTGAGCAGCATATCCGGCGAGAGCACGCTACCAGCAATATCTGCACGAATGAGGCCCTCAATGCGCTGGCGGCGGCGATCTACATGGCCGCCCTGGGGCGGGGGGGATTGAGGCAGGTGGCGGAAGTCTGCGCCCGCAGGGCGCACTATGCGATGGGGCGGCTGGCACAGATCCCCGGGTTCACTCCGGCGTTCGAGGGACCCACCTTCCACGAGTTCGTTCTTCGTTGTCCGCGGGATCCCGAGGAGATCAACGGGCGGCTCCTCGACGTCGGCATTGTCGGCGGGTTGGCCCTCGGCCGTTTCTATCCGGACCTCGGCGACAGCTGGCTGCTCTGCGTCACAGAGAACCGGACCCGCGAGGAGATCGACCGTCTGGCCCGGACCCTGGAGGCGATGCGCTAGTGCTGCGGGGCCAGCTGCCACTGCTGAACGAACGCAGCGCGAGAGGGCGCATCGGCGCCTCGCCCCCTGCCAGCGATGTCCCTGACGTGCCGTTGGAGGCGATCCTGCCGGCGGCGCACGTTCGCGGCGCCCCGCTGGACATTCCGGAGGTCAGCGAGCCTGACCTCGTGCGCCACTACACACAGCTCTCGCACCGGAACTACGCCGTGGATCTGGGATTCTATCCCCTCGGATCGTGCACCATGAAGTACAACCCCAAGATCAATGAGGACGCCGCGCGCCTCCCTGGATTCGCCCGGCTGCACCCGTATGCGCCGGAAAGGATGACGCAGGGCGCGCTCCGTCTTCTCGTGGATCTCGAGGGGATGCTCGCGGAGATCACAGGGATGCAGCACGTCACCTTCCAGCCGGCGGCGGGGGCGCACGGGGAACTGACCGCATTGATGCTGATTCGTGCCTACTTCGCCGAGCGGGGGGAGCGCCGAACGCGCGTCATCGTGCCAGATTCGGCGCACGGCACCAACCCGGCCTCGGCGGCGATGTGTGGGTATGAGGTCGTCGAGGTCCGCAGCGACACCCGGGGGAACATCGACGTCGAGGCCCTCCGCGCGGTGGCTGACGACCGCGTGGCCGCGCTGATGCTGACGAATCCCAACACGCTGGGTCTCTTCGAGGAGCGTATCACGGAGATCGAGGAGGTCATCCACGGGTGCGGCGCCCAGCTGTACCTCGATGGAGCCAACTTCAACGCGATTCTGGGTATCACGCGGCCGGGCGACCAGGGCTTCGACGTGATGCACATGAACCTGCACAAGACCTTCAGCACCCCCCATGGCGGCGGCGGTCCGGGGGCGGGGCCGGTAGCGGTGAAGAGCCACTTGGCGCCATACTTGCCCGTGCCCATCGCTGTCCGCGATGGCGATCGCTACCGGCTGGAGCATGACCGTCCCAAGACGATCGGCAAGATCCGCAGCTTTTACGGCAACTTCGGCGTGCTCGTACGAGCCTACGCGTACATCCGCACCTATGGGCCGCTCCTTCGCCAGGTGGCGGAGGCGGCGGTCCTGAACGCGAACTACCTCCTGGCGTTACTGCGGCCGGCCTTCGAAGTGCCTTACGATCGGCCTTGCAAGCACGAGTTTGTGCTGGCCGGCACTCGCCAGAAGCGCGAAACCGGGGCCACCACCAAAGACATCGCCAAACGGCTCCTCGATTACGGGTTTCACGCCCCCACGGTGTACTTTCCGCTGATCGTCGAGGAAGCCATGCTCATCGAGCCGACCGAGACGGAGACGCGCGAAGCGATCGAAGCCTTTGCCGAGGCGCTCCTGGCTGTCGCGGATGAGTGCCGCACGAACACGGAGGTCGTCCGGACGGCGCCGCACACCACGGTGGTCTCGCGCCTGGACGAGGTGACGGCGGCGCGCCGCCCCGATCTACACTGGTCGTCTGGAACCGCGCGCACCGGCTAGCCGGATCGCCTCCGGTCCCTTCTCCTGGAAATGCGTCACCCATGAGCAACTGTCCCACGCGCTCGCAGGGACGGGCGGGATCAAGACCTCCTCGAGATCGTCCAGGCGTCCGAGGTCTTTGCTGATCCGATAGATCCGTGCGTGAATGCACTCCCGGTCGCCGAATTCGCACCGGTTCTCCTGCGTCCCGCCACAGGGGCCGTTGGCCAGCCCTTTCGGGCAGGTCTCAGGGCAGACGTAGGCCGTCTGGGGCAGCCGGCAGAACCCACAGCTGGCGCATCCAACCAGGGGGCCTTTGGTCGCTCGTTCGAGGGCGAGGAGCGCCCCGCCCAGTCCGGTGCGCGCATCCAGGCGCCGCAGCGCGCCGCCCAGGAGGCGGCCGCCGATCGCCCCGTCCGCGAACGCGGCGCGGTGAATCAGGTCCATTGCCCCAAACATCGCGCGCTCGGCCGATGACGGCATGACACCTCCGGCTCCTCCAGCCGCCCGATCCTTTTCGATGTAGAAGCCCCCCGCCGGCGCGACGGAGACCACGCGGCCGCCGGCGCCCGTCAGCGTGCCGCGCCAGGCTTCCCGCCACGACGCGAGATTCGGATAGTCGCGCTCGCACCTCTCCACGGCGTCCAGCAGGGTCATCACGGCGGCGGACGTGTGCAGTCCGCTGACCTGCGCCCCCGCGTATCCCATGTGGCGGACGCCGGTGATTTGCAGGGCTAGCCTCCGGTAGGCCGCGGCGTGCCCCCGATCCCGAGTCGCTTCTTCTTCTTCGAGGAGCCGCATGAGGTCGTCGGTGATGGTCACCCCCGGCAATCCCACCCGGCGGAGGCGGCGGGCGCGGGAGGCGGTGAGATGGAGCAGTTCCGCCATCAGCGGTACCTCGTAGCCGCGCCTCGCCAGGAAGGCGTGTAGCTCCTCGAACTTGGCCATGTCCCAGCCGATTTGCGTAATCAGCAGGTCGGCGCCCGCCCGCAACTTCTTTACGGCCTTGAGGTACTGGCCGAGCAGGTCTTCCTCTCGGTACTTGAAGGGACAGACCGCGGCCGCCAGCACCGCCGTTGGCGGGAACCCGCGCGCGGCATGCAGGGCGTTGACGGCGTCGAGGTACCGGACGGGACGGTCGGGAGGCGGATGCCGCACCTTGTCTCCGGTGATCAGGAGAAAGTTCTCCAGGCCCAGAGTCGCAGCGCGGCGCAGGTCGGCTCCGAGATCTGCCGCGCTGCGGTCCTTGCCGGCCCAGTGGATCAGGGGAGCCTTCCCCGAGGCGTCGGCAACCCACCGGCCGGTGTCGATGGAGCCGAGGTCGCGGTCGGCACTGCTGCGGTCTGTGAGAGCGACGACGGCGACGCGCGGCTCTTCCCGGACAGCGCGCGCAACAGCCAACAGGGAGTCCACGGCGGCGGCCGGCGCCCCGACGGGGGGTGTGGTGAGTTCGAGGGTCAGCACGAACCGGCGCTGACGAAGCGCCTCGCGGAAGTGGTTCGGGTAAGGCGCGCTCACCCGGTCTTCATCCGGAGGGGCGCCAGCGCGATCATGCCCACCAGCGGACCGATGGCCATCAGACCGAACGCGCTGCCCCACTGCGCCAGGGGGCCGGCAGGGGCGAGGAGGTCGAGCATCATCCCGAACGCCGCAGGCGCCACGGCGGTGGCGGCCCATCCGGTGAGCATCTGAAAGGAGAAAGCGCCTCCCAGGGACTGCGGCGGGACCACCTCCATTAGGTTGGCGGAATAGGCTGGCGAGTCGGCGAGCGCCACCGTTCCATAGAGCAGCCCCGCTGCGACCAGCAGGACGATGGGGGCGCGCAGCAGCCATCCGAAGCCGAGCGAGCAGGCGAGGCTCAGCGCGAGGATCATCATGGCGGCCCGTGCGCGCCCCAGCCGGTCGGAGATCCGGCCGCCGAAGACGGCACCAACACCGCCGCCCAGACCGATCGCGCCCGCCGCCAGCAGTCCGCCCCAGGCGATCGCCGCTTCAGACGATACGCCTCGGGTGGTAAGCGCCGCCACCATGAACGGCGCCAGCCAGCCCCACATCCCGAAGAGTTCCCAGTTGTGCCCGGTGTATGCGACGATCGTTCGGCGGGCCCGGTCGTTGCGGAGGACGTCGGTGAGATAACGCCCCGCCCCTGTAGGGACGCGCACTGGCGCCGGGATGCTGGGCACCTTCAACGCCAGCACCACCGCGCCGGCCATCTCCAGCACGCCCACGCCGACCATGGTCGGTCGCCAGCCCACCCGCGGTGCCAGCAGACCGACGTAGAAGAGGGGCGCGGCGTAGGCTGCCACGATGACAGCGACGTAGATGCCCGTCGCGGCCCCTCGCCTCCACGGCGGGATCGTGTCCGCAATGTGTTTGAGAGCGGGGAGATAGAGGCCGCCGATCACCACGCCGACGAGCAGGCGGAGGGCGAATCCCGAGGTGAAGTCCCGCGCCGCCGCGGCAAAGAAGAGGTCGCCGGCACCGACCAGGAATGCCGACCATGCCATGATTGGCCTGCTGCGGACGCGGTCCAGCAGGAAGCCCACGATCAAGTAGGCGCCGAGGGTCCCCAATTGAAAACCGCCCAGAATCAGACCGGCCTGGCTGGCCCGCAGCCCCCACTCCGTCGCCAGCAGCGGGATGAGGACGGAGAAGGTCAGACTGGTCTGGTGCGCTAGGAACTGGCCCAGGCAGAGCGCCCCGAACCCTCCGGTCGACCACTCCTTAGCCACCGGCGTACCGTCCGTAACCACGGCGCGTCACGGCGCTTCCAGCCAGTCCGACAGGTGGGGGTGGGCCAGCGCCCGCCGGCAGCGGCGAAAGTGCTCGGCGGCGAGCGCCGCAGACGCACGGCGGCGGCCCGTCGGCAGCTGGAGAGAAACCAGATACCACAACGCCTCCCGGAGTTCGGCGACGATCTTCATCAGCTTCAGGCGGGCCAGCGTCCCCGAGTACGCCCGGCCGAAATACGCGGACAGCAGTGCCCCCTCGGCGGCGTTGGTGGGGCAGTGGTAGATGGCGAAATTCGCCAGATCAAAAAAGAGGTCGCCCATGGCGGCGTATTCCCAGTCGACGATGACTACCCGCTTGCCGTCGTCGATCAGATTGCGGCCCCACAGGTCGTTGTGGCACGGCCGCAACGCCGCCTGGCTCCGTCGCAGGATGGCGGCGATAGCCGAGACGCGCTCGAAGAGGCGATCCGCGTCCCCGGGCAGCGGGCTGCCTCCTCTCCGGGCAGCCAGGAGATAGGACTCCAGCGTACGGGAGGGCGAAAACCGCCCGGCGAACGGGGGGCCGCTGTGATACCGGCGCATGGCCCGGACGACTCGCCTGCGCACTCCTCCCCGCACTGCCCGGCCGGGAACGAGCGAACGGCCGGGCACGAAGCGCGTAACGAGGAGGCCCTCGCGGGGCCTCGCGTAGACCACCTCGGGGGCCACGCCGGTGCGGCTGGCTGTCAGCATGCACTGGTATTCCCGCCGCCGATCGATGCCCAGCAGTTCCGCTCCCTCCAGGCTAATCCGCATCGCATAGGCCTCTCCATCGGCCTCGACGCGGTAGTTCAGGTTGGTGATCCCGCCCGGCAGCGAGCTCACAGAGAGGCACGAAGCGCCTTGCCAGAGAGGCACGCGGGCAACTGCTTCCTCGACGGTCAGGAGGCGTCCAGCCGCCGCCTGGGGATCTCCTTCTTGGGGTCGATGAAGGGTAGCTTGACGACCGTGGCCTGATAGCGCGGCTCGGACGGCAGGCGCTGGATCTCGACGCGCTCGCCGGGCGTGGCGTACTCGATTGGAATCATCGCCAGCCCGATGTTCTTCTTCAAGGTCGGGGAGAAGAGAAACGCGGAGGCCTGACCGATGCGCTGCCCGTTCTTACTCACCGCCCATGGCCCCTCAAACTCATGCGGCGCCTCCTCCCCCGCCACCTCAAAGCCAACCAGCCGGCGCTTCGGACTTTCGCGGCGGACGCGCTCGAGCGCCTCCTTGCCGATGAAGCGGTCTTTGGGTTCGATCTGCCACTCCAGCCCCAGCTCGTAGAGGTTGGTGTCCAGCCCCATGTCCGCCTGGTTGTTCAAGATACTGGCTTCCACGCGCCGCGCGTGGTTGGGCCCCGCCGGAATCAGGCCGAACGGCTTGCCTCTCGTGACGATGAGGTCGATCATCGTTTCGGCGCGGCTGTTGTCCAGCAGGAAGATCTCGTAGCCGACCTCGCCGGTCCAGCCGGTGCGCGTGATGATCACCGGAATGCGGCCCGGGAACTCCGCTTCCATGAACCAGTAGTACTTCAGCGAGCGGATGCGGTCGCCGACGATCGCGCCCAGTAGGTCGACGGACTTGGGCCCCTGCAACTGAATGGGGTAGACGTCGGTGATGCGCACGGTCGCTCTGAGGCCCATTCCCACGGCGACCCCCTTGGCCCACAGATGGACGTCGCTGTCGGAGGGGCAGAGCCAGAAGCGATTCTCCCCCAAGCGCAGCACGACCGGGTCGTTGACCACAGCACCGTTCTCGTCGGTGATGAGGGCGTACTTGCACTGGCCAACGGCGCACTTGTGCATGTTCCTGGGCGTCATCAGGTCCATCAGGGTGAAGCCGTCGGGGCCATCGATCTCTACCGGGCGTTCGACTGAGACGTCCCAGAGGGTGACGCCGTTGCGGATCGCCCAGTACTCCTGCTCCTTGGTCTGTCCCTCGAAGTCGACGGCGTGAAGGTGGTGGTTGTACCAGAGAAACGAGGTGGCGCCGAGCCGCCGGAAGATGGGGAAGAGCGGCGATTTCTGGTAGCGGGCAGAGTGCACCAGGCGATAGTCGTATGGATGGCTGCCAGTCATCGAGCGCGTCCCCCTTCGATGGTCAGGCCGGGCCCTCAGAGCAGATGCGGAGGGCGAGATCTCCTGCGCGGTTCGACTCCCCGTATCCTTCTCCCTCCGCGCCACCGCGGGAGGGCCATGACCACGATGCGCGAATCAGGTGCGCGAACCCAGATGCGGACAGAAGCACAGGCAGTGATCATCGGCGGCGGTGTCGCCGGCTGCAGCATCGCCTATCACCTCACCCAGATGGGCTGGCGTGACATCGTGCTGGTGGAGCGCGGCACCCTCACCGGTGGCTCGACCCATCGCGCGGCAGGCCTGGTCGGACAACTGCGGGGCACGATCAACCTCACGCGGATGATCATGTACGGCGTGGACCTGTACGGCCGCCTGGCGGCGGAGACCGGGATCGACCCGGACTGGCGTCAGGTCGGGAGTCTGCGGCTGGCCAGCAGTCCCCTGCGGATGGAGGAGATCCGCCGGCAGGTGGCGCAGGCCCGGGCGTTCGGCCTGGACGTGGAAGTGCTCACGCCGCAGCAGGCCGTCGCGCGCTGTCCCATCATCAGCGATCGCGATCTCATCGGCGCGGCCTACATCCCCACCGACGGCCGCATCGATCCGAGCGGGCTCACCTATGCGCTGGCTGACGGGGCGCGGCGGCGCGGCTGCGAGATTTCTCCGCAGACGACGGTGACCGGGCTCACCGTGCACAACGGGCGTGTCGAGGCGGTGATCACGACCCGTGGGACCATCCGCGCGCCTGTGGTAGTCTGCGCCGCCGGCGTCTGGTCCTGGCACATCGGGCAGATGATCGGCGTCGCGATCCCCATCGTGCCGATCGAGCACCAGTACATGGTCACGGTGCCCTTCGACGTCCCCCGTGACCTGCCGGTCTTCCGCGATCCCGACTTGCGCATCTATGGGCGAGAAGAGGTCGGTGGTTTGGTGGTGGGTGGATATGAGGGCAACCCCGTGCCCTGCGGACCAGAGCCCATTCCCGCCGGGCTCGATCCCGTACGGATGGCGCCGAACTGGGATCGCTTCGAGAGCCTGGCCAACGGCGCCATCACGCGGATCCCCGGGCTGAGTGGGGCGGGTGTGCGCAAGCTGATGATCGGCCCGGAGACCTTCACCCCCGACGGCGAGTTCCTGCTCGGCGAGACGCCGGAGGTGCGCGGGTTCTTCGTCGCTGGGGGCTCACCCGGCATCGCCACCGGCGGGGGCTTGGGGAAGGTAATGGCGGAGTGGATCGTCGAGGGTCGGCCCAGCGTCGACATCTGGCGGGCCGACCTGCGGCGTTTCGGGGCGCACTACGGGGATCGCGGCTACGCCGCCACCCGGGCCGTGGAGGTTTACTCGCGCAATTACACCGTCCACCTGCCGCTGGAAGAATGGGAGTCGGCTCGCCCCCTGCGGACCAGCCCGCCCTATCCCCGGCTGGCGGCGCTGGGGGCGGTGTTCGGGGAGAAGGCGGGCTGGGAGCGGCCGAACTGGTTCCGGGCGAATGAGACGGGCACTCCCACAGACCTGGTTCCCACGGGGTGGATCCGGCACAATTGGTCCCCGGCCATCCCCGCCGAGCACACGGCGACACGCGAGCACGCCGGCCTTTTTGATTTCTCCTCCTTCAGCAAGTTTCAGATCGACGGCCCCGGAGCGTTAGGCGCGCTGCAGTGGCTGACGGCGAACGACGTGGACAAAGCCGTTGGCGCCGTGACCTACACGCAGATGTTGAATCCGCGCGGCGGGGTGGAGTGCGACCTCACCGTGACGCGGCTGGGGGCGGACCGGTTCTTCATCGTCACCGGCAGCGCCTTTGGCATCCACGACTTCGATTGGATTCGGCGCCACCTTCCGGCGGACGGCTCGGTGACCGCGCGCGACATCACCGCGGAGCTCGGGTGCATCGGCCTCTGGGGCCCGCGGGCGCGCGAGATCCTCCAGGGGGTCTGCGACGACGATCTGTCCAACACCGCGTTCCCCTACATGACCTGCCGCGAGATCTACGTGGCCGGTGTGCCGGTGCGGGCGCTCCGCGTCACCTACGTCGGCGAGGCCGGCTGCGAGCTCTACGTGCCGCTGGACGGGGGGCTGGCGGTCTGGGACACCCTCTGGGAGGCGGGCAAGCCCCGCGGCCTGCGCGCGGTCGGGTACCGTGCCGTCGATTCGCTGCGCCTGGAGAAGGGCTACCGGTACTGGAGCGCCGACGTGACGCCCGACTACACGCCCTATGAAGCCGGACAAGGGTATTTCGTGAAGCTGGACCGGAAGGATTTTCAGGGGCGGGAGGCCCTGCTGCGGCAGCGGGAGGAGGGGCTGACGCGGAAACTCTGCTGCCTGGTGCTCGCCGACAACACCACGCATCCGCTCGGCAACGAGCCCGTCCTCCTGGACGGGCGAGTCGTCACGCGCACGACCAGCGGTGGGATCGGCTACACGGTTCGGGAGAGCATCGCCTACGCCTACCTCCCGATGGAGTTGACCGCGGTGGGAACGGAGGTTGGCGTCGAGGTTGACGGCCGCCGGGTCTCCGCGACCGTGCAGCGCGAGCCGCGCTTCGATCCGGCCAACAGCCGGATCAAGTCCTGACGCGACCGCCTCCCTATCGCCACAAGGAGTTATGGCTCCCGATACGGTACTCTCTTGGACACTCGGGGAGCGGGGGAAGCTGAGGAGAACGGACGGGGCAGAGCGTCAGGGCCACGCTCTCGGCGCCGACCTTGAGGGAGGGAGAAGCATATGGGCAAGTGGACACGCGTGTTCGCGTTCGCCACGCTGGTCGTCCTGGCGTTCGGCTCGGTTGCGGCCGGGCAAACAGGGATGGCGCAACTCATTGCCGCGGCCAAGCAGGAGGGCCAGCTCACCGTAATCGCCCTGCCGCACGATTGGTGCGCCTACGGCGACGTCATCAACGGGTTCAAGAAGATGTACGGCCTGAGGGTCAACGAGCTCAACCCGGACGCCGGCTCAGGCGATGAAATCGAAGCCATCAAGGCCAACAAAGGCAACAAGGGCCCGCAGGCCCCGGATGTAATCGACGTCGGGCTCTCCTTCGGCCCTTCCGCGAAGGCTGAGGGGTTGCTGCTGCCCTACAAGGTCGCCACGTGGGCGACGATTCCGGCCAGCGCGAAGGACAACCTAGGGTACTGGTACGGCGACTACTACGGCGTCCTCGCCTTCCAGGTCAACGCCGACATCGTCAAGACGCTGCCCCGAGACTGGCCCGACCTGCTCAAGCCCGACTACAAGAACGCGGTCGCCCTTGCCGGCGATCCGCGCGCCTCGAATCAGGCCATTCAAGGCGTGTTCGCGGCGGGCCTCTCGGCCGCGAAGGGGAACGTCAGCGCGGCTGCGACCGAGGGGCTAAAGTTCTTTGCCGACCTGAACAAGCGCGGCAACTTCGTGCCGGTCATCGGCAAAGCGGCCTCGCTCGCCCAAGGGGCCACGCCGATCATCATCCGCTGGGACTACAATGCCCTCGCCGACCGCGATACCTTAAAAGGCAATCCCAAGGTCGAAGTGGTCGTGCCGACATCGGGGATCGTGGCGGGGGTGTACGTCCAGGCCATCAGCGCCTACGCTCCGCACCCGAACGCGGCGAAGCTGTGGATGGAATACCTGTACTCCGATGAAGGGCAGCTGGCGTGGCTCAATGGCTACTGCCACCCCATCCGCTTCGTGGATCTGGTGAAGCGGGGGAAGGTGCCGGCCGCCCTTCTGGCCAAGCTCCCGCCGGCGGCGGCCTACGAGAAGGCGGTCTTCCCCACGCTGGCGCAGCAGGATCAGGCGAAGCAGGTCATCACGACGCAGTGGGACACCGTGGTCGGGGCGAACGTGAAGTAATCGCCGGTCCGGCTGGATCGTCTCGTCTGGGTAGAGCGACTCCGCAATGACATCCTGCCCGCCCCTCCTCCGGTGATCCGGGGGAGGGGCTAGGGCGGGGAGGATCCGCGTGGCAGAGGCCACTCGTCTGCCAATCGCCCCGTCTCCCGCCGCGCCGTCGTGGCTCGGCCAGCTCTCATGGGCATGGGTGGGCGTCGTCCCCTTCTTCGTCTTTGCCCTCATGTTCCTCATCGTGCCCACGGGCCTGCTCATGGTCGGCGGCTTTCAAGACGCGCAGGGCCATCTCACCCTGCGCAACCTTGCCGATCTGTTTCAGCCCACCATCCTCAGCTCCTATGTGATCAGCATCAAGGTCAGCGCGACGTCGGCGATCGGCGGCGCCCTCATCGGGTTTGCCCTCGCCTATGCTGCGATCGCCGGCGGCCTGCCCGCCTTTGTGCGGCCGGCGCTGATGACCTTCTCGGGGGTGGCCTCGAATTTCGCGGGGGTGCCGCTCGCCTTTGCCTTCCTCGCGACGCTGGGACGCGCGGGGCTCGTCACCGCTCTCCTGGTGCGATGGTTCGGCGTCGATATCTATCGCGGCGGATTCAACCTGCTGAGTTTCTGGGGCCTGACGCTCACCTACATGTACTTTCAGATCCCGCTGATGGTCTTGATCCTGGCGCCGGCGATCGATGGGCTCAAACGGGAATGGCGCGAAGCCTCGGCCAATCTCGGCGCGAGTGGGTGGGAGTACTGGCGCTATATCGTGCTGCCCATTCTCTGGCCGCCGCTCCTCGGCGCCACGCTGCTCCTCTTCGCCAATGCCTTCGGCGCCGTGGCCACGGCGTACGCGCTGACCGGCAGCTCGCTCAACATCGTCACGATCGTCCTCTACGCGCAGATCCGCGGAGACGTGCTGCACAATCAGAATCTCGGCTACGCGCTGGCGTTGGGGATGATCCTCATCACCGGGCTTTCGAACGGAGCGTACATCTGGCTGCGGGGACGCAGCGAGCGGTGGTTGCGGTGAGAGGCCGTCCATTCATCTCGTGGCTGCTGCTCCTGTTCGGCGCGCTCTACTTCTTCGTCCCGCTGCTGGGGACGCTGGAGTTTTCGCTCCGCTACCTCCGCGGCCGGTACAGCCTGGTCGCCTATCAGATCGTCCTCACCGATCCGCGCTTCCTCGCCACGTTGGGGTATTCGACCGTGCTGGCCCTCGCCACCATCGTCGTGGGGGTGGTGCTCGTGGTGCCGACGGCCTACTGGATCCAGCTCCGCCTGCCCAGGCTGCGGCCGGTGGTGGAGTTCATCACGCTCCTGCCCCTGGTGATCCCTGCCATCGTGTTCGTGTTCGGATACCTGCGCCTCTACAACAGTTCCTCGTTCCTGCCGTTGACGGGCTCGGAGCGGTCCACCGACCTGCTGCTCACGTGCAGCTACGTCACGCTGGCCCTCCCGTACATGTACCGCGCGGTCGACACCGGGTTACGTGCCATCGACGTGGGGACCCTCACGGAGGCCGCACAAAGCCTGGGCGCGGCATGGTCGACGATCCTGCTGCGCGTGATTCTCCCCAACGTGCGGGTCGCGGTGTTGAGCGGGGCGTTTCTCACCTTCGCCATCGTCATCGGCGAGTTTACGATGGCCAGCCTGTTGAATCGTCCGGCCTTCGGCCCCTACCTGCAGAACATCGGCGCCAATCGGGCCTACGAGCCGGCGGCCCTCGCGATCATCAGCTTTGCCATCACGTGGGCGTCCATCGGACTCATCCAGGTGCTGGGGCGGGGCTCCCCCGGCCAGGCGGCGCCGAGGTAGGGACACATGGCGTTTCTCGAGATCGCCAACATTCAGAAGCGATTCGCCCAGACCACGGCGGTGGAACAGGTGGATCTGGAGGTGACGCGCGGCGAGTTCGTCTCGTTCCTCGGCCCGAGCGGGTGCGGCAAATCCACGACGCTGCGCATCATTGCCGGGTTCGAGTCGCCTTCCGCCGGGGTGATCCGCCTCGACGGGGTGGACATCACGCGGAGGCCGCCGAACCAGCGCCACGTCGGCATGGTGTTCCAATCCTACGCGCTGTTCCCGAACATGACGATCGCCCAGAACGTCGGCTTCGGGTTGAAGGTGGCGAAGAAACCTGCCGCGGAGATCGCCCGTCGCGTGGACGAGATGCTCAATCTCATCAAGCTGCCTGCGCTTGGGCATCGCTACCCCTACCAGCTCTCCGGCGGACAACAGCAGCGGGTGGCCCTGGCCCGCGCCCTGGCCATTCAGCCGCAGGTGCTCCTGCTCGATGAGCCGCTCTCGGCGCTGGACGCGAAGATTCGCGTCTCGCTCCGGAACGAGATCCGCTCGATCCAGCGGAAGCTCGACATCACGACCATTTACGTGACCCACGACCAGGAGGAGGCGCTCTCCCTCTCCGACCGCATCGCGGTGATGAACGAGGGACGCGTCGAGCAGGTCGGCACGCCGTTCGAGATCTACAATTTCCCGCGGACGGCGTTCGTCGCCGCGTTTGTCGGCACGCTGAACATCCTGCACGGCCACGTGGCCGATCCGGCGCAGGGCAAGATCGTGGTGGATGGTCAGGAGCTGATGGCGTCGCGTGGGCTGGAGCACGCGCGCATGGGGGACGTGTGCTCCGTGGCGCTTCGCCCCGAGGTCGTTTCCCTCGGTGAGGCGGCGAAGGACGGGAACCAGATGCGCGGCACGGTCGAAGACGTCAACTTCCTAGGCTCGATCGTGCGCATCCGTCTTCGCTTGAAGGACAACGTGATCTCGCTTGACACCTTTAACAACCCCAGGCTCTCACTGCCCGAGCGGGGGCAGACGTTAACGGTGAACTTCTCGCCAGAAGCCGTCCTGGTGCTGGAAGCTCCGTCTTCGACGTGACGCGATCGCGAGATAGCCGGACTCTTCTTCGCCACCGACATCCACGGCTCCGAGGTCTGCTGGCCGGTCGGTGACGCTGGAGCAGGTCATCGCTCGGATCCCCGAGTGGGCTGGCGCAGAGGTGACCTCGGCGCCCCTCGGCGGCGGCATCACGAACTTGAACTACCGGGTCGACATCCGGGGGGAGTCGTTCGTCGTACGCATCCCCGGCAAAGACAGCGAGCTCCTGGGGATCGACCGGCGACGAGAGTTCGAATGCACGGAGGCGGCGAGCCGAAGCGCCGTGGCGCCGGAGGTCGTCTACTTTCTGGAAGCCGAGGGCATCATCGTCACCCGCTTCATCGCCGGCCGGGGGTTCTCCGCGGAAGAGATCGGGCGCCCGGCCTCCATCCACCGGGTCGCTGCCTCGCTGCTCCGGTACCATAACGGCGCCGCGTTCCCGGGAATCTTTTCGGCGTTCGAGACGGTGCAGCGGTACCTGCGGCTCGTGTCGCAGCGGAGGGTGCCGTTACCGTCGGCATTTAACTGGATCATGGAGCGCGCCGAGACCGTGGAGGGAGCGATCCGTGCCGTGCCGCGTCCCCTGCGACCGTGCCACAACGATCTCCTGCTGGCCAACTTCATCGACGACGGAGATTTCATCCGCATCATCGACTGGGAGTACGCGGCCATGGGCGATCCGTTCTTCGACCTGGGCAACTTCGCGGTCCATCAGGGCTTCAATGAAACCCAGGAGGCCCTGCTCCTGGAGGCCTACGGTCGGCAGGCAGAGCCACAGGCCCAGGCCCGGCTGAAGCTGATGAAGATCCTGTCCGACCTCCGCGAAGCGATGTGGGCGATGGTGCAGGTAACGATTTCGGCGCTGGACTATGACTTCGTGGGCTATGGGCAGAAGCACTTCGACCGGTGCCTCACACAGTTGCAGGATCCGCGGCTGCCCACCTGGCTGGCGGACGCGGCTGGGGTGGGCTAGCGAGGATCACGAGGCCGACGGCTGTTCCCGTTTACTCGCTGGGGTCTGGCTCCTCATGCCGATCGACGCCATCAGCGAGCCACCGCCGGGACAGGAATGCGAAGACCCATGCCCGCGAGCGTCTCCCGGGTCGCCGCCAGCGCGCCGCGCATAGCAAGGGTACGCATCCTCAGGCATCCGTAGGCCAAAGCCCGACCAGGGAACGGTAATCAGAGCCCTCTGCGGACGATGTGTAAGGATAGAGACATCCGGCTTGTGGTCTCATGCCACCGAGTGTGGATCGCTGAGCGACATGCAGCCCACGTGCCTGATCAGCAGCAGCGGCAGCCGCCGAAGCTTCTAGATCGTGTCCGCGAGGCGATCCGGACCCGGCACTACAGCGGCAGGACGGAGAAGGCTTACGTCGGCTGGATCCGCCGGTATGTCCTGTTCCACAACAAGCGCCATCCCGCGGACATGGGAGAGGTCGAGATCGGCAAGTTTCTGTCATCGCTCGCGCTGGACGGGAAGGTGAGCGCCTCAACACAGAACCAAGCTCTCAGCGCGCTGTTGTTCCTCTACCGGGAAGTACTGCACCGAGACGTCGCTTGGGTTGAAGGCGTGATCCGTGCGCGTGCTCCCAGGCGGCTCCCTGTCGTTCTTGGACGCGAGGAGGTCCGAGCCATTCTTCAGGAGATGCGCGGTACGCCCAAGCTGATGGCGCTGCTCCTCTAGGGCGCGCGGGTCTGCGGCTCCTGGAGTGCGCCCGGCTCCGGATCAAGGATGTGGAGTTCACATCCAACCAAATGCTGGTTCGGGGAGGCAAAGGGGACAAGGACCGTATGACCTTGCTTCCATCCGTAGCCAAGCCAGATCTCAGACAACTGCAATTCGCCCGCGAGCAGCATCAGCGCGATCTACGGCACAATGAGGATGGGTGGCGCTGCCCGGCGCCCTGGGGCGGAAGTATCCGACGGCAGGAAAGGAGTGGGCCTGGCAGTGGGTCTTTCCTGCGACAAGAGTCCATGTCGATGGACTGACCGGCCAGCGACGCAGGCACTACCTCCACGAAACGGTCTTGCAGCGCGCCGTCAAGGACGCAGTGCGCCGCGCGGGCCTGAACAAACCCGCGACTTGCCATACGTTCCGGCACTCGTTCGCGACGCACCTTCTTGAGGACGGCTACGACATTCGCACGGTCCAGGAGCTCCTCGGCCACAGGGATCTGAGCACGACGATGATCTATACCCATGTCCTGAACCGGGGCTATGGGGCTGTTCGCAGTCCTGCTGACCGCGTGTTGGCCCCGTAGTGTCCGGCGCCGGGACGTGCCGTTTGGAGTAGGAACGGGTTATGCTGCATGCAGGAGCCGGATAATCCGACAGGTCCGGCACACGGTGGAACCTGGAGGCCAGAATGGGAGGGCTGTTCGGGTGCAACTCAAGGCTTGACAGGCCGAGATAGACTGCACAGCGTTGCAGCGTTGGCTGTGTTATGCGGGTCTGTCTACTTCAAGCTAGGCGGCCGCAAAGCCTGTTATACTGCCGACGCGCAAGAAGTACACCTTCTCACTGTCCAGACGACTCTCAAGGAGAGAAATCATGATCCCAGAAATCAAGCAATTCCTTCAGGGCGAATGGGCAAGTATTGCTCCCGAACTTCGCCCAAGTAGTATCAAGAACGCGGACGGCAGCCTAAAGCCATTTTACCTGACACGCGCGTTTAAGTACGCAACAGACGACAGCTTTGAATTGGAAGTAATAAACTCTGCCGAGGCTTACGGGAAAATACCCTTGGTCAGAATAGTTATCCAGGGACATAACGTTTGGCAAGGCGACCATCCTATTGCCGCAGGTGCTCAAAAAGCAAAATTCATTGCCGACCAGGCATACGAAGTAACTCCGTTGGCCCAGGGGTTTGCCGATGTCTTGAACCAAGTTGCCAGCCACGGGTTCAAGCGATGGGAGGTGAATCATGGGCAAAGTGTCATGGGTAAAGCCTTTGCACCCTTCGGACTTGCAGAGGGACAGACTTTCGCGGAGTACGATTTGATTTATGTACGCGACAATCTGTTATTCTGGGGGGCCAGACATGTTGATGGTCGTGGCTTTGACACGGAAGAAAACCGACCGACAAATTTGCAAATCCCGCTGGTAAGACAAAACGCCGCACAGGCATAAATGCCGTGGCCGCCTAACCGCGGCGTGCACCCGACGCGCTCCGCTTCACCGCTGCGCGGCTCGCGGCGCGTTCACTCGCTGGCGCTCGGCGCGGGTAACGCCGGACGTTGGGCGGACAAACTTGCACATCAAATACCCAAACATGCCGTGAACTGAGATGGCTGGGCGTCATCACTACGTCTCCCAATTTCATCTTCGAGGATTCCTCGATCCCGCCTCCACGGCGTCGCCAGATCCATGGCTTTGGGTCGGTGACCGAGGACAAGGCACTGTGGCTCGGCGGTCTCCGAGCAATATCGGCTGGCACCGTGGCCTCTTCGATGGGCAGGTGGTCTGGCGAGCGCGGATCTGACACTTGAGAGCTACCTTTCAAAAGAGGTCGAGGGACCTGCAGCGCGCGCGCTTCGCGAGTGGGTCGACAGGCCGCAAGGCAAGCGCAGCCCAATTCCGCCGGAGGTCGTTCGATACTTGAGCTGGGCAGCCGCGCGAGGTCTACCAATGCTCCAACTCTACGAGGATTGGCTCAACGCACTAGCTGCGGCCGTGGAGTACGTCGAGGGGCCGCCCCCTGGCTTCGAGAAGATCGAGTGGTCCACTCCGCACTACCGACTCGAGCATCCGATTCATGGCGTTCGCGACGATGTGCCACTGGATCAGTCTCACGCCTTGAGGACTGAAGGATGGCAGATTCGTCTCCAACAGAAGGATTTTCTACAAGCGGCACATTTTCAAGCGTGGTATTTTCAAGTTCGATGGTTTCCACGACTGCAGTGGGACAATTCTCGACGCGCCACCCGACAGTTTCTTCATAATTGCCGACCGGCCAGTGGTGTGGGGATTCGCTCAGTTAGAGGATCATGGAATCTCACTACTCCTGGACGTTCCGCCAAGCGCCCTGCGCGACCCGAAGGTTCAATTGTTCGCTCCTCTTACGCATTCGATTGGACTATTCGGCTGTCACGAGTCGGGTCCGCGCACTGAAAGGATCAAACCGGATCATGTCAACAGGATTCTCGCGTCCGGGGCGCACAACTGGATCGCAGGCCCGACAAAAGCGACGGTCGAGTCAGTCCTTTCAGCTGTGAGCAGCCCATGATCGGCATCGACGATCCGGGAGGACAGCGCGCGATCCCCTGAACGCAGTCTCCACCCCTCGAGAGGAACATCGCAATGTCGAAGGTTGTCGCAATCATGTCCATGTCGCTCGACGGCTACGTCGCCGACCTCAACGATGGCGTGGCCGAAGTGTTCGACTGGTACTTCACCTCGGGGGACGTCGAAATCCACACCGGAGGGTCGAACCCCATGACGTTCAAGGTGTCCGGGCCGAGCGCCGAGCACCTTCGCGGTCTCACGTCCGGACTTGGCGCCGTGCTCACCGGTCGACGCACTTTCGACGTCGCCCAAGGCTGGGGCGGAAATCACGCTTGGGGACCAGCATTCGTACTTACCCACCACATCCCCGCCGGATGGCCGCGACCCAACTCGACTGTCCACTTCGTGACCGACGGCATCGAAAGCGCCGTGAACCAAGCCAAAGCCGCCGCCGCCGGGAAGTCCGTTGGGGTCCACGGCGCTGACACCATCCAGCAGTGCCTGA
>DASYRG010000001.1:0-13948 GCA_036004665.1 bacterium | reverse complement strand
GGCGCAGCGGGCGCAGCCGCCTTCTCCGCAGTTCGTGATCCCGCGCGGCGTATCGTTGTAGCCGGTGGCGAGCACCATGCGATCTTTCACGACGACCGCGCCCACACGCCGGCGCAGGCAGGTCGAGCGTGTCGCCGCCAGGTGCGCCATTCTGACGAAGTACGCGTCCCATGACGGGCGTGCCGTGACCGGTAGCCTCTGCTGCGTGCGCGCGTCCGTCATTTCGTTCCGAAGAGCCGGTCCCCGGCGTCCCCCAACCCCGGCACGATGTAGCCGTGGTCGTTGAGGTGATCGTCCACCGCGGCGGTGAAGATCTCCACGTCCGGGTGGGCGTCCTGCACCTTCTTGATCCCTTCCGGAGCGGAGATGATCGCCATCACCCGAATCGTCGGGCATCCCGCTTTTTTCAGGGTATCGATGCACGCGACCGTCGAGCCGCCCGTGGCCAGCATCGGATCCACGATCATGGCCTCGCGCTGGGCGATGTCGGCAGGCAGTTTCGCGTAGTAGGAGTGCGGCTCCAATGTCTGTGGGTCGCGGTAGATGCCGACGTGCCCCACGGGTGCCGTGGGAATGAGTCGCGTGACCCCCACCTCCATGGCCAGCCCCGCGCGGAGGATCGGGATGACGGCGATCTCCTGCCCGGCGATCGACCAGCCCCGCGCTGGAGCGAGGGGTGTCTCCACCTTCACCTCCTGGGTTGGATGAGAGCGCGTGGTCTCGTAGGCCATCAGCATGGCCACCTCTTCGGTCAACTCACGGAACTCTTTGTGGCCGGTGCGTTTGTCCCGCAGGATCGTGACCTTGTGACGGATGAGGGGATGCTCGAAGACGTGCACTTTCGACTTCGCGGTGGACACCACGGCACCTCCGGCAGAGCGGCTCTCTCAAGGTTCCCCTCTCAGCGGCGCCCCCCCTCCCCGGGCCCGGGCCGCGCGCCGCCGCGTTCGCCGTCGAGCGCGCGGAGTTTCTCCACCCGTCGGGCGTGCCGTCCCCCATCGAAGGCGGTCTCGAGGAAAACGCGCACGATGTCCGCGGCCACCTCGGTCCCGGTGATGCGCGCCCCGAGGGCCAGGACGTTGGCGTCGTTGTGCTGCCGCGCCAGACGCGCCGTCGTCACGTCGTGGCACAGCGCGGCGCGGACGCCCGGCACCTTGTTCGCTGCCATCGCCTCGCCGTTCCCCGAGCCCCCGAAGACGATAGCCCAGGCGGCATCGCCGCGCGCCGCCGCCTGGGCCGCGGGCACGACGACGTCTGGGTAGTCAACCGGCTCGGCGGAGTCGGTCCCGAAGTCCTGTACCTGGTGCCCCCACTCCAGCAGGAGGCGAGCGACGTGCTCCTTCAACGGCAGGCCGGCGTGGTCGCTGCCGAGGGCGATCTTCAGGCCAGGGCCTCCTCGATGCGTTCCCGCGGCACCGCGCCTTCCCGGACGACCCGCGGCGGGTCGACGGTCACGTCCACAACGGTCGAAGGCAGACCGAGGCGCGTCCGGCCGCCGTCGAGGATCAGGTCGACCCGGTCGCCCAGTTCGAAGGCGACGTGCTGTGCACTCACCGGCTCGGCGCTGCCGTGCACGTTGGCGCTGGTGCCGACGAGAGGCACTCCGGCGGATCGGACCAACGAGCGAGGGATAGGGTGATCGGGTAAGCGTACCGCGATCTGCTCTCCACCCGCCGTCAGGATCGCCGGGACCCAGAGGGCTTTGCGGAAGATCATGGTCAGGGCACCGGGCCAGAAGCGGCGCATCAACCGGCGCGCCACCTCGGGCACCTCGGCCACGAGGCGCTCGTTCAGATCGGTCTGATCTCCAATCAGCACAGGCAGCGGTTCGCTGCGCGGCCGCCGCTTCACCTCATAGATGCGCAGGACGGCCACGTCATTGAGGGCGTTGCAGCCGATCCCGTAGACGGTATCGGTGGGATAGGCGACCAGCCCGCCTTCCCGGATGAGCCGCACGGCGCGCAGAGGCGCCTGGGTGTCCTCGGTGACGCGGATGATCTGGAGAGGGCGGAGCGGCCGCCGCACCGCCGGCTCGAAGGAGAGATGGTAGTAGGTGCCGGCTGGGGTGCTCATCGCCGCCGCGCCGCTACGACGCGCTCGATGCCCTGGAGGTCGTTGACCACGCGGACCGGGCCATACCGGCCAGTCTGCTCGAACAGTTCGACCACGTCCGGAGCCTGGCCTGCAGCGACCTCCAGCGCGAGCCAGCCTCCCGCATGCAGCAGCGCGGGAGATTCCGCGGTCAGCCGCGCGTGAAAGGTCGTTCCCCCGCCCGGATCGATCACGGCCATCGCCGGCTCATGCTCCCGGATCTCCCGTGACAATGACGCCTCGGGGTTGACGTAAGGCGGGTTCGAGGCGATCGCATCCAGGTCGGTCCATCCCTCCGTCCGCACCGGCGCCAGCAGATCCCCTTGGGCGAGGTGGACCCGGGCGGCCACATTGTGGCGCGCAACGTTGGCCGCCGCGAGCTCCAGCGCCTCAGAGGAGAGATCGACCGCCAGCACCTCGGCCTGCGGGAGATAGGTTGCCAGCGCCACCGCGATCG
Source organism: bacterium (assembly GCA_036004665.1). Lineage (GTDB taxonomy): Bacteria > Sysuimicrobiota > Sysuimicrobiia > Sysuimicrobiales > Humicultoraceae > JACQGZ01. The sequence continues at coordinate 11,400 of DASYRG010000001.1, read as the reverse complement.
CGCCGCTGCCGGTCCCGACATCGGCAACGCGCGCGGCCGCACTTTCGCGGAGTTCGTGGAGGAGAAACTCGACGAGAATCTCCGTATCGGCCCGGGGGATGAGCGCCCGTTCGTCCACCAGCAGATCGAGCCCCATGAATTCGCGGTGCCCCGTCAGGTAGGACACAGGCCGGCCGGCGGCGCGTTCCACCAGCAGCGCGCGAAAGCGGACCCACGCCTCCTCCGCCAGAGGCTGCTCCCACGCCAGGTAGAGACCCGCGCGGGTGGTCTCCAGTACATCACGCAGGAGCACCTCGGCCTCCAGTCCCGCGCTCTCGATTCCGACGGCGAGCAGATGCTCACGGCCCTGGAGCCACGCCTCGCGGATGCTCTGCGGCCGAAGGCCGACTGAGCTCGGGGCCGGGAGAGCGGAACGCGGGTGGGATGCCGTTATGAGGCGGCCACCGCTGCGCGCTCGGCGGCGACAAGGGCATCGATCAGCTCGTCCAGGTCGCCGTCGAGCACGGTGGAGACACGGTGCAGGGAGATCCCGATGCGGTGATCGGTCACCCGGCTCTGCGGGAAGTTGTAGGTGCGGATCTTCTCGCTGCGCTCCCCAGTGCCCACCTGGAGGCGGCGCTCCCGCGCGATCGCCTGCTGCTGCTCCCGCTCGGCGCGCTCGAGCAGGTGGGCGCGCAGAATGCGCATCGCCTTTTCGCGGTTCTGAAACTGGCTGCGCTCGTCCTGACAGGCCACCACGATGCCGGTGGGGAGGTGGCGGATGCGCACCGCGGTCTCCACTTTGTTCACGTTTTGCCCGCCGGCGCCGCCCGCTCGGTAGGTCTCGATCTCCAGATCCTCGGGGCGGATCTGCACCTCCACCTCCTCCGCCTCGGGAAGCACCGCCACGGTGGCGGTGGATGTGTGGATGCGCCCGGACGCCTCGGTGACGGGGACGCGCTGCACCCGATGGACCCCGCTCTCGAACCTCAGACGGCTGTAGACGCCCTTGCCCTTCACGGCCAGGATGATTTCCTTGAATCCGCCCAGCCCCGTTGGGCTGGACTCGAGCAGTTCGGTCCTCCACCCGCGCCGCTCTGCGTACCGCCCGTACATGCGGAAGAGGTCGCCGGCAAAGAGCGCCGCCTCCTCCCCCCCTGCCCCGGCGCGGATCTCCATGATGATGTCCCGGTCCGCAAAGGGATCGGCAGGCGCGAGCGCATCTCGCAGCCGCTCCTCCAGTGCCGCCGCCTGGGCGCGCAATCGGGCGGCCTCGGCAACGGCCAGGGCGCGCATCTCGGCATCGCCCTCATCTCGCCCCATCTCCTCCGCCTCCGCCGCCTCCCGCTCCACGTGTCGCAGTTCCCGGAAGAGTTCAACCGTGCCGGAGAGATCGGAGTGCTCCTTGGCGACCTTCTGATAGCGGTCCGGCGCGCCAAGAAGGGCAGGGTCAACCAGGAGGCGCGTCAGTTCCTCGTAGCGGGCCTCCAACCCCTCGAGTTTGCTCTGCAGCGGATGGGCCAGCATCGCCCTGATTATAGCCAATCAGACCCGGCTGGCTTCCCAGCAGAACGAGGCGCCCCAGTGGTTCCCGATCACAGGGCTTCCGCGGACCATACACGGCCGGTGGGAGCAGGACATCATCACGCGGCTGAGCCAGGAGGACGCCGAGGTCTGACGCCGACCGCCTAGGCCCGGCCCGGCACCTCGTGATGGACGCGGCAGCGCGCCTCGTAGGCTTCTTGGGCCCCGACCAGGATCACGGGGGCGTGATAGGGTGCGGGCCGTCCTTCCACCAACCGCTGGGTCCGCTGCGCCGGTCGGCCGCACACCACACAGACCGCCTCGAGTTTGTGGATGACGTCCGCGCGGGCCATGAGCTCTCCCATCGGGCCGAAGGGCTCGCCGCGGAAATCCAGATCAAGCCCGGCCAGGATCACCCGCAGCCCCCGCGCCACCAGACGCTCCGCCACCCGGGCGATGCCGTGGTCCATGAACTGCACCTCATCCACCGCGATGACCGCGGCGGCGGGATCGAGGCGGCCTTCCAGGTCGGCGCTACCCGCGATCGGCACCGCGGCCAGCGCTCCGCCGTCGTGCGAGCGGACCTGGTCCGGCCCGTAGCGGGTGTCGAGGGCGTGCGAAAAGACCTGCACCCGCTGGCGGGCGATCTGGGCGCGGCGGATCAGCCGGATCAGTTCCTCGCTCTTGCCGCTGAACATCGGCCCGGCAATGACTTCGAGGATTCCCGACTCGGGCTGCATCGCGCCCTCACCCGCGGCTCTCCGCGAGAAAAACAAGAGCGGCGGAGCCCACGCTCGGCCGCTCCTTTCCCGCGCCGCGGCGGTCAGACCTTCAGTCCGTACTTGCGCGCAAACTTCTGCACGCGGCCCTCGGCGTCGACGAACTTGCGCTGACCGGTGTAGAAGGGATGGCAGCGCGAGCAGATTTCGACGCGGATCGACTCCTTCGTGCTGCCAGTGACGAACGTCTCGCCGCAGGCGCAGGTCACGGTGGCCTGGTAATACGTCGGATGGATGCTCTTCTTCATGATGACAACTCCGCACTGACCCTGGGATCAGGTGATGGGTGGAGCAAAAGCCGACGCATTATAGCACAGATCGTCCGCCTGCAGCGGAGAGAGGTCAGTCCAGATACCGCAGCGGGTTGACGGCGCGCCCCCCGATCCGGACTTCGAAGTGGAGATGCGGGCCGGTGCAGCTCCCGGTGCAGCCGATCCGGCCGATCACCTGGCCGCGCCGGACCATCTCTCCGGTTCGCACGAGGAGACTGGAGGCGTGACCGTAGAGGGTGGTCAGGCCCTCGCCATGGTCGATGATCACCGCACGGCCATACCCGTAGTACCAGCCGGCAAAGGCCACCCGCCCGGCGCGGGCGGCATAAATCGGAGACCCGTGGGGCGCGGCCAGATCGATGCCGTCGTGGTGGCGGCGGTACCGCCAGCCGTAGCGGGAGGTGAGCAGTCCGCGGGCCGGCCAGATGAATCCGCGCGCGGTGGCGGTGGTCGTCAGCGTGCTCTGTGTCGTGGTCAGTTCTCGCGCCGGCGCGGTGCCTCCGCCCGAGGCGAGCGGCACCGTCAGGCGCTGACCGACCTTCAGCCGGTGCGTCGAGGCAAGGTGGTTCGCCTCCGCGATCGCTCTCACCGTGGTGCCGTACCGGCGCGCGATGGCGAAGAGCGTGTCACCCCCACGAACTCGATAGGTCGCCGAGGCCGCCGGCGATTCGCGAACCGCCCTGGCAGAGGCTGTAGGGCGTGCCGGCGCCGCCGCCCTGGCAGAGGGCGTGGGGCGCCCCGGCGCCGCCGCCTTCGTTGGGCCGCCCGGCAGCACCAGGACTTGCCCGATCCGAACCCGGTCGGCCGACGCCATGCCGTTGGCGGCTGTAATGGCGTTGACACTGGTCGCGAAGCGGCGGGCGATCGTCCAGACCGTATCGCCGGGCGCCACGCGGTACCGGGTCACGGCGGCCGCGGAGAGGTGTGTGGGTTTCTTGGTCGCGGTCGTGGCGGATGGGACGACCGCCGCGGCCTTGGGCGCGGGGGTGAGCCCGGCGAATGACCGGCGCAACACGCGACGCGCTTCCAGCCGCACCCCCTGGGTAGAAATCGCCCGCGCAGGGGCGGCTGCGACCACCGGCCGAAGGGAGGTCGAGGCTGGCACGGGAGGAGTGAGGATGGCCGTGATGCCCCCCACCAGCGCCCCCCGAGAGGCTTCGATCACGACTCGTGGTGACTGGGGGCGAGCAACATCGACAAAAGGCCCGCCCAAGGCCTCTGGGCCCCCAAAGGATGAGGGGAGGAGAGCGAGGAGGAGCGTAAGGATAAGGACGCTATACCCGGTGGCGCGGAATCGCATGCTCCAGTCCACGTCAGGCTGAGAACCTGAAAAACCGGTTGTCCAGTCAGAGCAAAGAGAAAGCTGCGATCGGAAGGCGTACCTCTCCCGGGCGGGGTTTTCGACACGAAGAAGTAGTATCCTCCGGAAATCTGCCGGTTTTTCGCGGGAAATTCGCGCCGCGAACGCGCGTTCGACGGCGCCGCGTCAAATGTAGTCTATGCTCGGCCGCGCGGCCTCAGGCGCCGTTTTTCAGGGCCCTACGATCCGACCGCGTCCTCCTCGGCGCTCTTCACGATCGAGCGCAGGAAGCCGGCGTTGTTGGGAGTCCGGCGCAGCCGGTCCAAGATGAGCTCTGTCATCGCCACCGTGTCCAGCTGCTCCAGGCTCTTGCGGAGGACCCAGACCTTCCGCAGTTCTTCCTCGGTAAGCAGCAGCTCCTCCCGCCGCGTGCTGGAGGCCTTGATGTCGATGGCCGGGAAGGTGCGGCGCTCCTGCAGCTTCCGGTTGAGGTGCAGCTCCATGTTGCCGGTGCCTTTGAACTCTTCGTAGATGACGTCGTCCATGCGGCTGCCCGTGTCGATCAGCGCTGTGGCGACGATGGTGAGGCTGCCGCCCTCTTCGATCTTGCGGGCCGCCCCGAAGAAGCGCTTGGGTCGGTGGAGCGCCGCGGGATCGAGACCGCCGGAGAGGGTGCGCCCCGAGGGCGGGATGACCAGGTTGTTGGCGCGGGAGAAGCGGGTAAGGCTGTCCAGCAGCACGACGACGTCGCGCTTGCCTTCGACGAGTCGCTTCGCACGGTCCAGCACCAGGTCGGCGACCTGGATGTGCTCTTCCGGCGGCCGGTCGAAGGTGCTGGCGATCACCTCCGCCTCGACGGAGCGACGCATGTCGGTGACCTCTTCGGGCCGCTCGTCGAGCAGCAGGACGATCAGGAAGATCTCGGGGTGGTTTTGAACAACAGACTGACCGATCTTCTTGAGGATCGTCGTCTTGCCGGCCTTGGGGGGCGAGACGATCATCGCGCGCTGCCCTTTGCCGATAGGCGCGAAGAGGTCCACGACGCGGACAGTGAGGTCGGACTCGGGCAATTCGAGCTTGACCCGCTCGTGTGGGAAGACCGGGGTAAGGCTCTCGAACCCAGGCCGCGAGCGGGCCTGCTCGGGGTCGAGGCCATTCACCACCTCTACCCGCAGCAGAGCGTAGTACTTCTCGTTGTCCTTGGGCGACCGGACCTGGCCGAGGACCTCGTCGCCGACCCGCAGGGCGAAGCGTTTGATCTGGGAAGGAGAGACGTAGATGTCCTCCGACCCCGGCAGGTAGCCGCTGGTGCGCAGAAAGCCGTAGCCCTCGGCCATGATCTCGAGGATGCCCGAGCGGAACATCAACCCTTCCCGTTCGGTCTGTGCCTGCAGGATGCGCATGATTAACTCCTGCTTGCGGTAGCGCCGCAGGTTGGCGATGTTGAGTTCCTTCGCCAACTCCTGCAGGTCAGCGAGGCTTTTCGATTCCAGGTCGGCGATGGCGAGCATCGATGATCACACCTTTGCCTTCTGTTTTTCCAGCTGCGCGGTCAACTTGGCGGCATCGGCGAGGAACTTCTCCTGGCCGACGTCGGTGAGGGCGTGCTTGAAGAGCTGCTCCAGCACCTTGAAGGGCATCGTCGAGACCGGCGCAGCGGCCCGGGCCGCCTCCAGCACGTGCAGCGGATGGCGGAGGCTGGAGGCGAGGACCTGCGTGTCAAAACCGTAGGTGCGCATGATCACCACGGCGTCGCGCACCACCTGCATCCCGTCGTGGCCGATGTCGTCGAGGCGGCCGACGAACGGGCTGACGTATGTGGCGCCGGCCTTTGCGGCCAGCAGGGCCTGATTGGCGGAGAAGGCGAGGGTGACGTTCACCGGGATGTCCTTGGCGCGTAGCCGGCGGCAGGCGGCCAGCCCCGGCGGGGTCATCGGCACCTTCACCGCCACGTTGGGCGCCCACGTGGCGAACTCTTCGCCCTGGCGGATCATCTCGTCGGCGTCGTTGCTGGTGGTCTCGACGCTGATGGGGCCCTTGACGATCTTGGCGATCTCCAGAATGTGCGCCTTGTGCTCCCGCCCCTCCTTGGCCACCAGTGTGGGGTTGGTCGTCGCTCCGTCGCAGAGACCCCAGGACACCGCCTGACGCAGCTCATCAAGGTTGGCGGTATCGAGGAAGAATTTCATCGCCCCACTCCCCTTCTGGCCCTCAGGGCCCCGTTGCTTCGATGTAGCCAATGTCTCCCGCGTCGCTCTCCCGAAGCATGGAGATCTTGTCCCCCACCTTCAGGTCGACCAGGGTGGCCGGCCGGTTGTTGCGGTAGACCGCGTGCGCCGCGGCCACGCGGAAGGTGCGGCTGGCTTTCTTCTCGTCCTCAACGGTGAGCGTCCCCGGGCGCCCCTGCCCGATCGCTTTGAGCGTGCCGGTGGTGAAGTCATACCGCTTCAACAGCAGCATGATCACGTCCAGGGCGACCGCCGCGTCGGCACGCGTGGCCCCCTGCGCCGGACGAAAGGCGCCATCGATGAGGGGAATCATCTTCCGCTCGATGGCCACCGCGACACTGCCGCGCGCCCAGTCCAGTACGTTCCCGTTGTCCGGCACCGGGAGGGTGGCCTTGGCCCGCGCAAAGGCCTCGGTGTCCAGGCCTCCCGCGCGCACCGCCATCGCCGCCAGCTCGGCGCGGCTGACCGGCTGGCTGGGGCGGAAGGTGTTGTCGGGATACCCCACGACCAGCCCCTTCTGAAAGAAGGCCGACACCGAGGTGGGGTTGGTCTTTGTGGTGTGCACGGCGGTAATCTCGTATCGTCCCGTCGAGACCGGCCGATCGTTCTGATCGAGCTGCTTCCACTTGGTGTTGAAGTTGAACGACTTGCCCGCCGCTAGGGTCACCGGCTTATCGTCCGGGATGAAGGAGCGCCCCAGCGACCAGCGGGCGACCTCTGCCCCGTCGGCGGCGGTGATGATGAAGTCGTACCACTGAGAATTGACGTGCTCGAACTTCACGTCCTCTTTACCGGTATTGGTGACGATGAAGGTGAGGGTGATCTGCTCGTTTGGTCCGTAGGCCGCCTTGTCGGTCGTAAGGGTGTAGGTGATCGGTCCCTTCTTCAGTTCGGCAGTCGTCGAGGACATCGTGCCGATTCCCACCGACGCCGCTACCGCGGTCCGCGCGCTCTCGGGAATGCTGCCCAGGTCTTTGAAAGCCGGCAGCTTCAGCCCCTGGCCGGAGATCCCCAGCATGCGCACCATGAACTGCACCAGTTGCAGACGGTCGACCACCTCGCCGGGCTGGAACCGCCCCGGTCCCACCCCGCCGACGACGCCCTTGGCGGCGAGCCGCTCGATGGCGCGCTGGGCGGGATGCCCGGAAATGTCGGAAAAGATCTCGGCCGACGCCGGCGCGGTCAGCGCCACCGCGAGCAGCACGGCCAGCAGGATGCGCATACCGGATCTCCTTTGAGCGATCATGATTGGGCTGCGTCAGACGACGTGAATGAGACCTCGAGGTTGCACGAACGGCCGGCGTCCCTCACACCTATTGACGTTGCTGGGCGGACTGTGGAATCGGAACGGCCGTTCCGAGTGTGGTTGCCTTCAGGTTCGCCTTCCGACACTATCTACCTTCTTACTATACTCCAGGAGTAGGCGATGGCAAGCCTCCAAGGGCGGCACTGTGGATGCTCCGAGGGCGGCACAAGGCGCCCAGTTGTTGCCTCGCGCCGAGCAGGTCGGCGACTTCCCATCATTCGATGATCTTTCCCTCCGGGAGACGGACGACCAGACCAGGAGCCTGGTATGGGATGGGATTGTGGTCGACGATGTCCGGCGAGATCCATTGATTGAGGGCGTCGGCATCTCCGGAGTTGATCGCCTCCACCACGCTCCTGTACACCTTCTCACGCTGCTCCTGGGCTCGGGAGGAGCGGTGGAGCTCCACCTGCCGCCCGTCGGGATCCCGGTAATAGGCGGAGCGGCCCCAGGGAGAAGTCCCGCGGAGGGGTGTGGGGAGCCACGCCACCGTTGCGCAGCCGTTCGTACTCGGCGTCCACGTCGTCGACGAAGAACGCGATGCGATCTTCGTTCGCCGGGCTCGCGGACGCAGTCGATGGGTCGCCTCGACGATGGAGAAAGAGCGTCGCATCGCCGAGGGGGAACGAGGCCGCCTCATCGTCCTCCTCCCCCCGCGCGCGCCACGGCACCTCACATCCGCTCCGGCGCCGAGACGCCGATGAGTTCCAGCGTGCGCCGCAGCACCAGACCGGCCGCGTCCGTGAGGGTGAGGCGGGCGCGGCTGAGCGCGCGATCGTCTGTGAGCACCCGGCACTGCGTGTAGAAGGCGTGAAAGGCCTCCGCCACCTCCCGCGCGTACGTGCACAGCCGCTGCGGCTCGCGGCGCATTGCCGCCGTCGCGATCACGTCGGGGAGATCGGCCAGGGTGTGGATCAGGACGGCCTCCGCCTCGTGGGTCAACGGCGAGAGGTCGGCGGGGCCTGGGCCCGCCGCCGGATGGGCGGCCGCCTCCCGGAAGATACTGCGGATCCGCGCGTGCGCGTATTGCACGTAGTAGACGGGGTTGTCCTGGGACTGCTTCCGCGCCAGCTCCCAATCGAAGTCCATCGGCACCGAAGGCGTGTGCATGCAGAAAAAATACCGGGCGGCATCCCTCCCGACCGCGTCCAGCAGGTCCTGCACCGTCACGTACTCCCCCCGGCGGCGCGACATGCGCAGCAGCTCTCCTTCGTTGCGCAGCCGGACGTGCTGGTAGATGAGAATTTCCAGCCGGGAGAGATCGACCCCCAGGGCGGCGAGGCCACCTCTCACCCGCGCCACGTCGCCGACGTGATCTACCCCCCAGACGTCGATCAGGTGGTCGAACCCTCGTTCCAGTTTGTCCAGGTGGTAGGGGATGTCGGCAGCATAGTACATCGGCCAGCCGGTCCGGCGAATGATGACGCGATCCTTGTCGTCCCCAAACGCCGTCGCGCGAAACCAGACCGCTCCCTCCTGATCGTAGAGCAATCCCTTCTCCCGCAGCGCGGCCAGTGCCCGCTCCACCGCGCCTGAGTCGTAGAGCGACTGCTCGCTGAACCAGACGTCGAACCGGATCCCGAACTCCTCTAAGGTGCGCCGCGTCTCCTCCAGCACCACCGCCAGGGCGTGCTCGCGGAGCGCCCGCAGCCGCCCCGCTTCGGATTGGTCCACCCACCGCGCTCCGTCGCGGTCGGCGATCTGAGCGGCGAGATCCCTGGCGTACTCCCCCCGGTAGCCATCCTCTGGGAAGGGCGTCTCATGCCCAAAGTGCGCGAGGTAGTGGTGCTGGACGGTCAGCGCCAGGTTGTGCACCTGCGTCCCCGCGTCGTTGATGTAGTACTCCCGGGTGACTTCATACCCGAGCGCGGACAGCAGGCTGCTGACGACATCGCCGATCACGCCGTTGCGCCCGCTGCCGATATGCAGCGGCCCGACGGGATTCGCGCTGACGAACTCCACGTTCACCCGCTTCCCCCGGCCCGCCTCGGCATCACCGTAGCGCTCGCCTGCCTCCTGAATACGGCGCACGAGCATGTGCAGCCAGGAGGGCGCCAGGAAGAAGTTGATGAAGCCCGGGCCGGCCACCTCGACACGCGTGACGTGCGCTGAAGGAATCTCCAGCCCGTCGACGAGGAGCTGGGCCACCTCCCGGGGTGGGCGGCCGACGGGTTTGGCCAGGGCGAGAGCCAGGCCGGAGGCGTAGTCGGCGATGCGCCTCCCCCGCGGCACTTCGACCTCCACCGGGGGGATCGGTACGTCGGGCAGAACCCCCCGGGCCACCGTGCGCCGCGCCGCTTCCTCCAAATACCGGCGCAGCGCCTCCTTAAACATGTCGGCAGTCTACCACACGACCCCCCACCCGGCCGGATGGCACGTGGGGATGGCGACAGGCAGCAGGCCGTGCGGAGAGATTTCCCCGGCCAGCAGCCGCGCCGCCGCCTCCAGCATTACCGGCTCCCGCCCGTAGGTCGCCACGTAGCACGACACCTCGGGGAAGGCCGCCAGGTCGTACGGAGTACCCGTGGCCACGACGATGAGGCGGTCTCCGACGAGCCGGTGCGCGGCGCGGACAAGGTCGACCTGGCGGGGGTCCGGGGTCCCGCGGCTGTGGGTGACGACAACGGTGGGGATCCCGGAATTACCCTGAAACGCACCCTCTCGCGGGTCGAGGCGGATCTCGTCAACGTCCGGCCGCCGACCCGACAGCATGCGTCCCAGCGTTGGACCCGTCTCGCCGGCTGGGGCAAGCGTGACGACGCGGACGGGACTGTCCTTCAGCGGGACCAAACCGTTTTCGTTCCGCACCAGGGTCACCGCCGCGGCGGCGACCTCGGCGCCGAACTGTCGCGCCTCCCCTTCGCCGGCCTCCCCGCCGGCGCGCTGCCCGGCCGCCGCACGAGCCATCCGCTCCCTGAACCGTTCGAGCCGGTGGAACGAGCGCTCCAGCCTTGCGGCCGACAGGATCCCGTCGGCAACGGCCTGTCGCACCGCGCCGAAGACCTCTGCGAGCACCTCCTCGCCTCCGAGGGCGAGAAGGACGTCGGCGCCGGCCAGCAGCGCCAGCACCCCAGCCCGCGCGGACCCGAGGTGTTCGGCGACCGCCGCCATCGCCAGCGAATCGGTGAAGATGATTCCCTCGAAGCCCCACTCCCGGCGCACGATCCCCTCCAGCAGCGCGGGGGAGAGCGTGGCCGGGGTCATCCCCATCGGCGCGACGGCCACGTGAGCGGTCATCAGCGCGGCGACCTCACCGCTCACCTCCCGAAACGGCCGGAACTCCACCGCCTCGAGCCGCTCCCGCGCGTGCGGCACGATGGGGAGGTCGAGGTGCGAATCCACCGCGGTGTCTCCATGGCCGGGGAAGTGCTTGGCCGTGGCCATTACACCCTCGGTCTGCAGCCCGCGCACGTAGGCGGCGCCCAGCGCCGCCACGAGCGCGGGATCGTCGCCAAAGGAACGCACCCCGATTACTGGATTGGCGGGGTTGGTGTTCACGTCGAGGACGGGCGCGAAGTTGACGTTCACGCCCGCCGCTTGCAGCGCCCGCCCGGTGAGCGTCCCGGCCCGTTCCGCGTACGCTAGCGAGCGCGTGGCACCCAGCGCCATCGCCCCCGGCAGCCCCAGGGGCAGCCGTTCCACCGAGCCTCCTTCCTGATCGATGGCGATGAGCAGGGGAGGCACCCCCGCCTCCGCCGCCACCGCCTGCAGCCCGCGGGAAAGGGCAGCCACCTGAGCAGCGGTCTCGACGTTCTTGGCAAACAGCGTGACCCCACCAAGGGAGTGCGAGGCGATGAGGTCGCGGAGGTACGGTGTCACCGACGTCCCCGGGACGTCGGCCATCAGCAGCCGGCCGATCGGGAGATCTGGTGAACGGGCGCCCACGCGGGGCAGCTACTGCCGCAGTTCGGTCAGGGTCACCGTGAAGGTCTTCCGGCCCGATCCCCGCACGACCTCGACGCCGACACGGTCGCCGGGAGTCTTCTCGAAAAGGACGCGCCGCAGGTCGTTG